>NZ_JBBDHD010000150.1:0-14639 GCF_044129415.1 Streptomyces racemochromogenes
TGTCGACAGTGTGGGCGCCTACGACCCCGCCACCGGCGCCTTCTACCTGAGCAACGACAACAGCACCGTCGCCGTGAAGAGCACGTTCGGCAACCCCGGCTGGATCCCGATCGCCGGCGACTGGAACGGCGACGGCAAGGACAGCATCGGCGCCTACGACCCCAATACGGGCACGTTCTACGAGAGCAACGACAACGTCAACGTGTCGGGCTCGGCGAGGTTCGGCAACCCCGGCTGGCTCCCGCTCGCGGGTGACTGGAACGGTGACGGTGTCGACAGTGTGGGCGCCTACGACCCCGCCACCGGCGCCTTCTACCTGAGCAACGACAACAGCACCGTCGCCGTGAGCACCAAGCTCGGCAACCCCGGATGGAAGCCGATCGCCGGCGACTGGAACGGCGACGGCAAGGACACCATCGGCGCGAACGACCCCGCCACCGGCGCCTTCTACCTGAGCAACGACAACAGCACCGTCGCTGTGAAGACCACGTTCGGCAACCCCGGCTGGAACCCCATCGGGGGAAGCTGGTAGCGCGGGCACCCCCAACCCGAGCTCCACCCCGCACAGCCCGCGGGCGGAGCTCGGGCACTGTGCTGTCGCGGTCTATTCCGCGCACCGGTGAGAAGCAGGAGCACCTCCCCCCTTTCCGGCACCTGGCAGGGCCCGGTGGTCGCGGGCGGTGGTGGAGGCCTGCGACCCCGAGGCCGTCCGTGCGGCGCTGCCGGGCGTGATCGGCGCCGGGGTGGCTGCGGACCGGTTGACGGAGGCCTTGGGGGTGCCGTTGCCGATCCTGCGGCCGAGGGTGACCGCTTCGGCGGTCGGGCACCTGGTGAAGGCGGGTCTGCTGGTCTACCTCGGCGGCGAGCCGGAGTTCCCCGACGTCCACCCGGACCAGGTGGCCGCCCTCGCCCGCCGACGGGACCTGCCCGCCCTCCTCGACCGGCACGTCCCCCCCGGCCCCGACCAGGCCGCCCGCCGACTCGGGGTGCGCCGCGTGGACTTCGACCAGGTGGTGCGGCTCGGGTGGGTCTCGCCGGTCGGCTCGGTGGACATCGATTACAAGCGGCAAGGCGGGCAGACCACCATCCCCCTCTACGACGCCCAGGAGGTTGCCCTCCTGGAGGTGGTCCACCCGTCGGTGGACTGGCGGGCCGTGCGCACCGCCCGTCCGGGGACCCGCTCCCCGCTCGCCGCCCTCGAACCCGCCGCACCGGGCGGTGGCCGGCTGTTCCTGGCGGGGGTGGCGCGGATTGCCCGGGTGGGTAGGGCCGCGGTGGTCAACTGGCGCCGCCGCCACGACGACTTCCCGACCCCGGTGGCCGGCACGGACGTGCACCCGCAGTTCGACAGCCGCGCCGTGGTGGCCTGGCTCCTGGCTCACGACAAGATCGAAGTACCCACCGGCCCGACGGTCGCCTACCTGACGCTGGCCGGCCCCGGGGGCGCTGCGCGCCGGTTCCGCCTCGATGACCCGCACCTGGTCCTGGCCGACGACCCGGCTGGCGAGGACGTGTTGTCCGGCTGGTCCACCGACGACGACGCCGACGCCCTCGCGGCACTGACGGCGGGGGAGGTGGGCGCGTCGGTGCGCCGGCTGACCGCACCCGGCACGACGGCGTTGGCGGTGCTGGGCGAGGTGCGGGTGATCGACCGGTTCCGGTCGGGGTCGGGCGGTCTCCCTCCGTCCGCCGGGCAGCCGTCATGACGGGTCTCTCATGTATCGAGGCGCCAGGCGGACGGAATGCCGGTCCTCCTGCCTCATGGCGCCGAGATGCGGTAGAGGCTGGCCAGGTCGGCGTGTGCCCGTGACCGGGGCGGCGGCCCGTGCTGTTACCGGCGCCCTGTTGGGCGGGAGAGCGTTTTGACGGGTGGGCTGTCGGGGCTGGCGGGGTCGGATGGTCGTGGTGGTCAGTGCGGGGGTGTGGTGATGCGGGTGGCGAGTCCGTCGAGGAGGGCGGTGAGGCCGTGGTGGAGGAGGGATTCGGGGGAGAGGGCGGAGCCCGCTCTGGCGGCGGCGAACGCGGGGAAGGCTCCGCTGTCCACGAGTGCCGCGAGCCGTGTCTCCTGGGCGTGCATCCATTCCTGCCCGGTGACGCCGCTGGTGCGCGTCGCGTCGGTCTCGGGTTCGAGGTCGACGGCGTGGCCGCGGACGTACCCGAAGAGGGTGACGGCGGCATGCATCCGCGTATCCGCGTCCAGGCCGAGTCCGTCGAGGGCGGCGAGGGCCCAGTCGATGTGGCGGATGCCGTTGGGGATCAGCAGGGGCCGGCTGAGGTTCATGGCCCCGGCCAGCCAGGGGTGGGCCCGGTAGAGCCGCCATTGCAGGGCCGCCGAGAGTTCCAGCCGCTCCCGCCACCCCGCTGGCGGCCGCTCTGGCAACGCCTCCTCACCGAAGGCGGCGTCGGCCATCAGCACCACCAGCTGTTCCTTGGTGCTGACGTGCCGGTACAGGGACATCGCCGAGACCCCGAGCTCCGCCCCGAGCCGGCGCATGGTCAGCGCCGCGAGTCCCTCCGCATCGGCGAGGGCGACCGCTGCGCGGACGATGCGGGCGCGCTGCGCGGTGTCGTCCTCGGCGGCGGGGCGCCGGCCCGGTCCGCCGGCCGCGGGCCGGGCCGCGACCACGGTCCCGACCCCCGGCACCGCTTGCACCAGGCCTTCCTGTCCGAGCAGGGCCAGGACCTTGCTCGCGGTGGCCATGGCGACCCCCCACCGCTGGGTGATGGCCCGCGTGGAGGGCACCCGGTCCCCGGGCAGCAGTTCCCCGCGTTCGATCCGCCCGCGCAGCTCGGCCGCGATCCGCGCGTACGGCGCCTGCCTCTCTGTCATCCCACCCTCCCAGTGCACTAGTACGGACGAACCCTAGTGCACTAGATTACTTTCCCCAACTCACCTGTTCTACCGATCCCTTTCCGTCTGTACGTTGTACACACGACCCCGAGAGAGGACAGGGAAATGAACAAGGCCCAGAACCAGACCGTACTGATCTCCGGCGCCAGCGTCGCGGGCCCCGCTCTGGCCTACTGGCTGCACCGCCACGGCTTCACCCCCACGATCGTCGAGCGGGCCCCCCACCTGCGCGACGGCGGCTACGCGGTCGACTTCCGCGGCGAGGCCCTCGACGTCCTGGACCGCATGGGCCTCCTCCAGCACATCGAGGCGCTGGACACGCAGATGGGCGACGCCGCCATGGTCGACGCCGACGGCCGCCCGTACGCCACCCTCCCCGCCGCGATATTCGCCGGCGACCTGGAGGTCCTCAAGGGCGACCTGACCCGCCTGCTCTACGAAGCCACCCGCGAGAACACCGAGTACCTCTTCGGGGACTCCATCGCCGGCCTGCACCAGGACGAGAACGGCGTCCACGTCACCTTCGAACACGCCGCGCCCCGCCGCTTCGACCTGGTCGTCGGAGCCGACGGCCTCCACTCCCGCACCCGCGCCCTGGCCTTCGGCCCCGAAGGGCAGTACGTCCGCCACCTCGGCATCTACACCGCGATCTTCAACCTGGACAACTACCTCGGCCTCAAGAACACCGGCCACCTCTACGCCGCCCCCGGCAAGGCCGCCAACATCTTCACGGCCCGCGCCAACACCGAGGCCCGCGCGGCCTTCCACTTCGCCGCCGACCACCTGGAATACGACCACCGCGACACGGCCGCGCACAAGCGGATCATCGCGGACCGCTTCGCCGGCGAGGGCTGGGAGGTGCCCCGCCTGCTGAAGGAGATGGACACAGCACAGGAGTTCTTCTTCGACTCCAACGCCCAAGTCGAGATGGAGTCCTGGTCCGCCGGCCGGATCGTCCTCCTCGGCGACGCCGGCTACTGCGCCGGCCCCACCTCCGGCCGCGGCACCTCGCAGGCACTCATCGGCGCCTACCTCCTCGCCGGGGAACTCGCCGCCCGCGAAGGCGACCACACGGCCGCCTTCGGCGCCTACGAGCGGCAGATGCGCCCCTACGTCGCCGAGCACCAGGCGCTGGGCCGCGAGGGCGCCGAACGGTTCTTCCTGCCAGCCCCCACCCAGGAGGTCCTCGACATGCTGGCCGCGAACGCCCCCGAGAACACCCGCACCAAGCCGGTCCGCCTCCCCGACTACACCCCTGCCACCGCCGCCTGACAGGCGACGGATCATCCACACCAGACCCCCCCGGCCGTCGCTGACGCGTAGCACTCCTGTCGGCACGTGTTGACGCCGCAGCAGAGGAATCGACAGCAGGCAGTTCGCTGCACCGAACCGGGCCGGACGACACCCTGCACTGCCCCCGGTGGCACCGGCGCCCATGCACAAGGTCAGTTCTGACGAGCTGCCCCCGCGACACACATCTCGTTCCACCCGTACCAAACGAACAGAACCGAAAGGGACCCCAGCAATGACCATGACCGCCCCCGTCGCCGACGCGCGTATCCTCGGCCTGGCCCACTACGCCGCCCGCGGCGTCCTAGAGCACGTCCTGGCCCGACACGGCCTCACCTTCACCCAGCAGATCGCCCTGCGCGCCGCCGTCACCGCCGACGCACCGCAGACACCGCACGACCTGATCACCCAGATCCACGGCTCCCTCAAGGCCGATCCCGCCGACATCCGCGCCACTCTCGACGAGCTGCTGGCCAGGCAACTGCTCGCCGCGGATGGCGCGCACCTCCGTCCCACGGACGCCGGGTGCGAGCTGCTCACCTCCGTCGGCGCTGACACCGCCCCCATCAGCGCCCGGGTCTGGGGCGGGATACCCGCCGAGGACCTTGCCGCCGCCGGCCGTGTCCTCGCCCTGGTCACCGAACGCGCAAACGCCGAACTCGTGGCCCTGACCACCTGACCGCCTGAGCGGCCCGCGCCCCCCGCCGAGACAGCCGCGCGCAGTACGCGGCCGGGGCAGTGTTAAGGCAACGCGACAGAGAGGGAAGCGATCGGTCGCTTGTCTTCACTGGTTCGGCGTCACCTCGGTGTCATTGAAACGGACCTGTAAGAGGGCGGTTCGTGACTTTTTAACTAGTTACGCCGCCGTGCCTGCCCGCATCGAAGCCGGAGTATTGTTCGAGACCGTCATGGTCGAGAACTTTCCGGATTGGCAGACGACATGGTGAGAGTCGAAGAGCTGGAGGGCGTGCTGCCTTCGATGACACAGTGGCGTGTGTCAGGTGGACGCAGCGTGGACTGGGCCGCCCTCGAGGCGGGCCTCGGGACGGCGCTGCCCTCGGACTTCCGCTCTCTGGCGGAGGCGTACCCGGTGCTTGTCATCGATGATTTCCTCATGGTCTCCCTTCCGACGCCCGGCGCCGAGGCGCCATGGGCGTCCGAGTCCAGGGACGACGAGATCCTTCAGGATCTGTACGAGATGGGCGACACCGAGAACTACGTTCCCTACCCGCAGCCGGGAGGCCTTATCTCCTGGGCGTCGTCCAATTCGGGGGACACCTTCTACTGGAGGACGAGCCCTGCGGATCCGGACGCATGGCCGGTGGTCGTCCGCACGGACAACGCCGACTGGATCGAGTTCCCAGTCGGTGCCGTCGAGTTCCTGGCCAGCGTGTACGGGCGCACCATCGGCGTGCCGGGCATGCCCAGGAACTTCCCCGGCGACGACCCGAAGGTTCTGGGCCTGAGCGACCGCATCGACTGATCGGCAACTCAGAGGGCGTTCAGGTGATGTCCGTTTCCGGCTGAGGTGGAGCAAGCCCGCTGGTGGAGGTCCGTCAGCTATTGGTTCCTGGCGAAGTTGCCGGTGTCGGCCTCGGTAAGGATCTCCAGTTTGACCAGGCGTTTCAGCTTGGCCCGGGTGCCTTCGACGTTCTTCGGCAGTAGTTCGTGGCCGAGGGCTTCGCAGACGTCCTTGGCTCGCAGCGGCCCGGTCGCGTGGTTGAAGGTGGCGAGGATGCGGGGGTAGTCCGGGTGTTCGGGCAGCTCCGGCGCGGCGGCCGGGAGCCGGTCGGCGAGGCCGGTGACGGTCTTACGAGTGATCGCGAGGTGCTCCAGGCGGGTCTCGGCCTGTCGTAATCGGGCCTGCAGGTCCTCGATCTGTGTGCGGAGGTCGTCGGCCAAGGCCCGGGCGGCGTCTTCCTGAAGGTCCAGGGCGTCGAGCAGGGGCTGGATGTTCACGCTGCCACCGCCTGCGCCTCGCGCCAGGTGGGGGCGTTCGCGCCGGTGAGGCGTCGGGTCATGATGTGGGTCATCGCCCAGTAGACGCGGGAGGCGGAGGGGCGGTGCTCGTAGTCGCGGACTAGGCGCCGGTGCAGTATCAGGATTCCGTAGGTCTGCTCGACCCTCCACCGCTTCGGCTGCGGCACGAAACCCTTGACCTGCGGGTTTCGTTCGACGATCTCGACGTCGATGCCCAGGCCAGCGCCGTGCAGGACGACCTGGTTCTTGAAGCCCTGGTCAACCAGGGCTTTGCGGACGCTGCCGCCCGCGTGCTCGGCGACCCGGTCCAGCAGGATGCTGCCCGCGGTGTTGACCAGGAAGTTATGACGGGCCATTGATGTAGTGCCTGGGCTGGTGCTGTGACCTGGGTGTTTTCAGGTTGGTTGGTCGGTGTGGGGGCCTGGTAGCGCCTGTTGGGGTCGTCAGGGCTGCTCGATGGAGGACGTGGCGGTATCCGGGCAGGGGCGGTGGCCTGGTGTTTTCTCGGTTTGGCCGAGTTTTTCAGGTGTGTGCAGGTGTACTGATCATTTGTGCAGGTGTAACGGCCCGTCTATGGGCGGTGATGTCGGGTGCGTTGCTGTGGGGTGTAGGGCCAGGCCCAGAGCCGGTCGTGGGGCGGGAGCGCGAGCTGGTTTGGGCCGGGGCGTGGCCGGAGTGTCCAAGGCTGGTCCGGTGTGGCCGTTCGACTGTCGCTGTTTCCGCTTCCGGGCCGCCGGGGGGTGCGGCTGGCCGGGTACCGGGGGCGCTGGCTGTCCTCGGCGAGGTGGTCGAGAACGACGGTCTCCAGGGCGGCCTTGGTGATGCGTTCGGTGCCGTCGAGGATCGCGGTGATCGCGGCCTGGCGTAGGAGGCGGGCGAGGCTGCCGATGCGTCCGCCGGTACGGGTGTGAAGGTAAGGGGCCAGGCGCACCAGGCTTCCGGCTCGGTGCTGGGTGAGGTCGAGGCAGGCTTCCATGGCGGCGACGAGGTCGCGGAACGGCTGGCTGGTGCCTCGTCGGGCGGGGATGGTGTCGCAGTCGATGAGGGTGGCGCGGCCGGCGAGCTGGGCGCCTCGGGTGCCGGTGAACAGGGGTGTGGTGGTGACGTCGATGCCGGCGTAGACGAAGGCGGCGCCGATGCGTTCGGTGAGGTCTTTGAGGAGGTCGGTGGCTTCGGCTCCGGTGCTGGTGCGGGGGTTGAGCCGGTGGATCTCGTCGATCATGATCAGGCGGACGCCTGCCCGGGTGTATGTGTCGCAGACCGATGTCATGATCTGGGCCTGAGTTATGCGATGGGTGATCGGGATGCCGAGGAAGCGGGCGAACTCGGTGGCGAGGGTTTTCGCGCTGGCCCCTGGCGGGACGAGGACGTACGCGACCGGCACCTGGTCGTGGTTGCCGGTGCGGGTGGTTTCGGCGAGGTGGCAGGCGCGGCCGACTTGCAGGAGCGCGGTGGTCTTTCCGGTGGTCGGGGGCCCGGTGACGATCAGGCTGGGTCGGGCGGTGGCCCGTTGGTGCCGGCCCAGGACCATGAGGGTGCGCACCGTGGTCGAGATCGTGTTGATGGCCGGGGTACGGATGGTGACGAAGTCGGAGTGGTAGGCGAGCCGTTCCTCGGCGCTGCGGGGCGGTGCATCTGGGGCAGGCGGTGTGGGGGGAGGGGTGTCGACGAACTGCTGCCAGCCCTGCCAGGTCGTCGGCGGCAGGGGTTCGTCCTGGCTGAGTTCTTGGGCCGGGGGATGCCTCACCACTGTTCCGCCTCCCGCTGTGCGTCGTAGAGGCCGAAGCCGCCGCCAGTCGCGGCCGCCGACCAGTCCTGGTCGTTGTCTTCGTCGTCTTCTTCAAGGTCGTCCAGGCAATCCGGACCGTCGAGGTCGTGCACGCCTGTGGCGGCCTGACCCGGTACACGCGCACTGTCTTCCGGCTGCTGCGCGAGGCCCGGGACGGTGCTGCCGCTGCCGAGGGCGGCGGGCCATGCCGGGCCGCAAGCCTGCACGTGCTGCTCTCTCCTTGCCTTCGTACCGGCGGCCGGGCGGCCGTCTGATCCGGTGCGGGCGCGTGTGAGGATCGCGTGGAGTGCCTCGGCGAGGTCGCTCTCGTACTGCTCGTGGTCGCTGCGCTGTTCGATTCGAGTCTTGAGATGCTGCCACAGGTGGTCGTTGAAGGGCTGGTGGACGTGGTCGCGGTGGATCCAGCCGATCTCGGCGAGGTGCCCGTCGGGTAGGCGGATCCAGACCTGTCGTGCGTCGTGGGGGTTGTGGTGGACTTCCCATTTCCCGCCGCGGGCGTGGACGTCCGAGGGCTGCCCTCGGAGCGGGTTGAGGATCGTTGAGTCGTAGGTGCGGTGGTTGATGCGAATGCCGCGGTCGGTGATCTTGTGCCAGCGGGTGGGGAGCAGCTCGATGTAGTCACGCCCGGTCAGCGGGGCCGGCACGTACCCGTGGGCGGCGATGAGGGCGGCCCACATCTCGTTCGGTGACAGGGCGGCCTTGGCCGTCATGGGGTGCCGCAGGCCTTCATGGGGCCGGGGCTGCCAGCCGGCGGTGATCCACTCGTCGAGGAGGTCCTGGAGCTGCGCCACGGTCCAGCAGGCTTCGTTCTCGACGTCGCGGCCGCGCTGGACAACGTTGGAGGCGGTGTATCCGGCGACGTACTGGCAGAACAGGGTGTTGATCGAGGCGAAGGTCCGCTCCACGGGCCCCTTCGCCGCGGGCTGGCGGGGAGGGGCGGGCTGGACGCTGACGCCGAGGGTCTCGCAGGCGGCGCGAAAGGCTGAAGAGAGGTAGATGTTCCCGCGGTCGACGATGACGGTCTCGGGGACGATGACCGGCCGGGCCGCCGCGTGTTCCAGCCGGGCATCGATGTCCAGGAGCCGCTCGTAGGGGATTGAGGAGTACGCGAGCTGCAGGCAGGCGGGCCAGTGGGGGCGGACCGGGTGCGGGACAGCCATTTCCGCGAGGAGCAGGGCGGCGTCGACGGCTTTGGTCCCGGCCGGCCGCAGAATGGCGGCCAGGATGCTGCGGGTGGCGACGTCCAGCGCGATGGTCAGCTCGGGACGGCCCGCCACGCCGTGGTCGGAGACGGCCATGACGTCCAGGCGCGTCGTGTCCAGCATGACCTGCTCCCCAGGCCGCCCGGCCGTGGTCGGGGTGAAGGGCGGTGCCGGGCTGGCCGCGGTCCGCGCGGGGCGGCCGGGCAGCTCCTGCGGGTCGGCGAGTGCGCGTACGAGCCGGTTGAACGTGGACACCGGCGGCAGCAGACCTGCGGTATCGAGGCCATGGGTCTCGGCGAGGACCTGCCGGGTGAGCTCGCGCAGCCCGGTAAGCGTGCCCTTGGAACGCCCGCGCTGGCGTCGCAGAGCCTCCAACACCGCCACGACTACCTGCTCGTCGGCGCGCCCGGTGCGGCTGGAGGGCTTGGTGGTGCGGTGGTCGACCAGCCCCCATAAGCCCTGGCGGCGGTAGCGGGCCCGCATCCTTCGGATCGTTGCCGGGCTCACCCCGCTCCAGCCCAGCGCTGCCAGCTCGTCGGCCTTGGCCGCTACCCGATCGCCTATCGGACGCTCCAGCTCGTACGCAGGCCGCGGCACCCCCGGGCTGCCCGGACCACCCGGCAGGCCGCACTCGATCTCCTGCAGATGCCGCTGCCAGGCCAGCGCGCGTTCCTGCTCGCGCACCGGCACCGTCTCGAACAGCCCCCACTGCGGCACCCCGACCGCTGGCAGGGCCCCGACCACGGCGAAGTCGGCAGCCGCGCACAGATAGCCGGCCAGGACCGAGGTGACGGCCCCGTCCTCGGCGACCAGCCGTACGACAGAGCCGTCCATGGCCACCACCTGCCAGGTGCGGCCCTCGAAGACCACGTACCCGCCCACCGCGACCGCCGGCTGCCTCGCAGCACTCCTGCTCATCACGCCTCCCCGCCCCCGATACCGGCGGACGTGCCCGGGTGGGCGATGACCCGTTCGTGCAGGGGCCGGGACAGAGGCACCTTCAGGCGTCCGGACCACAGCGCGTGGAACACAGCCGGCCACACGGCCATCGGATCACCTACCGCCCGCACGCCCTCGATCAGCGGCCGTGGATCCCGGAACGCTTCTTGCACCGCGGCCATCCGTTCCAATCCGCCGGCGTTGCGGGGGTGCCGGTAGCCGGCCGCCACCGCACATTGGCCTCCACGACCGGGTCGAGAGGCTCCAGCCTCCGGTGGAGCCACCCCACCTCCGCGCACGCCCCACCCACGTACTGGGCGGCCACGCGTGCCCGTTCCCCGCCACCGCCAGGGATGGAGGGGCAGTCGGCCAGGAGGGCTGTTCCGTCGGTGTACCGAGCGAAGAGCTGCGGTACCCAGGACCGCACCCGACCCTGCCCGTCGCGCCACACCACTCGCAGCGGCCGCCCGGCCAGGCCGACGACGTCGGGATCGCGGTCGAGCAGCATCAGCTGGGAGCGCATGGCCGCCGACCCGTGCACCACATGCCGGCCGCTGGTCGCCGACCACCACCAGCCGGGCGCCCACCGCTTCCCCGGGACCACAGGGAAAGCCGCGACGGGCGGCAGCTCCTCGAACCGCACGGACGAGGCGGCCTTGTCCCACGGAAGCTGCCGCACACCCCCTGACGCGTCCTTGAACACCGCCTCGCAGACGCCCCGGGCCCGGGCTTCTCCCTGCACGTGACTGCTCATAGCCGCTAGCCAAATACGTGACTCATGCGCACATACACCGGTTGCGAAGGAGCGTCACGCGATCGAACGGACCACGCCCCAAGCACGGGACACCGCCAGAGCCAGTCTGCTACAGATCAACCGATACGAGCCGACACAGCCCCTCCCGCAGAGCTGACACGGGAGCTTGGTCAGTCGTCCGTCGCCGGCCCGCGCCGGGCGATCTCCTCTACGAGATCAGCTGGGATCTTGCCCCACTCGCCGACGAACTGGGGCGGCACGCCCGCCTCAAGTGCAGCGTGTGCAGCCTCCAGCAGCGCACGGTCCAGGATCTCGCTGCCCCTGACGAGGAGGCGGAGCATGTTCCGGCTGGCCTCGGCGACGGGACGCCCGGAGTGGACATGGACATCGCCCAGCATCTGAACTGCTTCGTCCAGCAGACGCTCCAGACGACCCCGGTCTGAATCCGGGACCGCCTTGCGCCAGCTGGTGGTGCCGTTCTCCCGCTCGGCCAGCAGGCGCAGCTGCGCGCCCGTGGACACGGGCTGACGCTCCCGGCTCACCCACCACGGGTCCTGGCCCCGGCCATCAGGGTCCCCGACGCCGCGGCGCCGCCGGATCACTGTCCCCAGCCATCCGGCGACCAGCGGCCCGTCGTAGTCGACCGCCACCAGCGGTCCCAGCCATGGGCGCCCTACCGCACGCCCAGCTCCCGGCAGAACGCACCGTCCGTAGACCGGGGCCGATCTGTTCCCGTCCGCTGTCCGCCCATGCCAGTTCCTCCATGGTCGGGTCCAGCAGCGCATCGGCCACAGCGACGACCTCGGGGAAGACCACCGCGTCCCGGGCCACCGCGTGCCACCACCAAAACCTGCCCCCTGCGTCCCCACCCGCGAGCTGGTGCAGCCGGGCCGGCCAGATCCGCTCTTCACCCCAGCCCAGGGCCTGTTCCCACCACCGGCACACCACCGCCCGCGCGAGACCGAACACCTCGGCCGGCTCCACCCCGGCCCGCCGCTCCACCCCCGCCCAGTGTCGCTGCGCCTGGGCCACTTCCGGGCTCTCACGGAGGTCGAGGTTCTCCAGCCCGTGGTCGACATCAGCATCCACCTGCCACCGGTGATGCCGTTCGCACACCCGCTGCCAACGCTCAGCGTAGCGGACCGCGCGCACTGCCTGCCCGCTGCGCCGCGCCACACAGCCGGCAGCCGAATGCCGTCGGTCCGACCACCGTGCCGCCGACCCGCCACAGGCCTCCCGCGGTCACTGGCCGCTGCTGCTCGGTGAGCTGCTCTTCAACGGGCCGCCACGACGGCAGAGCCTGTACGAGGATCTCCTCGTCAACCCGGCACAGTCCTGTCAGCAGGGCTCGGCCATCCCGATCGAGCAGCACTTCTGCATCCGCGCGTGGAGTCCCGCCTGGGTCCCGGGGCTGATGGTTCGTCCACTGCCAGTTTCCCAACAGCCAGCCGGGTTCCTGGCCGTAACGCGCGGCGATCCGGCACATCAGTGACCAGGTCGTCTCTCTGTTCAGGGGAGCCACGCGGAAGACCGTTGCCGGTTGACCGGCCTTGCGGATGGCTGGCTGCGTGGTCATGCACGTTGGTTGCCCATGAGGCTCCGTGGGCACACCTGGCGCGTTTGCCACCGTAGCCGGGCTCTGAGCAGCTTTGGCGATCGGTGTCGGGCCTGGTGTCGTATCTCGGCGAAGTGGTGGCTGAAAGCGGGCTGACCTTGATGGACTCCCTTTCTTGAGACGGTGTTGGGGCCGCAGCCGGTTGTCGTCGGGGGGAGGCACAATCGGCGCATGTCTGAGTTCTTCGTTGACCTGGGGAAAGTCATCGCGCCGTCGGGTGTGCTGGTGCTTGGTATGGCCGGTTGGATCGATCAGTGGCGGGAGCTGGGCCAGCCGTTGTCCGAGCGCGCCAGGGCGGCCGCGGCGAAGGGTGGGGGCCATCTTCGTGAGTGGTTGTGTGAGGCGGTCGCGGTTCCGGCGGCCGCTGATCGGGTTTTGATGGTGCGGGCGAGTACCTCGCCGTCTCCGTTCGACCGTGAGCCGGCGATCGCGACCCTGGAGTTCGGTCTCGGGCTTCCGTGGCCCGAGACCGAGGACCGGGTGGTACCGGTCTGGCTCGGGGATCTGCCCGTCGATCGGTGCGGCATGGTTGTCGGCGACGCCGTGGGCCTGGACGTGTGGAGGGGATGGGACGACGAGCCGGCCGACGGGCTTGCCGATGTCTTCTACTGGGGCCTGTACGCGGACAACGCTCATACGCAGTTCGGCGGTGAGCGGATCGCCCGGCACGGCGTCGATGGGCCGCGCGGGTGGCTGGATCTCCCGGTGGCGGAGGCGGTTGCCCGTGCGGCCGAACTCGAAGCCTGGCGCGACCGCCTCCACGGCAAGGGCCTCATGGTTTCGGTCGACGAGCACACCGATGTCCACCGCTTCCAGCGGGCCGGGTGGCACCATCCGCTCCATGCGGGTGCGATCGATGTCGGTGGCTGCCAGGTGCTGGGCATCGAATGGGACCAGGGTGACCACTCGATGAGGCACCGCGGTGAGCGGGCCACCGGCCAGGTGTATCCGGTCACGCTCGAAGCCGATGAGGCGGGAGAGATGGTGCTGCGATGGGCCATCCCACCCTACGACTTCGATGACGAAGCCGAGTGAAGAGCCCAGCCCTGGTACCCCCAGTGCGAATCACCCGCACGACAAGGTTCACCGGCAGTCGACAGCATGACTGTCGTCGGGGAGGACCCGGAGCGCACCATGCCATCACTTCCCGTATCAAGCCGAGCTACATTTTGAAGCATCACCCTGCGATGCGAGCTGACATGATCGAACCATGCCTATTGCTGTTGAGTTCTTCGTGGCCCCGGATGACGGGGTGGCTTCCGAGATGGGACCACGGCATCGCCATCATGGTCTTCCGGCTTTCGCGTGCACGGACTTCTACCCCGACGATGCGGTGGGGGACTGGGAGGTCCTGCTGGCAGGGGCTGCGGCCACAGAGCCGCGTGTTGTTGTGCCGATGAAGAATGACGGCTTCACGGTGTTCGAGCTCCCCGAGAGACTGTGTTCCACCCTGGCGCAGGCGAGCAGGAGCCGGCTCGTTGCGGCCGCTGGCGCCTGGGTCGGACTTGCCACCATGAAAGACGAGGGGATCCCGGTGGAGGCGGCGGTCGAGGCCCTGACTGAAGCGGCAGATCTGGCCCGCACGGCGGCTGGCCTCCGTCACCCCTTGTACTGCTGGTACTTCTGAGGAAGGCCGCTCAGGCCAGTGTGGCCACCCCCTTGCTGCCGACAGCCCCCAGAGCGGGCTACGGGCCCCTGGAGGCGAAGCCGAAAGGGCCTGAGGGGAGCGAAACGAATACCCCCGGGCCGAAGATCAGGAACCCCTGGACTTCGGCATCTGCTACAGCAATACGAGTGCAGCCGCAGGCAGTGTTCCTCTCTTCCCGGCCAGCCCGAAAGCTCCAAGGCCAGGAGGCCCGCCCCGGGCCCGACTTTCCCCTCTGTTGCTGGCGCCCGCGATAGCGGGCTCGTCCTGGAGGCGGAGCCGGAAGGACCTGGGTGGGGGAGCGGAGCGAGCGCGCCCAACGGGCCGAAGGCCCGGACCCCGTGAAACGGGGTCACTCAAGCCTGCGAAGCAGGCTATTCGGGGTGGAGCGAAGCGGAACCCCGAACAGCCCGGAGCGCAGCGCAGGGCACCGGCACGAAGGGCCGGCCCTGAGGGCGCGAAGCGCCCTCCCGCTGAGCGAAGCGAAGCGGCTCGTTGGCACAGCGCGCAGCGCTGTTGCTGTTTATTATAAACAAATACCACCCCACCAGACCGGTTAAGGCATTTCGGTTTT
>NZ_JBBDHD010000151.1:0-14509 GCF_044129415.1 Streptomyces racemochromogenes
CCCCACCCGGGATGGGTTACGCGGTCTGGTGGGTTTATTGAAGTCACGAGGCGCCGGGCGGGCGCGCGCCCCCGACTGACCCGGGGCGGCCGGACGCTGCTGCGTCGGACGCGGACCGGGGGTGGCGCCGGCCGGACGCACGGGGGCGGCCGGGGGCGCGGAGAACTCGGTCGCCACGGGAGCCGCCGGAGCGGGCTTCGGGGCGGCCGGAGCCTTGGGGCCGGGACGCGGGCCGGGAGCGGCCGGAGTCACCGGGGCGGGGGCCGCCGGGGCCTCGGCAGCGGCCGGCTTGGGGGCCGGTGCGCCGGGCTTCGGGGCAGGACGTGCCGCGGTCGCCGGGGAGGGCGCCGCGGGCTTGGCGGGCGCGGCCTTGCGGGGCGCGCCGGGCTTCGCAGCGGACTTGCCGGCGTTGCCGCCGGGCCCCTGCAGTGCGTCAGTCAACTTGCGTACAACCGGCGCCTCGATCGTCGAGGACGCCGAACGGACGAATTCACCGAGTTCTTGGAGCTTGGCCATGACGACCTTGCTCTCAACCCCGAACTCCTTGGCGAGTTCGTATACCCGGACCTTAGCCACATCGCTCCTTTTAGGTCCGGGTTACGCCGGACCGTCGCTACTTCATGGGCGTACTCATCGCGTACTCATCGAGTGCTCATCGCAATCTCGACCTACTTCCAACTCGCGAGGTACCTGACCGCACGGGGTATCCGTGCCGTACTTCTTCTTACGGTGTCGCCACGGCCTGGACTGCCAGGGCCGTGCGCAGTCCCTCCGTGCCGAGCGGTCCAGCGGACCGGAGGGCCCGGGGGAACGCTCTGCGGCGGACCGCCTGGTCGAGGCAGACCACGGCAGGGTGCACGTACGCACCCCGGCCGGGCAGCGTACCGCGAGGATCGGGGACGCATTCGTCCCCGACCGCCACGATGCGCAGCAGATCGCTCTTGGCCGCTCGCTCCCGGCACCCCACACAGGTGCGTTCGGGGCATGCGCGGGCTTGCGTCCGGCCAGACACGCCTAAGTCTACCTCCCCGCACCGACCTCACCCCTTCAGGGGAAAAATCGAACGGATGTCGTCGTGATCCTTGAGGGGTTCGTCGCGGACGAGGACCCCTGTCTACCGGCCGGAAACGGTCGGCCGGTAGTCATTTATTCCCGCCGGAGGCGCTGTTTCCGGTCAGTCCCGGTCGGCGTCCGCGTCGGGCGCCGGCTCGGTGTCGGGCCGGATGTCGATGCGCCAGCCGGTGAGCCGGGCGGCGAGGCGGGCGTTCTGGCCCTCCTTGCCGATGGCCAGCGACAGCTGGTAGTCGGGGACGGTCACCCGAGCGGAGCGCGAGTCCCAGTCCACCACCTCGACCTTGCTCACCCGGGCGGGTGACAGGGCGTTCGCCACCATCTCCGCCGGGTCGTCCGACCAGTCGACGATGTCGATCTTCTCGCCGTGCAGCTCGGCCATCACGTTGCGCACGCGGCTGCCCATCGGGCCGATGCAGGCGCCCTTGGGGTTCAGACCCGAACGGGTGGACCGGACCGCGATCTTGGTGCGGTGGCCCGCCTCGCGGGCGATCGCGGAGATCTCGACGCTGCCGTCGGCGATCTCCGGGACCTCCAGGGCGAAGAGCTTCTTCACCAGGTTCGGGTGGGTGCGCGACAGGGTCACGGACGGGCCGCGGACACCCTTCGCCACCCGCACGACGTAGGCCTTCAGGCGGAGCCCGTGCGGGTACTCCTCACCGGGAACCTGTTCCTGCACCGGCAGGATGGCCTCCAGCTTGCCGATGTCGACCAGGACGTTCTTGGGGTCCTTGCCCTGCTGGACGACGCCGGTGATGACGTCGCCCTCGCGGCCGGCGAACTCGCCGAAGGTCAGGTCGTCCTCGGCGTCGCGCAGACGCTGGAGGATCACCTGCTTGGCGGTCGTCGCGGCGATCCGGCCGAAGTCCGACGGGGTGTCGTCGAACTCCTTGGGCTCCTGGCCCTCCTCAAGATCGCGCGGGTCCTCGGTCGCCCACACGACCACGTGGCCGTTGGTGCGGTCCAGCACCACCCGGGCGCGGCGGAAGCTGCCCTCGGTGCGGTGGTACGCGATGAGGAGGGCCGACTCGATCGCCTCGACGAGCAGGTCGAAGGAGATCTCCTTCTCCCGGACCAGACCCCGCAGGGCACTCATGTCGATGTCCACGGCTACGCCTCCTCTTCCTTCTTGTCCTTGCGGTTGAACTCGATCTCGACACGCGCCTTGGCGATGTCGGTGAACGCGACGCGGCGGGCGGTCGCCTTGCGGCCCTTCACACCCGGAACTTCGAGGTCCATGCCCTCGTCGTCGACACCGAGGATGCGGGCGACCAGTTCCCCGGCACCCTTCTCACCTTCGGCGGACAGCTGGAACTTCACGAGACGGCCGATGGCCCGTACGTAGTGGCGGTGCTCGCTGAGCGGGCGGTCCGCGCCCGGGGAGCTGACTTCGAGGACGTACTCGTCCTCGCCCATCACGTCGGACGCGTCCAGGGCGTCGGAGACCTCACGGCTCAGCTCGGCGCACGTGTCCAGTTCCACGCCTTCGTCGGAATCCACGACGACCCTCAGCATCCGGCGCCTGCCCGCCTTGGAAAGCTCGATCTCTTCGAGGTCCAGGCCCTTGGCGGCGACGAGCGGCTCCAGCAGTCCGCGCAGCCTGTCGCTCTGGGTGGTGCTCATCCGGGTGACTCCTCGGCCGCGTGTGCTGTTGTGGTTTTCCGTCGCGTGTCAGGTCAAAGGGTATCCGGTCGCGGAGGGTGTTGCCGTCCGCGCCGCCGGGCGGGCCCCCGGGTACCGTGATCACACCTTGCCCCGCCATCACCCCGAGGACGGCACCGTGCCCTGGACCTTGCCTTCGAGGCCCTCACCCTCACGCAGGAGCGTGCTCGCCGGAGCCGCCGCGGCGGCGGCCGGATCCGTGCTGGTCAGCGGGTGTTCCGGCGGGGGCGGCCCGTCCGCCGCGGACAGCGCGATTTCACTCGAACGGCGGATGCGGGAGGGCGCCGTCCGGGACAGCGGGCGTTTGCTGGAACGTTACGACGCCACGGCGGCCGTCCATCCGGACCTGGCCGGCCGGCTCGCGCCGCTGCGCGCGGCCGTGGCCGCGCACGCCGAGGCCCTCGCCCTGACCACCCCCAAGGCCGGCCCGACCCGCCCCCGGACGGCGTCCCCCTCCGGGTCCCCCTCGCCCTCCCCCTCCCCCAGCGCCCCGGCGGGAGGACGGGCGGAGGTCCCGGAGAAGCCCGCCGAGGCCCTCAGCGCGCTCGCGGACGCCGAGCGGAGCCTGTCCGAGGCCCGGACCATCGCCCTGGCCGGCGCCCCCGGCGAGCTGGCCCGGATGCTGGCCTCGGTGGCGGCCTGCGGGGCCGTCCACGCCTACCTGCTGACCTCCAACCCGGGAGCCGCCTCGTGAACCCCGCCGTGAAGCCCTCCCCCGCCCCCGGCGGCCGTGCCCTGGACGCCGCCCAGGCGGCGCTCGCCGCCGAGCACGCGGCGGCGTACGGGTACGGGGTCATCGGCGCCCGGATCGACCCCGCCCGGGCGACCGAGGCCCGGGAGGCGTACGGCCACCACCTCTCCCGCCGCGACCGGCTCACCCGGACGGTACGGGAGCTGGGCGGCGCACCCCGGCCCTCCGAGGCGGCGTACGCCCTGCCGTTCGAGGTGCGCTCTCCGGACGACGCCGAGCGGCTGGCCGCCGACATCGAGGACCGGGTGGCGGGCGCCTATTCGGACCTCGTCCGGGCGGCGGACGGCCAGTTGCGCCGCGACGCGGCTGACGCGCTGAGCGCGGCGGCCGTGCGCGCGGCGCGCTGGCGCGGTGTCGGCGTAGCCTTCCCTGGGCTCACCGAACGCTCGGAGGGGGCCCGTACCAGCTGAAAGGGACCACGCACGCATGGCTTTCGAACCGCCGCAGCGGCTCGTACGGGCGCTCGGCGAGCTGCCTCGGACAGCGCAGGACACGCAGTGGCTGGAGCGGCTGCCCGAGCTCGCCAAGGAGGCGCTGGAGCGGCGGGACGTAGTGGCCCAGCGGGCCCTGGCGCCGGGGGGCCGCAGCAGCCTGGTGATCCTGGTCCGCTACACCGACGGCACCCCGGCCGCCCTGAAGCTGGCGCCCCCGGGAGCCCGCCCCGACCGCGAGCTGGCCGCGCTCGCCCACTGGGGCGGCTTCGGCGCGGTACGGGTCCTGGACTCGCGCCACCACGAGGACGACGGCGCCCTCCTGCTGGAGCGGCTGCAGGCGGACGTCTCCCTGCGCTCGCTCCCGGAGGCCAAGGCCCTGCTGGAGGCCTGCGGCACGCTCCGCCGCCTCTGGGTGCGCCCGCCGGCCGGCCACCCCTTCGAAACGGTGGCCGAACGGACCTCCGTACAGGCCGAGGCCCTGCGTTCGGCGCCCCCGGAGGCCCGGGCCCTCGCCGACACCGCGCTGGCCCTCCTCGCGGAGCTGACCGTCCGGCCGCCGGAGGAGCTCCTCCTGCACGGGAACTTCCGCCAGGGCAAGGTGCTGGCGGGCGAACGGGCGCCGTGGCTGGCCGTGGGCCCGGACCCGCTGGTCGGCGAGCGGGCGTACGACCTGGCCCGGCTGGTGCGCGACCGTCTGGAGGACCAGGTGGCCTCGTCGACGGGGGCGTCGGGGGCGCGGCGGCGGGTGAACAAGCTGGCCGACTCCCTGGAGGTGGACCGGGAGCGGCTGCGCGGCTGGACCGTGTTCCGGGCGGTGGAGTCCGGGGTCCGCGCGCTGACCGCCGGTCGGCGGCGGGACGCGGAGCTGCTGCTGGAGTTCGCCGCCTGGATGTAGGGCATACCGTAGTAAAGGGTGCACGTCCGGCAGGGGGCCGTCATGGTCGAAGAACTGCTGACAGCGGGGATAGCCGCCGCCGCGGGCGTCGCGGTCTACCTGCTCGCCGCCGCGCGCGTGGTGAAGCAGTACGAACGGGGCGTTGTCTTCCGCTTCGGCCGGCTGCGCCAGGGGATCCGCCCGCCCGGCTTCACGATGATCCTCCCCGTGGCGGACCGCCTCCACAAGGTGAACCTCCAGATCGTCACCCTGCCGGTCCCCGCGCAGGAGGGCATCACCCGCGACAACGTCACGGTCCGCGTGGACGCCGTCGTCTACTTCAAGGTGGTCGACCCGGCGAGCGCGATCGTCGCCGTGGAGGACTACCGCTTCGCCGTCTCCCAGATGGCCCAGACGTCGCTGCGGTCGATCATCGGCAAGAGCGACCTGGACGACCTGCTGTCCAACCGCGAGAAGCTGAACCAGGGCCTGGAGCTGATGATCGACAGCCCGGCGATGGGCTGGGGCGTCCAGATCGACCGCGTCGAGATCAAGGACGTCTCCCTCCCGGAGACGATGAAGCGGTCGATGGCGCGGCAGGCGGAGGCGGACCGCGAACGCCGCGCCCGCGTGATCAACGCGGACGCGGAGCTCCAGGCATCGCACAAGCTGGCCGAAGCGGCGGCGGTGATGTCGGACCAGCCGGCGGCGCTCCAGCTGCGCCTGCTCCAGACGGTGATCGCGGTGGCGGCGGAGAAGAACTCCACCCTGGTCCTCCCCTTCCCGGTGGAGCTCCTCCGCTTCCTCGAACGAGCGACGCCCTCCGGGGACCCGCCGCCCCAGCCGGGCCCGGCGGACGGCGCCGCCCCGCTCCCCGAGCCGCCCGTGGACCCGGCCGCCCCGGCCCTTGCGGACCCGGCCGCCCCGGCCCTTCCAGACCTCCCGGCGGCCGCGCCGCGGCCCGAACCCCCCGCCGGCTGACTCCCGCCGCGCGGAGGGCGCGGTCCTACACCACCCGCCCCACCGCCTCCTCCAGCGGCAGTTCCTCCCGCGCCCCCGTCCGCCGGTCCTGGAGCTCGACGACGCCGTCCCCGGCCCGGCGGCCCGCCACCAGGATCCACGGCACGCCGATCAGCTCCGCGTCCGTGAGCTTGACCCCCGGCGAGATCCCGGCCCTGTCGTCCAGCAGGACCCGCTTGCCCGCGGCCGCCAGGGCCTCCGCGGCCCGCTCGGCCAGCGCCAGCGGAACGGCCTTGCCGGCCGCCACCACGTGGACGTCCGCCGGGGCCACCTCCGCCGGCCAGCACAGCCCGCGCCCGTCGGCCGTCTGCTCGGCCAGCGCGGCCACCGCCCGGGAGACGCCGATGCCGTACGAGCCCATCGTGACCCGCACCGGCTTGCCCTGCGGGCCGAGCACGTCCAGCCCGAAGGCGTCCGCGTACTTCCGCCCCAGCTGGAAGATGTGCCCGATCTCGATCGCCCGGTCCAGCCGCAGCCCCGCACCGCACCGCGGGCAGGGGTCGCCCGGCTCCACCACGACGACGTCCAGGTACCGGTCCACCTCGAAGTCACGCCCGCAGACGACGTTCCGCGCATGCGTGTCGGCCTTGTTGGCCCCGGTCACCCAGGCGGTCCCGGGGGCCACGCGGGGGTCGGCCAGATAGGGCACCTTCTCCAGGCCCTGCGGGCCCACGTAGCCGCGTACCAGATCGGGCCGCCCCGCGAAGTCCTCGGCCGTCACCAGTTCCACCACGGCCGGGGCCAGGTGCTCCCCGAGCTTGCCCAGGTCGACCTCCCGGTCCCCCGGCACACCCACCGCCGTGATCTCCCCGTCGACCTTCACCAGGAGGTTCTTCAGCGTGGCGGAAGCCGGAACGCCCAGGTGTGCGGCCAGGGTCTCGATCGTGGGCGTGTCGGGCGTCGGGATCTCCTCCATCGCCCCGTGGGCGAGGTCCCCCGCCGTCTGCGGGACGAAGACGACCGCTTCCGTGTTGGCCGCGTAGTCGCACGACGGGCAGTCCACGAAGGTGTCCTCGCCCGCCGCGGCCGGCGCCAGGAACTCCTCCGACGCCGAGCCGCCCATCGCGCCCGACACGGCCGACACGATGCGGTGGTCGAGCCCGAGCCGCTCGAAGATCCGTACGTACGCCTCGCGGTGGAGCCGGTAGGACTCCGCCAGCCCCTCCTCCGTCACGTCGAACGAGTAGGAGTCCTTCATCTGGAACTCGCGCCCGCGCAGCACCCCGGACCGGGGCCGGGCCTCGTCGCGGTACTTGGTCTGGATCTGGTACAGCATCACGGGCAGGTCCTTGTAGGACGTGCACTGGTCCTTCACCACGAGGGTGAAGATCTCCTCGTGGGTGGGTCCGAGCAGGTAGTCCGCGCCCTTGCGGTCCCTGAGCCGGAACAGCAGGTCGCCGTACTCCGACCAGCGGCCGCTGACCTCGTAGGGCTCCTTGGGCAGCAGCGCCGGCAGCAGCACCTCCTGGGCGCCGATCGCGTCCATCTCCTCGCGGACGATGCGCGAGACGCTGTCGAGGACCTTCTTGCCGAGCGGCAGCCAGGTCCAGACGCCGGCGGAGCTGCGCCGGACGTAGCCGGCGCGGACGAGGAGCCGGTGGCTGAGGGTCTCGGCGTCGGCCGGGTCCTCGCGGAGGGTCTTGGCCATGAGGCGGGACATGCGCTGCACGTGTTGCGTTGACATGCGGCGAGGCTATCCGGGAGGGTGCGGCCCGGGTAACGGGATTCAGCCCCGCAGCAGCGGCAGCGGCGCGCCCATGACCGCGTACGGGAGGCTCGCGCTCGGGAAGTGGACCTTGCGGGCCAGGTCCCGGTACCCGAGGGCCGTGTAGAGGCCGCGGGCCGGGCTGTCGGTGTCGATCGCGGAGAGGATCGAGCGCGGCTCGGCGGCGCTGTCGGTGATCCGCGTGATGAGCGCGCGGCCGACGCCGCGGCCCTGGAAGCCGGGGTGGACGTGCAGCTCGGTGATCACGAAGGAGTCGTCGAGCCAGTGCTCCGAGCCGGTGGCCCGCAGGTGGGGCTCGACGATGGTGGACCACCAGTGGGCCCGGTCGTTGGGCATCCCGTACACGAAGCCGGCGAGGGCCCCGTCGTCGGTGAAGGCGCCCAGGGCGCGGGCGCCGCGGCAGGTCATGTGGCGCTGGACGATGTAGCGCCGGATGCCGATCTCCTCCTCGCTGAGCCCGAAGGCCACGGCCTGCACGCGCAGGGCTTCGTCCACGCGGCCGGCGAGGTCGAGGTGCCCGATGCGCAGTCCAGCGGGCCGTGCGGGGTCGTCGCCCCCGGGGGTAGGCAGCATGCGGCCGACCTTACTTCGGGGTAGGGCCGCTCCGGTACGGCTTCACGGACGAATCCGGCCGCGCGGCCCCGTGCGTAGCCACAGCCGCGACGGCCGCGGGCGGCCCCCGGCGGGCGCTCCCGTCAGAAGAGCACGCTCATGAACGCCCCCACCTCGCGGAACCCCACCCGCCGGTAGGCGGCCCGCGCGGCGGTGTTGAAGTCGTTGACGTAGAGGCTGACCACGGGGGCGACGTCCCGGAGCGCGAACTCCACCACGGCCGCCATGCCGGTCTCGGAGTGCCCGCGGCCGCGGAACTCGGGGGCCACCCAGACGCCCTGGATCTGGCAGGCCCGGGCGGTGGCGGCGCCGATCTCGGCCTTGAAGACGACCTTGCCGTTCTCCACGCGGGCGAAGGAGCGGCCGCTGCCGACGAGTTCGGCGACCCGGGCCTGGTAGAGCAGGCCGCCGTCCCCGGCGAGGGGCGAGATGCCGACCTCCTCGGTGAACATGGCCACGCAGGCGGGCATGATCAGGTCCATCTCGTCCTTGCGGATCCGGCGGACGAGCGGGTCGGGCGCGATCTCGGCGGAGGGCGTCTCCGTGGCCATGAGCGGCTGGTGGGAGCGGACGTCGCGGGCGGGGCCCCAGCTGGGTTCCAGGAGCTGCCACAGCAGCCGGGTGGCGGCGGCGGGGCCGACGATGGAGGAGCAGCGGCGGCCGGTGCGGCGGGCCCGGTCGGCGAAGGCGCGGACGGCGTCGGGGCCGGCGCAGACGGGGACCAGGTTGGCGCCCGCGTAGCACAGGGAGCGGAGCTCGCCGTCGGAGTACCAGCCCCACATCTCGCCGCCCAGGCGCCAGGGGTCGAGTCCGGCGACCTGGACCCGGGAGGTGACGAAGGCGTTCTCGACCGGCTCGCGTCCGAGGATGGCGAGCGCGGCGTCCAGATCACTGGGGTCAAGGACCCGGGTGGTGGTCTGCGTCAACACTGGGGCCTCACCGTGCAGGTCTGCTGATCTCCGCACTGTACCCGCCGGGGCGCGGGGATGCCGCGTCGCGCAGGTCACGAAAAGGCCCCGGGCCCCCGTTGCCCCTGCTGGGAGGGGCAACGGGGGCCGGGGCTCGTCCGTGCGGGCCGGGCGGCCCGGGCTCAGACGCCGATGGCGACGCTGGGCTCGCCGGAGGCGACGCCGTCCTTCTCCATCTGCTCGGCGATCTTCAGGGCCTCTTCGATGAGGGTCTCCACGATCTTGGACTCGGGGACGGTCTTGATGACCTCGCCCTTGACGAAGATCTGGCCCTTGCCGTTGCCGGAGGCGACGCCGAGGTCGGCTTCGCGGGCCTCGCCGGGGCCGTTGACGACGCAGCCCATGACGGCGACGCGCAGCGGCACGGTCATGCCGTCCAGGCCGGCCGTGACCTCCTCGGCCAGCTTGTAGACGTCGACCTGGGCGCGGCCGCAGGAGGGGCAGGAGACGATCTCCAGGCGGCGCTGGCGGAGGTTGAGCGACTCCAGGATCTGGATGCCGACCTTGATCTCCTCGGCCGGGGGCGCGGAGAGCGAGACGCGGATGGTGTCGCCGATGCCCTGGGAGAGGAGGGCGCCGAAGGCCACGGCGGACTTGATGGTGCCCTGGAAGGCGGGGCCGGCCTCGGTGACGCCGAGGTGCAGCGGGTAGTCGCACTGGGCGGCGAGCTGGCGGTAGGCCTCGACCATGACGACGGGGTCGTTGTGCTTGACCGAGATCTTGATGTCGCGGAAGTCGTGCTCCTCGAAGAGGGACGCCTCCCACAGCGCGGACTCGACGAGCGCCTCGGGGGTGGCCTTGCCGTACTTCTTGAGCAGCCGGGCGTCGAGGGAGCCGGCGTTGACGCCGATGCGGATCGGGGTGCCCGCGTCCTTGGCGGCCCGCGCGATCTCCTTGACCTTGTCGTCGAACTGCTTGATGTTGCCCGGGTTGACGCGGACGGCGGCGCAGCCGGCGTCGATCGCGGCGAACACGTACTTGGGCTGGAAGTGGATGTCGGCGATGACCGGGATCTGCGACTTCTTGGCGATCACGGCGAGCGCGTCGGCGTCGTCCTGCGTGGGGCAGGCGACGCGGACGATCTGGCAGCCGGAGGCGGTCAGCTCGGCGATCTGCTGGAGCGTGGCGCCGATGTCGGAGGTCCGGGTGGTGGTCATCGACTGCACCGAGACGGGTGCGTCGCCGCCGACGGCCACGGAACCGACCTGGATCTTGCGGCTGACCCGGCGGTCGGCAAGCTTCGTCGGCACGGACGGCATTCCGAGAGAGATGGCAGTCATCTGCTGTGCAACCCCAAGGTGTGGATCGAGGTCCCGAGATCGGCGGGCTCCGGCCTTTGAGGTTACGCCAATGCGCGCGTGCTCCCCGCATCCGAGGGGGCGGCTCCACCCGAACGTAGGGAGCCGGGCACGGTGCGTGCCCGGCTCCGGAGTGCGCGGCGGTGCGGCCCGTTCCGTTAGTTGATCTTGATGGGGTTGACCACGTCCGCGACGAGGACCAGCAGGGTGAAGCAGACGAAGACGCCCGCGACCACGTACGCGGCGGGCATCAGCTTGGCCACGTCGAACGGTCCGGGGTCGGCGCGCCGGAAGACCTTGGCCACGGTGCGCCGGACGGACTCCCACAGGGCTCCGGCGATGTGGCCGCCGTCGAGCGGGAGCAGCGGGAGCATGTTGAACAGGAACAGCGACAGGTTGAACCCGGCCAGCAGGTTGAGGAAGAACACCAGCTGGTACTGGGCCGGGATGTCGAGGTTGAAGATCTGGCTGCTCACGCGGGCGGCGCCGACGACGCCCATGGGGCTGTCCTGCTTGCGCTCGGCGCCGTTGAAGGCGGCGTTCCACAGGTCCGGGACCTTGCCGGGGAGGTCGACGAGGGACTGGACGCCGGCCTCCATCATCTCGCCCATGCGCTCGACGGACTGGCCGAAGGTCTGCGGGACGTAGCCGACGGCGGGGGCGAAGCCGAGGAAGCCGGCGGTGACGTACTGGTCCTTGACGTAGCGGCCGGCGGCGTCGGTCTTGGCGACCTTGTTCTCGATCAGGTTGGCGTGCAGGTCGAGGCGCTTGCCGGCCCGCTCGACGGTGATGGTGGCGGGGCCGACGGTGGCGCGGATGTCCTTCTGGAGGACGGACCAGTCGTCGACCGGGCGGCCGTTGAAGGCGACGATCCTGTCCTGCGCCTGGAGGCCGGCGGCCTTGGCCGGGGCGGCCGGGTCGCCGGCGGCGCACTTGTCCCGCTTCTCGCTCTGCTGGATGACGCAGTCGGAGACCGAGCTGACGACGGTGGTCTGGGTGTTCAGCCCGAAGGTCATCAGGGTGGTGAGGAAGATCGCCACGGCCAGGACCAGGTTCATGAACGGTCCGGCGAACATCACGATGACGCGCTTCCAGGGCCTGCGCGTGTAGAAGAGCCGGCTCTCGTCACCGGGCTGGAGCTCCTCGTAGGCGGCCGAGCGGGCGTCCTCGATCATCGACCGGAACGGCGAGGTCGACCGCGCGGTGACCTTGCCGTCGTCGCCGGGCGGGAACATGCCGATCATGCGGATGTAGCCGCCCATCGGGATGGCCTTGATGCCGTACTCGGTCTCGCCCTTCCTGCGCGACCAGATGGTCGGCCCGAAGCCGACCATGTACTGCGGCACCCGGATGCCGAACAGCTTGGCCGTGGAGAGGTGGCCGAGCTCGTGCCAGGCGATGGAGACCAGCAGGCCGAACGCGAAGAGCACGACCCCGAGTACCGTCATCAAAGCCGTCATGCGCTCGCCTCCACGGCGGCCCGCGCCGCCATCTCCCGTGCCCGGGCCCTGGCCCAGGTCTCCGCTTCGAGGACGTCCTGGACGGTGAGGGAAGTTCCCGTCCGCGGCGTCCCGTGCTCATCGACCACTGCGGAGACCGTATCCATGATTGCCGTGAACGGCAGCCGGCCGGCGAGGAAGGCCTCGACGCACTCCTCGTTCGCGGCGTTGAAGACGGCGGGGGCGGTGCCGCCCAGGGTGCCCACGTGCCGGGCCAGGCCGACCGAGGGGAAGGCCTCGGTGTCCAGCGGGAAGAACTCCCAGGTGGAGGCCTTGGTCCAGTCGAACGCGGGGGCCGCGTCGGGGACCCGCTGGGGCCAGCCGAGGCCGATCGCGATGGGGCCGCGCATGTCCGGCGGTGTGGCCTGGGCGAGGGTGGAGCCGTCCGAGAACTCGACCATGGAGTGCACGTACGACTGGGGGTGGACGACGACCTCGATGCGCTCGAAGGGGATGTCGTAGAGCAGGTGCGCCTCGATGACCTCCAGCCCCTTGTTGACCAGCGTCGCCGAGTTGACCGTGATCACCGGGCCCATGGCCCAGGTCGGGTGGGCGAGGGCGTCCTGGACGGTGACCTCCGCCAGCTCCGCGCGGGTGCGGCCGCGGAAGGGGCCGCCGGAGGCGGTGACGACCAGCTTGCGGACGTCGGCGCGGGTGCCGGCGGCGAGGGCCTGGAAGAGGGCCGCGTGCTCGGAGTCCACGGGGATGATCTGGCCCGGCGCGGCCAGGGCCTTGACCAGCGGGCCGCCGACGATCAGCGACTCCTTGTTGGCCAGGGCGAGGGTACGGCCGGCGCGGAGCGCGGCGAGGGTGGGCGCCAGGCCGATGGAGCCGGTGATGCCGTTGAGGACGGTGTGGCAGGGCGAGGCGGCGAGTTCGGCCGCCGCGTCGGGTCCGGCGAGGATCTCGGGCAGCGGCTCGGAAGGCCCGTACGCGGCGCTCAGCGCCTCCTTCAGGGCCGGCACGGCGTCCTCGCGGGCGACGGCCACGGTCCGCACCCGGAGCCTGCGGGCCTGCTCCGCCAGGAGGCCGGTGCGGCCGCCCGCGGCGGACAGGGCGGTGACCCGGAACCGGTCCGGGTTGCGCAGGGCGAGGTCGATGGCCTGGGTGCCGATGGACCCGGTCGACCCGAGGATGACGATGTCCCGGCGGCCGGCCGCGGCGTCGAAGAGGAGGTGCGGGTCGGCGAGGGGGGCTGGACTGTCGCTCATGCCCCCCATTGTTGCCGCTCCTCAGGGGCGCTTGGACACGGAGTCCCCGTCCGTGACCCGGGCGAGGAGTTCGGGGAGGGTGCCGGCGAAGTCGGGCAGAGCGCGGGCGGCGCGCCACCAGGCGTCCGCGTCGTCGCCGAGGGCCGCGTCGAAGAGCCGGTCGGCCTCGGCGCGGGCGGCGAGCACGGCGGCGGGCCGGTCGTGGCGGTCGGGGTGGCCGATGTCTCCGAGCCACTGGTCCTCGTCGAGGGCCCAGCAGGCGGGCACCTTGTGCCGGATGACGTCGGCGCCGGTGAGCAGGGAGCGGTCGAGGCAGTCGCGGACCCAGCGGACGTCCTCGGCGGCGGTGTCCATCGGCACGGCCAGGCTCACCAGGGCCAGCTCGCGCTCCCAGGCCCCGGCGGGGTCGGCGGGGGCGGTCTCGGGGGCGAGGTGGCGTACGGCGCGGGCGAGGGCCGGGTCGTGCCGTACGGCGCCGGGGGCGGCCGGGGCGCCCGCGGCCAGCGCGGCCGCCAGCTCGGGCAGGGTGCCGGGGAAACCGGCGGCGCGGCGGGGCAGTTCGGCCCACAGCCGGGGGTCCTCGCCGAGCGGGGCGCGCAGGGCCCGGTGCACGGCCGACTGCATCTCGGCCTGCTCGGGCAGGGTCCAGCGCAGGCCGCTCGTGACGGGGAGGTGCCCGAGGAGCAGGGTGTGGGCGGCGGGGGCGACGTGCGCGACGAGCTCGTCGCAGGTCAGCAGCCCCATCCGGACGGCTCTGACGGCGGGACGGTGCCAGTGGCGCCCGTACGGCCGCCCCGCGCGCGCGTCGAGCAGGGCGAGGCACTCCGTCCGGGTGAGGGCGCCGGCCAGCAGCAGGGCCTCGACGGCGCCGGCCGGCAGGGGGTCGCGGGCGTGTTCCCCCAGCAGCCGGTCCGGGTCGAGGTGGTGCGGCATGCGCAGCAGGGTGAGCGGGACGCGGGGGCGGCGGGCGTGGCGGCGCAGCAGGGCGGTCAGCGCGCCGGTGGTGAAGGGGCCGGGGCCCACCGCGGCCAGCAGTTCGGGGGAGGGGCCGGGCCGGGCGGCGTAGCGGGCGGGGCCGGGCAGGCCGGGCAGGGGCCGGCCGACGACGTGCGGGTTGCGGGCGATGTAGTGGCGGTCGGCGTCGGTGCCGTGGCGCAGCAGCAGGGTGACGGCCGCGGCGGGCAGCCACTGGTCGCGGCACAGGTAGGTGCGCACGGGGGCGTCGAGCCGGTCGAGGAGGGCGGCGACGACGGGGTCCGGTGGGGGGGGGGGGGGGGGGGCCACCCCCCGGGGGCCCCCCCCCCCCCCCGCAGCACCGATCCCGACCGCTCGCCGTCGCCTCTCGCCGGCATGCTGGTCACGGGGGCGCTGCTCGCCCTCGGC
>NZ_JBBDHD010000152.1:0-14156 GCF_044129415.1 Streptomyces racemochromogenes
GCGCGGCCCGCCCCGCCCGGCGCCGCCCCGCACGGCGGGCCGCCGGTGGACGCCCTGCGCGCCGTGCCGCCGGTGGACGCCCTGCGCGCCGTGCCCTGCCGCATCGACCTCTCGCCCGGGGTGCCCGACCTCACCGCCTTCCCCCGCACCGCCTGGCTCCAGGCGGAACGCCGGGTCCTCGCCGGCCTCACCGCCGCCGACTTCGGCTACGGGGACCCGCAGGGCGCACCCGCCCTGCGTGTGGCCGTCGCCGGATGGCTGGCCCGCAACCGGGGGATCCGCGCGGACCCCGGCGAGATCGTCGTGGTGGCCGGGGTGGCCCAGGCCCTCGGACTCCTGTCCGCGGTGCTGCCCGGAGCGGGCGTGCGCCGGGTCGCGGTGGAGGACCCCGGCTCGCTCGGCGCCCGCGGGCAGCTGCGGCACCGCGGGCTGGACACCGTCGGCGTGCCGGTGGACGGGGCGGGGCTGGACGTGGCCGCGCTCCGGGCCAGTGGCGCGGAGGCGGTCCTGCTGACCCCGGCGCACCAGTTCCCGACCGGCGTGGTGCTCGACGGGGAGCGGCGCCGGGACCTGCTGGGCTGGGCGGCGGCCGGGGGACTGGTGCTGGAGGACGACTACGACGCCGAGCACCGCTACGACCGGCCCCCCGTCCCCGCCCTGCGGGCCCTGGCCCCGGAGGCCGTCTGCTACGCGGGCAGCGTGTCCAAACTGCTCGCGCCCGCGCTGCGGCTGGGCTGGCTGCTGGTCCCGCGCCGGCTGCGCGACGAGGTCGTGGACGCCAAGCGCCACGCCGACCTCGGCAACCCGGTCCTCGCCCAGCTCGTCCTGGCCCGGCTGATGGATTCGGGCGAACTGGAGCGCCACCTGCGGTTCGTACGCCGCCACCGCCGGCGCCGGGACGCGATGCTCGGCGCCGTGGCCCGCCACCTGCCCGGCGCCCGGGTGCACGGCGCGGCGGCCGGCCTGCACCTGATGGTCACCTTCGACGGCGCCGGGTTCCCCGACACGGCCCTGGCCGACGCCGCACTGGCCCTCGGCGTCAAGGCCCACCCCCTCTCCTGGCACCGGCTCACCCCCGGCCCGCCGGGCCTGGTCCTCGGCTACGCCGCCGGGACGGCCGGCGAGATCGAGGAGGGGGTGGCCCTGCTGGGCCGGGCCCTGCGCGGGTTCGCCCCGGACCGGCGGCGCTGACCCGCGGGGTGCCGCGGCGACCCGGTCGCGGGCCCGCGAAAAGTTTTCCGGGAACGGCGGCAACCGATCGCGGACTCGCACGTCGTGCGGGGGTGAAGGGCGAAGTTCCGAGCCCTCGACCCGACCGTGGAGATGCACCGTGAAGAACCTGAAGCGCGTTCCCCAGTCCGCCCGCCGGGCGGCCGCCGTCGCTGCCGCCGCGGGGGCGGTCGTCGCCCTCGGCGGGCCGGCCTTCGCCGCGCAGGGCGCCTCCGCCACGCCGGCCCCGGCCGTCACCTCCGCGGCGCCCCGCCCGGTCCCCTCGCAGCCGGCCGACGGACGGCCCACCGCCGTGCCTTCGCACCCCGGCGGCGGCGCCGACCCGAGCGCCGTCCCGACCCGGCCGGGCGGTGGCAGCGGCAGCGGCAACGGCCAGCCGTCCGCCGTGCCCTCGCTGCCGCCGGTCGCCAAGCCCAGCCCGTCCGTGTCGCAGCCCGGCAGCGCGCAGCCGTCCGCCGCGCCCGCCTCCGGCGAGGGCTCGGAGCTCGCGCATACTGGCTCCTCGGCGACCACCGTCGCCCTCGGCGCCGGAGCGGCCGGGCTGGTCGCCGTCGGCGCCGGAGCCCTCTACACCGTGCGGCGCCGCGCCGGCAACTGAGGACACCCGTGCTCGCACTCGCACCCTCCGCCAGCCCCGCCGTGCCCGGATCCCCCCGGGCGTGGCGGGGCCTGTGGCGGTGGCTCACGCGCCGGGAGACCTCCGCCCCGCCGGCCGGCCCGGGCGCACACCCCTACCCGTACACCTACGCCACGGCCGGCCGGGACCCCGGTGACTCGCCCGCGCCGACCGTCAGCGAGCTCTACCACGCCCACCGGCTGTCCATGGTCCGCCTCGCCGTGCTCCTCGTCGACGACCTGGGCACCGCCGAGGACGTGGTCCAGGACGCCTTCACCGCCCTGTACCGCCGGTACGGGGAACAGATCGCGGAGGTGGACAACGCCCTGGGCTACCTGCGCACCGCCGTGGTGAACACCGCGCGCTCCGTGCTGCGCCGCCGCCGCACCGCCCGCGCGTGGACCCCGCCGGTCACGCCCGACGTGCCCTCGGCGGAGGCCTCCGTCGTCCTGGACGAGGCGCACCGCGAGGTCCTGGCGGCCCTGGGGCGGCTGACCCCGCGCCGCCGCCAGGTGCTGGTGCTGCGCTACTGGGCCGACCTCAGCGAGGCGGAGATCGCCGAGACCCTGGGCATCAGCCGGGGCTCGGTGAAATCGAACGCCAGCCGCGCCCTGGACGCGCTGGAACGGATTCTGGAAGGACGGGTATGACCGGCGAACGCCCCGTGGAGCGCCGGCTGCGCCAGGCCCTGGAGGCCCGGGCCGAGGAGGTGACCGTACGCTCGCTGCGCCCGGCCGATCCGCCCGGCCCGCACGTCGCGGCGCCCCGGCTCCGGCTGCGCCGCTCGGCATGGGCCCTCGCGGGCCTGTCCGGGCTGGCGGCGGCCGCCCTGGCCGGGTACCTGGTGCTCGGCCCCGACGAGGCGCCGGTCCGCCCGGCCCCGCCCGCCGCGCCGCCGGAGCTCCCCCCGGTCCCGACGCCGACCCCGAGTGCGCCGTCGAGTCCGTCGCCCTCGGCCGTGCCCTCGGTCCCGCCGTCGCAGAGCCCGGGGCCCCGGGTCACCCCGGCCCCGAGTGCGCCGCCGCCCTCAAGCCGTCCGACCCGTACGACGCCGCCGGCCACGCACGGTCCGGCGCAGGGTTCGGCCGTGCCCTCCGCGGGGTCGGGCGCCGGGCAGCCGACGGCGCTCCCGAGCCCGCCGCCCGCGAAGGGGTAGCGGTGGATCAGAACGTGATCGTCCGGCCCTCGGCGGAGACCTGCCGGGCGGTGTAGGCGACGCCGTGCACCTTGAGGCCCGACGGATCCCAGAGGCTGATGGTGCCGCCGAGATCGCCGAGCCGGAAGCCACCGCCGTCCCCGGCGGCCACGGCCAGCGTGCTGCCCGCCGGGAGCTGCCGGGAGGGCAGGGGGAGCAGGTGCCCCTCCTCGTCGACCAGACACCAGCCGGTGAGGTCCACGGCGGCGGCGGAGGTGTTCAGCAGCGTCACGGTCCCGGCTCCGGCGGCCGGCCCGGCTGCCTTGACCAGGGCGGCGATGATCGTCAGGGGCGCCTCGACGCCGGCGAGCCGGTCCGGGGCGCCGGGGATCGCGTGGCCCGTGACGGGGTCGGTGTGCCACTTCTGGGACTGGAAGGCGAGGAAGACCGCGACCCACCGGTCCTCGGCGGGCAGGTGGAAGAGCATCCCGCCGTCCTGCCAGACCCCGTCCTGGGGCTCGAATCCCTTGCTGTTGCCCTGGTTCATGTGGATCTCGTGCACCCCGTCGGAGGGCTGGAACCCGAACTCCGAGTCGTGTGCGTGGGGCTCGGGGCCGAAGCGGTCCCCGAAGACGTACAGGGCGATCGCGGGGTCCGCGATGGCGCGCTGGACGTAGTGGTCGAACAGGTCGGACAGGTCGTTGTCGACACCGGGCAGGTCCGGGGGCAGCACCCGCATGGCGGCCGGGTCGAAGAGGTTGCCGCGGACGAAGTCGAGGGCCGCGCCGCCGCCGGCCTGGCCGGCCAGGTCCTTCCAGCCGCTGCCCGCCGCCGGGAGCTGCTGGGTGAGCGGATGGCGGAAGTCGTCCACGACCACGTACATCAGCTCGTGCGGAGCGACCTTCGACCGGACGTTGACGGCGGCCCGGTAGTGGGTCCCGGCGTCGTCGCGGAGGTGGACCTCGTAGTGCGGTGAGTCGGTGCCCCCCTCGCGGTGCCTGTCGACGGCACGCGCGGCCAGCACTCCGTACTTCCTCAAGGGCATGCGTCGTCCTCCCACCGCTCGGTTCACCGGACCGCTCCTCACCGTCGCAGCCCGTCCGCGCGCGCCGTAAGCCGCCGACCGGACGAAAAACCCGGCGACAGGCCCTAGGCGCGCAGGTTTTCGACCGCCGTGACCAGCGGCGCCAGCTCCGGGCGGCCGGCCGCCTCGTCCAGCGCCTCGCGCAGGGCGGCGGCGTTCGTGGGGCGGGCCTCCGCCAGCAGGTCCAGCCCGGCCTGGCTGACGTCGGTGTAGATGCCGCGCCGGTCGGTGTCGCACAGGTAGCGGTTGAGCAGGCCCCGGTCCTCCAGCCGGCTGACCAGCCGGGTCGTCGCGCTCTGGCTGAGCACCACCGACTCCGCGACCTGGTGCATCCGCAGGTGGCCGCCCGGCCCGTCGTGCTGGCGGCTGAGCACGTCCAGCAGGGAGTACTCGCGCACGCTCAGTCCGTGGCGCGACTGGAGGGCGCGCTCCAGGTGCGCCTCGATGCGGCCGTGGAGGAGGGAGAGGGCGCACCAGCCCTGGGCGAGGGGGGTCGGTGAAGTGTCCGCAGCCGTCATGGAGCCAAGGATAGACCCCGTGCGAAATATCCCGCGTTTGCAAATATCCCGCGTCTGCAATTAATGTCGACGAACGTAAACGGCGACCGCAACGAAGCTGCGGGTCCGCCCCGCCTCCCCCCACTCCGAAAGGCCGCACGCCCATGCCCCTCGCGCTCCTCGCCCTCGCCATCGGGGCCTTCGGGATCGGCACCACCGAGTTCGTGATCATGGGCCTGCTGCCCGAGGTCGCCTCCGGTTACGGCGTCTCGATCCCGACCGCGGGCCTCCTGGTCACCGGCTACGCCCTCGGCGTCGTCCTCGGCGCCCCCCTGATGACCGTCCTCGGCACCCGCGTCCCCCGCAAGCGCATGCTGATGCTGCTCATGGGCCTGTTCGTCGTCGGCAACGTGCTCTCCGCGCTCGCCCCCGCCTTCGGGGTGATGCTGGCGGGCCGGGTCGTCGCCTCCCTCGCCCACGGCGCCTTCTTCGGGATCGGCGCGGTCGTCGCCGCCGGCCTCGTGGCGCCCGAGCGCAAGGCCGGCGCCATCGCGATGATGTTCACCGGGCTGACCGTGGCCAACGTGGTCGGCGTCCCGCTCGGCACTCTCGTCGGCCAGCACCTCGGCTGGCGCGTCACCTTCCTGATCGTCGCCGCCCTCGGCGTCGTCGGCCTGCTCGGCATCGCCCGCCTGGTCCCCGAGCTGCCCCGTCCCGAAGGCGTACGGATCCGCCACGAACTGGCCGCCTTCCGCAACGTCCAGGTGCTGCTCGCGATGGCCATGACCGTCCTCGGCTTCGGCGGCGTCTTCGCCGCGATCACCTACATCAGTCCGATGCTCACGCACGTCGCCGGCTTCGCCGACACGTCCGTGACCTGGCTGCTCGTCCTCTTCGGCCTCGGAATGGTCGCCGGGAACCTGGTCGGGGGCCGGTTCGCCGACCGGGCGCTGATGCCGATGCTGTACGTGTCCCTCGGCGCCCTGGCCCTGGTCCTGGCCGCCTTCACCCTCACCGCCCACAGCAAGGCGGGCGCCGCCGCCACCGTCGCCCTCATCGGCGCCCTCGGCTTCGCGACCGTGCCGCCGCTGCAGAAGCGGGTCCTCGACCAGGCCTCCGGCGCGCCCACCCTGGCCTCCGCCGTCAACATCGGCGCCTTCAACCTCGGCAACGCCCTCGCCGCCTGGCTCGGCGGCCTGGTCATCAGCGCCGGCCTCGGCTGGACCGCCCCCAACTGGGTCGGCGCCGCCCTCGCGGCCTCCGCCCTCGTCCTCGCCCTCGTCTCCGGAGCGCTGGAGCGCCGTACGGACCGCCGCGCGCCCGACGGCAGCCGTGTCGTCACGGCGGGAACCCCCGCCGCAGCCCCCACCCCCGCCCACCACTGACCCCCTGTCCCCACCCCACCCCCCCTACCGCACCAGGAGCCCCCATGTCCCGCCCCGCCACCCGCGCCGCCGTCTCCCCGCTGACCACCGAGGACGCCGAACTGCTCGTCACCGCCGCCCGCACCGCCGCCGAGGTGGCCGGCGTCGCGGTCAGCGTCACCGTCCTGGACGCCGGCGGCCACCCGCTGGCCTTCCGCCGCGACGACCGGGCCGTGCTGATCTCCGGCGAGACCAGCACCCGCAAGGCCTACACCGCCCTCCAGCTGAACGCCCCCACCGCCGGCCTCGCCGAGGCCGTGCTGCCCGGCGGCCCCTTTCACACCCTGCCCACCGCCCTCGACCGGCCGCTGCTGTTCATCGCGGGCGGCCTCCCGGTACGCCGCGACGGCCACCTCATCGGCGCCGTGGGCATCGGTGGCGGGGCCCCGGAGCAGGACCACGGGTTCGGCGAGGCCGCCCTGGACGCCCTCGACCGCGCCCTCGCCTGAGCCCGCCCGGCCCGGGGCACCCCCTTGCGCCCCGGGTCGCGCGGCCCGGCCCCCCGTGCCAACTTGGTACGGGGGACCGGTGCATCATGCGGCAGACGACCAGAGGGATCCGAAGAGGACGGACCATCGCGACGGCAGCGGCCGCCGCCCTGGTCTCCTTCGCCGTACCGGCGTGCTCCGCCGGGGCCGGGGAGCGCGGCGCCGTCCCCGGCGCCACCGCTCCACAGGGCAGCCCCGCGCCCGCCACCGGGGCCTCGGCCACCCCGACCCCGCCTCCGGCCTCCTCGTACCCGCTGTCCGCCGCCCCGCGCACGGTCCCCTCCGTACGGGAGCACACGCCCGCCCGGGGACCCGGCTGGACACCCGCGCCGGCCGCGCGGGTCCTCGTATCGCCCGCCGACAGCGCCGCCCTCGCCGATGAGGGCCGGCTGCTGGCCGGTGAACTCCACCTCGGGTACGCCGAGTCCGACCAGCCGCGGCCGGGCGACGTGCGACTCGTCCTCGGCACGAAGGACTCCGGCCCGCCCGAGTCGTACACCCTCACCGTCCGGGGCGGCGGGGTCACCGTCACCGGCCCCGACGAGGCGGGCGTCTTCTACGGCACCCGCACCCTCAAACAGGAGATACGCGGCGCCGGTTCGGCCCCCGAGGGCACGGTGAAGGACGCCCCGGCCAAACCGCAGCGCGGGCTCAACCTCGACATCGCCCGCAAGAACTTCACCCCCGGCTGGATCGAGGACCGGCTGCGCGAGATGGCCGACCTCAAACTCAACCAGCTCGGCCTGCACTTCTCCGACGACCAGGCCTTCCGGATCGCGTCGGACAGCCACCCGGAGATCGTCTCCACCCCGCACCTCACCAAGGCCGACGTACGGGAGATCACCGCCCTCGCCGCCCGGCTGCACATCGCGGTCGTCCCCGAGATCGACTCGCCCGGACACCTCGGCGCCGTCCTGCGCGCCCACCCCGAGCTGCAACTGCGCGACGTGGCGGGCCGGGCCGTCAAGGGAGCGGTGGACATATCCGACCCCGCGGCCGCGAAGCTCGTCGACGACCTGCTGCGCGAGTACCTGCCGCTGTTCCCCGCCGGTGCCTGGCACCTGGGCGCCGACGAGTACCAGGCCCTGGTCGTCAAGGACCCGCAGGCCTCCTTCCCGCAGCTCGCGAGCGCCGCCCGGGCCCGCTACGGGGCCACGGCCCGGGTACAGGACCTGGCGACGGGCTGGCTGAACGACCGGGCGGCGGTGGTGCGCCCCTCGGGCAAGGCCCTCAAGGCGTGGAACGACGGGATCTTCAAGGACGGCATCGCCCGGGCCGCCCCGGACATCCAGGCCGAGTACTGGACCGGCAAGGAGCTCGGCGCCCGGCCGCCGGCGGAGTACCTGGCCACGGGCCGCAAGGTGGTCAACCTCAACGACGAGTACCTCTACTACGTCCTCGGCGAGCCCAACCAGTTCACCTACCCCACCGGCAAGCGGATCTACGAGCAGTGGACCCCGCTCGTGCTGCGCGGCACCACCCCCGTCCCGGCCTCGTACGACGCGCAGATCCTCGGCGCCCGCCTGGCCGTCTGGTGCGACCTGGCCGCTTCCCAGACCCCGGCCCAGGTGGCGGCGGGCATCCGGATGCCGCTGGCCGCGCTCTCCCAGAAGGTGTGGGACCCCCGGCCGCCGCAGGCTCCCTGGGCCGAGTTCCGGTCCCTGGCCGCACGCCTGGGCCCCTGACCGGCGACCGCCGAGCGGTCACCGGCGTCCGCCGCGCGGGGCGGAGGTCCGTACTCCGCAACAGCCGGATCCCGGCCCGGTGACGAATCGCGTCCGCCCGTCGCCCCGGCCGGATCCCGCGGGCTACGGTGCGGCGACGCGGGAGTCCGGGAGAGGGAGAAGACCATGAGAGCGGTACGGGGGCAGGCGGCCATGGCCGTCCTCGCGGTGTGCGGCGTACTGGCGCTCACCGCCTGTCAGAACGGCGAGGACCCGGCGGCGCCGGACGCGAAGCCCAGCGCGGCCGCGCCGCCCCCGCCCACCGCCGCTCCCACGGCCGCCGTGCCCGCGCCCTCGAAGACCGGCGCGGCGCCCAAGCCCTCGGCGACCGCCACCCCGGCGGGGAAGAATCCCCCCGCCCCGGGCCCGCCGCCCGCGCCGACCTGCGGCGCCGACGGCAGGATGCCGGTCTCGCCCGACACGATCGCCGTGCACCGCTACACGCCCGAAGGCGGTATGACCAGCCTCGTCGTCCAGCACGGCACGTACGGCTGCCCCGGGCGCTTCGAACCGGCGGGCCCGTGGACGTACATCCCGATCGCGGAGACCGCCAAGATCACCGCGACGGCGCCGATCCTCCCCTCGACGGTGACGGGCAAGCCCATCTCCACCGACGAGCTGACCTCGTGGCTGGACACCCACCCGGACAAGGGCCTGCCCTTCCGGTACCACCTGAACGCGGCGGGGGTCATCGACACCCTCGACGAGATCTACGTCACGTAGCCCGTCGGAGCCGCTACCAGATGGAGTTGACCCACTCCGGGTGGTCGATGAACGGGTTGCGGTTGTGCTGGTACGTGTCGAAGATGACCTGGTTGCGCCGCTTCTCGAAGGCGTCCGGCGGGTCCATCTGGTTCCACTGCTTCAGCAGGCTGATCCTGCCGAAGAGCGGGGCCGTGCCGTTGTTGACCCTGTCGTTCATCTCCAGGTCCGGGAAGCCGTCCCCGCCCTCGTAGCGCACGGCCATGTAGAGCAGCATGCGCGCGACGTCGCCCTTGACCGCGTCGCGCGGCTCGAAGGAGTCGGCGTCGGTGTAGCTGCCGGGGGCCTCGGCGACCGGGCTGCCGCCCATGTCGAAGTCCTTGTTGCCGCGGGTGCTGTTGACCGTGACGTCCTCGGGACGCAGGTGGTGCAGGTCGGTGCCCGGGCCGGTGACGGTGCCGAAGTCACCGTGGCTCTTGGCCCAGACGTGCTCGCGGTTCCAGTCGTTGACGCCGCCGCCGTTGGAGTTCTTGGACTGGGAGCGGCCCGAGTACACCAGGATGACGTTGTTCGGGTTGGCGGGGTCCTGGTCGGTGACCTTCAGCGCGTTCCACACGCCGTCGTACGTCACCGTGGACTGGTTCTTGATGATGTCGTGCAGCGCCGACTTCAGGGCGGCGCCGGTCTTGCCGGCGGCGGGCGCGTAGTAGTCGTCGACGGTGGTCGCGGCGGCCGCGGCGCGGGGAGTCGCCGCCGTCCGCTGGGGGCCCGCCGTGGCGGTGGCCGGTATGAGGAACAGCGCGGCGGCCGCGAGGCCGGCGGCCCAGGGGGCCGTACGGGAGATTCTCATGACGTGGGGGAACCTTCTTCACAAGCACCGCCCCCGCCCTGGCAGTTGGCGGGGTGTCAGGTGGCAGAGCGAGGCTCACATTGTCATGTATCGAACAGGTTAAAACCATGTGTCGGGCGGGCTCGCCGAGGGGTTTGCCGCCGGGCGGCCATGGGCACGGTAGGCGATGCCCCCGGACGGCCCCCACCAGGCCGTCGACAGCGCCCCCTGGAGCAGCCCATGGCAGTGAAGATCCTCATCGTGACCGGTGACGCGGCGGAGTCCCTGGAGGTCCTCTACCCCTACCAGCGGCTCCAGGAGGAGGGGTACGAGGTCCACATCGCGGCCCCCTCGCGCAAGAAGCTGCGGTTCGTCGTGCACGACTTCGAGGAGGGCTTCGACACCTACACCGAGAAGCCGGGCTACACCTGGCCCGCCGACATCGCCTTCGCCGAGGTGGTCCCCGAGGAGTACGCGGCGGTGGTCGTGCCGGGCGGGCGCGCCCCCGAGTACCTGCGCAACGACCCCGAGGTGCGCCGGATCCTCGCCGCCTTCGCGGGGGCCGACAAGCCCATCGCCCAGATCTGCCACGGCCCGCTGATCACCGCCGCGAGCGGCTCGCTCGGCGGCCGCCGGGTGACGGCCTATCCGGCGCTGGAGCCCGACATGCGTGCCGCCGGGGCCGAGTTCCAGGACTCCGAGGCCGTGGTCGACGGCACCCTGGTCTCCGCCCGCGCCTGGCCCGACCACTCCGCCTGGATGCGGGAGTTCCTCACGGTGCTGCGCGCCAAGGCACCGCTGTCCTAGCGGCGTACGGGCACGGCCGAGGGCCCCCGCCGGATCCGGCGGGGCCCTCGGTGCGCGGCTGCGGGACGGCGGCGTCAGCTGCCGGTCGTGACGCGCGGGGCCGGTTCGTACTTGTAGTTCGCCTGGCCGAAGTTCTTCTTCACGGCCGCTTCCCAGGAGCCGTCCGAGACCATCTTGGTGAGCGCCGCGTTGATCTTCTTCTGGAGCGCGGAGTCGCCCTTCTTGATGCCGATGCCGTAGTTCTCGTTGCTCAGGTTCAGCCCGACCAGCTTGAACTTGCCCTCGTTGCCCTTCCGCGCCGAGTACCCGGCGAGGATGGAGTTGTCGGTGGTCATGGCGTCGACCAGGTTGTCCTGGAGGGCGACCAGGCACTCCGAGTACCCGCCGAGCTCCAGCACGCTCGCCTTCGGGGCCAGGTTCTTGCGCACGTTCTCGGCGGAGGTGGAGCCGGTCACCGAGCACAGCCGCTTGGTGTTGAGGTCCTCGGCCTTGGTGATCGTGTTGTCGTCGGAGCGGACCAGCAGGTCCTGGTGGGCGACGAAGTAGGGGCCGGCGAAGTCGACCTTCTCGCGGCGCTTGTCGTTGATCGTGTAGCTGGCCGCGACGAACTTGACCTCGTTGTACTGGATCAGCAGTTCCCGGTCGTTGCTGTAGACCTGCTTGAACTCGATCTCGTCCGCCTTGTAGCCGAGCTCCTTGGCGACGTACGTGGCCACGTCGACGTCGAAACCGGTGAACGTGCCGTCGGGCTCGCGCATGCCGATGCCCGGCTGGTCGAACTTGATGCCGACCGAGATTGGCTCCTTCTTGGCTTCACCACCACAGCCGGAGGCGGTGGCGGCGAGGGCGATCACTGCGGCGACCGCACCGGCCTTGGGAACCTTCATGTGCTGCTCTTTCCTCGGGAACGCGGATCCGCGGGGGGACTGTCGCGGGAAATGTGGGGGGACGTGCGGAACCGCGGGGGTGCGAGGGCACGTGTATGAGGAAGCTAGGAAGGCGACGGGCGCAGCGTCACTACATCTGAGGAAAACTTGAGGATAACGATCCGGTTCCGCCGGAGATCCTGTGGTGACGGCGTTCCGGAACGAAAGAAGGGGGCTGGTGGATGGCGACGGGCGGGACGACCGGTGCGGCGCGGGTCGAGGGGAACACCCTGCTGCTGGGCGACGGGGTGCGTATCAGGTTCATCCGGACATTGCGCCTTCCCGAGTCGGGGACGCACGCACTCCCGCCGGGGTTGGGGGAGTTCCCGCTGCGCCGCGTCGAGGACTACCCGGACACCGTCCCCGCGGAGTGGCGGGCCAAGGGCGGCGTGATGCTGCCGGTGTACCTGCGCGAGGCGATGTGGCTGGCCTTCGGCGGGTCGACGGAGCCGGCGGCGCTCCAGGTCGGGGTCGGCAAGGTGTGCGCCGTCTCGGGCAGGCCGTGGACGGGCCGCCTGGAGCGCGACCCGCAGAACTACGTCGTGCTGCCCCGCCAGCCCTGGCTCGACGGGATCAACTCCGGCGACGGGACGGTGCGCCAGTTCGTCGCCGTACCGCTCGGCCTGGGCGCCACCGTCGAGGGGCAGGTCACCGGTGAGGAGACCACGGGCGGGGTACAGCTCCAGGCGTTCCCGCTGGAGCCCGCCGCCCTGGCCGCGTGGCGCGACGCGAACCGCCCGCTGCGGCCGGGCCCCCGGTTCGGCGGTGCGCCGTCCGGCGCCCCCGCGGGCTACGGCGGTCCGCCGCCCGCCCCGATGGCGATGGCCGCGCCCGGTGCCGCGCCCGCCGCGCCCGCCGCGCGGCGGCCGCGCTGGAACGGGTGGGTCTCGGCGACCGGATGGAACACCGGCCGCACGAGCTGTCGGGCGGGCAGAAGCAGCGCGTGGCCATCGCCCGGGCGGTGGCCGGTGCACCCGACCTGCTGCTCGCGGACGAGCCCACGGGCGCGCTGGACACGGCCTCCGGCCGGTCGGTGATGGAACTGCTCCACGAACTGCACCGGGACGGGGCCACCATCGCCGTGATCACGCACGACCAGGAGATCGCGGCGAGCCTGCCACGGTCCGTCCGGATCCGCGACGGGGAGATCGTCTCCGACACGCGGCACGGTGCCCTCCGGCCGGAGTCCCCGGAGGAGCCGTCATGAACCGTCAGGCACCGGCACAGGCACCGCCCCAGGCGCCGGCCCGGCTCCGGCCGCACCGCCTCGGCCCCCGGGACGTCCTGCACGTCGGCTCGGCCGGGCTCCGGTCGCGCCCGGTGCGGGTGTTCCTCTCCGCCCTCGGTATCGCGATCGGCATCGCGACGATGGTCGCGGTGGTCGGCGTCTCCTCCTCCAGCCGGGCCGAGCTGCTGCGGGAGCTGCAGAAGCTGGGCACGAACATGCTGGTCGTCACGCCCGGCCAGTCCATGTTCGCGGGCCAGGACACGAAGCTGCCCAAGGAGGCGCCCGGCATGGTCTCCCGGATCGAGGGGGTGTGGTCGGTGGGGACGACGGGGGACGTACCGGAGTCGGTCCGCCGCTCCGAGAAGATCCCCGGGGAGGAGACCGGCGGCATCGCCGTGAAGGCGGTCAAGGACGACCTGCCGGGGGTGCTGCGGGCCCGCATGCGTTCCGGTACGTGGCTCAACGACGCCACCTCCCGCTACCCCTCGGTGGTGCTGGGGCACGTCACGGCGGAACGGCTCGGCATCGGCGGCCCGGGCGGCCAGGTCTTCATCGGCGGCCGGTACTTCACCGTCATCGGTGTCCTCGACCCGGTCCCGCTCGCGCCCGAGATCGAACGCTCGGCACTGATCGGCTGGCAGGCGGCCGAGGACCTGCTCGGCTTCGACGGCCACCCCACGGCCGTGTACGAGCGCTCCTCGGACGAGCGCGTCGCACAGGTACGCGCGCTGATCGCGCGGACCGCCAACCCGCAGAGCCCGACTGCGGTGTCGGTGACCGACCCCTCCGCCGCCCTGCAGGCCAAGGCCGCCACCGAGGGTGCGTTCAGTACGCTTCTCCTCGGCCTGGGCGGGATCGCCCTGCTCGTCGGCGGGGTCGGAGTCGCCAACACGATGATCATCTCGGTGCTGGAGCGCCGCCACGAGATCGGCCTGCGCCGCTCGCTGGGAGCGACCAGGGGCCAGATCCGCATCCAGTTCGTGACGGAATCCCTGCTGCTGTCCGGGCTCGGCGGGTTGGCGGGCATCGCCCTGGGGGCGGCGGCGACCGGGGTGTACGCCCGCACCGGCGACCTCCCCTGGGTGGTCCCCCTCTGGGCGGTCACCGGCGGCTTCGGGGCCACCCTGGCCATCGGCACCCTGGCCGGCCTCTACCCGGCGGTCCGGGCGGCCCGGCTCTCGCCGACCCTGGCCCTCCAGGCGGCGTAGCGGGCCGGCCGCCACGGAGCACGCCCCGCCGGCCGGGCCGGCGGGGCGGCGCCGGGACGGGCTCAGCCCATCAGCAGCAGCCGGGTGTTCGGCACCAGTTTCCGGTTCACGCTGGTGCTCTGCACGAAAATCGTGAAATCGTCGTTGTGGTCGGGGGGGGGGGGGGGGGGGGGGGGGGGGCGGCGGGGGGCGGGGGGGGGGGGGGGGGGGGGGGGGGGGGGGGGGGGGGGGGGGGGGGGGGGGGGGGGGGGGGGGGGG
>NZ_JBBDHD010000153.1:0-13987 GCF_044129415.1 Streptomyces racemochromogenes
CGTGTCGCTGATCTGGTCAGCGATCTTGTCGGGGTGACCCTCGGTCACGGACTCCGAGGTGAACAGACGACGGGACACAATGCTCCCTGGGGTTGCAGCGGCTGCTGGCTGATCATTTGGCGGAACGATACCGGGGGCTGCGCCCGATCACGTTCCAGATGCAGTTTATCGGTCGCCACCGTACGCCGGACCACCCGTCTCGCCTTATGGGAGCCGTGTGACCTGCGGCACTCCATTCTGGCGTACCGCTTTCCCGGCGAGAAGAGCGACGCTCAGGCGCGTCGGAGCCCGCCGGGGTGCGTGAGACGCGGCGCGACCTGGTCCCAGATGACGTCCGCCAGCACCTCCTTCGGGCCATGGGGAACCTGCACCTCACTGCCATCGGACGCCAGGATCACAGCCTCGTTCTCCTCGGATCCGAAGGTCTTGCCGACGCCGACCTCGTTGACGACGAGGAGGTCGCACCCCTTGCGGCGGAGCTTGGCCCGGCCGTTGTCGAGCACGTCGTCCGTCTCGGCGGCGAATCCGACGACGACCTGGCCCTCCCGGGCGCGCTCGGCGGAGATCTCGGCGAGGACGTCGGGGTTGCGCACGAGCGTCACCGGATCGGGGTCACGCCCGTCCTGCTTCTTGATCTTGCCGTCGGCGTACGCGGCGGGCCGGAAATCGGCGACGGCTGCGGCCATCACCACGGCGTCGGCGTCGGCGGCCGCCTTGAGCACCGCCTCGCGCAGCTGGAGGGCCGTGCCCACGCGGACGACGTCCGCCCCCGCCGGGTCGGCCAGCGCGGTGTTGGCGGCGATCAGGGTGACCCGGGCCCCGCGGGCCACAGCGGTACGGGCCAGCGCGTAGCCCTGCTTGCCGGAGGAGCGGTTGCCGAGGAAGCGGACCGGGTCCAGGGGCTCGCGGGTGCCGCCGGCGCTGATGACCACGTGCCGTCCGGCCAGGTCGGGGGCGGCCGCGGCGCGGCCGGGACCGCTCCGGCGCAGGACGCCGCGGCAGACCTCGAAGATCTCCTCCGGGTCGGGCAGCCGGCCCTTGCCGGTGTCCTTGCCGGTCAGCCGCCCGACGGCGGGCTCGATGACCACGGCGCCGCGCCGGCGCAGCGTGGCGACGTTCTCCTGGGTGGCGGGGTGCTCCCACATCTCGGTGTGCATCGCGGGGGCGAAGACGACCGGGCAGCGGGCGGTGAGCAGGGTGTTCGTGAGGAGGTCGTCCGCCAGGCCGTGGGCGGCCTTGGCCAGCATGTCGGCGGTGGCCGGGGCGACGACGACGAGGTCGGCGCTCTGGCCGATGCGCACGTGCGGCACCTCGTCGACGCTCTCCCACACCTCCGTGGAGGCCGGGTTCCCGGAGAGCGCGGCCCAGGTGGCCTCGCCGACGAAGTTCAGGGACGCCGCCGTCGGCACCACCCGCACCTCGTGCCCGGACTCGGTCAGCCGGCGCAGCAGCTCGCACGCCTTGTAGGCGGCGATCCCGCCGCTGACCCCCAGCACGACCTTCGGCTTGTCCACTGCTTCTCCCGTGATCGGTTGCGTCCTACCTATGACACACCACAGGCCCGGCAGCCGTGCTGCCGGGCCTGTGGTGTGCGATGTCGTGCCTTACTGGGCCGGGGCCTCGATGGCCTCGGAGGTCAGAAGACCGGCGTTGATCTCGCGCAGGGCGATCGAGAGCGGCTTCTCGTGGACGTGGGTGTCCACCAGCGGGCCGACGTACTCCAGCAGGCCCTCACCGAGCTGCGAGTAGTACGCGTTGATCTGACGCGCACGCTTGGCCGCGTAGATCACGAGGCTGTACTTCGAGTCAGTGGCCTCAAGCAGCTCGTCGATCGGCGGGTTGATGATGCCCTCGGGCGCGGTGATGGAAGAGGACACGCTCTACCTTCCGAAGATGGATAAAAGATCAGACAACTTCCATCAAGGCTAGCAGCTCACGGGCTACGTCCTCGACGGAGGTGTTGACCAGGGTGGTGTCGAACTCGGACTCGGCAGCGAGTTCGACCTTGGCGGTGTCGAGCCGGCGCTCGATGACCTCGGCGGTCTCGGTGCCGCGGCCGGTGAGCCGGCGGACCAGTTCGTCCCAGCTCGGCGGGGCCAGGAAGACCAGCTGGGCCTCCGGCATCGACTCGCGGACGAGCCGCGCGCCCTGGAGGTCGATCTCCAGGAGTACCGGCTCGCCGTTGTCGAGGCGCTCCAGTACCGCGCCGCGTGGTGTGCCGTAGCGGTTGCCCGCGAACTCGGCCCACTCCAGCAGCTCGCCGTTGGCGATCAGCTTGTCGAACTCGTCGTCGTTGACGAAGAAGTACTGGACTCCGTGTCGCTCACCGGGCCGCGGCTTGCGGGTGGTGGCCGACACCGAGAGCCAGACCTCGGGGTGGACCTTGCGCATATGCGCGACGACCGTGCTCTTGCCGACCCCCGAGGGGCCGGAGAGCACGGTCAGCCGCGGACGAACCTCTGCTGCCATAGAGCGATTATCCAGGTTCTCGGGACTGCCTGAGAACGCCGGGAGAACTTCGGGCGACGCCTCAGGCGCCGCTACCGCCGAACTCGCGCTCCAGAGAGGCGATCTGGTTGGAGCCGAGACCTCGGACACGCCGGGACTCGGAGATGCCGAGGCGCTCCATGATCTGCTTGGCGCGGACCTTGCCGACGCCGGGCAGCGACTCAAGAAGGGCGGAGACCTTCATCTTGCCGATGACGTCGTTCTCCTGGCCCGTCTTGATGACGTCGTGGAGCGAGGCGCCGGAGTGCTTGAGTCGATTCTTCACCTCGGCCCGCTCCCGGCGAGCCGCGGCGGCCTTTTCGAGCGCTGCTGCGCGCTGTTCAGGGGTAAGGGGCGGAAGAGCCACGCCTACGTCACCTCGGATGTCGAACTGTCGGATACGGACCGGCGAGGAGCCCTCGGGCACCACGCCGGGCGAGCTCCCGAACAGCGATGGAACTCGTTCGCTGCACGTTCACTCTGGTCGGAGACTAGCGGCCAAGGCCGCTCCAGTCAGCGAGAACGGACGAAAAGTCCTGGTCAGCCTCCACTGAACCGTACATCACGGACAAAGTACCCCGGTTTTGTCCGAGGAAAGACGTTCGATTCTCGTCAGTCCGTGCCCAGCCCGTGCTCAGCGCCGGTCCGCCACCCCCTCCGGTCAGGCCGCGACGGCCTCCCGGATCTCGTCCGCGAACCGCTTCGCGGAGGCCCGCAGGGCGGCGGCGTCCGGTCCGTGCCCGAGGACCCCCCGGGACACGTTCGGGACCACGTTGCCCACGGCCGCGCCGAAGACCGACGGGAGGTCGGCCGCGGTCGCGCCCTGGGCACCGATACCGGGGGCCAGCAGCGGACCGTTGATGTCCAGGTCGAAGGAGGACAGGTCGCCGAGGGTCGCGCCGACCACCGCGCCGAAGGAGCCCATCGGATCCGCTCCGGCGTTCTCCGCCGCCAGGTGCGCCAGCATGGTGGCCCCGATCGAACGGCCGTCCTCGCGCACCGCCCGCTGGACCTCCGCGCCCTCCGGGTTGGAGGTCAGCGCCAGCACGAACAGGCCCGCGCCGGACTCGCGCGCCAGGTCCACGGCCGGCTTCAGCGAGCCGTAGCCCAGGTACGGGGAGACCGTCAGCGCGTCCGAGAACAGCGGGGAGGAGGGGTCCAGGAAGGCGGAGGCGTACGCGGCCATCGTGGAGCCGATGTCGCCGCGCTTGGCGTCCATGACCACCAGGGTCCCGGCCGCCCGGGCGTCGGCCACGGTGCGCTCCAGCACCGCGACGCCGCGCGAGCCGAACCGCTCGAAGAAGGCGGCCTGCGGCTTGAAGACCGCCACCGAGTCCGCGAGCGCCTCCACGACGGTGCGGGAGAACCGCTCCAGGCCCGCGATGTCGTCCGTCAGGCCCCAGGAGTCCAGCAGGGCCGCGTGCGGGTCGATGCCGACGCACAGGGGGCCGCGCGCGTCCATCGCGGCGCGCAGACGGGCTCCGAAGGGGGTCACGGGGGTCTGGGAGGTCACTGGGCGGCCTTTCGGGTCTCGGCGCCCACGGCCTCGGCCAGGGTCGCGTACGGGCTGGCGGCCAGGCGTGCGGCAAGGCCCTTGTGGATGGCACGGGCGTAGAACGGGCCCTCGTAGATGAAGGCGCTGTAGCCCTGGATCAGGGTGGCGCCCGCCAGGATGCGCTGCCAGGCGTCCTCGGCGTTCTCGATGCCCCCGACGCCGACCAGGGTGATCCGGTCGCCCACGCGCGCGTACAGGCGGCGCAGGACCTCCAGGGAGCGCTCCTTGACCGGGGCGCCGGAGAGCCCGCCGGTCTCCTTGACCAGGGCCGGGTCGGAGTTCAGGCCCAGGCCGTCGCGGGCGATGGTGGTGTTGGTGGCGATGATGCCGTCCAGGCCGAGCTCCAGGGCCAGGTCGGCGACCGCGTCCACGTCCTCGTCGGCCAGGTCCGGGGCGATCTTGACCAGCAGCGGGACGCGGCGGCCGGTGACCGAGCGGTCGGCGGCCTCGCGCACGGCCGTGAGCAGCGGGCGCAGGGACTCCGTGGCCTGGAGGTTGCGCAGGCCCGGAGTGTTGGGCGAGGAGACGTTGACGACCAGGTAGTCGGCGTGGCGGGCGAGGCGCTCGGTGGAGAGGACGTAGTCGGCGGCGGCCTCGGCCTCCGGCACGACCTTGGTCTTGCCGATGTTGACGCCGACCACCGTCTTGAAGACCGGGTTGCGGGCCGCCAGGCGGGCCGCGACGGCCTCGGAGCCCTCGTTGTTGAAGCCCATGCGGTTGATCAGCGCCCGGTCGGGGACCAGGCGGAAGAGCCGCTTCTTGGGGTTGCCGGGCTGGGCCTGGCCGGTGACGGTGCCGATCTCGACGTGGTCGAAGCCGAGCATCGCCATGCCGTCGATGGCGACGGCGTTCTTGTCGAACCCGGCCGCGAGCCCGAACGGCCCGTGCATGCGCAGGCCCAGGGCCTCGGTGCGCAGGCCCTCGTAGCGGGGGGCCAGGGCCGCGGCGACGAAGGTGCGCAGCACGGGGGTGCGGGCGGCGAGGCGGATCCAGCGGAAGGCCGTGTAGTGGGCCTTCTCGGGGTCCATCCGCTTGAAGACCAGGTTGAAGAACAGTTTGTACATCGTCTGAAAAGTCCCTTCTGCGCTCACGAAGAGGGGGACACCCGGCGCGGATCGCGCGTCCGGTGTCCCCCTCTCCCCTACGGGCTGCTAGTCGCGGGAGGCGTTCAGGTGCTCCGCGTGCTCCTGGAGGGAGCGCACGCCGACCTCGCCGCGGCCCAGCGCGTCGATGCCCTGGACGGCGGCGGCGAGCGCCTGGACCGTCGTCAGGCACGGGACGCCGCGCGCCACGGCCGCCGTGCGGATCTCGTAGCCGTCGAGGCGGCCCCCGGTGCCGTACGGGGTGTTGACGATGAGGTCGACCTGGCCGTCGTGGATCAGCTGGACGACGGTCTTCTCGCCGTTCGGGCCCTCGCCCTCGCTGAGCTTGCGCACGACGGTGGCGTTGATGCCGTTGCGCTTGAGGACCTCGGCGGTGCCGGAGGTGGCCAGCAGCTCGAAGCCGTGGGCGACGAGCTCGCGGGCCGGGAAGACCATCGAGCGCTTGTCGCGGTTGGCGACCGAGATGAAGGCGCGGCCCTTGGTCGGCAGCGGGCCGTAGGCGCCGGCCTGCGACTTGGCGTACGCCGTGCCGAAGACCGAGTCGATGCCCATGACCTCGCCGGTGGAGCGCATCTCCGGGCCGAGGACGGTGTCGACGCCGCGGCCCTGGATGTCGCGGAAGCGCGACCACGGCATGACGGCCTCCTTGACGGAGATCGGCGCGTCCAGCGGCAGGGTGCCGCCGTCGCCCTCCTTGGGCAGCATGCCCTCGGCGCGCAGCTCGGCGATGGTGGCGCCGAGACCGATGCGCGCGGCCGCCTTCGCGAGCGGGACGGCGGTGGCCTTCGAGGTGAAGGGCACGGTCCGGGAGGCGCGCGGGTTGGCCTCCAGGACGTAGAGGATGTCGCCGGCCATCGCGAACTGGATGTTGATCAGGCCGCGGACGCCGACGCCCTTGGCGATGGCCTCGGTGGAGGCGCGCAGGCGCTTGATGTCGTAGCCGCCGAGGGTGATCGGGGGCAGGGCGCAGGCCGAGTCGCCGGAGTGGATGCCGGCTTCCTCGATGTGCTCCATCACGCCGCCGAGGTAGAGCTCCTCGCCGTCGTAGAGGGCGTCCACGTCGATCTCGATGGCGTCGTCGAGGAACCGGTCGACCAGCACGGGGCGGGTCGGGGAGATCTCGGTCGACTCCGCGATGTACGACTCCAGGCGGGTCTCGTCGTAGACGATCTCCATGCCGCGGCCGCCGAGCACGTAGGACGGGCGGACGAGGACCGGGTAGCCGATCTCGTCGGCGATCGCCTTCGCGCCGGCGAAGGTGGTGGCGGTGCCGTGCTTGGGGGCGGGCAGGCCGGCCTCGGCGAGGACGCGGCCGAAGGCGCCGCGGTCCTCGGCGGCGTGGATGGCCTCGGGCGAGGTGCCGACGACCGGGACGCCGTTGTCCTTGAGGGCCTGGGCGAGACCGAGGGGGGTCTGGCCGCCGAGCTGGACGACGACGCCGGCGATGGGGCCGGCCAGCGACTCGGCGTGGACGATCTCCAGCACGTCTTCGAGCGTCAGCGGCTCGAAGTACAGGCGGTCGGAGGTGTCGTAGTCCGTCGAGACGGTCTCGGGGTTGCAGTTGACCATCACGGTCTCGTAGCCGGCCTCGCTGAGCGCGAAGGAGGCGTGGACGCAGGAGTAGTCGAACTCGATGCCCTGGCCGATGCGGTTCGGGCCGGAGCCCAGGATGATCACCGCGGGCTTGGTGCGCGGGGCGACCTCGGACTCCTCGTCGTAGGACGAGTAGAAGTACGGGGTCTTCGCGGCGAACTCGGCGGCGCAGGTGTCGACGGTCTTGTAGACCGGGCGGACACCGAGGGCGTGGCGCACCTCGCGGACGACGTCCTCGCGCAGACCGCGGATCTCGGCGATCTGGGCGTCGGAGAAGCCGTGGCGCTTGGCCTCGGCGAGGAGCTCGGGCTCCAGCTTCTCGACGGAGGCCAGCTCGTCGGCGATCTCCTTGATCAGGAAGAGCTGGTCGACGAACCACGGGTCGATCTTCGTGGCCTCGAACACCTCCTCCTGGGTGGCGCCGGCGCGGATGGCCTGCATGACGGTGTTGATGCGGCCGTCGGTCGGGCGGACCGCGACCCGCAGCAGCTCCTCCTTGTCGCCGGGCTCGCCGACGAAGGTGAACTGCGAGCCCTTCTTCTCCAGGGAGCGCAGGGCCTTCTGGAGGGCCTCGGTGAAGTTGCGCCCGATGGCCATGGCCTCGCCCACCGACTTCATGGTGGTGGTGAGGGTGGCGTCGGCGGCCGGGAACTTCTCGAAGGCGAAGCGCGGGGCCTTGACGACGACGTAGTCGAGGGTCGGCTCGAAGGAGGCCGGCGTCTTCTCGGTGATGTCGTTGGGGACCTCGTCCAGCGTGTAGCCGATGGCCAGCTTGGCGGCGATCTTGGCGATCGGGAAGCCGGTGGCCTTCGACGCGAGCGCCGACGAACGGGACACGCGCGGGTTCATCTCGATGACGATGACGCGGCCGTCGTCCGGGTTGATCGCGAACTGGATGTTGCAGCCGCCGGTGTCGACGCCGACCTCGCGGATGATCGCGATGCCGATGTCGCGCAGCCGCTGGTACTCGCGGTCGGTGAGGGTCATCGCCGGGGCGACGGTGATGGAGTCGCCGGTGTGGACGCCCATCGGGTCGAAGTTCTCGATGGAGCAGACGACGACCACGTTGTCCTTGGTGTCGCGCATCAGCTCCAGCTCGTACTCCTTCCAGCCGAGGATGGACTCCTCCAGGAGCACCTCGGTGGTCGGGGAGAGCGTGAGGCCCTGGCCGGCGATGCGGCGCAGTTCTTCCTCGTCGTGGGCGAAGCCGGAGCCGGCGCCGCCCATGGTGAAGGACGGGCGGACGACGACGGGGTAGCCGCCGAGGGTCTCGACGCCCTTGAGGACGTCGTCCATCGAGTGGCAGATGACCGAGCGGGCGGACTCGCCGTGGCCGATCTTGGCCTTGACGGCCTCGACGACGCCCTTGAAGAGGTCGCGGTCCTCGCCCTTGTTGATGGCCTCGACGTTGGCGCCGATGAGCTCGACGCCGTACTTCTCCAGCACACCCTGCTCGTGCATGGAGATGGCCGTGTTGAGGGCCGTCTGGCCGCCGAGGGTGGGCAGGAGCGCGTCGGGGCGCTCCTTGGCGATGATCTTCTCGACGAACTCGGGGGTGATCGGCTCGACGTACGTGGCGTCGGCGATCTCCGGGTCGGTCATGATCGTCGCGGGGTTGGAGTTCACCAGGATGACCCGCAGGCCCTCGGCCTTGAGGATGCGGCAGGCCTGGGTGCCGGAGTAGTCGAACTCGGCGGCCTGGCCGATGACGATCGGGCCGGAGCCGATGACCAGGACGGACTGGATATCGGTGCGCTTAGGCACGCTCGGCCTCCATAAGGCTGACGAAGCGGTCGAAGAGGTAGGCGGCATCGTGCGGGCCGGCGGCCGCTTCGGGGTGGTACTGGACGCTGAAGGCCGGCTGGTCGAGCAGCTGGAGGCCTTCGACGACGTTGTCGTTCAGGCAGACGTGGGAGACCTCGGCGCGGCCGAAGGGGGTCTCGGAGACCTTGTCGAGGGGCGCGTCGACGGCGAAGCCGTGGTTGTGCGCGGTGACCTCGACCTTGCCGGTGGTGCGGTCCTGGACCGGCTGGTTGATGCCGCGGTGGCCGTACTTCAGCTTGTAGGTGCCGAAGCCGAGCGCGCGGCCCAGGATCTGGTTGCCGAAGCAGATGCCGAAGAGCGGGGTCTTGCGCTCCAGGACGCCCCGCATGACGGCCACGGGGCCGTCGGCGGTGGCCGGGTCACCCGGGCCGTTGGAGAAGAAGACGCCGTCCGGGTTCACCGCGTAGACGTCCTCGACGGTGGCGGTGGCGGGCAGCACGTGCACCTCGATGCCGCGCTCGGCCATCCGGTGCGGGGTCATGCCCTTGATGCCGAGGTCGACGGCGGCGACGGTGAAGCGCTTCTCGCCGATCGCGGGGACGACGTACGCCTCCTTGGTGGCGACCTCGGCGGAGAGGTTCGCGCCCTTCATCTGCGGCTGCGCCTGCACCTTCGCGAGCAGGGCCGCGTCGGTCGCGCTGTTGACGAGCTCCTCGCCGGAGAAGATGCCGACGCGCATGGCGCCGCGCTCGCGGAGGTGGCGGGTCAGGGCGCGGGTGTCGACGCCGCTGATGCCGACGACGCCCTGCTTGACCAGCTCCTCGTCCAGCGAGCGCTGCGAGCGCCAGTTGGACGGGACGCGCGCGGGGTCGCGCACGACGTAGCCGGAGACCCAGATGCGGGAGGACTCGGGGTCCTCGTCGTTGACGCCGGTGTTGCCCACGTGGGGGGCGGTCATCACGACGACCTGCCGGTGGTACGACGGGTCGGTGAGGGTCTCCTGGTAGCCGGTCATGCCGGTGGAGAACACGGCCTCGCCGAAGGTCTCCCCCACTGCGCCGTAGGCGCGGCCGCGGAAGATCCGGCCGTCCTCCAGGACGAGTACGGCGGGAGCTTTGGCTGCTCCCCTGGTGGAGGTCGTCATCGTTCGGCGCCTTCCGTCGTGATGGATTGGTTCATGGAGTTGATGGCCTCGACCCAGGCCGCGTGTTCGGCGGCCCGGTCGGAGCGGAATCCGGAGTCGATCAGCTTGTCGCCGTGCGCCCAGGTGACGACGAGCAGACCGCCTTCGGTGAGTACCTTGCCCGCGATTCCCTTGTCGAGGCGGGCGCCGCGCAGCTGCGGGGCCGGTACGAAGAAGTCGGTGGCACCCGGACGGACCACGTCGAGGCCCGCGTCGGTGAGGGTGAGCTCCACGCGGCTGCGCACCCCCAGACCGTGGGCGACGATCCGGTCGAGCCACTGCCCGGCGGTGGTGGACCCGTGGTACCGGCCGGTCAGGGCCAGCCGGTGCTCGGGAAGACCGCCGGGGGCGGCGGGCAGCTCCGGCAGATCGCTCTGCAGGGTGCCGCGCCATTTCCAGCCCTGCCGCATCAGCCAGTAGACGAACGCGATGAAGACGAGCAGACCGATCACCCACGCGATGCGGGCGCCCCAGTCCGTCACCTCCGCCGACTGTCGTTCGGCGGCCTCGGCGGCCAGTTGGATCACTGCAGGTGTCACGCGAGTTTCCCGTCCACGACCGTTGCCCGGCCCCGCAGGAAGGTGTGAGTGACGCGCCCCGGCAGCTCGCGGCCCTCGTAGGGCGTGTTGCGGCTGCGGGAGGCGAAGTGTGCGGGGTCCACGACACCACGGTACGAGGTATCGACCAAGGTCAGGTTCGCGGGTTCACCTGCCGAGACGGGCCGGCCGTGCTGGTGGGACAGGCCGCCGATGCGGGCGGGGGCGAAGGACATGCGCTCGGCGACGCCGGCCCAGTCCAGCATGCCGGTCTCCACCATGGTCTGCTGGACGACAGAGAGCGCGGTCTCCAGGCCCACCATGCCCATGGCGGCGGCGGCCCACTCGCAGTCCTTGTCCTCGTGCGGGTGCGGGGCGTGGTCGGTGGCGACGATGTCGATCGTGCCGTCGGCGAGCGCCTCGCGCAGGGCCATCACGTCGCGCTCGGTGCGCAGCGGCGGGTTGACCTTGTAGACCGGGTTGTACGAGCGCACCAGCTCGTCGGTGAGGAGCAGGTGGTGCGGGGTGACCTCGGCGGTGACGTCGATGCCGCGGGACTTGGCCCAGCGGACGATCTCGACGGAGCCGGCGGTGGAGAGGTGGCAGATGTGCACGCGGGAACCGACGTGCTCGGCGAGGAGGACGTCGCGGGCGATGATCGACTCCTCGGCGACGGCGGGCCAGCCGCCCAGGCCCAGCTCCGCGGAGACGGTGCCCTCGTTCATCTGGGCGCCCTCGGTCAGGCGGGGCTCCTGGGCGTGCTGGGCGACGACGCCGCCGAAGGCCTTCACGTACTCCAGGGCACGGCGCATGATCACGGCGTCGTCCACGCACTTGCCGTCGTCGGAGAAGACGGTGACGCGGGCGGCGGACTCGTGCATGGCGCCCAGCTCGGAGAGCTTCTTGCCCTCCAGGCCGACGGTGACGGCGCCGATGGGCTGCACGTCGCAGTAGCCGGACTCCTTGCCCAGGCGCCAGACCTGCTCGACGACGCCGGCGGTGTCGGCGACCGGGAAGGTGTTGGCCATGGCGAAGACGGCGGTGTAGCCGCCCGAGGCGGCGGCGCGGGTGCCGGTGAGGACGGTCTCGGAGTCCTCGCGGCCGGGCTCGCGCAGGTGGGTGTGCAGGTCGACGAGGCCCGGGAGGAGGATCCGGCCCTCGGCCTCGATGACGGTGTCGACGCCCTCGGCGGACAGGCCGGTGCCGACCTGCGCGATGGTCTCGCCGTCGATCAGGACGTCCTGCGGCGCGCCGCCGAGGATCTGCGCACCGCGGATAAGGGTCTTGCTCATGGTTACTTGTTCTCCTCGGTGCGGGCGGTGGTGACGGCGGGCTCGGAGCCTCCGAGCAGCAGGTACAGGACGGCCATGCGGATCGAGACGCCGTTGGCGACCTGCTCGACGACCGTGCAGCGGTCGGAGTCGGCGACCTCGGCGGTGATCTCCATGCCGCGGACCATGGGGCCGGGGTGCATCACGATGGCGTGCTCGGGCATCCGGGCCATGCGGCCGGCGTCGAGGCCGTAGCGGCGGGAGTACTCGCGCTCGGTCGGGAAGAACGCGGCGTTCATCCGCTCGCGCTGGACGCGCAGCATCATGACCGCGTCGGACTTCGGCAGCACGTCGTCCAGGCTGTACGAGACCTCGCAGGGCCAGTTCTCGACGCCGACCGGCACCAGGGTGGGCGGGGCGACGAGGGTGACCTCGGCGCCGAGGGTGTGCAGCAGGTCGACGTTGGAACGGGCCACGCGGCTGTGCAGGACGTCGCCGACGATGGTGATCCGGCGGCCGTCGAGGCCCTTGCCGATGCCGGCGTCCCGGCCGACCAGGCGGCGGCGCATGGTGAAGGCGTCGAGCAGGGCCTGGGTGGGGTGCTGGTGGGTGCCGTCGCCTGCGTTGATCACCGGGGCGTCGATCCAGCCGGAGTTGGCCAGCCGGTAGGGGGCGCCGGAGGCGTGGTGGCGGATGACGACCGCGTCGACGCCCATGGCCTCCAGGGTCTGGGCGGTGTCCTTGAGGGACTCGCCCTTGGAGACGCTGGAGCCCTTGGCGGCGAAGTTGATGACGTCGGCGGAGAGGCGCTTCTCGGCGGCTTCGAAGGAGATCCGGGTACGGGTCGAGTCCTCGAAGAACAGGTTGCAGATCGTTCGGCCGCGCAGGGTGGGCAGCTTCTTTATCGGCCGGTCGGCGACGCGGGCCATCTCCTCGGCGGTGTCGAGGATGAGGACGGCGTCGTCGCGCGTGAGGTCGGCGGCCGAGATGAGGTGGCGCTTCATCTGGGTGCTCCGTAAGTCGGGAGGGCAGGCAGGCGGTGCTGACGGTGGTGCGGGCAGGGCAGGCCGCGGCACGGACCCCGTCGCGGGGGCCCGTATCCGGGTGGGCTACTGCGCTGCTGCCTGGACGGTCCGCTGGCCGAGCAGTACGGCGTCGCGGCCGTCCTCCTCCTGGAGCTGGACCTTGACGGTCTCCCGCAGCGAGGTGGGCAGGTTCTTGCCCACGTAGTCGGCGCGGATCGGAAGTTCACGGTGGCCGCGGTCGACGAGGACCGCGAGCTGGACGGCGCGGGGACGGCCGAGGTCGCCGAGGGCGTCGAGGGCTGCACGGATGGTGCGGCCGGAGAAGAGCACGTCGTCGACGAGGACCACGAGACGGCCGTCGATGTCGTCGCCGGGGATCTCGGTGCGGCCGATGGCCCGGGCGGGCTTCATCCGCAGGTCGTCGCGGTACATGGTGATGTCGAGGGATCCGACCGGGATCTTCGTCCCGGTGATCTCCTCCAGCTTGGCGGCCAGCCGGCGGGCGAGGTGGACACCGCGGGTGGGAATGCCGAGGAGCACCACGTCGTCGGCGCCCTTGGCGCGTTCGACGATCTCGTGGGCGATACGGGTCAGGACCCGGACGATGTCCTGCGCCTCCAGTACGGGGCGCATCGCTTCATCGGGAGCTACCTGGGAAACCTGGCTGTCCATGAAGAGGACCTCCTTCTCCGCCTCACGGGACGGACCTTAAAGGACGTCTGCTGTACGCCGACCACCGTACCAGGGCCGTGCGGCCGCCCGCGCACCGGGCCCGCGCGCTCCCCCTCGCAGAGGGCGCCGGTGACCATTCGGCTTGACGCATCCACGTAACGCTGCGTAACCTCACAGTGAGTTACCAGCCGCGCGGCGGAGCCGCACGTCACAGCGTCCGGGAGCGTTATGTCCAGCGAATACGCCAAACAGCTCGGGGCCAAGCTCCGCGCCATCCGCACCCAGCAGGGCCTCTCCCTCCACGGTGTCGAGGAGAAGTCCCAGGGCCGTTGGAAGGCCGTGGTGGTCGGTTCGTACGAGCGCGGGGACCGCGCCGTGACGGTCCAGCGCCTCGCCGAGCTGGCGGACTTCTACGGGGTTCCGGTCCAGGAACTGCTGCCGGGCACGACCCCCGGCGGTGCCGCCGAGCCGCCGCCGAAGCTGCGCCTCGACCTGGAGCGCCTGGCGGGCGTCCCCGCCGAGAAGGCCGGCCCGCTCCAGCGCTACGCGGCCACCATCCAGAGCCAGCGCGGCGACTACAACGGCAAGGTGCTGTCGATCCGCCAGGACGACCTGCGCACCCTGGCCGTCATCTACGACCAGTCCCCCTCGGTCCTGACCGAGCAGCTGATCAGCTGGGGCGTCCTGGACGCCGACGCGCGCCGCGCCGTGGCCCACGAGGACATCTAGTCCCGTCCCCCGGGCCGGGGCCGGCCACCAGCAGAAACGTACCGGCGGGTGCCGGGACCCCCAGGGGTC
>NZ_JBBDHD010000154.1:0-13683 GCF_044129415.1 Streptomyces racemochromogenes
CCCCCCGGCGCATCCGGCGGCCGACGCACCCGTCCCGGGAGCCACCGGCCGCGGCGCCGCCCTGCGGGCCTCCGGCCGCGCCGTCCCGGCCGTCCCGGGCCGCCGTCCGGCCGCCGCCCGGGGCGCGGGAGCCGCCGGCCACGCGGGGACGGGGGCGGAGCGGGCCGACAGCGGCGCCGACAAGCCCGCCGGCAAGGGCAGCGCCCCGCTCGGGCGGTTCCTCGCCAAGGCCGCCGCCGTCACCGCCGGACTGACCGCCGCCGGCGCCGTGTTCGGCCTCGTGCGCGACCAGACCATCGCGCACCTCTTCGGCGCCGGCCACGACAGCGACGCCTTCCTCATCTCCTGGACCGTCCCGGAGATGGCCTCGACCCTGCTGATCGAGGACGCCATGGCCCTGCTGATGGTGCCCGCCTTCAGCCACGCCCTCGCCCGGCGCGCCGCCAGCCGGGCCGGGCTGACCCGCAGGGAAGCCCGCGCCGCCGACCCCGTACGCCTGCTCGTCGGGGCCACCCTGCCGCGCCTGGTGGTCTTCCTCGCCGCCGTCGCCTCCCTCCTCGTCCTCGCCGCGCCCCTGGTCGTCGGCGTCCTCGCACCCGGCCTGCCCGACCCGGAACTCGCCGTCCAGTGCACCCGGATGACCGCCCTGACCGTCCTCACCTTCGGCATCGCCGGATACTTCAGCGCCGCCCTGCGCGCCCACCGGTCCTTCCTGCCGCCCGCCGCGATCTACGTCGCCTACAACGTCGGCATCATCGGCACCATGGTCGCCCTCCACACCCTGTGGGGCGTCCGGGCCGCCGCCGCCGGGGTCGCCGCCGGCGGACTGCTGATGGTCCTGGTCCAACTGCCCGCGTTCATCCGCAACGTCGGCTTCGGGCCGCCCCGCGCCAAGGCCGCCCCCCGCAGCCAGCGCGACCGCGACCGGCCCACCCTCATCGCCTTCGGCGTCATCGCCCCCGTCATCTCCTTCGCCGTCTTCCGCCAGTCCCAGGTCCTCGTCGAGCGCTTCCTCGCCGCCTCCCTGCCCCCCGGCGCCATCTCGCACCTCAACTACGCGCAGAAGGTCGCGCAGATGCCGATGGTGCTCTCCCTGATGATCTGCACCGTCACCTTCCCCGTCGTCGCCCAGGCCATGGCCGGCGGCGAACGCGAGAAGGCCCGCCGGCGCGTCGAACAGGACCTCGCGCTCGCCTCCCTCGCCGTCCTCCTCGGCATGTCCCTCGTCATCGGATACGCACCGCAGATCATCGAAGTCCTCTTCGAACGCGGCGCCTTCACCCACCGGGACACCCTCACCACCGCGTCCGTGATGCGCGTCTACGGCCTCGGCCTCCTCGGCCACTGCCTCGTCGGTGCCCTGTCCCGGCCCTTCTTCTCGACCGCCCGGCCCACCTGGTTCCCGGCGCTCGCGATGGGCGCCGGGCTGCTCGTCAACATCGCCGCCGGAGCCCTCTTCGTCGGCTGGTGGGGCACCCACGGCATCGCCGCCGCCAACGCCGCCGGCATCACCACCACCGCCGGACTGCTCCTGACCGGCATCGGCTCCCGCATCATCGCCATCCAGGCCCGCCGCGTCGCCGTCAGCATCGGGCGCCTCGCCGTCGCGGCCGCCTCCGCGTGCGCCACCGGCTGGCTCGCCGGCCCCATGATCCCCGACCCGCTGCTCAGCGCCGCCCTCGGCTGCCTCCTGGTCCCGGCCATGTTCGGAGCCACCGGAATGGCCATACGCGCCCTGGAGATCACCGCCCTGCCCGGCCAGATCGCCCAGCTCGCCGCCCAGACCGCCGTCCAGATCGCCCAGCTCACCCAGAGGTTCCGCAATGCCCGCTGACACCGACACGGCACCCGCCGCCGTGACGGCCGCCGCCCGCCGGACCCCGTCGCCATGGGTCCTGATGTACCACTCCGTCGCCGAGTTCACCGACCCCGCCGAGGACCCGTACGGCATCACCGTCACCCCGGGCACCCTGGAGGCCCAGCTGCGGTGGCTGCGCTCCCGGCGACTGCGCGGGGTGTCCGTCGGCGAACTGCTGCGCGCCCGCGCCGCCGGGCGCGGCCACGGCCTCGTCGGCCTCACCTTCGACGACGGCTACACCGACTACCTGACCCGCGCCCTGCCCCTGCTGCGCCGCCACGACTTCACCTCCACCCTGTTCGTCCTGCCCGGACGGCTCGGCGTCGACAACGTCTGGGACCCGCTCGGCCCCCGCAAGTCCCTCCTCACCGCCGAGCAGATCCGCGAGATCGCCGCCGCCGGCCAGGAGATCGGCTCCCACGGGCTGCTCCACCAGGACCTCACCGTCGCCCCCGACGACGTCCTCCAGCAGGAACTGCGCGGCAGCCGCGAACTCCTGCGCGAACTCACCGGCACCCTGCCCGAAGGGTTCTGCTACCCCTACGGCCACCTCGACGCCCGCGTCGTCGACGCCACCCGTGCCGCCGGATACGGCTACGCCTGCGCGATCTCCCCCGGCCGGCTCGCCGGCCTGCACGCCCTGCCCCGCACCCACGTCAGCCAGGCCGACGGAGCCGCCCGACTGCGGATCAAGGAACTGCGGCACGGCGCGCGCGAACTGCGGCGGAGGGTACCGGTGCTGCGGTGAAGGCCCTCCACATCATCACCGGCCTCGGCGTCGGCGGCGCCGAGCAGCAACTACGGCTGCTGCTGCGCCACATGCCCATGCCCTGCGACGTCCTGACCCTCACCAACCCCGGCCCCGTCGCCGACGGACTGCGCTCCGACGGGGTCCGGGTCGTGCACCTGGGCATGAGCGGCAACCGCGACCTGGGCGCCCTGCCCAAGCTCGTCCGGTTCATCCGGCGCGGCCGCTACGACCTCGTCCACACCCACCTCTACCGGGCCTGCGTCTACGGGCGCCTCGCCGCCCGGCTCGCCGGCGTCGGGGCGACGGTGGCCACCGAACACAGCCTGGGCGATGCCGAGATCGAGGGCCGCCCGCTCTCCCGCGGGGTCCGCTCCCTGTACCTGGCCAGCGAGCGGCTCGGCGCGGCGACCGTCGCCGTGTCGGACACCGTCGCCGCCCGCCTGGAGGGGTGGGGGGTGCCCCCCGCCCGGGTGCACGTGGTCCCGAACGGCATCGAGGCCGCCCGGTTCCGCTTCGACGCGGGCGTCCGCCGCGCCACCCGGGCCCGGACCGGTCTGCCCGAACGGGCCTTCGTGGTCGGCGGGGTCGGGCGGCTGGTCCCGGGCAAGCGGTTCGACGTCCTCGTCCGGGCCGTCGCCGCACTGCCGGGGGCGCACCTGCTGCTGGCCGGGGACGGGCCGGAACGGGCCGCGCTGCGGACGCTGGCCGCCGAGCTCGGCGCGCAGGCGCGGATCCACCTGCTGGGGGAGCGGGACCCGCTGGGCGACAGCCCCGACGGGCGCACCCCCGGCATCCCCGCGCTGCTGGCCGCCATGGACGTCTTCGTGTCCCCGTCCCGGGAGGAGGCCTTCGGGCTGGCCGTCGTCGAAGCCCTGGCCGCCGGGCTGCCCGTGCTGCACGTGACCTGCCCCGCCATCGACGACCTCCCCGCCGCGCAGGCGCCGGGGGCCCGCCGGATCGGCACGGGCACCGAGGAACTCGTCGCCGCGCTGCGGGGGCACATGGAGGCGGGCGCGAGCCGGCTGCCGGCGCCGCCGGTGGTGCGCCGGTACGACATCGCCCGGAGCGCGGCGCGGCTGCTGGACGTCTACGGGCTCGCGCTGGCGGCACCCGTGCCCCTGCCCCCGGCGCGGGGCGGCACGGCGGAGCCGCTCACCACCGCCCGGGATCCCGCGCACCGCTCACCGGCGGGGCCGGCCGCGGCAGCGCCCGGCGGCGACGGCTGATCCCCCCTTCTTTCCACCGTACGCACTCCCCTTCACCCAGGAAGCGAGCACCACCATGGCCGACCGTGCCGACCGTGCCGACCAGAAGAAGTCCGATCACCGTTCCGGCAGGAAGCGCAGGTTCCTGCCCCCGCCCGTATGGTGGCCGCTGCCCGTCTGCGCCCTGCTCGGCATGGCCGCCGGCGGGGCGTACGGCGTGCTCAAGGCGCCCGAGTACGCCGCCACCGGCTACGTCGTCGCCGTGCCGAACGAGACCACCGAACCCGCCACCGCCCAGGGCTTCGCCCAGGCCTACGGGCGCATCGCCACCAGCAGTTCCACCCTCGCCTACGCCCAGCCCCGCGCGGGCGTCGGCGCCCGGCAGCTGCGGACGCAGGTCCGCGCCGAGACCTCCCCCGACTCCCCGATGATCGCGATCACCGGCACCTCCAAGAGCGCCGCCGAGGCCGCCGACATCGCCAACGCCGTCGCCGACGCCCTCACCCTGAGCAGCAACCAGGCCGCCAAGAACACCGGCGTGCAGCTGCTCCTGTTCAGCCAGGCCGTCGCGCCGAGCGAGCCGGCCTCGCCGTCCGCCGCGATCAGCGCCGCCGTCGGACTGTGCGCGGGCGGCCTGCTCGGCGGCCTGTGGCTGCTGGCCCGGCCCGCCCGCCGCCGCAGCGGGGAGCGGGAGGAGACGGGGCGCCCCGCCGGGGAGGGCGTCGTGGAGGAGTACGCCTCCCTGCCCGCCCAGGGTGAGCCCTCCGGGCACTCCGAGCCCAAGGAGAAGGAGTCCGTGCGATGACGCTGGGCTCCACCGGGGCCCTGACGGTGACGCTGTGCCGGGACTCCCGGCAGTTCGCGGCGCTGGAGGAGCCCTGGAACCGGCTGGCCCGGGAGTGTCCGACCGCCACCCCCTTCCAGAGCCACGCCTGGCTGCACTCGTGGTGGCTGTCGTACGGGAAGGACGGCCGGCTGCGGATCCTGCTCGTGCGGCGGGGCGAGGAACTGGTCGGGGTGGCCGCGCTGATGCTCGTCCACCGTCCGCTGCCGCGGCTGGTGCCGTTGGGCGGGCTGATCACCGACTACTTCGACGTGCTCGTCTCGCCCGAGCACGCCGAGCAGGTCGTGCCGGCCCTGGCCCGGGGGCTCCACCGGGCCGCCCGCGGCGCCGTCGTCGACCTGCGGGAGGTCCGGCCCGGCGCCGCCGCGGAGGCCGTGTTCGAGGCCTGGCCCGGGGTGTCCAGCCGGCTGGCCGACTCCACCTGCATGGAGCTGCCCGCGCTCCCCTTCGACCAGCTCGTCAAGCGGATGCCGGCCTCCGGCGCCCAGCGGGTGCGGGCCAAGCTGCGCAAGACCGACGCGGCCGGGATCGAGGAGCACGAGGTCACCGAGCGCGAGGTGCCGCAGGCCGTACGGACCCTGTTGCGGCTGCACGAGAAGCAGTGGCGCGGCCGCGGGGTGACGCCGGAGCACCTGCGGCCCCGCTTCGCCGAACACCTGACCAGGGCCACCCGGCGGATGGTGCGGGCGGGGGAGGGCCGGCTGACCGAGTTCCGGCTGGACGGGAAGGTGGTGGCGGCCAACGTCACCCTGATGTCCGCCGCGCTCAGCGGCGGCTACCTGTACGGCGCGGACCCGGACCTGCGCGAGCGGAAGGTGGACGTGGCGACGCTGCTGCTGCGCTACGAGGCCGGGCGGGCGCTGGAGGAGGGCCGGCCGGTGGTGAGCTTCCTGCGCGGCAACGAGCCGTACAAGAACCACTGGCGGCCCGAGACGGTCGTCAACCAGCGCCTCCTGCTGGCCACGCACGCGCTCGCGCCCCTGCTGCGGCTGCACGAGTCGCAGGTCACGGGGCGCGAGCGGGCGGTGGGGGCGCTGCGCGAGGCGCTGCCGGCCGCCCGGGACTGGCGGGCGCGGCTGAACGAACTGCGGGTGCGATGACCCGTCTAGAAGGGCCAGAACCCGGAGTCCCCGCCCCAGCCGCCGAAGGTGATGCAGACCGACTGCCTGCCCATCAGCTTCGAGAACCAGTCGCCGAAGTCGAGGGGGAGGCACCACTGCTTGCTGTTGACGGGCTGCTGGGGCTGCGGCTTGGGCTCGGGCTTCGGCTGCGGCTTCGGCGGCTGGGACGGCCGGGTGGGCTGCGGGTCCGGCCGGGGCTCGGGCGCGGCGGTCGTCGGGGCCGGGGTCGGGGTGGGTGTGGTCGCCGGGGCCGGAGCGTCCGGACGCGGGGCGTCCGGGGTGGGGAGGGACGGGCTGGGGAGGGACGGGGAAGGGAGGGACGGGGAGGGGGCCTCGGGCGTCGGGATCTGCGGGGTGGGTACCACGGGGCTGGGCACGACGGGGGTCGGGACCACCGGGGTGGGAACCACCGGGGTCGGGACCACGGGCGTGGGCACCACCGGGGTCGGCACCACCACCGGTCCCTGCTCGGTCAGCGCGTCGCGGAAGGCCTTCGCCGACCGGGGGTTCTGCTTGCACTGCCAGACGCCGTGCGGGCAGTAGTCCGTGATGGTGTGGTAGAGCGGGTGGTGCTCGTCGATCCACCGGAGCATGCGCCGCACGTACTCCGGGTTGTCCCCGTTGCGGAACAGCCCCCACTCCGGGTACGAGATCCGCTTGCCGTGTGCTTTCGCGAAGTCGACGTGCTGCTGGAGCCCGTACGGCTGGCTGACGTGGTCGTCGAAGGTCCGTCCCGGGCCCTGGTCGTACGAATCCATGCCGATGACGTCGACCACGTCGTCGCCCGGGTAGCACGCGGTCCACGGGATCGCGTCGGTCCCCCGGTTGGGGGTGAAATCGAACTTGAACCGCTGGCCGGGGACCGAGCGCATCGTGTTGACGACCCGCTTCCAGTACGCCTTCCAGTGCTCCGGGTCGGGCCCGCAGCGGTGGGTGTACGTGGTGCCGTTCATCTCCCAGCCGAGCACGATCACCGTGTCCGGGACGCCCAGCTCCACCAGCCGCTCGGCCAGCCGCCGGAAGTGCCGGTCGTACTCGCCCTGCGCGCCGGCCCGGATCAGCTGCGCCACCTGCCAGTCGGGCACCCGGCCCTCGTTGCGGGACTGCATCGGCACGTTCAGGACGAACATCCGGTCGTCCTTGGCCCGGCGCCACTGCGCCCAGTCCTCAAGGAACGGGACGCGGCCCTCGATCCCGGCCCAGGAGTCGCCGGGCAGGTAGGTGTGCCCGACCCGGATCTCCCGGCCGCCCAGCCAGCGCGACAGGTACGGGATGCGGGCCACCCCGGCCGGCCCGTAGTCGAGATAGGCGCCGAAGGCGGTGTCGGAGTCGGCGGGCGGGCCGTCGTCCGGGGCCGCGAGCGCCGCGCCGGTGGCGAGCAGCCCGGCGGTGACCGTCCCGACGCAGGTGCTCACCAGGCGGTGGTGTGGTCTGGGCATGTCGTCTCCCGAGCTCTGCCGAACCGGTGTGCTTGCCACCGACGTTAGACATCACATCTGACGAACGGCCTGTCCGGTGGCCGCCGCCTAGGCCATTCGCATCTGCGCATCCCTCTCGCTTGGTCCGACTAGGTGAAAGTCCGTTTGTATGTACGCGTTCGACGGCCATGTGCCCGCAGTTCTGCTCAGACTCGATCGCAATCCGTTCCACCACGGAACCCTCGGCGCCGTCAGATCCCTCGGGCGCAGGGGCGTGGAGGTCCATGCCGTCGTCGAAGCCGGGGGAGGTCCCGTGGGTCGCTCGCGGTACCTGCGTGCCACGCATCCCGGACCGGCCGGCGGGCTGGACCCGGAGGCACCCGAGGCGCTGCTGGAGTGCCTCGTCGGGGTGTCGGAGCGGATCGGCCGGCCGGCGGTGCTCATCGCCATGGACGACCTGAGCGCCATCGCCGTGTCCCGGGTGGCCCCGATGCTGACGGACCGTTTCCGGATCCCCCATCAGCCCGACGACCTCCCCGCCCGGGTGGCGGACAAGGCCGAGCTGGCGCGGCTGTGCGCCCGCTGGGACGTCCCGCACCCGGAGACCGTGATCCCCGCCGGCGGGACCGAAGCCGCCCGGGCCGCCCGGGTGCTGGGGCTGCCGCTGGTGGCGAAGTGGAGCCGGCCCTGGCTGCTGCCCGCCGGGAGCGGGCTGCGCAGCACCACGCTGGTCGACAGCGCCGCCGGGGCGCGGGAGCTGTACGAGCGCACCGCCGAGGCCGGGAGCCGGCTTCTGCTCCAGCGGTTCCTGCCCGCGGGGCCCGACACGGACTGGTTCTTTCACGGGGCCTTCGGGCGGGGCGGACGCCCGCTGCTGGCCGGTTCGGGCCGCAAGGAGCTGGCGTGGCCGGTACGGGCGGGGCTGACGGCGGTGGGACGGTGGCTGGCGGACCCGGCCGTGGAGGAGTCGGGACTGCGGCTGGCCGAACGGCTCGGCTACCAGGGCATCCTGGACCTCGACTTCCGCCGCGACGAGCACGGCACCTTCCGGCTGGTGGACTTCAACCCGCGTCCGGGAGCGCAGTTCCGGCTGTTCGCGGACGACGCCGGGCTGGACGTGGTCCAGGCCGTGTACCTGGACCTGACGGGGCAACGGGTCCCGCAGCCCGTCGGCGGACCCGGGCGGGTCTTCCTCGCGGAGAACTACGCCCTGCTGGCGGCGGTACGGGGCCGCACGCTGCCGGGACTGCGGGAGCTGCGGGGGCGGGTGGAGACGGCCTGGTTCGCCTCCGACGACCCCGTGCCGTTCCTCGCCATGCTCCGCGCCCTCCTGGGGCGGGGGCTGGGCAAGGGCGCGCACGCCCTGCGCGGGGTCCCGGCCCAGGCCCGCTCCGTCCGCGCGGTGCGGGCCCCGCGCCAGCGCGGCGGGGAGCCCCGGCGGGGGCTGGAGGACGGCCTCGCGGTGGCCGGCTCCGCGTCCGGCCCCGCGACGGTCCGGCCCGGCCCGCCGGGAGCCCCCGAGGCGTCGGCGGAACCGGACGAGCTGGTGACGCGGTGACGCCGGTGCCGGGGTGGCCCGGTGCCGCGGTGCCGGGGTGGTCCGGTGACAACGGGGTGACCGTCGTCCGGTGAGCTGGTGACGTGCCGTCACGCGGTGGCGGCGCGGTGATCGTGCTGGAGGAGAGGAGCGCCCGTGAGGCGGATGGACGATCTCGTGGTGGTCGGCGCGGGCCCGTACGGGCTGTCGGTCGCGGCGCACGCGGCGGCGGCCGGGATCGGCGTACGCGTGCTGGGACGGCCCATGGCCTCCTGGCGGGACCACATGCCCGAGGGCATGTACCTCAAGTCGGAGCCCTGGTCCTCCAACCTCTCCGCCCCCGGCGGCCGCCACACCCTCGCCGAGTACTGCGCCACCCGGGGCCTCACGGCGGAGCACGGCAGCCCGCTGCCGATCGGCACCTTCAGCGCGTACGGCCTCTGGTTCGCCCGCCACGCAGGCCTCCCGGAGGTGGAGGAGGCCACCGTCACCGAGGTCGCCCCCGAGGGCGACGGCTTCCGGGTGCGCACCGCCGAGGGGCCGCCGCTGCTCGCCCGTACGGTGGCCCTCGCCGTCGGGGTCATGCCCTTCACCCGGCACCCCGAGGCGCTGTGCGACCTGCCCCCGGCCCACTACTCCCACAGCAGCGGCCACCGCGACCTGTCCCGCTTCGCCGGGCAGGAGGTGGCCGTCCTCGGCGCCGGGCAGGCCGCGCTGGAGACGGCCGCGCTCCTCGCGGAGTCGGGGGCCCGGCCCTGCCTGGTGGCCCGGCGGTCCCGGCTGAACTGGAACACCGCCCCGCAGCCCCTGGAACGGCCGGCGCTGAGGGCCCTGCGCGCCCCGCACAGCGGGCTCGGCACGGGCTGGCGGAGCTGGGCGTGGTCGGAGCTGCCCTGGGCGGTGCGCAGGCTGCCCGCGGCGACGCGGGAGCGGATCGCCGCCACGGCCCTGGGGCCGGCCGGCGCGTGGTGGCTGCGGGACCGCTTCGAGCGGACGGTGCCCGCGCTCATGGGGCACCGGCTGCACCGGGCGGTGGCGCTGGGCGGCGGCCGGACCCGGCTCGGGCTGACCACGGCCGCCGGGGAGTCCGTCGTCCTGGACACCGCGCACGTCATCGCCGCGACCGGCTTCGCCCCCCGGCTGGCCCGCCTCGGCCTCCTCGACGCGCGGCTGCGGGCCGCGCTGGCCACCGTGGGCGGGGCGGACGCGCCGGAGCTGGGGCCCGGCTTCGAGTCCTCCTGGCCCGGGCTGTTCTTCGCGGGACTCCTGGCGGCTCCCTCATTCGGACCTTCCATGCGATTCGTGCACGGCGCGGGCTTCACGGCGGGGAGACTGGTGAAAGGAGTCCGCAAGCGCCTCGGCGCCCGGGGTCCGCTGCCGGGCCGCGCCGGCGGGGTCCGGGCCGTCCGGGCCCCCGCCGGACATCCGGAGACGTATCTACGCTGAGATCCACCTGAGAGGGGTCCGCGATGGACGCGGAGCGAGCACAGGGCGGCCGTGGCTGGGTGCGCATCCCCGCCAGCCGGGGGGAGCAGCCCCCGCCGGGGGCGCCCGCGGGCAAGCCGTACGGGGCGGGCCAGTACGGCGCGGGTCAGCACGGGGCGGGCCAGTACGGCGCGGGCCAGTACGGGCCGGGGCCGTACGGGGCGGGCCCCCACGCGACGGGGGCCGCGGACCCGGCGGCGATCTACCTGTCCCTCGTCAAGCGCTGGCGGGAGGCCGGGCGCACCCTCCCGGGGCATCCTGACGAGGAGTGGGAGCGGCTGATCTCGCAGCCGTGCTGGCCCGGCCGTTAGGTGGTGTGTCTCTCGTGGCAGCGGCGGAGCGGGACGGCCGGGGGCAGGACGCGCCCGGACCCCTGACGGGACCCGGGGAGCGGCTCGCGCTCAACGGCATGGGCAGCTTCGAATGGGACCTCGACAGCGGCACCCTCGCCCTGGACGAGGCCGGGCTCGCCGTCTTCGACCTGGAGGCGGACGAGTTCGACCACACCCCCGAGGGCCTCGGCCTGCGGATCCCGGCCGACGACTCGGCCCGGCTCAACGACACCGTCAGCGGCGTCCTCGCCGGCGGCGGGGAGACGTACGGCTCGTACTTCACGGTGCGCCGGCGCGACGGCCGCGACCAGTGGACCCACACCCAGGGCCGGGTGCTGCGCGACCCCGGCGGCCGGGCCCTGCGGATCGTCGGCATCGTCCGCGACGCCACCGCCGAGCTCGCCCACGCGACGGTGCTGCGCAAGCTGGAGAACGCCCGCATCCAGCAGGCGGCCATCGTCCAGCGCACCACCGAGGCCCTGTCACGGGCGGTCACCGTCGACGACGTCACGGCCGCCCTCACCGGCGCCGGCGCCCTCGAACGGCTCGGCGCGGACGGGCTGGCCCTCGGGCTCGTCGAGAACGACGCCATGAAGATCATCGCGCTGAGCGGGGAGTCCCTGGAGATCCTCGACGAGCGCAAGTTCACCCGCCTGGACGGGTCCCTCCCGCTGTCCCAGGCCGTGATCACCCGCCAGGCGCGCTTCGTCACCTCCCTGACCGCGCTCGCCGACGAGTTCCCGCTGCTCGGCGACTACCTGCGCCGCATCCGCTTCGACGCCGCCGCCTACCTGCCGCTGATCGCCCAGGCCCGGGCCATCGGCGGGCTCGTGCTCTTCTACCGCCGGCGCACCGAGTTCAGCCCCGAGGAGCAGAACCTGTGCCTGGGCCTGGCCGGCATCGTCGCCCAGTCCCTCCAGCGGGCGCTCCTCTTCGACCAGGAGCGCGAGTTCGCCACCGGCCTCCAGGCCTCGATGCTGCCGCGCCGCATCCCCGAGATCACCGGCGGGGAGATCGCCGTGCGCTACCACTCCGCGTGGAGCGGCCGCGAGGTCGGCGGGGACTGGTACGACGTCATCTCCCTGCCGCGCGACCGCGTCGGCGTCGTCGTCGGCGACGTCCAGGGGCACGACACGCACGCCGCGGCCATCATGGGCCAGCTGCGCATCGCGCTGCGCGCCTACGCGGGCGAGGGGCACCCGCCGTCCACCGTCCTGGCCCGGGCCTCGCGCTTCCTCGCCGAACTGGACACCGAACGCTTCGCGACGTGCATGTACGCCCAGGTGGACCTGGAGACCGGAGGGGTACGGGCCGTGCGCGCGGGCCACCTCGGGCCGCTGATCCGGCACACGGACGGGCGTACCGGCTGGCCCAACGTGCGCGGCGGCCTCCCGCTCGGGCTCGCCTCGGCCTTCGAGCAGGAGGACTACCCCGAGACCCGGCTGGACCTGGTCCCCGGCGAGACCCTCGTGCTGTGCACCGACGGACTCGTCGAGGAACCCGGCTCCACCATCACCGCCGGCATGGACGCCCTGGCCGAGGCCGTGCGCAGCGGGCCGCAGGGCGCCGGCGAGCTCGCCGACCACCTCTCCGACCGGCTGTGGGAGCGCTGGGGCTCCGGTGACGACGTCGCCCTCCTGGTGCTGCGGAGGGCCCCGGACCCGGGCACCCACCGGGCCCCCCGGATCCACCAGTACGTCCACCAGGCGGACCCCGAGGGGCTCTCCGACGCCCGCTACGCGCTGCGGCAGGCCCTGCGCGACTGGGGCATGGCCGAGCTGGCCGACGACGTGGAACTGGCGGCCGGGGAGCTGCTGGTCAACGCCCTCCTGCACACCGACGGCGGGGCGGTGCTGACCATGGAGGTGCTGCCGGAGCCGGTGCGGCGGATCCGGCTGTGGGTCAAGGACCGCTCCAGCGTGTGGCCGCGCCGGCGCACCCCGGGCGAGGCGGCGACCACCGGGCGCGGGCTGCTGCTGGTGGACGCGCTGGCCGCGCACTGGGGTGTGGAGTCCCGGGGGGACGGCAAGGCGGTGTGGTGCGAGTTCGACGCGGGGGGCGCCCCGCACGACACGGCGTGACCCGCGTCCTGTCACCGTATGGTCACGCCGGGTTGTGGGGTGCGGGGGGCGGGGTGATGATTCGGCCATGAAACCGAAGCGTGGTCTTCCGCTTGGCCGCCGGAACGAGCCGTGCGCCGCCTGAACAGGGGCGCGGTCACGGGCATCGTGATGACGCTCCTGGTGCTGCTGCTGGCGGCCGGGGCACAGGCGGTCGTGGACTGGACGACCGGGCGGCCGCACAGCGAGCCCGGCTGCCAGACCGTCGCGTTCATGTCGATGACGGGCGTCGCGCCGGAGTGCCGGTAGCGGCGGCTACCGGACCCCCGCCCGCGCGAGCTACCGGTGGTCGACGACCACCTCGATGTCCTGCCGGTCCTCCGCGACCGTGGTGAGCGCACGCGGCATCAGTCCGGCCATGTGGATCTCCTGGAGCTCGGCGGCGGCGCGCGCGGGGCCCGCGTGCAGGCCGGCCGTCATCGGGCTCACCGCCGTCCAGTGGTGCGCGCGGCCGTCACAGAGGACCTCGCCGGCCCCGATGCTCAGGCGGTTGCCGTCCTGAACGACGGTGGCCTTGATCTGGACCGCACCGGACCTCGGCGAGAGCTCGCACCGGTAGCCGCCGGAGAGGACGACCTCGCCCTGCCGGTTGATGTGCGCCTGGGACCGGAGGGAAATCTCCTGGTGGAAAACGGTGGCCAGGGCGGGAGTGGCGAACAGGGTGGTGGCGGCCAGGGCGGAGAAGGCGGTCAGGGCCATTCGGCGGGCGGGGGTGCGCATTTTTCCTCCGGGTGGGTGCGGGTGGCGGGATTCCGTCGGAACGCATTGTGCTGGCAGTCGGCGCCCGACTCGGTCCGTGCGCTCGTGTCGGTGTGTGCAATTCCCCGCTCGGGCGCGTGAGACTGGCCGAAAGATATCGCCGGCAAACGCCTTCTTCCGAAGATCCCCGAAGGGGTTCCCGTATGCGTCGCACCGCCCCCCTGCTCGCCGCCGCCGCGCTCCTGCCCGCCCTGCTGCTGACCGCCACCGCCTGCCAGAGCGCCCCCGGGGGCGCGGCCCCCGCCCCGGCCCC
>NZ_JBBDHD010000155.1:0-13534 GCF_044129415.1 Streptomyces racemochromogenes
ACGGTCACCCGTCAGCTGCATACCGTCACCCGAGTCACCCGCGAAACGGATGATCACCCGGTCGACACGGCGGATCTGGGCGGTCGTCATGTCAGGCGGTCTTCTCGTCGCGCTCTTCGCGCCGCAGCTCCGGCTCGTGCTTGTAACCCATGATCAGCACGTCCCGGACCGCCGCCTTCGTCGGGTCCACGGGCTGGATGGGGCGGACCGCGTGCAGGATCCGGCCGTCCGACCAGAACATCGTGTCCATCTGCTCGGTCAGGCAGAACTCGGCGACGAGCTCCCGCTCCAGGCTGTAGACCTGGGACTCCCCGCCGTCGGCGTTGAAGCGGCCCATCAGGTGGATCGCGCCGAAGTCGACCTCGTCGCGGTGCGGCCCCTCGGGGGTGGGCTCGCCCGTCTCGTCGGGGGTGCTGATGATCCGGAACTGGTGGCACTGGACGTCCCAGGGGTCGTCCAGCCAGGACTCCTCGGGGACGGGGAAGTTCTCGAAGTTGGCGCGCAGCAGCCGCGTCAGGAGCGGGTTGTCCAGGGTGGTGCGGCTCAGCGGGGCCACGTCCCGGTCGATGCCGCCGGCGTAGTCGTTGGCGTTCATCGACTGGAAGTAGGGGCGGTGGGGGCGCAGCCGGACCTCACCGGTGCGGGGCACGAAGAAGAAGCGGTCGTAGGCGCGCTCGCGGAAGCGGGAGCCGCCCTTCAGGTACCGGTCCGTTTCGAGGTTCTCCCATTCGGCGGCCAGTTCCTTCACGTGCTGGCGCAATTCGGCGTCGATGACGAGCCGGTCGGCCGGCAGCAACGAATATCCGTTGGTCCGCAGTTCTTCCCGTGCCTCGGTCTGCATGATTGGCTCCTCCACGCCGGATCTCACACTGCGCTTCCGAGGTTCCCACGGCGCTGCTGACGCTGAACTGACATCGTTCGCGCGTCAGATGGACGTCAGCCGGTGGTCACGCGGCCTCTGCTTCACTCGGCCGGTATGACAGAACTTCTCATGTCCTCGCCCCGGACGGAACGCCGGACGGTCCTTGAGGAAATCGTCGTCGCGGAATTCAAGAAGGCGCTGCTGATGCCCGACGACGAGGAGCTGCCGCTGGACGACAGCTTCTTCGAGCTCGGCATGACGTCCCTGCTGCTCACGATGGTCAAGCAGCGGCTGGAGGAGCGGCTGGGGCGGGGCATCAGCAGTACGGCCCTGTTCAACCAGCCCACCGTCGACCGGCTGACCGACTATCTGGCCTCCGACGTGCTGGCCGACATCTTCGACGCGAACTGAGAGAGGGACGGCGGCCATGCCGGGACAGCCGGAATTGCAGGAAAGGCTCGACGCCGCGGAGGAGACCGTCCGCCGGCAGGAGGAGGAGCTCGGGCGTCTCCTTTCGGAAAAGCACGAGCCGATCGCCGTGGTCGGTATCGGAATGCGTCTGCCCGGGGGTAACCATTCGATCCCGGATCTCGACGCGTTCCTCCGCGAGGGGCGTTCCGGAATTGGGCCGCTGCCGCGCGACCGCTGGGTGCCGGAGGTGGCCGAGGGCGACATCACGGCCGTCGCGGGTGGTTTCCTCGACCGTATCGACGAGTTCGACGCGCAGTTCTTCAACATTCCGCCCAAGGACGCTCCCTTCATCGATCCCGCGCAGCGGCTGCTGATGGAGACCGTGTGGCAGGCCCTGGAGGACGCCGGCATCGATCCGGCCGGGCTGCGGCACGGTGACGGCGGGGTCTACGTGGGTGCCTCGCCGCTGGACTTCGCGCTGGAGCTGGAGGGGCTGTCCGACGAGCAGCTCGACGGGAGCCTGACGACCGGGCTCGGCGCGTACTCCCTGTCGGGGCGGCTGTCGTACTTCCTGGGCTGGCGCGGACCGAGCCTGACGACGGACACGGCGTGCGCGGCGTCGCTGACGGCCCTGCACCTGGCGGTGGAGGGGCTGCGGCGGCGCGAGTGCGGGATCGCGCTGTGCGCCGGGGTGAACACCCTGCACAACCCGCGTTCGTACGTGATCCTCTCGCACGCCCAGATGCTGGCCCCGGACGGGCACTGCAAGACCTTCGACGAGAGCGCCGACGGCTACGCGCGCGCCGAGGGCTGCGGGGCGCTGGTCCTCAAGCGGCTGTCGGACGCGCTGGCGGACGGGGACCGGGTCCTGGCGCTGGTGCGCGGGACCGCGATCGGGCAGGACGGGGAGAGCGCGGGCCTGAGCGCGCCCAACGGCACGGCGCAGGAGGCCGTGATGCGGGCGGCGCTGGCGAACGCGCGGCTGGAGCCGGGCGACATCCAGTACGTGGAGGCGCACGGGACGGGCACCCCGCTGGGCGACCCGATCGAGATGGGCTCGGTCAACGGGGTGTTCGGCGCCTCCCACGACCGCGAGGACCCGCTGGTCATCGGCTCGCTGAAGGCCAACATCGGGCACATGGAGCCGGCGGCCGGGCTGGGCGCGGTGATCAAGGTGATCACGCAGATGCGCGCGGGCACCTTCTTCCCGCACGTGTGGCGGAACCTGTCGGGGCGGATCCCGTGGGACACCTACCCGATCACGGTGGCCACGGAGGGGCGGCCGTGGAAGGCGCCGGTGCGCCGGGCCACGGTCAACGGCTTCGGGGTCGCCGGGGCCATCGCGGTGGCGGTGCTGGAGGAACCGCCCGCGTCCGCGCCGGCCGGGGAGGCTCCCGCGCGGGAGGACGTGGGCGAGGACGTACGGGAGGACGGGGGCGCGGACGTACGCGCGGAGGGCGGGCACGTGTTCACGCTCTCCGCCAAGTCGCGCCCCGCGCTGCGGCTCCAGGCCGAGCGGTACGCGCGCTTCCTCGCCGAGCACCCGGACACCTCCCTCGCCGACCTGTGCCGCACCCGCGCCACGGGCCGCTCGCACTTCCGCTACCGGGCGGCGGCCGCCGTCTCGGGGACGGGGGAGCTGGCCGGGCACCTGGAGCGGTGGAGCGCTCCGCCGCGCGGCGACGGCAAGCCCGACGCGTTCCGCAAGACGGCGTTCCTGTTCACCGGCTCCGGTTCGCAGTACGTCGGCATGGGCCGCGCGCTGTACGGGCGCTACCCCGTCTTCACCGCCTGCGTCGACGAGTGCGACGCGCTCTTCGCCCCGCTGCTGGGGCGGTCCGTGGCCGCGGTGATGTTCGGGGACGTCCCGGACGCCGAGGAGACCCTGGCCCGTACGTCCTTCACCCATGCGGCGCTGTTCACCCTGGAGTACGCCCTCGCGAAGCTGTGGCTGTCGTGGGGGGTGCGGCCGAGCGTGCTGATCGGGCACAGCGTCGGCGAGATCGTCGCGGCGACGGTGGCGGGGCTGTTCACCCTCCCCGACGGGGTCGCCTTCCTCGCCGCCCGCTCCCGGCTGATCGAGTCGGTGTCGGAGCCGGGCGGCATGGCGGCGGTGTCGGCGCCGGCGGAGGAGGTCCGGGAGCTGCTGGCGCGGTGGCCGCGGCTGGCGGTCGCGGCGGTCAACGCCCCGCAGCAGGTGGTGGTCTCGGGCGCGGCGGACGCGCTGGCCGAGGCGGTGGAGGCGCTGCGCGAGCCGGGCTGGACGGTGACCGAGCTGCACGTGAGCGCGGCGTTCCATTCGCCGCTGATGGCCGGGGTGTCGGAGCCGCTGGCGGAGGTGCTGCGCGGGATCGGGTTCCGCGAGCCGCAGCTGCCGATCGTGTCGAACCTGACCGGCCGGATCGCCGATCCGCGGGAGCTGGCGACGCCCGAGTACTGGGTGCGGCACGTCAACGAGACGGTGGAGTTCGCGGCCGGGGTGCGCACCATCGCCGAGCGCGGCCGGCACGTGTTCCTGGAGGTCGGCCCGTCCTCGGCGCTGACCTCGCTGGCGCGGCGCGGCGTACCGCAGGAGCAGCACCGCTGGCTGAGCAGCCTGCGCTCGAAGGACACCACCGGCGCGGCCCTGGACGCGGCGCTGGCGGGGGCGTACACGGCGGGGCTGAACATCGCCTGGGGCGAGGTGTACGCGGGCCGGCCCGGCCGGCGGATCCCGTTGCCCGGCTACGCCTTCGACCGGCGCGACTACCGGCTCCCGGCCCGGCCCGCCGGGCGGGGCGGGGCGGCCGGCGACGGGCACCCGCTGCTGGGCCGGGAGAGCGGACGGGACGGCGGGACGCGGGAGTTCACGGCGCGGATCAGCGCCCGGCAGCCGGCGTACCTGGCCGACCACACCATCGGCGGGCAGGTGTTCCTGCCTGCGGCGGCCTACCTGGAGCTGCTGCTGGCGGTGCAGGACGAGGTCCACGGCGACACCGGCCGGGCGGTGGAGGACGTCCGCTTCCACGAGGCGCTGTTCCTGTCGGACCGGCCGGCGCTGCTGCTGACCCGGGTCCGGCCGGGGGCGGACGGTCGACTGGAGGTGGAGGTCCGCAGCCGGGGCGGCGACGAGCCCGAGGGCGCCGAGCGGCTGCACGCGACGGCCCGTATCGCGGCCGAGCCCGACTACGCGGGCAGCGGCCTGGGCGGGACGGCGCGGACCCTGCTGGCGCTGACGGGCGCCCTCGACGGCGACGAGCCCTCGCGGGTGATGGACGGCGGGGAGGTGAAGGCCGCCTACGCGGAGGCCGGTCTGGAGTACGGGCCGCAGTTCCTGCGGGCCCGCTCGGTGACGGCGTACGGCCCGGACTTCGCGGTGACCGAGCTGTCGGGCGGGGACGTCTCCCGGGCCGAGCTGCTGCCGCCGCCGCTGCTGGACGGGTCGACGCACGGCCTGGCGGCGCTCACCGACGACGGCCGCCGGTACGTGGCCACGAGCGTGGGCCGGCTGCGCGCCTTCAAGAAGCCGCGCGGGGAGGTGCTGCGCTCGGCGGCCCGGGTCACGCGCGCCGAGGACCCGGAGCAGGCGGACCCGGCGTTCACCCTGGACGTGCTGCTGCTGGAGGAGGACGGCCGGCCGGTGATGGAGCTGTCCGGGATGGGCTTCACCCGGCTGCCGGACCGGCCCGTGGAGGCGGCGGCCGCGGAGCGGACCGCGCAGGCGGCGGCCGCGGCCGCGCCGGTGGACGTGGAGGCGCTGGCGGCGGCCGGGCCCGAGGAGCGGCAGACGGCGCTGGTCTCCCTGATCCGCGCCACCGTCGCGGCGCTGCTCGCGATCGACGACCCGGAGTACATCGACACCCGGGCGAGCTTCCTGGAGCTCGGCGTGGACTCGCTGACGGCGATCGTGCTGAAGAACCAGCTCCAGACGCGGCTGCGGATCCCGCTGCTGTCGTCGGTGGTCTTCGACCACCCGTCGGTGGAGGAGCTGGCCGAGCTGCTGTCCGCACGGGTGGCGGCCGGGCCGGCCCCGGCGCCCGCCGCGGCGGCCGCGGCCTGAGGCCGCCCCTCCCCCCGAACCGGGGCCACGGCGGACGCCTCGGCCGCCGTGGCCCCTTTCAACCGTCCGAGCGACCGACAAGGGAAACAGACCCATGGACAACCGTACGGAGGACCGGACCCTCGCCGCCCGCGCGGCGCTGCACGCCCGGACCCGGCCCGACCAGCCCGCGGTGGTGTGCGAGGACCGCGCGCTCACCTACGGGGAGCTGCACCGGCAGAGCAACCGCACCGCGCACGCGCTGCTGGCCGCGGGGCTCGCGGCCGGGTCTCGGGTGGGCTACCTGGGCCGGGAGTCCGAGCGCTATTACGACCTGGCGCTGGGCTGCGCGAAGAGCGGCGCGGTGCTGGTGCCGGTGAACTCGCGGCTGACGGTCGGCGAGGTGGAGCACGTCCTGCGCGACTCGGAGGCCGAACTGCTTTTCGTAGAGCGGGAGTTCAGACCACTGGTGGACAAGCTGCGGCCGGTTTTGCCGGGGCTGCGCGAGGTCGTGGAGATGGACTCGGACCGCCATGTGGCGGGCGGGTTCCTCGACTGGAAGGCGGGGGCGCCGGACACCGAGCCGCCCACGGCCGGCGCGGCCGGCTTCGACGACCCGGTCGCGCAGCTGTACACGAGCGGGACGACCGGGCTGCCGAAGGGGGTGGTGCTGGCGCAGCGGACCTTCTTCACCTTCATCGCCGACACCCGGGCGGCCGGGGTGGACTGGATCGACTGGCGGCCCGAGGACCGGGGGCTGAGCTGCTTCCCGGGTCTGCACACGGCCGGGTTCGGCTGGTTCATGCACGCCTTCAACGCCGGCGCCACGACCGTGGTGATGCGTCAGTTCGTCGCGGACGAGGCGACCCGGCTGATCGAGCGGCACCGGATCACCACCCTGTGGGCGGCACCCGCGATGCTGCGGATGATGCTGGCCGAGCGGGGGACGACCCGCGCCACCTTCCGCTCCCTGCGCAAGGTGGTCTACAGCGGCTCCCCCATCGACCGCGAGCTCCTGCTGGCCTGCATCGACGTGCTGGGCTGTGAGCTGGCGCAGGGCTACTCCTCCGCGGAGGCGGGCAGTTTCCTGACCGTTCTGGCGCCGGAGGACCACACGCCGGACAGCCGGGTGCTCGGTTCGGCGGGCCGGGCCGTGCCGGGCGTCACGCTGCGGATCCTGGACGGGGAGGGCCGGCCGCTGCCGGCGGGCGAGGTCGGCCGGGTGGTGGTGCGCAGTCCGGCGCGGTTCCTCGGGTACTGGCGGCTGCCGGAGGTGACCGCGCAGGCGCTGTCCGGGGAGTCCGGGGAGTGGCTGTCGATGGGCGACATGGGCCGGGTGGACGAGGACGGCTACCTGTTCCTCGCCGACCGGGTCAACGACACCATCATCGTGGCGGGTCAGAACATCTATCCCACGGAGGTCGAGAATGCCCTGCGGGCCCATCCGGCGGTCGCGGAGGTCTCTGTGTACGGGGTCCCGCACCCGGACTGGGGCGAGGCCGTGCGCGCCGCGGTGGTGCTGCGCCCGGAGGCCGCCGGGACCGCCCCGCGGGAGTTCCTGCGGTTCCTGAACGGCCGGATCGCCGGGTTCAAGATCCCCACGGGGTACGACCTCGTCGCCGAACTGCCGCGGAATCCGACCGGGAAGGTGCTGCGCCGGGTGCTGCGGGAGCGGTTCGAGGCGGCCTCGGGCCCGGCCGCCGCGCCCGCGGCGTAGCCGCCGTGGAGGCGGTGCGCGCCGTGGACACCGTGGAGGCACCCGGGCACGCGGGCCCGCTGCCCGAGATCCAGGGCGCCCAGCGCTGGCTGCACCCGGCGGAGGCCGATCCGGACGCGGAGGTGCGGCTGTTCCTGCTGCACCACAGCGGGGGCGGCGCCTCGATGTACCGGGAGTGGCCGGGGCAGCTGCCCGCGTCGGTGGCCTGCCAGGCGGTGCAGCTGCCGGGCCGTCAGGAGCGGCGGCGCGAGGCGCCGTACACCCGGCTCGGCCCGCTGGCGCAGGCCCTCGCCCGGGTGGTGTCGGACGAGCTGGACGAGCGGCCGTACGCGGTGTTCGGGCACTCGATGGGGGCGCTGCTCGGCTACCGGCTGACGGTGGAGCTGGAGCGGCGGGGCCTGCCGGCGCCGGCGCTGCTCGCCGTGTCGGGGTGGGCGCCGCTGGGATTCACGGCTCCCCCGGACCTGGTGGCGTGCCCGCTGGGGGCGCTGCGCGTGCTGGGCGGGCTGCCGCCGGAGGTCGAGGAGGATCCGGAGCTGCTGGCGGCGGCGGTCCGCGCGATGGGCGCGGACGGGGCGGTGTGCGCGGACTTCTCGGACGACGGGGCGGCCGTGGGCTGTCCCGTCGTCGCCTACTCCGGGCGCGGGGACCCGCTCCTCGCGCCCGAGGCCATGCGGTCGTGGGCCGGGCGGACGCCGGAGTTCCTGGGGTGCCGGACCTTTCCCGGGGACCACTTCTACCTGCGGACCCACGCCCGCGCCATCACGGCCGACCTGGCCCAGCTGCTGCCGCGGTACGCCGCGGTCGGCTGAGCGGGCGGCGTCCCTGGAAAGAACCCGGAGGTACCCCTTCATGCTGCCCCGACCCAACGAACTCCTCGCGCGCTACGTCGCGTTGTGGAACGAGAAGGACCCGCGGCGCAGGCGCGACATGGTGCGTGCGATGTACGCGCCGGACTGCGTCTACGTCTTCTACCGCAAGGACCCGATCCGGGGGCACGCGGCCCTGCTGGACCAGCTGGCCTACACGCACGAGGTGTACGGCCCGATGGGGTACGAGTTCCGGTCCTCGCACAACGCGACCGGCCACCACGACGTCGTCCGGTTCAACTGGGTGATGGTCACGGCGGCCACGGGCGAGATGGAGATGTCCGGCCAGGACATCCTCGTGCTCGCCGAGGACGGGCGAATTCAAGCCGACTACCAGTTCCACGACCGGATGCCCCAGTCGTTCGTCTACAACGACGGGTACGAGGAGCACGGCGTGGCGGTGCGGCACGCCCAACCCACGCGCACCGGTGTCACCGGCCCCTGAGGAGGGCCGGCGGCGGGCGCACGACGGCCCCGCGGCACGCAGGTGCCGCGGGGCCGTCCGCGCGGGGGTCCGCCGGTCAGATCGTGGCGGCCGTCAGGGCCTTCGGGCAGTACTGGCGCAGGACGAGTTCGGTGGTGGCCAGGGCCATGCGGGCGGGGCCGGCGGCGCCGAGCACCTCGCCGTTGGCCAGGGTGCCGCCGACGATCAGCATGAGGGTGTCGGCCAGGGCGTCGGGGTCCTCGGCGCCGGCCTGGGCGCCCTTGTCGCGCCACCAGTTGCGCAGGCCCTTGAGGTGCAGTTTCGCCTCCTCGCGGCCCGGGTGGGCGGGGTCGCGGAACTCGCTGGAGGTGTTGTAGTAGATGCAGCCGTGGAAGTCCGGTTCCCGGACGCTGTCCTGGAAGAACTCCATCAGCGCGAGGATCTGGCGGGCCGGGTCCCCGCTGTGGGGGGCGGTGACCTGCTCGGCCTGCTCCCACCACTGCGCGTCGCTGTCGCGCAGCCAGGCGGCGATGAGTTCGTCCTTGCTGGCGAACTCGCGGTAGAGCAGGCTCTTGCCGACACCGGTGGCGTCGATCACCTGCTGCATGCCGACCGCACGGACCCCCTGCTCACCGAAGAGTTTGGCCGAGGCTTCCAGGATCCGCCGCCTCGTACCTGGTGCCGGTGTGCGCGCCATGTCTCAACTCCTTCGCCTCTCCCCCGCGGATCCCAGCATACGTTTGACACAGGGGTTTGTGAGCGCTAGAAATGGACCGATCAGTCCAGGACTGATCGGTCCACCATTTTTCGCATAACCCGTCACAGCCCGCTCACTGCTTCCGACGACACTCCGATCGGAGTCCGATCATGACCGAGGCATCCCCTACCTCTCCTCCCATCGCACGGGTGGCGGCACCTCCCGCCCCCGCGGTCAAGAGCCTGCCGCTGCTGCTCCTGGTCGTGTGCGCGGTGCAGTTCCTCGACGCGATGGACATCGCGAGCATGGGACCCGCCCTCCCCCTGGTCCAGGCGGACCTGGGCATGACCACCTCCGCCCTCCAGTGGGTCGTCTCGGCGTACGCACTGGGCTTCGGCGGGTTCCTGCTGCTGGGCGGCCGGCTGGCCGACCTCTACAACCGCAAGAAGCTGCTGATCGGGTGGCTGGCCGTCTTCGTGGTCGCCAGCATCCTCGGCGGCATCGCCGACGACGGCGTGATCCTGGTCGTGGCCCGTCTGCTCAAGGGCGTCAGCGCCGGCATCACCGCGCCCGCCGCCATGGCGATCCTGCTCGACGCCTTCCGTGACGAGCAGTCGCGCAACCGCGCGCTGGGCACCTTCCTGGCCGTGGCGTCCGCCGGTTACTCGCTCGGCCTGATCCTCGGCGGCCTGATGGCCGGCGTCTCCTGGCGGCTCGTCCTCTTCGCCCCGGCGGTGGCCGGCCTGCTGGTCGCGCTGCTCGCCGCCTCGGTGGTCCCCTCGCAGCAGGAGAAGGGCAAGAGCGGCAGCCTCGACATCCTCGGCGCCGTCACGGTGACGGCCGGCGCGGTGGCCCTCGTGTACGGACTCAGCCGGGCCGCCAGTGACGGCTGGGGCGACGCCCAGACCATCGGCTCGCTGATCGCCGCCGCCGTCCTCTTCCCCCTGTTCGCCCTGGTCGAGAGCCGCCACCCGGCCCCGCTGGTCCCGCTCGCCGTCTTCCGCAAGGGCCAGCTGACCCGCGCGCTGGTCGCCATGCTCTTCTTCGGCGCCTACGTCTCCTTCCAGTTCGTCCTGACCCTCTACTACCAGGAGCAGCTGCACTGGTCGCCGCTGGAGGCCGGCCTCGCCTTCCTCCTCGGCGGCGTCCTGACCGCGGGGACCGCCCGCTACGGCGCGGCGCTGGTCACCAAGTACGGCGCCTGGCCGGTCGCGACCGGCGGCCTGGTCCTGCTGAGCATCGGCTACCTCGGCTGGGTCCTGCTGATGGGTCGGGTCGACCCGCTGGTGACCCTGTTCGCCCAGCAGCTGCTCGGCGGCCTCGGCTTCGCCGCGGTCTACCCGGCGCTGAACATCGCCGCCGTCGGCACCGCCTCGCCGGACGAACAGGGCCTGGTCTCGGGCCTGTTCAACGCGGGCGCCCAGATCGGCAACGGTGTGGTCATCGCCCTCACCGCGACCGTCTTCTCGCTCAGCACCGGCGGGCTCGCCCCCTACCGGGCCGGCCTGTGGACCGTCACCGCCATCACCCTGGCCGTGACCCTCGTGGCCCTGGCGGGCGCCGCCCGCTACCGGCAGAAGGCCTCCGCCTGACCGTCCGACCCCGTGGGGGTGCCGCCGCGGCGGCGCCCCCTCCCCCGATCGGCCGTGCAGCACGTCCGGCGCACCCATTGGATCCCCCGCATCCGGTGCCGACGTGCTGCACGGCCTTTTTCGCATGTCCGGCCGCGGGGGCCGGCCCAGGGTCCTTGCGAGAACTTCCGCGGGGGCTCCCCCGGGGGCTCCGGGGGGCTTCATTGACACGCTCCGGCCCGACCAAGTACGGTCGGGACCGATCGGTCCATTAAAGTTCCAGAGCATGTCGAGTGGGGTTCTGGCACCGAAATCGACCGTCCGACGCCAGTGCACACGACACCGTTCTCTTTCCATCTCGCGGGGAGATGTTTGTGTTGCTGTTCTCAGTCCTAGGTTCCATAGAAATCGTCAAACAGCGGGTCGCCGTACGGCTCGGCGGCGCCATGCAGCAGACGCTCCTGGCGGCCCTGCTCGCGTCCGGCGGATCGCTCGTCACGGTGGACTCCCTCATCCTCGAACTCTGGGGGACCACACCCCCCAACAAGGTCGAGAACGCCCTCCAGGCGCAGATCAGCCGGGTCCGCAGGACCCTGGCGGCCGTCGAGCCGGAGCGCGAGAGCTCACGGGTGGTGACGAGCACCTCCGGCTACATGTTCCTCTTCGACCGGTGGGAACTCGACGCCTATCTCTTCCTCGACACCGTGGACGCCATCCACGCGCGGACGGGAACCGACGGCCTGCCCGAACTCCGCCAGAACATCGCCGACCTCCGCGAGGGACTCTCGCGCTGGCGCGGCCCGGTATTCGGCGGACTGACCGGCGGACCGATCTGCCAGACCGCCTCGACGAGATATCAGGAGGCGAGAAATTCGGCGCTCATCCTGCTCTACGACCTCGAACTGCGCACCGGCGGCCACGAACGGATCCTCCCGGAACTGACCGAGCTCTACTCGCGCAACCCCAACCACGAACAGTTCTGCATGCTGCTGATGCGGGCCCTGTACCGCTGCGGCCGCCAGCTCGACGCGCTGACGGTCTACCGCCAGTGCCGGCACAACATGATCGAGTCCCAGGGCATCGAGCCCTCCCCCGTCCTGAGCCAGTACGAGCGGGCGATCCTCACCCACGACCCGATGCTCCTCCAGGACGAGCCCTACTGGCCGGTTCCCGCCCTCGTCGGGAGCTAGGGACGGTACCGGGACATGGACGGGCACCTGCTGCTCGTCGCGCACGGGAGCCGTGACCCCCGGCACGCGGCGACGGTGCGCGAACTCACCCGGCGGATCCGGTCGACGAGGCCCGGACTGCGGGTGGGCACGGCCTTCCTCGACTTCGACTCGCCTTCCGTCCGGGGCGGGCTGGCCCGGATGGCGGACCGCGGTGCGAGGGGCGTGGTGGTCCAGCCCCTGCTCCTGAGCCGCGCCTTCCACGCGAAGCACGACCTGCCCGGGGCGCTGCGCGCGGCCCCGGCCCCCCTCCTCGTCCGGCAGGCCCGCGTCCTGGGCCCCCATCCCCTGCTGACGGCCGCGCTGGAGCGCCGGCTGGCCGAGGCGGGCCTGGACCCGCACGAGCGCGCGACGACCGGCGTCGTACTCGCGGCCGCCGGCACCACCGACCCCGACGCGGCCGCCGTGCTCGCGGGGATCGCCCGCACCTGGCAGGGCTCCGGCTGGCGGGCCGTCCGTCCCGCCTTCGCCTCCCCGGGCCCGTTCCCCCGTACCGAGGACGCCGTACGGGCGCTGCGCGCCGAGGGCGTACGGCGGGTGGCGGTGGCCCCCTACGTGCTGGCCCCGGGCCGGCTCCCCGACCGGATCGCGGCGGGCGCCGCGGCGGCCGGGGCGGACGTCCTGGGCGGGGTGCTCGGCGCCGCACCCGAACTCGCCCGACTGGTGCTGCTGCGCCACGACGAGGCCATGGCAGAGGCCCGGGTCCTCGCGGTCTGACCGGGCGGCCGGGCCGCCGGCGGGCTCACCCCCGCAGGCCGCGGCCGCGCAGCATGCGGCGTTCCACCGGGGCGAAGGCCAGCAGTTCGACGGCGACGCCGACGAGCAGGATCAGACCGATGGCCAGGAAGATCCGGGCCATGTCGGAGGTCTCGCGCCCGGATTCCAGCAACTGGCCGAGTCCCAGGCCGAGGTCGGGGGAGCTGGCGATGATCTCGGCGGCCATCAGGGAGCGCCAGGAGAAGGCCCAGCCCTGCTTGAGGCCGGCGAGGTAGCCGGGGAAGGCGGCCGGCATGACCACGTGCCGGGCGCCGCGCAGACCGGTGGCGCCGAGGGAGCGGCCGGCCCGCAGCAGGAGGGGAGGAACCTGGTCGATGCCGGAGACGAGGCCGCCCGCGATGGAGGGGGTGGCGCCGAGCAGGATGACGGCGTACATCATCGAGTTGTCCAGGCCCAGCCAGAGCACCGCCGGGGGCACCCAGGCGACCGAGGGCAGGGACTGGAGGCCGGAGAGGATCGGGCCGATGGCCGCTCGTACGGCCCGGACGCGGGCCACGAGCAGGCCGAGCGGGGTGCCGATGGCGAGGGCGAGGAGGAAGCCGGACAGGCCGCGCCAGACACTGGTCCACACGATGTCGAACAGGGTGCCCTTGAACCACAGGTCGGCGAGGCTGTTCCAGACGGCGGCGGGGGGCGGGAGCCTGTAGTCGTCGGTGACGTGGGCCGCGGCAAGGGCCTGCCAGAGCGTCAGCACGAGGACGACGGCCAGCGCCGGGGGCAGCACCTTGCCCGGCAGCGCGCGGCCCCAGGGGGCTCTGCGGGCGCCGTGGTGGGTGTCGAGCGCGTCCAGTCCGGCCAGGTCGTGGGCGGCGGCCCGGGGGGTCAGGTCAGTGCCGGCCATGGCGGCGGATCTCCCCTCGCAGGTGTTCGGTGATCTCCAGGGACAGCTCCGCGACGTCGGCGTCCTCGATGCGGCGGGGCTGCGGGATGCCGACGGTCCACTCCTTGGCGACCCGGCC
>NZ_JBBDHD010000156.1:0-13446 GCF_044129415.1 Streptomyces racemochromogenes
CACACCCCCATCGGCGTCTTCCGCGACATCCGGCGCCCCGTCTACGACACCCTCATGGCCGACCAGCTGGACACCGCCGTGGAGCGCTACGGCAAGGCCGACCTGGGGGATCTCCTCACCGGCAGCGACACCTGGACGGTCGCCCGCTGAGGACGGACGGTGCCCGGCCTAGGGAAGGGCTTCCGTCCCCCACGCCGGGCGGAGCAGCGCGCCCGCCTCGCCGGCCTGGCGCAGACCCGCCCGATAGGCCGGCTCCCAGGCGGCCAGGTCGCCCAGGTCCGAGCCGAAAGCGCGCACCGCGGCGGGATCGGGGCCGATGGCCACCACGGCCTCCGCCCCGACCGCCTCCGCCCGCTGGGCGAGGGGTTCACGGGGGGACAGGTGCGCCATCGGCTCGATCACGACCAATGTGCGGGCTCCGGCCGCGAGGTCGACGTTGGTGCCCGATCGCAGCGCACCGTCCATGTAGCGGCGGCCGCCGACGGCGACCGGGGGCGCCGCCCCGGGAAAGGCGCTGCTGGCGGCCACCGCGGACACCAGCGGCACGCCACTGTCGCGGTCCCACACCACGGGCTCGCCGGTCGTCGCGTCCACGGCGGTGATCAGCAGCCGTCGCTGCGGCCACGCGTCGGCGCCGATCAGGGCGGCACGCCCCGCGAGCAGCGCCTCGTCCGCCTCGGGGCTGATGCCGTCGAGCGCGAGCCGGCCGACCCGGCGCCTGGCCTCGCCGGGCTCCAGGCCGGCGTCGCCCAGGACGGCGAACACCTCACGCATCCGTGCGGGGTCCGCCGCGACCCGGTGGGCGTCCGTGCGGGTCGACGCCGCGAGCCGCCCCGGGTTCTGCCCGGTGGCGAGCAGCGCTCCGACGATCGCTCCGGCCGACGTGCCGACGATCAGGTCGGCTTCCCCCACATCCACGCCGTCGCGGCGCAACCCGCAGGCCAGCCCGGCCATCCAGGCCGTGCCGACGGCGCCTCCCGGGCCCAGAACGAGTGCTCGCTCGGAAATGTGCATGACGTCCCCCCTTGTCGAAAGCAGTCGTACCACACCCGACTTCGAGGACTCGGCCCGCGGGGCGCCGGGTCACGGCGTGCGCAGGGCCTCCAGGAGGCGGGCGGCGAAGGGGGCCGGCTGTTCGGCGCAGCCGACGTGGCCGCCCGGGAACTCCGTGAAGGGTGCGCCGGTCAGGGCCGCGAGGCGGGTGGCCGGGCCGTGCAGGGCCGGGATGTCGCGGGAGTCCTCGCCGGCCGCCAGGACCAGGCGGCCGGCGGCCGCCCGGAGAGCCGGTACGTCCGGGGTGCTCGATGTGAACGGGTACAGGACGTGTTCCAGGAAGAACGGCTGGTTGGCGTACATGCGCGGCGCCATCTCCAGGATCTCGGGCGGCAGTTCGGCGGGCTCCTCGTCCCGCTCCGGGGCCCCGCCCAGCCCCTGGGCCATATGGGCCATCCCCGCGGCCGGCCCCCGCGTCCGGGTCAGCTCGCGCACCTCGGCGAAGAGCGCCCGGTACGGCGCCGGATCCTCCAGCACCTCCACGAGCGGCGGCTCGTGCGCCACCACCCGGCGCACCCGTTCCGGGTGGCGGGCCAGCAGGGCGAGCGCGGCGACGGCGCCGGCGCTGCACCCGAGGACGTCCGCCGGCGCGTCGGGGGAGACCAGGTCCAGGATCCGGCGGGCGTCGTCGGCCCAGTCCTCCACCCGCTGGTCGCCGGCCGGGCCGTCGAGGGTGCTGCGGGACTGGCCCCGGGGGTCGAACGAGACCACCGTGTGCCCGGCGGCGGCCAGGGCCGGGGCCATCCCCGCGTACAGGCCGGCGTCCGCTCCTCCGCCGGGGATCAGGAGCAGGACGGGACCGCTGCCGCGCCGCTCGTGGTACAGCGTGGCTCCCGGGACGCCGAGCGTCCCGGTCACGGGCGTGGTCGTGGTCGTGGGCGTGGTCATCGTGGGTCCCCCTCGTTCCTCGGCGGCCAGTTCGTCAGGGCCGTGTGGAGTGCGTCGAGCCCGCGCGCCCAGGACGTCCGGACCTCGCGGGAATGGCCGAAGGCGCCGCTCAGCTCCAGGTGCACGTAGCCGTGGAAGGTGGCGCGCAGCAGCCGGGCCGCGTCCGTCAGGTCCGGGTCCTCCAGCCCGTAGCCGCGCAGCATCCCGTACGTGAGCTCGACGCTGCGCAGGAGGCCGGCCGATCCGGCCACCTCCTCCGGCTCGAACCGCATCTGCGAGGCGGCGTAACAGCCCGGGTGTTCCAGGGCGTACTCCCGGTAGGCGTCGGCGAACGCGACCAGCGCGTCCTTGCCCGACCGCCCGGCCACGGCGACCGCGATCCGCCCGGTCACCTCCTCGCCGGCCAGCAGCGCCACCCGCACCCGCAGTTCCCGCAGGTTGCGCACGTGCGAGTACAGGCTCGCGTCCTTGACGCCGAACCGCCGGGCCAGCGCGGACAGCGACACCTTCTCGATCCCGACCTCGTCCGCCATCTCGGCGGCCGCCTCCGTGAGCCGTGCGGCGTTGAGTCCTGCGCGCACCATCCGGAGCCTCCTCTGCGACTGCGGCCATGCCTAGTTTCTCTAGGGCTAAAACTAGAGGGTCTAGGTTGTGGTTGTCCAGCCGGATTCCGCACGGGCTAACGGGCGGTGAGTTCGGCGGTGTAGTCGCGCAGGGTGATGTTCTCGGCGGCCTTGCGGGCGATCCTCGCGGGCATGTTCCTGCCCGGCAGGTACGGCATGACCTTGTAGTAGCGGTTGAGGAACCCGGCGAGCAGCCGGCTCTCGGGGACCATCAGCCGGGCCACCCCGTCGCCCATCTTCTGGCAGCCCTCCGCGTACGCCCGCATCTCCCGCTCGTAGCGGGCGAAGGCGGTGCGGTGGTCGCCGCGCGCGGCGGCGAGCTCCCCGGCCAGGACGTACGCGCCCACCAGTGCGAGTCCCGAGCCCATGCCCGAGAGGGACGAGGGGCAGTAGGCGGCGTCGCCGACGAGGGCGACCCGGCCGCGCGACCAGCCGTCCATCCGGACCTGCCCGACGGAGTCGAAGTAGAAGTCCGGGGCCTCGCGCATCCGTTCCAGCAGCCGCTCGCTCTCCCAGCCGTTGCCCGCGAACCGCTCGGTGAGCAGCGTCTGCTGGCGGGTCACGTCACGCCGGTCGAGGTCGAGCAGCGGGGAGCCGAAGTAGAAGACGGCCTTGGCCTCGGTGTTCTCGCGGGCGCTGTAGACGGCCACCAGTCGGTTGGCGGTGCGGTACGCGTGCCCGGTGCGGTCCAGGCCGAGGTGGTTGTCCGTGGTGAAGATCGCGCAGTAGACGCCGAGGTGCTTGACGAAGTGCTCCTCCGGCCCGAACACCAGGCTTCGGGTGCGCGAGTGCAGGCCGTCGGCGCCGACCACCAGGTCGAAGCGGCGGGGCGCGCCGCGCTCGAAGGTGACGTGGACGCCGTCGGCGTCCTCGGCGAGGGAGGTGACGGAGTCCCCGAAGACGTACTCGGTGTGCTCCTTCGTCGCGTCGTGGAGGATCCGGGCCAGGTCCCCGCGGAGCACCTCCAGGTCCCCGGCGAACAGGTCGGCGGGCAGCTTCGCCTGCGGCTTGCCCGCGGCGTTGACGTAGGACATGGAGCCGGTGCCGGTGCGGGCGGCCCTGAGCTCGTCCAGGACGCCCATGCGGCGCAGCACCGCCATGTGGGCCTCGCCCCGGAAGTCGACGGCGTACCCGCCGTCGCGCAGGGCGGGGGCGCGCTCGACGATCGTGGGGGCGAAGCCGTGGCGGTGGAGCCAGTAGGCGAGCGCGGGGCCGGCGACGGAGGCGCCGGAGATCAGCACGGTCCGGGCGGAGCGGACGCCGGCGGTGGCGTGGGCGGCGGTGTTCGCGGTGGTGTGGGTCATGGGCACAGGCTGCGCGGGGGTGCTCACCGCGCGCTCACCGCCGGCTCACCACCGGCCGCGGTGACGTCCGCGCAGGCCGTGGCACACGTCGAATCTGGTCATGGTGCCACATATGTGCCATAGTGGCGCCATGGATCTGAGGCCGTACGTAGAGAACCTCCGGCACGAGCTCGCCGTCGCCGCCGACGCGGGCGGGGACGAGGCCCGCGCCCTGGCCGGCCGGCTCACCGCCCCGCTGGAGTCGGCCGCCCGGCTGACCCTCCTGAACGCGCTGTCCGACGCGATGGACGAGGTCACGCGGGACCTGGCGCCGGGTTCGGTCTCGGTCCGGCTGCGCGGCCTGGACCCCGAGTTCGTCGTGAACGTCCCGGAGACCGAGCCCGCGTACGACGAGCGCCCGGCCGCCCCGGCCGCCGCGCCGCCGGTACCCGTCCTCCCCGAGACCGACGAGGGCGGGACGGCCCGGATCAACCTCCGCCTGCCCGCCCACCTCAAGGCCCGCGCCGAGGAAGCGGCCGTCCGCGAGGGGATCTCCGTCAACTCCTGGGTGGTCCGCGCCCTGTCCGCCGCCCTGTCCGGCGCCGCCGCCGAGCAGCAGCCGGCCGGGCTGCGCCGCACCCGCACCGGACAGAGCTACACCGGCTGGGTGCGCTGACCCGGGCCCCGGACCGACCGGCACCCCCCCACACGCCCTTCTTCGCTTCGCCCGCCCGACCGGCGGGAACCCGCACCACGTTGAGGATCGGACCGCCATGCTGAGCTTCGAGACCCCCGCACCGATCGCCGTCTCCGTCGAGATCGAGGTGGGATCCGTCCTCCTCACGGCCGGCGAGCGGCCGGACACCGTCGTCGAGGTGCTGCCCGCCGACCCCGCCGACCCGGAGGACGAGCGCGCGGCCCGGGAGAGCAGGGTCGACCACGCCGACGGCACGCTGACCGTACGCGGCCCCAGGAAGCGCCTCCCGTTCGGCCGGATCGGCTCGGTCGAGGTGCACATCGAGCTGCCGGCCGGCTCCCGCGTCCGCGCCTCCACCGGAGTGGGCGCCCTCGTCCTGGACGGGGCCTACGGCGCGTGCGTCCTGAAGTCCGGCGCCGGGAACCTCCGGGTGGGCGAGGCCGGCCCGGTCGAACTGCGCACCGGCCACGGCGACGTCCTGCTGGACCGCTGCGCCGGTGACGCCGAAGTGCACGGCGCGGGCCGGATCGCGCTCGGCCGGGTCGACGGCGCGGCGACCGTCAAGAACCTCAACGGCGACACCGAGATCGGCGAGGCCACCGGGGACGTACGGGCGAACAGCTCCAACGGCGCCATCACCGTCGAGCGCGCGCACGGCTCCGTCACCGCCAAGTCCGCCAGCGGCGCCATCCGGGTCGGCGGTCTGGCCCGGGGCAAGGCCGACCTCCAGACGGCCGCCGGCCGGATCGACATCGGCATCCGCGGCTCCGTCGCCGCCTGGCTCGACGTCACCTCCCGCCTGGGCAAGGTGCACAACTCCCTCGGCCCTTCCGAGGGCCCCGAGGGCTCCGACGGGGTCGTCGAGGTCAGGGCCCGTACGGCCATGGGCGACATCGTGATCACCCGCGCCGCCTGACGGCCGCCCCCGGCCGGCCTAGGCCGGGAGGCGGTTGTCGAGCGTGAGGGCGGTGCAGCGGACCCCGCCGCCGCCCTTGCGCAGCTGCGTCGTGTCGAGCTCGACCACCGTGGAGCCCCGCTCGCGCAGGGTCGCCGCCAGCCGGGGCGCGCCGGTGGTCATCGTCACGGTCCTGCCGTCGCTGATCAGGTTGAGGGCGAAGGCGCGCGCCTCCTCCGTGCTCACCTCGATGAGGTCGAGCCCGAGGGAGCGCAGCGTGCCGACGCTCTCCGGCTCCAGCGCGCCCGGGTGGTAGGCGAGCGTGGCCTCGTCGATCACGGCCACGGCCAGGTCCAGGTCGTACCACTGCTCCCCGGCCGTGCGCAGCGGCACCACCTGATGGCCCGTCAGATCTGCCAGTACGTCGTGCATCCGCCGGTCCGTGCGCTGCCCGTGGCCCGCCAGCAGCAGGTCCCCGCAGGCCAGGGCGTCGCCCTGGCCGCTGAAGGAGTACGGGGCGTCGAACACGTCGATGCCGTTCTCCTTCAGCCAGGACCGGAAGTACGGGATCTCCGCGGCGCGGGCGGCGGGCGGGTCGCCGAGCACGGCCCGGTCGCCGCACACCCAGGCCCCGTTGGCCGTGTACACCATGTCGGGGCACTCCGGCGCCGACGCCATCCGGTGGACCGTGCGGCCGGCAGCGAGGTGCGCGGCGGCGATCGCGTCGTGCTCGCTGACGGCGGCCCGCGCGTCCGGCTGGACGCTCGTGTCCATGTACGGGTTGATGACGTAGTCGATGCGGAAGTGAGCGGCATCGGACATCAGCAGTTCGGTGTTCATCCATGGGCTCCAGGGGCGGGGTTGGGGGCCTGGGGTGGCGGGGCTGGTCCGGACGGTGGCAGAGCCGGGCGGACCCGAGCGGAACGGAAGGCGACCACCGGGTGGTGTGCACCCGGCGCCCGGACGCGCCGCCCCGGGGCAGCGGGGCGCGGGCACGCCTCACGGCCGCACCGGGTCCGGTCCGCCGCCGTGCCCGGAGGACCGGGGCTCCCGCGGGACCGGGTGGAGCGCCCGCCCCGGCCGGCGGTCCCGAAGGGGCCGGGGGCGGGCGCCGTCGCCGCGTTCGAGCATGGCAAGCACCGCCTCCCTCGGGCAATGCCCGCGCCCCCGGCCCGCCCCTCCGCTGTCCCGCCGGCGGGACAGCCCCCGCAGGCCCCCAGCCGGCCGGCGGGCCCGGGGACTTCGCCGGGGGCCGGCGTCCGGGAGGCGCATGCGGCCCGCACCCGCCGCATGCCGGACATCCAGGTCGCGGAGGCCCCGGGGGCCCGCTCTGAGATCCCCTCGTCCACCCACACGGCCTCGTCGCCGAACGCCCGGTTCAGCGGGGGCCGTGACGGGCCGGACCCGGAGCGCGTGGCAAGGCCCGCTCGTGGGAAGCCCTTTCGGTGAAGGGGACGCGGAGAGCCGGTTCGCCGCTCGTGGCCACGGGGCCGTCCCCGCGTCAGGGCGCGTGCGCGGCCACCGTGTCGGCGATGTCCTGCGGCAGGCCCAGCAGCCGCAGCGCGGCCGGGCCCGTGCCGCCCACCACGGCCGCCGCCGACGCGGCGGCCTCGGCGTAGCGGGAGCGGGCCGCCGCCCGGTCCCCGCACGCCTCCGCGATCCGGCCCAGCCCGGCCAGGGCCCGCACCCGGCTGCCCGCGCTCTTGACCCAGTGCGGGTCGATCCGCTCCAGCGCCTCCGTGTACAGGCTCTCGGCCCGTGCCCGGTCCCCCTGCCGCAGGGCCAGGTCGCCGAGCCCGCGCAGGGCCGCCGCCAGGGCGGCGGAACCGCCGGCCCGGCGGGCGAGGGACTCCGCCCGGGCGTAGTCGGCGCCGGCCCGCTCCGGGTCCCCGTCCACCAGGTGGTCGGCCCGGTTGACCAGCAGGTCGGCGCTGTCCTCCAGGGCGCCGAGCCGCTCCGTCAGCGCCAGCGCCTCGTCGGTCAGCGCCACCGCACCCGCCCGGTCCCCGCGCGCCGCCGCCATACCGGCGAGCACGTCCAGGACCAGCGCCCCGCCCCAGCGGTCGCCGGTCGCCCGGAACCCCTCGGCGGCCTCGGCGAAGGCCCGTTCGGCGGCGGCCGGGTCGCCCGCCCCGAGCGGCCCGAACCCGGACACGTACGCGGCCACCGCCCGCACCCACGGCTCGGGGCGTCCGCGCTGCGCCGACACCAGGGCGAACGCGTCCAGCGGATCGGCCTCCGTCGCGTTGCGCAGCATCCACACCAGCAGCACCACGGGATACCGCCCGCCCGGACCGTCCCCGTCCCAGGCGGCGGCCAGCAGTTCCCCGGCCCGCGCCCGGTGGCGCCGCCACGGAGCGAGCCCGCCGGGGCCGCCCGCCGCCAGGAGCACGCACGCCGCGAACTCCTCGCCCAGCCCGGCCGGTGGAGCCTCACCGACGGCGTCGAGCACGGCCGCGGCCTGCACCGCGACCGACCCGGACACCCCGCGGATCCACAGGTACGTCGAGGCGGCGGCCAGCAGTTCCAGGGCCGTCTCCCAGTGGCCGTCCCCGACCGCGCGGCCGAGTGCGGACAGCAGGTCGCCGTGCCCGGCCGCCAGCCGCTCCAGCCACTCCAACTGCCCGGCGCCCCGCAGCAGCGGATCGGCCGTGCGGGCCAGCTCCAGCACGTACCGCGTGTGGGCCCGTCCGGCGGACGCGGTCTCGCCCGCCTCCTCCAGCCGCTCGGCGCCGTACGCCCGGACCGTCTCCAGCATGCGCAGGCGGCCGCCCGAGAGCTCCAGCAGCGACTTGTCGACGAGGGACTCCAGCACCTCGGACCCCAGCACGCCGGACCCCGGCCCCTCGGACCCCGGCGCCCCGCCGCCCGCACGGCACACCGTCAGCGCCGCCCGTGCCGTCGCGCCCCCGGGGAACACGGTGAACCGCCGCGCGGCCCGCTGCTCCTCCCCGGACAGCAGGTCCCAGCTCCAGGCGACCACCGCGCGCAGGGTGCGGTGGCGTTCGTCGGCGCCGCGGTTGGCGCGCGCGGCGGCCATCCCGAGCCGGTCGTCCAGCCGTTCTGCCAGATCGTCCACGTCCATCGTGCGCAGCCGGGCCGCCGCCAGCTCGATGGCCAGCGGCAGGTTGTCGAGCGCCGCGCAGATCCGCTCCACCCGCCCCGGTGCGGCCGTGAACCCGCGCCGCACCGCCGAGGCCCGTTCGGTGAACAGCCGTACGGCCGCCGCGCCCTCCAGCGGTCGTACCGGCCACAGGTGCTCCCCGATGACGCCCAGCGGCTCCCGGCTGGTGGCCAGGATCCGCAGCCGGGGGCAGACCGCCAGCAGCCGGCCGGCCAGCGCGGCGGCCTCCCCGGCGAGGTGCTCGCAGTTGTCCAGGACCAGCAGCAGCACCCGGTCCGCCAGGGCCGTCGCCAGCCGGTCCACCGGGCCCTGCCCGCCGCCGGGCTGGAGGCCGTTCTCGCGCAGCCCGAGCGCCGCCAGCACCGCCTGCGGCAGTCCGGATCCCTCGCGCAGCGAGGCCAGCGCGACGAAGCACACGTCGTCGTCGGCGGCCCCGGCGGCCTCCACCGACAGCCGGGTCTTGCCCACCCCGCCGGGCCCCACCAGCGTCACCAGCCGCGCCACCCGCAGCATCCCGGCCACCTCGGCGGCCTCACCGTCGCGGCCCACGAAGGAGGTCAGCTGGGCGGGCGGGCGGACCTGCGCGGGGGAGGGGTCGAAATCCAGCAACTCCCGGTGCAGGGAGACCAGTTCGGCCGAAGGGTCGCTGCCGAGCTCGTCGGCCAGCCGGCCGCGGGTCTCCTCGTACGCGGCGAGGGCCTCCGCCTGCCCGCCCTCGGCGGACAGGGCTCGGATCAGCAGGGCGGCGAGGCGTTCGCGCAGCGGATGGAGGCCGGTCAGCCCGCGCAGCTCGGCGACGGCGCCGCGGTGGCGGCCGAGCCGCAGTTCGGCCTCGATCCGGTCCTCCAGCGCCCCCAGCCGCAGCTCCTCAAGCCGCACCCGGGCGGTGTCGCCGCCGGACAGGTGCGCCAGGTCGGCCAGTGCCGGTCCGCGCCACAACTCCAGTGCTGAGCAGAGGAGTTGATGGGCCCGCCCGGGGTCCGCGCCGGCCAGCGCGGCCCGTCCCTCGCGGGCCAGCCGCTCGAACCGGCCCGCGTCCACGTCCTCGGGATCCACGGCCAGCCGGTAGCCCGCCCCGGCCCGCTCGATCACGTCGGCTCCCAGGGCCGCGCGCAGCCGGGACACCTGGGACTGCAGCGCGTGCGCCGAGAGCGAGCCGTCCGGGGCCATCTCGTCCGCGAGCCGTTCGGCCGCCACCACCTCCCGGGGGCGCACCAGCAGCAGGGTCAGCAGGGCTCGCCGGGCGGGTCCCCCGAGGGGGACCTCCGTGCCGTCGTCGCGCCGGGCCAGGGTCTCGCCGAGGATGCAGAACCGCATGCCGGTGATTATCCACGGCGGTCGATCATCCGATGATCATCCGAGGGGGCCGAGCCAGGTGCCCCCGGAGACGTCCACGGTCTGCCCGGTCATCCACCGTCCCTGCGGCCCCGCCAGGAAGCCGACCACGTCGGCGACGTCCTCCGGCTCGCCCAGCCGTCCGAGCGCGGTGATCCCCTCCAGTGCGGCCACCACCTCCGGGACGGCCGTGTAGCCGGCGGTCATGTCGGTGCGGACGGCGCCCGGCGCGACCGTGTTCACCGTGATGCCGCGCCGGCCGAGCTCGTTGGCCAGCGAGGGGGCCATCGCCTCCAGGGCGGCCTTGGTGACGGTGTACCCGATCTGGCTCGTCACCGCGAAGCGGCTGGCCGTCGAGCCCATGTTGACGATCCGCCCGCCGTCGTTCAGCAGCGCCAGCGCGCGCTGGATCACGAAGAACGGTGTGGTGACGTTGACCGCCAGCAGCCGGGCGAACTCCTCCTCGGTGACCTGGCCGATCGAACTGCCCGAGCCGATGCCCGCGTTGTTGACGAGGACGTCCAGCCCGCATCCGCCCAGCCCGGCGGTCAGCCCCTCGAACAGGGCGTCCACCGCGCCCTCCTCCCCGAACCGGGCCCGCACCGCGAAGGCGAGTCCGCCCGCCTCCTCGATCCGCGCCACCGTCTCCAGGGCCGCCTCCTCGTTGCCGCCGTAGTGGACGGCGACCAGGGCCCCCTCGGCCGCCAGCCGCAGGGCCACCGCCCGGCCGATCCCCCGGGAGGCGCCCGTCACCAGTGCCGTCCTGCCGTTCAGCGTGCCCATGACCTGCTCCTTGTTCCGAGCCGGACCTCCGTGGTCCGGCGACGGGGACCAAGGTCGCCCGGCCCGCTCACCGCGCCCTCACCGTCCGCTCACCGCACCCGGTGGAGTTGTGATGGTGCCAGGATGGTGTCGGGATGGAGCCCCCTTATTTTTCGCGTATTTCGCGGGCTACCGAGGGAAACATCTGCCAGGCTGCGAGAGCCTTTGGTGCCATGCTGTGGAGAGGTGGCGCCAGAAAATGCACCTACACGGCCCCTTGTGGCGCCACGGATATGTCATAGTGGTGCCATCGATCGGGTCCCGTGTGCACGGGACCGCTCCTCCTCATCGTCGACACACCCCCACGGGAGTCTGTTCGCCATGGCCACCTTCCTCTACAAGACGGGCCGGTTCGCCTTCCGGCGGCGGGGCCTGGTGACCCTGCTGTGGCTCGCCGTCCTGGTCGCCGTCGGCCTCGCCGCCTCCACCGCCCCGCCGCCGCCCGCCGACACGTTCTCCATGCCGGGCACCGAGTCCCAGCGGGCCTTCGACGTGCTCAAGGAGAAGTTCCCGGCCGCGAGCGCCGACGGCGCCACGGCCCGCGTGGTCGTCCGGGCGCCGGCCGGGCAGAAGCTCTCCGACCCCGCCCAGAAGGCCAAGGTCGACGGCCTCGTCGCCGCCCTCGCCAAGGCGCCCGAGGTGGTCTCGGCCTCCGACCCCTTCGCGGCCGGCACCGTCAGCAAGGACGGCACCACCGCCTACGCCGTCGCCGGGTACAAGGTCTCCGCCCTCAAGCTGACCGACGCGGCGCACGACGGACTCGACGCCGTACTGGAGAAGGGCCGGGCCGACGGCCTGACCGTCGAGGCCGGCGGTGACGCCGTCAAGGTCGAGGCCCCCATGGGCGGCGCCGAGGGCATCGGCATCCTGGTCTCCGCCGTGGTCCTGCTGCTCACCTTCGGCTCCCTGGCCGCCGCCGGCATGCCGCTGCTCACCGCCGTGATCGGCGTGGCCGTCGGCAGCGCCGCCGTCACCGCCCTCGGCAGCACCCTCGGCCTGTCCGCCACCACCGGCACCCTGGCCATGATGATCGGCCTCGCCGTCGGCATCGACTACGCCCTGTTCATCATCTCCCGCTACCGCGCCGAGATCTCCGAGGGCCGGGACCGTTCCGACGCCGTCGGGCGCGCCGTCGGAACGGCCGGCTCGGCCGTGGTCTTCGCCGGCCTCACCGTCATCATCGCCCTCGCCGGCCTCGCCGTCGTCAACGTCCCGATGCTCACGAAGATGGGCCTCACCGCCGCCGGTACCGTGGCCCTCGCCGTCCTCATCGCGGTCACCCTCGTCCCCGCGCTGCTCGGCTTCGCCCCCGTCAAGGTCATGCCCCGCCTGGAGCGGCGGGCCATCCAGGGCAAGCCGCTCACCGCCCGCCTCCAGCGCCGGGCCGACCGGCTCGCCGCGCGGACCAAGCCCAACCTGGGCACCCGCTGGGCGCGGTTCGTCGTACGCCGCCCCCTGCTCGTCCTGGCCGTCGGCGTCCTCGGCCTCGGCACCCTCGCGGTGCCCGCAGCGAGCCTCCGGCTGGGGCTGCCCGGCGAGGGCACCATGGCGCCGGACACCACCCAGCGCAAGGCCTACGACATGCTGTCCGAGTCCTTCGGGCCCGGCTTCAACGGCCCGCTGACCATCACCGTCCAGGCCAAGGACGCGGCCGCCGCGGCCGGCGCCGTCGGCCGGGAACTCGCGGCCGTCGAGGGCGTCGCCACGGTGACCCCCGCGACGCCCAACGCCGCCGGTGACACCGCCGTCCTGGGCGTCGTCCCGTCCTCGGGGCCCACCGAGCACCGGACCGAGGAACTGGTCGCCACCCTCCGCGCGAAGGCGGGCGCCATCGAGGCGGACACCGGGGCCGAGATCCTGGTCACCGGCCAGACCGCCCTGTTCATCGACTTCTCCCGGACCCTGGACGAGGCGATGCTGCCCTACCTGGGCCTGGTCGTCGGACTCGCCTTCCTGCTCCTGGTCCTGATCTTCCGTTCGCTGCTGGTCCCGCTGAAGGCCGCCCTCGGCTTCCTCCTGTCGGTCTCCGCGGCACTCGGCGCGGTCGTGGCCGTCTTCCAGTGGGGCTGGCTCGCCGACGTCCTCGGCATCGAGCAGCCCGGCCCGGTCATGAGCACCCTCCCGATCTTCATGATCGGCGTGGTGTTCGGCCTCGCGATGGACTACGAGGTCTTCCTCGTGACCCGGATGCGGGAGGCGTACGTCCACGGCGCCCGGCCGACCGAGGCCGTCGTCACCGGATTCCGCTACGGCGGACGGGTCGTCAGCGCCGCGGCGATCATCATGACGAGCGTCTTCTCCGGCTTCATCCTGGAGACGAACGACTTCGTGAAGATGGTCGGCTTCAGCCTCGCCACCGCCGTCCTCTTCGACGCCTTCGTGGTCCGCATGGCCTTGGTCCCGGCCCTGTTCGCGCTCCTCGGCCGGTCCGCGTGGTGGCTGCCGCGCTGGCTCGACCGGCTGCTGCCGAACATGGACGTCGAGGGCGAGAAGCTGAACCGGTCGCGCTCCGTCCCGGTCGCGCAGGGCGGCCCCGCCCCGCGGCCCGCCCACCGGGCCGAGGCCGAGCACGACTACTCCGCCTGACCCGCACCCGTACCGGGGGGGGGGGGGGGGGGGGGGGGGGGGGGGGGGGGGGGGGGGGGGGGCGGGGGGGGGGGGGCGGGGGGGGGGGGGGGGGGGGGGGGGGGGGGGGGGGGGGGGGGGGGGGGGGGGGGGGGGGGGGG
>NZ_JBBDHD010000343.1:0-399 GCF_044129415.1 Streptomyces racemochromogenes
CCTGCCGGCCGGGATGACCCTGGTCGTGGCCGGTGAGGCCTGCCCGCCGGCCATGGTCGCCAAGTGGTCCCGCGGCCTCCGGATGATCAACGCGTACGGTCCGACCGAGACCACGGTGTGCGCCACGATGAGCGGCCCGCTCTCCGGAGCCGTCACCCCGCCCATCGGCACCCCCCTCACCAACTTCCGGGTCTACGTCCTGGACTCCTCCCTGCGGCCGGCCCCCGTCGGCGTGTCCGGCGAGCTCTACGTCGCGGGCGCCGGACTCGCGCGGGGCTACCTGGGCCGCGAGGAGCTGACCGCGGGTCGTTTCGTCGCGGATCCCTTCGGGACGCCGGGCGGGCGCATGTACCGCACGGGTGACGTGGTGCGGTGGCGGGCCGACGGTCAGCTGGAGTT
>NZ_JBBDHD010000157.1:0-13287 GCF_044129415.1 Streptomyces racemochromogenes
TCCCGCCGCACGGGGTGCGGCGGGAAGCGGGCCCGCGTCGTGGGATGGCAGGGTCGGGCGAGCCGGCCGGATGCGGGACGACGGCCCCGCGCGGGCTCAGACGATGGGCGTGTCCACGGTCGGCTTCTGGCAGGACGAGGAGCCCTGGCAGGAGCACGAGCCCCACGAGGCGCCGCCCTCGGGCAGCGCGACGGTGTCCCGCATGGCGGTGACGGTGAGGTCGCCGAGGTCGAGGTCCAGGTCCTCGAAGCCGAATTCGGGGGTGTGCGCGGTGTCGGACATGGGTGTCTCCCTGAGTGTGGAAGCGAAGCCGAAGGGCACTGGGTGGAATCCCGCGGGCCGGTGAAAGGCCGCTCCCCGCGGAAGGGAATGCCGGATGTGCTCGGGTTTCGGCCCGGCCGGATATCGATCCCTTCCGGCCTGTGGAGCGGCTGACCCGGACCCAAGGATCACCTGGCGGCTCGGCGGTCCGCTAGAGCCGAGATCCGGACGCGCTTCCGAACCCGTACGGATTCTGGCGCGTTTTCGCGGAAAAGAGCGTCCCGGCCGGGCCTGATCGCAGCATTCGGGCCATCGCGGCTGAAAGGATCCTGTCGTGGGGGCCCCGGATATGACGGCGCCCCCGTCCACCGGGGGGTGGACGGGGGCGGAGGTCGGTGGGATGTCAGTCGGAAATCAGCCTTTCCTCACCACGCTCGACTTCAGCCGCACGGAGCCGAGGCCCTCGATCCGGCGGTCGGTGTCGTGTCCGCCGACTCCGTCGACGAGGCGGATGTCCTCGACCATCCGCTCCTCGGGCAGGGAGGCCGGTCCGCACCACGCGGCGGTGCCCCGCCGACCGGGGTCGACGGGGCACCGCAGGGCACGCTCTTCCGGGAAGGGTCAGGCGGCCGGGACCGGGTAGGTCGGGTACTCGACGCCGGACACGTGCTGGACCACACGGATGACCTGGCAGGAGTAGCCGAACTCGTTGTCGTACCAGAGGTACAGGATCGCGTTGTCGCCGTCGACCTTGGTGGCGCCGGCGTCCACGATCGAGGCGTGGCGCGAGCCGACGAAGTCCATGGAGACGGCGTCGGGGGCGGTGGTGAAGTCGATCTGGCGCTTCAGCGGCGAGTGCAGGGAGACGCCGCGGAGGTACTCCAGGACCTCGTCGCGGGTGGTCTCGCGGCCCAGGCGCAGGCTGAGGATGGCGATCGAGACGTCCGGGACGGGGACGCGGATCGAGCTGCCGGTGATCGGGGCCTTGAGGTCGGGCAGCGCCTTCGCGACGGCGGAGGCGGCGCCGGTCTCGGTGATGACCATGTTCAGCGGCGCGGAGCGGCCGCGGCGGTCGGCCTTGTGGTAGTTGTCCAGGAGGTTCTGGTCGTTCGTGAACGAGTGGACCGTCTCCACGTGGCCGCGCAGCACGCCGTACTCGTCGTCCATGGCCTTGAGCGGCGGGACGATGGCGTTGGTGGTGCAGGAGGCGCAGGACAGGATCTGCTCGTCGGGCTTGATCGTGTCGTGGTTGACGCCGTGCACGATGTTCGGGACGTCGCCCTTGCCCGGGGCGGTCAGGACGACCTTGTCGATACCGGGGCGCAGGTGCTTGGAGAGGCCCTCGCGGTCGCGCCACTTGCCGGTGTTGTCGATGAGGATGGCGTCCTTGATGCCGTACGCCGTGTAGTCGACCTCGGAGGGGTCGTTCGCGTAGATCACGCGGATCGCGTTGCCGTTGGCGATGATCGTGCTGTTCGCCTCGTCGACCGTGATCGTGCCCTGGAACTGGCCGTGGATCGAGTCGCGGCGCAGCAGCGAGGCGCGCTTGACCAGGTCGGCTTCGCCGCCACCGCGGACGACGATGGCACGCAGGCGCAGACCGTTGCCGGAGCCGGCCTTCTCGATGAGCAGGCGGGCGACGAGGCGGCCGATGCGGCCGAAGCCGTAGAGGACGACGTCGCGGCCGGAGGAGCCCTCCAGCTTGTTCTCACCGGTGGCGCCGGCGACGGCCTCCGCGGTGAAGTCGGCCACGGACAGTCCGCGGTCGTCGGCGCTGTAGTTCGCGGCGAGCATGCCGATGTCGATCTGCGACGGACCGAGATCGAGGGCGGCGAGGGCCTGCAGGAACGGCATGGTCTCGGTGACCGAGAGCTCCTCGCCGTCGATCTGCCGGGCGAACCGGTGGGTCTTGAGGATGCTGACCACCGACTTGTTCACCAGGGAGCGGCTGTGCAGCAGGATCGTTACATCCCGCTCGCGGTGCAGCTTCCCGATGATCGGGATCATCGACTCCGCGATCTCCTCGCGGGTCTTCCAGTTGCTGAACGAGTCCTCGTTGACAGTCACAGAGTTATCTTTCGAGCTAGGCGGCGCTCATATGGTAACCCGACCGGAATCCGACCCTTCTGCAGGGGTCAGCCGAGGCTCGGGTGGGCTTCCGGGTGGGCGTCCCACCATGTCCGGTGGAAGGCGTTGTTGTCCACGTTCGCCAGGTACGCCTCCACGGCCGCCCGGTGCAGCAGCTCGCCCTGGCGGGCGGAGACCGACGCCCGGTTCCAGGCCAGCCGGATCCGGCCGGTGACCGGGGTCCCGGCCAGGGGGCGCATGACCGTGCCCGGCACCGCGGGGGCGGTGGGCTGGCTCAGCGAGATCGCCCGGCCGGCCGCGATCAGGTCGTGCTGCATCTTGCGGTCGGTGATCCGGTAGCGCAGCGAGGGGGTGAAGCCGGCCCTGGCACAGGCCTCGATCAGGGCCTCGGGCCCGCCGTCGTCGTCCTGGACCAGCGTCATCCACTGTTCGCCGGCCAGGTCGGCCAGGTCCAGCCGGGCGCGGCCGGCCAGCGGGTGCCGCGCCGACATCCGGATGCAGAACGGCTCCCGGGGCACGACGGTGCGGGCCTGGACGCCGCCGGGCAGCGGGACCTCGTAGTCGTTGACCTCGCCGTAGACGATGGCGTCGTACTGGCCGGCGCCGAGCATCCGCACGAGCGTGGTCACCGAGTTCTCCAGGTCCACCGCCACCTCCCGCCCGCCCGGGGCCAGGTCGGTGCGCGCGAGCAGGCCGTCCAGCAGCACGAGCAGGATGCAGCCGAGCCGCAGGGGCACGTGCGCCGCCGACAGCGCACGGGCCTCGGCTCCCAGGGCGTCCATCTCGCCGAGCACGCGGCGGGCCTTGGACAGGACGAAGTGGCCCAGCGGGGTGGGCTCCACCCCGCTGCGGCCGCGGACGAAGAGCTCGCCCCCGGTGACCCGTTCGATCCTGCGCAGCTGGGCGGAGAGCGCCGGCTGGGAGACTCCGAGCCGGCGCGCCGCCGCGCCCAGACTGCCTGCTTCCGCTATCCGGCAGACGGCTTGCAGGTGCCTCAACTCCAGCTGCATCCCGGCAGCTTACGAACGGCGGCCCCAACGCACCATAACGCGGGCCTTATGCCCGCAGAGATGTCCCAATCCCGCCATGTACACGCTCATACTCGGCGACGGCGTACAGCCAGACACCCCCCACACACGATCGGAGTGGACTCGTGCAGCCCACCAGATGGACGGCGTCCGTGGCGGCCTTCGCGCTGACCGCGAGCCTCGCCGGTGCGCTGGCCGGTACCGCGTCGGCCGCGCAGCAGCCAGATCCCGTACCGCCCCGGCCCTCCCGGGCCGACCGGGCCGTGGCCGCGGCGGACGCGGCCGTGCGCAGCGGCCTGGACAGCCTGGTCAACCAGCCGCAGCAGCAGTACGACCGCCGCCTGGTCACCCCCTGGGTACAGGACCTGTTCTCCGTCGCGTACGAGCGCAGCTACCGCGGCCTGCCGGTCGTCGGCGGCGACGCGGTCGTCCTCGCGGACGGGGAGGGCAAGGTCCGCGCCCTCCAGTCGGCCTCCTCGACCGTGATCGACGTGTCGGTCACCCCGACCGTCACCGCCAAGGCGGCGGAGTCCTCCTCCCGGGCCGAGCTGGCGAAGGTGGACAAGGTCGAGAGCAGCCGCCTGGTCGTCCGGCTCAAGGACGACAAGCCGGTCCTGGCCTGGGAGACGGTCCTGACCGGGTCGGCGAAGTCGGCGCCCAGCCGGATGCACGTCTTCGTGGACGCCCGTACCGGCAAGGTCGTCGACCGCTGGGACGAGGTCGTCGCGGGCACCGGCACCAGCAAGTGGAACGGGCCCAACCCGCTGACGATCGACACCACAGCGTCCGGAGGCACGTACTCCCTGCGCGACCCGAACCGCCCGGGCCTGAGCTGCCAGGACTACAGCACCGGCACCGTCTTCTCGAAGTCCTCGGACTCCTGGGGCACCGGCAACCCGACCTCCAAGGAGACCGGGTGCACGGACCTGATGTTCGCCGCGCAGAAGCAGTGGGACATGCTCCGCCAGTGGCTCGGCCGCAGCGGCGTCGACGGCAACGGCCGCAGCTTCCCGGGCAAGGTCGGGCTGAGCGACCTCAACGCGTACTGGGACGGCAGCTCCGTCACCATCGGCCACAACAGCGCCAACGAGTGGATCGCCGGCATCGACGTCGTGGGCCACGAGTACGGGCACGCCATCGACACCAACACCCCCGGCGGCACCAGCGGCCAGGAGGCCGGACTCGGCGAGGGCACCGGCGACATCTTCGGCGCTCTGACCGAGGCCTACGCCAACGAGCCCTCCCCGTACGACACTCCCGACTACACCGTCGGCGAGATGATCAACCTCCAGGGCCGGGGCCCGATCCGGAACATGTACAACCCCTCGGCGGTCAACAACGACCCGTCCTGCTACAGCTCCTCCATACCGAACACCGAGGTGCACGCGGCCGCGGGACCCCTGAACCACTGGTTCTACCTGCTGGCCGAGGGCAGCAACCCCGGCGGCGGCAAGCCGAGCAGCAGCACCTGCAACCAGTCCACGGTGACCGGCGTGGGCATCCAGAACGCCGGCAAGATCTTCTACGGCGGCATGCTGCTCAAGACCAGCAGCATGTCCTACAAGAAGTACCGGACGGCGACCCTGAGTTCCGCCAAGACCCTCGACGCCTCCTGCGACCTGTTCAACAAGACCAAGGCCGCCTGGGACGCCATCAGCGTGCCCGCCCAGTCCGGCGACCCCACCTGCACCCCCAGCGGCCAGGGTGACTTCTCCCTCACCCTCAACCCCGCCTCGGGCAGCGTGCAGCAGGGCGCCTCGGTGACCACCACCGTCGCCACCAGCACCACCACGGGCCAGCCCCAGCAGGTCACCCTCTCCGCGAGCGGCCTGCCCGCCGGGGTCACCGCCTCCTTCAACCCGGCCACCGTGCAGTCCGGCCAGTCCTCCACCCTGACCCTGTCCGCGAGCTCCACCACGGCCCCCGGCCCGGCCACGGTCACCGTCAAGGGCCAGGGCGCCTCCCTCGCGCACACCGCCGACTACGCCCTGAGCGTCGGCGGCGGCCAGCCCGACCCCACCACCCCGCCGGACATCAGCGCGGCCAACGTCCAGGCCCACCTGAACCAGCTGGGCACCATCGCCACGCAGAACGGCGGCAACCGCCGCGCCGGCAGCGGCGGCCACACCCAGTCCCTCGCGTACATCAAGGGCAGGCTCCAGGCCGCCGGCTACACCGTCACCGAGCAGAACTGCACCTCCTGCACCTACCCGTCGAACAACCTGATCGCCGACTGGCCGGGCGGCCCCGACGACCAGACGGTCATGTTCGGCGCCCACCTCGACAGCGTCTCCGCCGGACCGGGCATCAACGACAACGGCTCCGGTTCCGCCACCCTGCTGGAGAACGCGCTGGTCCTGGCCCAGAAGAACCCCACCATGACCAAGCACGTGCGGTTCGCCTGGTGGACCGACGAGGAACAGGGCCTCAACGGCTCGAAGTTCTACGTGGGCCAGCTGAGCAGCGCCCAGCGCGCCGCCATCAAGGGCTACTACAACTTCGACATGGTCGGCTCGCCCAACGGCGGTTACTTCATCAACAACCTGAACTCCACCACCGCCGCACCCCTGAAGGCGTACTGGACCTCGCTGAACCTCGCCCCCGAGGAGAACACCGAGGGCCAGGGCCGCAGTGACGACTACTCCTTCCAGCAGGCGGGCATCCCCACCTCCGGCTACGCGGCCGGCGCCAGCGCCCGCAAGACCTCCGCGCAGGCCTCCAAGTGGGGCGGCACGGCGAACGCCGCGTACGACTCCTGCTACCACAGCTCCTGCGACACCCCGAGCAACATCAACGCCACGGTCCTGGACCGCAGCGCCGACGGCGTCGCCTACGCGATCTGGAAGCAGGCCGTCGGCAGCGGCACCCCGTCGTCCGACTTCTCCCTCTCCACCTCGCCCGCCGCCGGCACCGCCGCACCGGGCGGCAGCGCCACCTCGACGGTGAACACCACCACCGTCAGCGGCAGCCCCCAGAACGTCGCCCTGACGGTCTCGGGCGCCCCGGCCGGCGTCACCGCCACGGTCAGCCCGGCCACCGTGCAGTCCGGCCAGTCCGCCACCCTCACCGTCCAGGTCGCCGCGGGCACCGCCCCCGGCACGTACACCCTGACGGTCACCGGTACCGGCACCGCCACGCACAGCACCACCTACACCCTGACCGTCAGCGGGGGCGGCGGCAGCTGCACCCCGGCCCAGGTCGTCGCCAACGGCGGCTTCGAGAACGGCACGAGCCCCTGGAGCGCCACCTCCGGGGTCGTCACCAACCAGGCCGGCGAGGCCCCGCACGCCGGCGCCTACATGGCGTGGCTGAACGGCTGGGGCTCCTCGCACACCGACAGCGCCTCGCAGTCGCTGACCCTCCCGGCCGGCTGCTCCTCGGCCCGCCTCGCCTTCTACCTGCACATCGACACCGACGAGACCGATCCCACCGTCTACGACACCTTCACCGTCTCGGTGGGCGGGCAGACCCTGGAGACCCTGTCCAACGTGGACGCGGGCTCCGGCTACACGCTCAAGAGCTACGACGTCTCCCGGTTCGCCGGGCAGACCGTCACCCTTCGGTTCCAGGGCGTGGAGGACCAGTCCCTCCAGACCTCCTTCGTGGTCGACGACGTCACCCTCCAGGTGAGCTGACCCACCCCGCGGCACCCCCCAGGGGCCCGGTCCGGCACCACGCCGGACCGGGCTCCGCCGCGTCCGCCGCCTGTCCACGGCGGAAGGAGCGCGGCGCCGCATTGGACACGGCGGCGCATCCCGGGCTGCCGGGGGGCTCCGGCATGATCGGTTCTCCGAGCCCCGATCCCAGGAGATCCCCGATATGTCAGACATCTTGGTCCGCGCCGCACGGCCCGGGGACTTCGAACAGTGGCGGGCCCTGTACCGGGGCTACGCCGCGTTCTACCGGGTCGAGCAGACCGAGGAGGCCGCGGCCACGGTGTGGTCGTGGATCAACGACCCCGCCCACGAGGTGGGCGCCCTGGTCGCCGAGGACGCCGGGGGCCGGCTGCTGGGCCTCGCCCACTACCGCCCCTTCGCCCGCCCGCTGTCCGCCACGACCGGCTGCTTCCTGGACGACCTGTTCGTGGCCCCCGAGCACCGCGGCTCCGGCGCGGCGGACCTGCTACTGGCCACCCTGCGCGAGCTGGCGGCGGAGCGCGGCTGGAGCGTCGTCCGGTGGATCACCGCCGACGACAACCACCGGGCCCGGTCCAAGTACGACCAGGTGGCCACCCGCACCATGTGGGTCACGTACGACATGGCCCCCGGCCGCTGACCTCTCCCGCTCAGCCCTCCCCGGCGGCGTCCGCGCAGGCGGGGCAGACCCGGTCCGCGTACTCCTCGGGGTACCAGGGCGAGCCGGGGTGCCCCGAGTGGCGCCACGAGGCCGTCTCCATGGCGAAGGTGTCCCGCCCGCACAGGGTCCGGGGACCCCGGACGTCGTGCCGGCCCGGGGCGGTGGGCGCCGCGTGCACCCGCAGCACGTCCCCGGGGGCGGGCTCCCCGGCGGGGTGCGCCGCGCCGGGCCGGTCGTACTCGTACACCACGACGGTCTCGCTCATACCTCCGACGATAGGCGCCGGACCCGTACCCCGCCGGGCCGGCGGGAGCCGCCCCGCCCGGCCGGGAGCCCGGGGCGGAACCCGGCCCCGGTGGTCGGCCCCGGGGGTCAGCGGCACGCCCCGGCGGCCAGTTCCAGCTCGTCCGCCCACACGGCCGGGTCCCGGGGGCCCGCGTGCGGCGCGGCCAGGGAGCGGACGCGGAAGCGGTTGCCCGGGGTGGCGGCGTCCGCCTCGCGGATCATCAGGTCCTGGAGCGCGAGCGGAACGGTGCGGTCCCGGGTGAACCGCAGGAACGTGCGCGGCACCCGCCCCCACTTCTCGGGGATCCCGCGGCAGTCCGCGGTCCCGGCCTCCGCCGACTCGTCGGGCTCCAGGGTGGCCAGGAGCGCCCGTACGGCGCTGTCGGGCCGGTCGGCCGCGAGGGCTTCCTTGGCCGCCGCGAAGAACGCGGGGTCGCCCGAACGCCAGTTGACGCGCGTGACACCGAGTTCAGGAGGGGTCGGGACGACGTCCAGCCGCGCAAGGGCACTGGTGGAGGCCTCGGGGGTGGACATCAGCTCCCGGACGGAGGCGTGCCGGGTCGGGCAGAAGGCCGAGGCGTACACCAGGTGGGAGACGAGCTCCGGAACCTGGTTGGCGACCGCGTTGAGGGTCGCCCCGCCCATGCTCTGGCCGACCAGCACCACCGCCCCGAGCCTGGAGGCCCGCCGTACGACGCCCACCACGTGCGCGGCGAAGTCGGCCAGCGTCACCTTCCCGAGCGGCGAGGGCTCACTGCGCAGCGCCTCCAGGTCCTGGGGGGTCTGGTAGGCGACCGGGTAGTACGCCCCGGCCCCGTGTCCGGGCAGATCGACGGCGACCGCCTTGTGCCCGCGCAGGGCCAGTTCCGCCAGCACGGGGGTCCACGCATGGGAATTCCCCGCGGCCCCGTGCACGCACACGAACACGGGCTCCCTGCACCGCCGCTCCTCGGCACGGGCCACTCCCCCGCCCCCGACAGCGGCTCCCGTCCCCACGACGACCGCCGCCTTCAGCACCCCGCGCCGAGAGCGGCCTCCGGAACTCCTGGTGTCCTTCGCTTCGTTCATGCGGCGACTGTAGGCGGGGGCTCATCGGTCGTCGGACGATTCCGGACACCCCTCACGGGTCGGTGTCAGACGATGGCCTCTCCGTCGCGCTCGCCTCCGACACAGGTCCACAATCCGGTCGAGGAGTCGTATTGGACCATTCCCCCGGTGGCCTTGCACTTCTCGGTGCTCACGTCGGCCTGTGCGGCATGGACCCCGACGCCGAGAACCGCGAACACGACTGCGGCGACAAGGCCGAGAATCCGTCTGCGCATGGGAACCTCCCGAAAGGGAACGAGGCAGGGGTCAACACCAGTCTCACCCCACCCCCGGCCGGGCCGCACCCGCTGTCGCCTCCGGGGGCGCTCATCCGGATACGGAAGCAGACTGGTGCCATGGCGAACACGCCCGTGGTAGCCGTGGGAGCGCCGGATGCGTTCGGGTGGCGGAAGGTCACCATTGACGACAAGCCCGCCGGAAAGGTCCGCAGCCCCAAGGGGCTGCAGCAGCTGCTGCGCCGTTCCGGCATACCCTTCGGGAACGACATCCGCTGGCACGGCGGCGACAGTACCGTGTGGCCGGACCGGTCCTGCCGCAGACGGGTCTACGGAATCCTCATGGCGACCGGCCTCCTGGCAACCGCATACGTATTCGTCAGGATCGGCATATCGGACACCTTCGCGGCGCTGACCTATCTCGGGCGCATCACCGGATTCATCTTCCTCCTCATGGCCGTGACCGAAGTGCTGGCCGCGTTGGCCACGTTCGACTACTGGGGCAAACGGGAGATCCGGTATTCGGGGACGGTCATCCTGATCGGAGCCGCGGCTTCCCTCAGCGCCAGCGCCGTCCTGCTCTTCATACAGCTGAGGGGCGGGCGGTACACGCATTGGCTGTTGCTGTGGTGCGCCCTCGTCCCGTGGTCCCTCTGGACCTTGTCGGTGCTCATCCACGGCCGGGCGTGGAAGGGCCTGCCCAATCCCCGGCGTATCGCGATCGGGGTGGTCATCTCCACCCTCGTGGCGTTCGCCAACCTCGCCTACACCCATGTCTACCTCCCCTACACCACGGCTCCGCTGATAGAGATCACCGGGACCTTCGGCGCACCGAGCCTCAACGAGGAGCAGACGAAGCTCTTCGTTCCGTTCCACATCCAGGTGAAGAACTCCGGCCAGATTCCCGTGTACGTCCTGGGCAGCATCTACTGGGTGTACGGCAAGCCCGTCGGCACGAGGCCGGAGGACGCCCGGAAGCAGAGGGTGATCAGCTCGGACGAGTTCATCCAGCCGTCGGGCAGGCCTTTGAATCCGGGGGAGGACTGGGCGGAGGACGAGGTCGCCGTGATCGACCGGCCGGCCGAGGCTCCGTACCAGACCCTGAAGATCGAAACCGAGGCGTGGGTGGCCCGGAAGGACAGGATGGCCATCGACAGCGACTACGTGACCTTGCGGAAGCAGTGGCCGACGCTCCAGAAGGAGAAGAAGGACCGGGAACCCCCCGGGCCGCCACCGCCGTACTACAGGTACCAGGGCATCGTCGCGAACAGCAACGAGATCCTCAACATGACGCGCGGCCGACAGCGCATCACCCTCTGGCACACGACGAACGCGTCCAACCCGTACCTCGCCGTGGAACTGGGACCGCCCGAAGAGAACAAACCGTTCGCCCCCAACAACCGCGCGAAGGCGCAGGCGAACTCCCGCAGGTACGGGCTCAGCAAGGTACGCGGCTCCATGACCCAGAAGCCCTTCGCGGAACTCCTGGAGAAGGCGCAGGCGCTCGCGGAACACCGCGCGAGCGCGCTGACCCCCACGCCGGGTACCGACTCCGCTCCGTGACCGGGACGGCGGCCCGTACACGGGGCCCGCCGGGGCGCCGCCACCCGACGCTCCATCAGGTCGAGCGTCCCGGACCCTTGACTCCTTACGCGCCAGTAGCGATTCTCATGCCCATCGTTGTGCGGGGCATGACAACTCATGCCTTGATTCGACCGCGCTCTCCGCCGACCGAAGGCATGAGTGATCACCTTGACCCCTCACCCTCCACCGCGCCCGCGCCCCCGGCGTCGGCGCCGTTTCGCGCTCCTCGCGCTCCTGCTCGCCGCGTGCGCCATGGTCCTCGGGCCCGCGCCCGTCTCCCTGGCCGAGTCGACGGCCGACCCCGGCTGGTGGAACCCCACCGCCCGGCCGCAGCCGGACTCCGACATCAACGTCACCGGTGAGCCCTTCAAGGGCACCGACGCCCAGGGCAAGGTCCGCGGGTTCGTCGACGCCCACGACCACCTGATGTCCAACGAGGGATTCGGCGGCCGGCTCATCTGCGGCAAGCCCTTCTCCGAACTGGGCGTGGCCGACGCCCTCAAGGACTGCCCCGAGCACTACCCCGACGGCACGCTCGCCGTCTTCGACTTCATCACCAAGGGCGGGGACGGCAAGCACGACCCCAACGGCTGGCCCACCTTCAAGGACTGGCCCGCCCACGACTCCCTGACCCACCAGCAGAACTACTACGCCTGGGTGGAACGCGCCTGGCGCGGCGGCCAGCGGGTCCTCGTCAACGACCTCGTCACCAACGGGGTGATCTGCTCGGTCTACTTCTTCAAGGACCGCGGCTGCGACGAGATGACCGCCATCCGCCTGGAGGCGCAGAAGACGTACGACATGCAGGCGTTCGTCGACAAGATGTACGGCGGCCCCGGAAAGGGCTGGTTCCGTATCGTCACCAGCTCCGACCAGGCCCGCGAGGTCATCAAGCAGGGCAAGCTGGCCGTCGTCATGGGCGTGGAGACCTCCGAGCCCTTCGGCTGCAAGCAGATCCTCGACGTCGCGCAGTGCTCCAAGGAGGACATCGACCGGGGCCTGGACGAGCTGTACAAGCTGGGCGTGCGCAGCATGTTCCTGTGCCACAAGTTCGACAACGCCCTGTGCGGGGTGCGGTTCGACGAGGGCGCCCTGGGTACGGCGATCAACGTCGGCCAGTTCCTGTCGACCGGCACCTTCTGGAAGACGGAGCCCTGCACCGGCCCGCAGAAGGACAACCCCATCGGTCTCGCGCCCGCTCCCGGGGCGCAGAAGGAGCTCCCGGCGGGCGTGGCGGTGCCCTCGTACTCCGCGGACGCGCGCTGCAACACCCGCGGGCTCACCGAACTCGGCGAGTACGCCGTGCGCGGCATGATGAAGCGCAAGATGATGCTCGAAGTCGACCACATGAGCGTGAAGGCCGCGGGCCGGGCCTTCGACATCCTGGAGTCCGAGTCCTACCCGGGCGTGATCTCCTCCCACAGCTGGATGGACCTCGGCTGGACCGAGCGCCTCTACAAGCTGGGCGGTTTCGCCGCCCAGTACATGAGCGGCTCGGAGGCCTTCAGCGCGGAGGCCAAGCGTACGGACGCGCTGCGCGAGAAGTACCACGTGGGCTACGGCTACGGCACCGACATGAACGGCGTCGGCGGCTGGCCCGGCCCCCGGGGCGCGGACACCCCGAACCCGGTGAAGTACCCCTTCCGCAGCACCGACGGGGGTTCGGTCATCGACCGGCAGACCGCCGGGCAGCGCACCTGGGACCTGAACACCGACGGCGCCGCCCACTACGGCCTGGTCCCCGACTGGATCGAGGACATCCGGCTCGTCGGCGGCCAGGACGTCGTCGACGACCTGTTCAAGGGCGCCGAGTCCTACCTGACCACCTGGGGCGCCTCCGAGAAGCACCAGGGCAGCGTCAACCTGGCCGCCGGCTCGTCCGCGTCGGCGTCCACCTCGGAGTGGTGGAACCCGTTCGTCGACTACTCGCCCGCCCGGGCCGTAGACGGCGACTCCGGCACCCGCTGGGCCAGCGAGTGGAACGACCAGCAGTGGCTGCGCATCGACCTGGGCTCCGCGCACCGCATCGGCCGGGTCACCCTCGACTGGGAGCGCGCGTACGGGAAGGCGTACCGGATCGAGACGTCCACGGACGGCTCGGCCTGGCAGACGGTCTGGTCCACCACCGAGGGCGACGGCGGCCTGGACACCGCCCGGTTCGACGGGGTGACGGCCCGCTACCTCCGCGTCCAGGGCGTCCAGCGCGCGACCCAATGGGGCTACTCCCTGCACGAGGTCGGCGTCTTCAGCAGCTGAGGCGTGGGGGGGGGGGGGGGGGGGGGGGGGGGGGGGGGGGGGGCGCGCGCCCGCCCCCCCCCCCCCCCCCCCCCCCCCCCCCCCCCCCCCCCCCGCGGCATATCCGCGGCCCGGCCGCGCACGGACCGACCAGGGGGGTTGGGGTACATGGGGTTCTTCGACGGGTT
>NZ_JBBDHD010000158.1:0-13010 GCF_044129415.1 Streptomyces racemochromogenes
CCGAAGCGCAGCCCACAACAGAGCCACCCCCCCCCCCCCCCCCCCCCCCCCCCCCGCCCCCCCCCCCCCCCCCCCCCCCCCCCCCCCCCCGGGACCGGACGTGGTCAGGCGCGCCCGCGCTGCTGCGGGCGGGCCTGGGTGAGGGCCGCGCCCGCGAGGACGATCAGCGCGCCCACCGGGGTGTTCCAGTGCAGCTGTTCGCCCAGGACCAGGACGCCCGCCGTGGTGGCGATCACCGGGATGAAGTACGTGACCATCTGCGCGGTGGTCGGCCCGACCTCCGACACCAGGCCGTACTGCATCTGGAGGGCCGTCCCCGTGCCCAGCGCCCCCAGGGTGACCACCGCGAGGGTCGGCCACAGCGGGAAGCCGGTCGGAGCCGAGGTGAACAGGGCGCTGACGGCGGCTAGCTGGAGGGTCGAGACCATCAGCTGCGCCCCGGTCATCGCCACCGGCGATCCGGAGCAGCCCGCCAGGGTGCGGCGGACGTAGATCCAGCCGATCGGGTAGCAGAGCGAGGCCAGCAGGGCCAGGGCGGTGCCCTTCGCGTCGACGCCGGTGAAGCCCTGCCAGGCGCCGAGGACCGTCAGCACTCCGAGGAAGCCGATGCCCAGCCCCGCGAACCGGCGGCGGGTGGGGCGGTCCTCGGAGAGGGCGACCAGGGAGAGCGCCATGCCCCACAGCGGGGAGGTGGCGTTGCAGATCCCGGCCAGCGTCGACGTGATGGACTGCTCGGCGTAGGCGAAGAGGGCGAAGGGGGCGGTGTTCAGCAGCAGCGCCGCCACGGCCAGGTGCCCCCAGGTGCGGCGGCCCCGGGGGAGCGGCTCACGGCGCACGAGCAACACCGCCAGCAGGGCGAGCGCCCCGAAGAACACCCGGCCGAGGGCGACCTGGAACGGGGCGAAGGCCCCCGTCCCCACCTTGATGAACAGGAAGCTGAACCCCCACACCACCGAGAGGAAGGCGAACCGGACGCGCCAGTCGAGGCCGCCGGCCGGGGCGGACCCGCGCGGCGGGGCGGACGGGACGGCCGGGGTGGCGGGGGAGGAGGTACGGCGAGGGGTGGCGGGTGCGCTCATGGGTGTCACTCTGCTGCGCGTGACCTCGTAGGACAAGCGAGATTTCCTGGCAGTGACGGCGTAGCATCGCTTACATGTTGAACCTGGAACGCCTGCGCACCCTCGACGCCCTCGCCCGCCACGGCTCGGTCAGCGGAGCGGCGTACGGCCTCCATGTGACCACGTCGGCGGTCTCCCAGCAGATGGCCAAGCTGGAGCGGGAGGTCGGGCAGCCCCTGCTCGCCAAGAACGGGCGCGGGATCCGGCTCACCGACGCCGGGCGGCTGCTGGCCGACCACGCCGCCCGGATCATCTCCCAGGTGGAGCTGGCCCAGGCCGACGTCGAGGCCCAGCGCGGCCGCGCGGTGGGGGAGCTGCGGATCGGCTCTTTCCCCACCGCCATGCGCGGGCTGCTGCCCCGGACGCTGACCGCCCTGCGCGTCGGCCACCCCGAACTGCGGGTGCTGGTAAGGGAGAAGGAGCCCGAGGAGAGCATGGCCGCCGTGGTCCGGGGCGACCTCGACATGGCCCTGGCCATCGACTGGCACAACAAGCGCATGCCCGTCCCCGCCGAGCTGACGCGGACCCACCTCCTGGACGACGCCGCCGACATCGCGGTCCCCCGCGACCATCCCCTCGCCGACCGGACGGGGATCTCCCTCGCCGAGTTCGCCGACGACGACTGGATCTCGTGGAACGAGGGGCAGTTCTGCCACGAGTGGCTCGTCCACACCCTGCGCGGTACGGGCGTCGAGCCGCGCATCGCCCACATCGCAGAGGAACACCACACCCAGCTCGCCTTCGTCGAGGCCGGGCTGGGCGTGTGCGTGACGCCCCGGCTGGGCCGGGGGCCGGTCCCGCCCGGCGTCCGCCTGCTGCCGGTGTGCGACACCGTACGACGCCACGTGTACGCCGTCTGGCGCGCGGACGCCGACCGCAGGCCCTCCATCCGCGCGGCCGTGGAAGCCCTGAAGGAGGCGTCCGCCGAGGTGGTGTCCGCCTCCTAGAGCTTGCCGAAGTCCCAGGACACGACCGAGTCCGGGGTCAGGCGGATCCAGGCGTGCCGTCCGTCGTGGGGCATCCGCTCGATGCCGAAGTTCTTCCGCGGGAAGATCCGTTCCACCTCCGTGAGCTCCGGGCAGGGCTCGCCGGTGCGGGGCGCCTCGCCGACGAAGACCGCCGTGCCGGACAGCTCGACCCCGCGCAGCTCCCCGTACTCCTCGCCCGCGTCCACCACCACCGAGATCCGGGGGTCCTTCCGCAGATCCGACCAGCGGCGGCTGCGCGTGATCGAGTACAGCCACAGGGAGGTCCCGTCCCAGGCGAACCACAGGGCGCCCACGTGCGGGCGCCCGTCCGGCGAGACCGTGGCGACGCGGCAGGTGCGCTGCTCGCGCAGGAACGCGTCCACCTCCCCGTCGGTCATCATGATGCGCCGGCCCCGCCGCTGCGTCCCCGGCCCGCCCGTCCCGTCCATCGGCACCACGCCCCTTCACATCTGACTGTGTGTCAGGAATCATGCGTGCTCGTCCGCCGACGCACCAGGGGGAGCCATGCCGGAGTTCGATCCCGCCACCACCGCGCTGCTCACCGTCGAATGCCAGAACGGGGTCGTCGGCGAGGAGAGCGCCCTGCCCGAGCTGGCCGAGGAGGCCCGGGGCTCCGGGATGCTCGACCGGGTGGCCGCGCTCGTCGACGCCGCGCGCGGGGCCGGGGTGCAGGTGGTCCACGCGGTCGCCGAGCGGCGCCCCGACGGACTCGGGGCCAGTACCAACGCGCGGCTCTTCCGGGCCGCCGGCAGGCTGCCCGTGCGCCAGCTGACCGGCAGCCGGGCCGTGGAGGTCGCCGCCCCCCTCACCGTGGACGGCCGGGACCTGGTCGTCCGCCGGCTGCACGGGCTCTCCCCGATGGCCGGAACCGACCTGGACTCCCTGCTGCGCAACCTCGGGATCCGGACGCTCGTCGTCACCGGGGTCTCCTCGAACATCGCGATCCCGAACACCGTCTTCGACGCCGTGAACCTCGGCTACGAGGTCGTGGTCCCGGCCGACGCCATCGCCGGGGTGCCCGCCTCCTGCACCACCGAGGTGATCCGCAACTCCCTGGTCCTGGTGGCGACCGTCACCACGGCCGAAGCGCTGCTTTCACAGTGGGCTCCGCGCCCCTGACCGCCGTAACCTGGCCGGATGTTGTCCGAAGTGATCGCGACCCGCTACGTCACGCCCCTGCGTGAGGGCGGCTCGCTCCCGGGAATCGTCGAGGCCGACGACCTCGGTACCTACGTCATGAAGTTCACCGGAGCCGGCCAGGGCCGCAAGACCCTGGTCGCCGAAGTCGTCTGCGGGCGGCTCGCCCAGCGGCTGGGGCTGCGGGTCCCCCGGCTGGTGCAGATGCAGCTCGACCCCGTCATCGGGCTCGCCGAGCCCGACCAGGAGGTGCAGGAACTGCTCAAGGCCAGCGGCGGCCTCAACCTCGGCATGGACTACCTCCCGGGCTCGATCGGCTTCGACCCGCTCGCCTACCGGGCGGATCCGGCCGAGGCGGGGCGCGTGGTCTGGTTCGACGCCCTGATCAACAACGTCGACCGTTCCTGGCGCAATCCCAACATGCTGGTCTGGCACGGGGACCTCTGGCTCATCGACCACGGCGCCACGATGATCTGGCACCACAACTGGCCCACCGCCCAGGCCGCGGCGGCCAAGCCCTACAACGCCTCCGACCACGTCCTGGCCCCCGTCGGCCCCGACATCGCGGCCGCCGCCGCCGAGCTGGCCCCCCTCGTCACCGAGGAGCTGCTGACCGAGGTCGCGGCGGACGTGCCCGACGAGTGGCTCGTCGACGAGCCGGGCTTCGACTCCGCCGACGCGGTCCGGCGCGCCTACGTGGAGGCGCTGCTGCCGCGCGCGGCGACGATCCACGAGAGGATCACCATGGAGGCGGAGGTCCGGCCGCAGACCGGTCCGCCGGGCTGGCTGGCCGAGCGCCTGCCTCCCCAGCCGGACAAGAACAAGAACAAGACCGAGCAGAAGAGCGGCGACGAGTGACCAAGCGGGACGTGTTCGAATACGCGCTGGTGCGCGTGGTGCCCCGGATGGAGCGCGGCGAGTGCTTCAACGCCGGCGTGATCGTCTACTGCCGGGCGCACTCCTACGTCGCCGCCCGCACCCACCTCGACGAGGCCAAGCTCCTCGCCCTGGACCCCCGGGCCGACGTGGCCGGGGTCCGGGCCGCGCTGCGCGCGGTCGAGGGGCTGTGCGAGGGCGGTGAGCGGGCGGGCCAGGCGGCGGGCGACGACCCGGGGCGGCGGTTCCGCTGGCTGATCGCCCCCCGCAGCACCGTGGTCCAGCCCGGCCCCGTGCACACGGGGCTGACGGCCGATCCCGCGGCGGAGGTGGAGCGCCTGCTGGACCTGCTGGTCCGCTGACCCGGGTGGTGGGCGGCCGGACCGCGGCACGAACGCCGCCGGGCCGGGACCCCGTTGACACCGGGTGCCAGGGCTCCTAGCGTCTCCTCAGCTGAAGCTACTAAGCGGTTGCTCACCTCGGGCGACCGTCTCTCAAGGGCGAGGAGAACCAGCATGTCCACCACCGAGCAGCGCGTCGCGATCGTCACCGGGGCGGCCCGGGGCATCGGCGCGGCCACCGCCCTGCGCCTGGCCGCCGAGGGCCGGGCGGTCGCCGTGCTCGACCTCGACGAGACGGCCTGCAAGGACACCGTCGAGGCCATCACGGCGGCCGGCGGCCGGGCCCTGGCCGTCGGCTGCGACGTCTCGGACGCCGCTCAGGTGGAGGCGGCCGTCGAGCGGGTCGCGAGCACGCTGGGCGCCCCGACCATCCTCGTCAACAACGCGGGCGTCCTGCGCGACAACCTGCTCTTCAAGATGAGCGACACCGACTGGGACACCGTCATGAACGTGCATCTGCGCGGTGCGTTCCTGATGGCCCGGGCCTGCCAGAAGCACATGGTGGAGGCCAAGTTCGGCCGTGTCGTGAACCTCTCCAGCAGCTCCGCGCTCGGCAACCGCGGCCAGGCCAACTACGCCGCCGCCAAGGCCGGCCTGCAGGGCTTCACCAAGACCCTGGCGATCGAGCTCGGCAAGTTCGGGATCACCGCCAACGCCGTCGCCCCCGGCTTCATCGCGACCGAGATGACCGCGCAGACGGCCGCCCGCGTCGGCATGGGCTTCGAGGAGTTCCAGCTGGCCGCCGCCTCGCAGATCCCCGTGCAGCGCGTGGGCCGCCCGGACGACGTGGCCAACGCCATCGCCTTCTTCACCGGCGAGGCCGCGGGCTTCGTCTCCGGCCAGGTGCTCTACGTGGCCGGCGGCCCGCTCAACTGACGACACCCCGGAGAGGCAGGGCGTACGGCATGACGTACAACGGCACGGACAGCGGCAAGGTCGCACTGGTCACCGGCGCGAGCCGGGGCATCGGCTACGGGATCGCGGAGGCGCTCGTCGCCCGGGGCGACCGGGTCGTGATCACGGGGCGCAACGAGGACGCGCTCAAGGAGGCCGTCGAGCGGCTCGGGGCGGACCGGGTGGTCGGCGTGGCCGGAAAGGCGCACGACGAGGCCCACCAGGCCGTCGCCGTCGACCGGGCGATGGAGGCCTTCGGCCGCGTGGACTTCCTGGTGAACAACGCGGGCACCAACCCGGTCTTCGGACCGATCGCCGACCTGGACCTCCAGGTGGCGCGCAAGGTCTTCGAGACCAACGTGATCTCGGCGCTCGGCTTCGCCCAGCGGACCTGGCACGCCTGGCAGAAGGACAACGGCGGGGCGATCGTGAACATCGCCTCGATCGCCGGGGTCTCCGCCTCGCCCTTCATCGGGGCGTACGGCATGAGCAAGGCCGCGATGATCAACCTCACGCTCCAGCTCGCGCACGAGATGGCGCCCGGGGTGAGGGTCAACGCGATCGCTCCTGCGGTGGTCAAGACGAGGTTCGCGCAGGCGCTCTACGAGGGCCGCGAGCAGGAGGCCTCGGCGGCCTATCCGCTCGGCCGGCTCGGGGTCCCGGAGGACATCGGGGGCGCGGCCGCATTTCTTACATCTGCACAAGCGGAATGGATTACTGGACAAACCCTGGTGGTCGACGGGGGAATGTTCCTGAATGCCGGTGTGCACTGACCGGTAACCGGACGTATTTGCCTCCCAATGGGAGGCAAATACGTATCGAACACGCGCGAAAACGGTCAAGAGCCACATGAAACCTGCCCATTGGATTTGTGACGCTCTGCGGTAGGGTCTGCCGCACCCGGTGGCTGATCGAGGAGCGTGCACGTGTTCAACCGGACCAGGACCAGATGCCTGCAGATCACTGCGGCCGTTGCGTCCATATCCCTGGTCGCCGGATGCGGTCTGCTGTCGGACGACACCGACGCGGCCGCGAAGAGGATCACCGTCGGTACGACGAGCGCGCCGAGCACCCTCGACCCCGCGGCGGCCTGGGACGGCTCCTGGGAGCTCTACCGGAACATCTACCAGACCCTGCTGGCGTTCCCGACGGGCAGCACCAAGCCGCAGCCCGACGCCGCCCAGAACTGCGACTTCACCGACACGGCCAACATGGCCTACCGGTGCACCCTGCGCAAGGGACTGAAGTTCTCCGACGGGGAGCCGCTCGACTCCAAGGCGGTCAAGCACTCCCTCGACCGGATCCGGACGATCAACTCCCAGGTCGGCCCCAAGGGCCTCTTCGAGAGCCTGGACAAGATCGAGGCCCCGGACCCGCTGACGGTCGTCTTCCACCTGAAGACCCCCGACGCCACCTTCCCGTACGTCCTCGGCTCGCCCGCCGCCTCGCTGGTCGCGCCCAAGGACTACCCGGCCGACAAGCTCCGCTCGGACGGCAAGGTGACCGGCTCCGGCCCGTACGTGCTCACCTCGTACAAGGAGGGCGTCGAGGCCGTCCTCGGCGGCTACGAGGGCTACCAGGGCTTCGCCAACCGCCGTAACGACGCCCTCACCATCCGCTACTTCAAGAAGTCCGACGAGATGGTCGCGGCGCTGAAGAGCAAGGAGATCGACGCCACCTACCGAGGCCTGTCGGCTGCGGAGATCAAGGACCTCCAGAGCACCGCCTCGCACAATCAGGGCGTCCAGGTCGTCGAAAACGTCGGCGCCGAGATCCGTTACCTGGTCTTCAACCCCAAGGACCCGCAGGTCGCCAAGGTGCAGGTGCGCCAGGCCATCGCCCAGCTCGTCGACCGCGGGGCGCTCGTCACCAAGGTTTACCAGGGCACGGCCGAGCCGCTGTACTCGATGGTCCCCAAGGGGGTCGTCGGCCACAAGACGCCCTTCTACGACCTGTACGGCAACGCCGACGTCGCCAAGGCCCGCAAGATCCTGCAGTCCGCCGGGATCAACACGCCGGTGGAGCTGACCTTCTGGTACACCACCGACCGCTACGGCGGCTCCACCGCCGACGAGTTCACCGAGCTCAAGCGGCAGCTCGACGAGAGCGGCCTCTTCAAGATCACTCTGCGCGGCAAGCCCTGGAAGGACTTCCAGGTCGGCTACAAGAACGGCGAGTACCCGGTTTTCGGCCGAGGCTGGTTCCCCGACTTCCCGGACCCGGACAACTTCATCGCGCCCTTCGTCGGCAAGGAGAACGCGGTCGGCACCCCCTACGAGCCGGCCCCGATCCTGAACGAGATCCTGCCCAAGTCCCGGCGTGAGAGCGACCGTTCGGCCGGCGTGCGGGAGTTCGAGCAGGCCCAGCAGATCTTCGCGCAGGACGTCCGGCTGCTGCCGCTGTGGCAGGGCAAGCTCTACGTCGGCGCCCGCGAGGACATCGCCGGGGCGGAGCGGGCCCTGGACCCCCAGACCGCCATGCAGATGTGGGAGTTGTACCGCAAGACCAGCTGGTGACGGCGGGCCCCGGGCGCGGCGGCGCCCGGGGCGGGGCGTTGTCAGTGGGGCCCGGTAGGTTCTGAGGAGTTGCACGAACTTGTACCGGAGGTTGTCGACGTGACCCAGATGCTGCCCGAGTCGTGGCTCCCCGTCCTCGGCGGGGAGCTGGACCAGCCCTACTTCAAGGAGCTCACCGAGTTCGTCGAGAAGGAGCGGGCGAACGGGCCGGTCTACCCGCCGCGCGAGCAGGTCTTCGCGGCCCTGGAGGCCACGCCGTTCGACAAGGTGAAGGTCCTCGTCCTCGGCCAGGACCCGTACCACGGCCCCGGCCAGGGGCACGGCCTGTGCTTCTCCGTGCAGCCCGGGGTCAAGACCCCGCCCTCCCTGCGCAACATCTACAAGGAGATGAAGGAGGAGCTCGGCCTGGAGATCCCGGACAACGGGTACCTGATGCCGTGGGCCCGGCAGGGCGTCCTCCTGCTCAACGCCGTGCTCACCGTCCGCGAGGCCGAGCCCAACTCGCACAAGGCCAAGGGCTGGGAGAAGTTCACCGACGCGGTGATCCGCTCCGTCTCCGAGCGGCCCGACCCGTGCGTGTTCGTCCTCTGGGGCGCCTACGCCCAGAAGAAGATCCCGCTGATCGACCAGGAGCGGCACGTCATCGTCAAGGGCGCGCACCCCTCGCCGCTGTCGGCCAAGAAGTTCTTCGGCTCCCGGCCCTTCACGCAGATCAACGAGGCCGTCGCCGCCCAGGGCCATGAGCCGATCGACTGGCGGATCCCGGACCTGGGCTGACACCCCACCGCGCCTCGGCGCCAGAGCCGGTGCCTCCGGTTAGCTTCTTGATGATCGGACCGGTTCAGGTCCGGCGGAGCGAGCCGGAGGCCCCGTTGACGGAGCAGCAGCAGGAGGCGTCGGAGGACGCCGTCATGACCAGGATCGGCCAGGCGGTCATCCTGCTGCACGCCGGGGACCGCGAGGAGGCCCGCAACCGGCTCCGCGAGATCTGGTCCGAGATCGGCGAGGAGGGCGACTTCCTCCACCGCTGCACGCTGGCCCACTACATGGCCGACGCCCAGGACGACCCCGCCGACGAACTGGCCTGGGACCTGAGGGCCCTGAGCGCCGCCGACGGGCTCGGCGAGGCGGTCCGCGTCTTCTACCCGTCCCTGCACCTCAGCCTCGCGTCCGACTACGTCAAACTGGACCGCCCCGAGGCGGCCCGGGTGCACCTGGCCCGGGCCAGGGCCGCCACCCGGGACCTGCCCGACGACCGGTACGGGGCGGGGGTGCGGGACGCCATCGCCCGGCTGGAGCGCCGGCTCGAAGAGGAGGCGGGGCCGGGGCCCCGGCCGTTCCCCGAGCAGTCGCCCTGAAGCCCGCGCCCCGACCCCGCCACAGGTCCGCGCCCCGGCCTCGTCCCCGCCCCGTCTCAGCCCTCGTGGACGCCCGCGCAGATGCGGGCCTCCGGGCTGTCCGGCTGCCACTTCCCGTGCCGGCGGCCCAGCGCGCACACGTCCGCCGGGCGCACCGGCAGCTCCCGCGCCAGCTCGCGCGGCACCCGCGCGTCGGGCCGCACCGCCCCGGAGAGGTCCCCGGGGAGCCGTCCGGCGTGCCCCGCGGGCCTGCGGGGCTCCGGGATGTCGGGGACCGGCTGCGCGCCCTGGGCGGTCTCCGCCGTGTCACCGGCACCCGCCGGGCCGGCGGGTCCGGTGCGCGCCGTGCCCCGGCCGGCGGACGTGGGCGCCGACGGCCGGGCGGCACCGCCGCGCGGCACCGCCTCCAGCGCCTCCAGGGCGGGCGCCCGGACCACCACCGGCAACGCCCCCGGGCCCCCGCGCGGCTCGTGCCGGGGCGGCACCCCGTCGGAGGGGGAACCGGCCGGCCGCATCGGCGCGGGGCTCACGTTCACGCAGCCGGAGACCGTCGAGACCGCCGAGACGGCGCAGGCGGCTCCGAGGAGCAGTTTCGTCGAGGTTCGGGTTGGATGCACCCGCGCAACTCTGCTGTGCGAAGGCCCCGTTGCGAAAACCCTGAGCCGATATTCACCCCGCACGGGTGACGCGGAGCGGGTGTCCGGCGGACACCGACCGCCCCGAGCGGGTCCGGGCTACTCGCCCGTGGCGCCGTCGATGTGCTCGCGCAGCAGGTCGGCGTGCCCGTTGTGCCGGGCGTACTCCTCGATCATGTGCGTGTAGATCCAGCGCAGGCTGAAGACCTCGCCCCGGTGGTGGCTCGCGGCCTCCGACAGGGAGTCCAGGGAGCGGCCCGCCGCCGCCCGCCGGGCCAGCTCGACCTCCTCGCGCCAGACCTTCTCCGCGTCGGCCCAGGTGTCCGCGCCGGTGAACTCGAAGTCGCCGTCCCGGTTCTCCCCGGTGCTGTACAGGTCGGGCAGGTCCTCGCCCAGGGAGATCTCCCGGAACCAGTACCGCTCCACCTCCGCCATGTGCCGTACCAGGCCCATCAGGCTCAGTGCCGAGGGCCGGAGCGGGCGGCTGCGCAGCTGCTCCTCGGAGAGGCCCTCGCACTTCCAGGCGAGGGTCGCGCGGTGGTATTCGAGCCAGCCCTCCAGCATCTCCCGCTCGTCGGCGGTGGTGGCGGGCTCGGTGCGGTGGTTTCCCCGGGAGGTCGTCATGGACGCCATCCTGGTCGAACGCGCCGTCGGCGACCAGCGATTATGCTGCGGAGTCCCACACGGCACATATGCAGGAGGCTCCTGGTGAAGGTCGGCGTCATCGGACTCGGCGACATCGCGCAGAAGGCGTACCTGCCCGTGCTCACCACCCGCCCCGGGGTCCAGCTGCACCTGCAGACCCGCACCCACGCCACGCTGGAGCGGCTCGGCGCGGTGTACCACGTCCCCGAGGGCCGCCGCCACGCCTCGCTCGGCGCGCTGATCGCCCAGGGTCTCGACGCGGCCTTCGTGCACGCCCCGACCGCCGCCCACCCGGAGATCGTGGAGCGGCTGCTGGAGGCGCGCGTGCCCACGTACGTGGACAAGCCGCTCGCCTACGAGCTCGCGGACTCGCGGCGGCTGGTCGGGCTGGCCGAGGAGCGCGGCACCTCCCTCTTCGTCGGCTTCAACCGCCGTTACGCGCCTGCGTACACGCAGTGCGCCGACCACCCGCGCGAGCTGATCGTCCTGCAGAAGAACCGGGTCGGGCTGCCCGAGGACCCGCGCACCCTGGTCCTCGACGACTTCATCCACGTCGTCGACACGCTGCGCTTCCTGCTGCCCGGCGAGTCCGACCACGTCGACGTCCGTGCCGTGGTGCGCGAGGGGCTGATGTCACAGGTGGTGCTCCAGATGTCCGGTGACGGTTTCACCGCGCTCAGCATCATGAACCGGCTCTCCGGCTCCGCCGAGGAGGTCCTGGAGGTCTCCGGCCAGGACTCCAAGCGCCAGGTCGTCAACCTCGCCGAGGTCATCGACCACAAGGGCCAGCCGACCGTGCGCCGACGCGGGGACTGGGTCCCGGTGGCCCGCCAGCGCGGGATCGAACAGGCCGTGGACACCTTCCTGGAGGCCGTGGAGGGCGGCAAGGTGCTCAGCGCCCGGGACGCGCTGCTGACCCACGAGCTGTGCGAGCGGGTGGTGCTGACGGCTCTGGAGCAGGCCTCCCGGCCCTGACCGCCCGGACGCCCCGGGACGCGCAGTACAGGGCCAGCCCGGCCAGGGACAGCGCACCGGGCCAGTTCCCGAAGCGGACGAAGAGGGTGGTGCCCCGGGCGAGCGGCACCTCGTACACGACCGCCGCGCTCGCCGAGGTGGGCAGCGTCGAGCCGACCGGCTCGCCGGTCGGGCCGAACACCGCGCTCGTCCCGGTCAGGGTGGCGTGCACCATCGGGCGGCCGGTCTCGGCGGAACGCAGGGCGGCCAGCGAGGCGTGCTGGGACGGCGCCCAGCTGTTCTGGAAGGTCGAGGTCGACGACTGGGCCACCAGCACCCCGGCCCCCTCGCCCGCCAGGTGCCGGCTCATGTCGGGGAAGGCCGACTCGAAGCACACCAGCGGGCCGATCCGGGTCCCGCCGGGCAGGTCCATGACCACCGGCCCGTCGCCCCGCATCCGGTCCTCTCCCGCCGCCTTCCCGACCGAGGTGGCCCAGCCCAGCAGCGACCGCGCCGGTATGTACTCGCCGAAGGGCACCAGCCGCATCTTGTCGTACCGCTCCCCGGTGGGGCCCTGGGGGCCGACCAGGACCGAGCTCTTGTAGATCCCCGGCCGGTCCGAGCGGCGGGCGTCCACGTTGACCAGCAACGGCGCCCCGGCCCGCGCGGACAGCTCCGCCAGCCGCCGCGACAGGTCGGGGCGCGCCGCCAGGTCCGCGCCGACGCTGCTCTCGCCCCACACCACCAGGTCGGGGCGGCTCCCCGCCAGGGCCGCGGTCAGGCGTTCCTCGACGGCGAAGCGCCGGTCCCCGCCGTCCTCCCCGTCGACCAGGCCCGGCTGGACGACGGCCACCCGCAAGGCGCCCGACGCCTCGGGGCGCGGCAGCCACACCCACACCACCGCAGTCAGCACCGCGCACCCCGCCACCCCGGCCACCGCCGCGGCCCGCGCCCCCGGCACGGCGACCAGCAGCACCACCGCGCAGTTCACCGCCACCACCAGCAGGCTCACCAGCCACACCCCGCCCACCGAAGCCAGCCGCAGCGCCGGGGCCACCTGCCACTGGCTGGCCCCCAGCAGCCCCCACGGCCCGCCCAGCCCCTGCCAGGACCTGGCCAGCTCCGACAGCAGCCACCCGGCCGGTACGAGGAACAGCGCGGCCGCGGCCCGGCCGGGAGCCGGCGCCCCGCCCAGCAGCTCTCGCACCAGCAGCGCCCAGGGGATCCAGAGCAGCCCCAGCAGCGCGGCGAGCGGCACCAGGAAGACGTGCAGGCTCGGCAGCAGCCAGTGGTGCACCGCCACGATGAACCCCGCACCGCCGAGCCAGCCCTCCAGGGCCGCCCGCCGCCCGGTGGGGGCCGAGCGCAGCAGCAGCATCCAGGGCACGAGGGCCCCGTACGCCAGCCACCACAGGGCCGGGGCGGGGAAGGCCAGGCAGGGCAGCGCCCCGGCGGCCACCGCGCCCGCCGCCCGCCACCACCGGGCC
>NZ_JBBDHD010000159.1:0-12952 GCF_044129415.1 Streptomyces racemochromogenes
GCGGAGAGATGGGGTTCGACGGATCCTTGTATAAATGGGGGGGCCGGGGGGGGGGCCCCCGCCCGGGCGCCCGGGCCGGACCCGCCCCCCGCCCGGCGGGCCGGCACCGGCGCCCCGGGGGCGCCGCCGGGACGCGGGTGCGCCGCGGGCCGGCTCAGCGGCCGCCGGCGGCCGTGCCCGGCGCCAGGCGCGACGCCTCGATCTCCGCCCACACCGCCTTGCCGTGCCCGCTCACCTCGGAGCCCCAGCGGTCGCAGAGCCGGTCGATGATGTTGAGCCCGTGACCTCCCGGCACCCCGCGCCGGGGGGAGGGGTCGCGGCGCGGCAGCTCCGTGGACGCGTCGAACACCTCGATCCGCAGGACCTCGTCACGGGTGAGGACGAGCAGGAGGCAGCCGCCCGCGTGCAGGCTGGCGTTGGTCACCAGCTCGGAGACGACGAGCAACACGTCCTCCGCGCTCTCGGTCCCGTCCCAGCCCCAGTCCTGCAGCGCCCGCCGCGCGAAGTCGCGGCCCTTGGCGACCTGGCCCCGGGCGCCGGCCAAGGCCAGCTGGCGGCGCTGGCGCGCGGCCGCGGGCTGTGGTGGATGGCCGGTCGGCGATCCGCTGCTCGTCACTGTGGTCTCATCCTCACCGTTGCATGGCTCTCGTCTCGTGGCGACCGCAAGGGCCCCGGGTGTATCCGTCGCTTTCCGGACCGTACGAACCTGCCCCCGGACGGGCCGGAGACACCCGGCCGGCCGTGTTCGGGGCGCTTCGAGTGCCGGACAGTGTACGGGGCCGGGCCCTCCGGGGTCCGGTCGTGTGCGGTGTCGGACGAGGCCGGGCGGACGGCGCGGCGGGATTCGGCCGTCCGCCGGGGGCGTACGGCCGGCGCCGGCGGCCGCCCCCGGGGGCCATGAGGCCCTCCGGGTCCCGGCGGGCCCTACGAGGCGAGCATGCCTTCGCGCAGGCGGCTCAGCGTGCGCGAGAGCAGCCGGGAGACCTGCATCTGCGAGATGCCCAGGGCGGCGCCGATCTCCGACTGGGTCCGGTCCTGGCCGAACCGCATGCGCAGGATCAGCCGCTCCCGGGGAGCCAGCTCCCGCAGCAGGGGGGCCAGCGTGTGGCAGTCCTCGAACAACTCCATGGCGGGGTCGGTGTCGCCCAGCCGGTCCGCCAGCGCGCGCGTGGGCCGGCCCGTTCCCAGGGCCTCGTCCGCCTCGCAGGCCAGGTCGAGGGAGCCGCTGGTGTAGCCGTTGGCGGCGATGAGACCGTCGACCACCTCTTCCTCCGACAGCCCGAGGTGCCGGGCGACCTCCTTGGCCGTCGGGGCGCGGTTCAGCTCGTCGGTGAGGGCCTCCTGGGCCCGGGCGAGCTCGGTGCGCAGCTCCTGGAGCCGGCGCGGTACGTGGACGGCCCAGGTGGTGTCGCGGAAGTGCCGCTTGATCTCACCGGTGATGTACGGGAGCGCGAGCGTGGAGAACTCGACCTCGCGGTCGGGGTCGTAGCGGTCGATGGCCTTGATCAGGCCGACGGTGCCGACCTGGACGATGTCGTCCATGTCCACCCCGCCGCCGGACGCCCGGGAGCGGAAGCGGCGGGCGGCGAACCGCACGAGGGACAGGTTCATCTCGATCAGCGTGTTGCGGACGTACTGGTGTTCACGGGTCCCCTCCTCCGTGGCGCGCAGCCGGGCGAGGAACAGCCGTGACAGCTCCCGGGCGTCCGCGGGGGAGAGCTCCCGCGCCCGTTCCACCGCGGGAAGCGCTCCGGCCGGCGGCTCCGCTGCCGCGGCCGCCGCGCGGGCCGGGGCCCGGCTGTCCGCGGGGTGGACGGAATGTGCGACTGCGGCCGGACGAGGCATGGGGGCCGTCCTCTCCCTGGGGTCGGTGGCTGCCGCCGCCGCTCCTGCCCAGGCGTCCGGACCGTACACCTCCGGATTCGCGGCCCTCCGCCCGCGGCGGCCCGGGGCCGGGACACCGTCACGGGAGGAGCGAGCGTGCATACTCCATTCCGGAACCCGTACGGCGACATCCGGGGAGGCGGAGATGGCGGAAGCCGAAGACGTGCACGGCGACGGTGTGGTCGGGGACGGATATCCGGCCGGGGCCGGCTGGGTCGTGACGGCGCGCGGAGAGCTGGACCAGGACACCCTGGGACCACTGGAGCAGGCCCTGAGCGAGGCCGCGGACCGGCACGGCCTGGTCGTCCTGGACGCGAGCGCCGTCACCTTCGGCGACTCCTCCTTCCTCAACCTCCTCCTGCAGGTGCACCGCACGACCGTCCTGCGCATCGCCGCTCCGTGCGACCAGCTGCGCCGCCTGTTCGCCCTCACGGGAGTGGACACGGTCCTCTCGCTGTACCCCGGCGTCCAGGAGGCGCTCGACGGGTGACGGCCGCGACCCGGGGCGCATGCGCCGGCGGAGTGGGGGCATGCGAGTGCGCGGAGGTGACACATCATGATTCCCCTGCTTCTCGTTCTCCTGCTCGCCCTGATCCTGTTCGGTGCCGGTTTCGCCCTGAAGGTCCTCTGGTGGGTGGCGCTCGCCGTGCTGGTGATCTGGCTGCTCGGCTTCGTCGCGCGCCCGAAGACCGGCAGCGGCCGCTGGTACCGCTGGTAGCCGCCCCTGACGCACACCGGCTCTGCGGGGCCCCGCCCTCACGGGTCGGGCCCCGCCGCCGCATCCGGATGCGGTCCGCGGGAACGGGGGCGACGCTGGAGGGGCACGACGTCCCGAAGGAGGAAACCATGTCGATCGTCGACAAGCTCAAGGGCATGCTCGGTCACCACCCGGACAAGGCCAAGGACGCGGTCGAACGCGGGGGAGACATGATCGACGAGCGGACGGGCAACAAGTACACCGACAAGGTCGACATGGGTCAGGAGAAGGCCAACGACTACATCGACCGCAACCGCCCGCCCCAGTCCTGACCCCACCCCACCGCCGGCCGGACAGGGCCGGAGCCACTCGTAACCCGGTGTCCCGGGGGCGCGGCCCTCTGCCAGAATCCGGTGCATGTCTGTTCGATATCCGCGCCCCTTGCGCCCCGGCGACCGTATCGGCGTCACCTCCCCGTCGAGCGGGGTGGCGAAGGAGTCGGCCCCACGCCTGGGCGTGGCCGTCCGCGACCTCCGGGAGCGCGGCTACGAGGTGGTCGTCGGCCGGTGCATGGACGGCACGGGGCACGTCAGCGCCCCGGCCGCCGAACGCGCCGCCGAGCTGATGGAGATGCTCACCGACCCCACGGTCAGGGCCGTCGTGCCCCCGTGGGGCGGGGAGACGGCGATCGACCTGCTTCCCCTGCTCGACTGGGACCTCCTGCGGGAGGCGGAGCCGACCTGGGTCGTCGGGTTCTCCGACCTGTCCACCCTGATGACGCCGCTGACCCTGCTCACGGGGGCGGCGACCGTCCACGGCGACAACCTCATGGACACGCCCTACCGGGTACCCGAGGGGCTCCTGCCGTGGCTCGACGTCGTCTCCTCGCACCCGGGCCGCAGCTTCACCCAGACACCGCCCGGCCGTCACCGGGGGCCCGGGTACGACGACTTCGCCCGCATCCCCGAGGTGCGCGAGCACCCGCTCGACCGCACCGGCACCTGGACCCGGCTCGACGGGGACGGTGACGTGGAGGCGGAGGGGCGGCTGATCGGCGGCTGCGTCGAGACTCTCTCCAACCTCACGGGATCGCCCTACCTCGACGTGACGGCCTTCGCCGACGAGGAGTCGCCCGAGGGGCTCCTCGTGTACGTGGAGGCGGCCGGGGACGACGCCTTCACCATCTGCCGCAACCTCCACGGCATGAGGCTCGCCGGGTTCTTCGACCGGGCGAACGCGGTGCTCGTCGGCCGGACCCACGCCCCGGACAGCCCCTCCCTCAGCCAGCACGAGGCCGTCCTCGACGCACTCGGCCCGCTCGGCGTACCGCTCATCGCCGACGTCGAGTGCGGCCACGTCGCGCCCCGCATGCCGATCGTCAACGGAGCGCGCGGCCGCGTCGTCCACACCCCGGGCCGGAGCGAACTGACGCAGACCCTGGACTGACCCCGTCGGGCGGGTGGCGCAGGGCCGGCGGAGCGCCTTTCGGCATCGGCTTCCAGCCAACTCCCAAAGAAATTCTGCAAAAAAACTTTGGGAAACTATCCGGGGAGCCTGGCCTCCCGTCATGGTCAACGACGAACAGCGCCGCGTCCTCGACCCCGAGCGCGACGCGGCAGCCCTGAAGGCCCTCACCCACCCCCTGCGCATCCGCCTGCTCGGCCTGCTGCGGCAGCACGGCCCGGCCACCGCCAGTGAACTCGCCGTCCGCACCGGGGAGTCGTCCGCCTCCACCAGCTACCACCTGCGCGTCCTCGCGAAGTACGCCTTCGTCGCCGAGGCCGAGCACCGTGACGGGCGGGAGCGCCGGTGGCGGGCCGTGCACGCCGCGACGTCCTGGAGCGGCGGGGACATGGCGGCGACGCCGGACAGCCGGGCCTACGTCGGCCTGTCGCGCCGGGTGCAGATCGAGCACCTGGAGGCCTCCCTCGTCCGGCACGAGGCCGATGTGGCCGAAGGCCGCCTGGGGCAGGAGTGGGCGGGGGCCGCCGGGATCAGTGACCGACTGCCCCGGCTGACCCCCGAGTCGCTCACCGAGCTCTGGGACGCGCTCCACCGGAAGCTGGACGAACTGACCACCCGTGACGCGGCGGACCCGCGCGCCGCGCAGGTCGTCCTCCTCACCGCCGGACTGCCCCTGGCGCCGCCCGCCGAGGGCGACGCGGACGCCGCCGCAGCCGGCGCGGAGCCGGAAGGCGTACGGCCCGACGCCGGGAGCGCCTCGTGAGCCGGCCGGCCCTGGACCCGGCCGCCGCGCGCCGCCGCTACATCAGGGTGTGCGTGCTCTTCTGGCTGCCCCTGGGCCTGGCCGTCGCGCCCGTGATCCTGCTGTTCACCCAGCGTGGCATGACCCTGCCGGCCATCACCGGGCTGTTCGCCCTGCACTCCCTCACCGCCGCCGCGCTGGAACTGCCCACCGGAGGCCTGTCCGACGTGCTGGGACGCCGCGCCGTCCTCGCCGCCGCGGGCCTGCTGAACCTCGCCGCCCTGACCCTCGTGGCGCTGGGCACCACCCCCTGGCCGGCGGCCCTCGGCATGGGCCTGCTGGGCGCCGGCCGCGCGCTGTCCAGCGGCCCCGCCGAAGCCTGGTACGTCGACACCGTCCACGCGCACTCCGGCCCCGGCGCGGACCTGCACACCGGCCTCGCCCGCGGCTCGTCCGCGACGTCCGCCGCGCTCGCCGCGGGCACCCTCCTCGGCGGCGCCCTCCCCTGGCTGATCGGGCTGGGCCCGGACCCCGGCGCCCGGCTCGCCGACGCCACCGCCGGGCTGGTGCTGCCCCTCTCCGTCCCCCTGCTGCTGGGCGCGGTGTGCGAAGCCGCCTTCGTGCTGTACGCCGTGACCGCGCTGCCCGAACCGCCCGCCCGGCGGCCACCCTGCGCGACGTGCTGCGCGGGGTCCCGGCCACCGTCGCGGAGGGGCTCCGGCTGGGCACCCGGGACGCCCTGGTCCGCCGGGTGCTCCTCGGCGCCGCAGCCGCCGGCGGGGCCGTGGCCGCGCTGGAACTGCTCACCCCGGGCCGCGCCGCCGCCCTCACGGGGGCCTCGGAATCCGGGGCGGTCCTCTACGCCGCACTCGCCTGCGCCGGCTTCCTCTGCGCGGGCCTCGGCAGCCACCTCGCCCCGCTGGCAGTCCGGCTCGCGGGCGGCGGCGAGCGGGCCGTCACCGCCGGGCTGGGCGCGGGCGCCTGCGGGCTCCTCCTGCTCGGCGCCGCCCCCGCGTCGACGGGGCCGCTCCCGGTGGCGCTCGCGGCCACCGGATACGGCCTGGTCTACCTGGGCATCGGCGCGGCGGGACCCGGCGAGAACGACGTCCTGCACCGCCGCGTCACCGCCGCTGGCCGGGCCACAGCGCTGTCCGTCCAGTCCCTCGCCCTGCAACTGGCGGGAGCCCTGTCCGGCCTGCTCGTCGGCGCCCTGCCGCCGGGTCGGCTGCCCTGGCTGCCGGGAGCCGCCGCGCTGCTGGCCGGAGCCCTCCTGTGGAGCCGGGGCGCGGGCCGCCCGGCTCCGCCCGAGGCCGCCCCCTCCCCGAGCGGTGCGGGCCCGGCCCCCGTGGAGCACTGCCCGAGCCGCCCGTAAACCGGTTCCGGCCCGGGCCTCCCCGGCCCTGGGGTCTGCCCGTGGAGATCACCTACGAACAATACGGGCCCGCCCACGCCGACCAGTTGGTCGCCTTCCTCTGCGGCGACACCTGGCCGTTCCACGCGACGGCCGCAGTGGACCCGGCCGAAGCCCGGCGCCGGATCGCGGACGGCCGCTACGAGGGCCGGGACAACCGCACCTTCTGGATCACCGTGGACGGGGAACGGGCCGGACTGGTCCGCCTGATGGACCTGCGCGACGACACACCCCTGTTCGACCTGCGCCTGCGCTCGGCGTACCGGGGGCGGGGGATCGGCGGCCGGGCCCTGGCCTGGCTCACCACCCACCTGTTCACCGAGTTCCCGCACGTCCGGCGGATCGAGGGGACCACGCGACAGGACAACGAGGCGATGCGCCGCGCCTTCCGGCGGAGCGGCTACGCGAAGGAGGCGCACCACCGCGACGCGTGGCCGGCTCCCGACGGCGAATTCCGCGACGCCGTCGGGTACGCGATCCTGCGACGCGACTGGGCCTGCGGCACCACGACACCCCCCGAGTGGGACGACGAGCCCGGCCCCTCCGGCGATGACGGCGCCGGCCGTCGCCGAGGCGGCCTGTGACGGCCGGGCGGAACTCTCGGTTCCACCCCGCCGTGCCGGGCCGGCCGCGCGCCGCCGGACGGATTCAGGCAAGGGGCGTCGATTGATATAGCGTGCCCACGTCAATCGCACCATCGTGATCGTGGGGGACTCCCGTATGACCTATCCGCCGCAGCCGCAGGGCCCCGGCCCGTACGGCCAGCCCGGCCCGTACGCACAGCAGCCGCAGGGGTACCCGCAGCCCCAGCCGGGGTACGCGTACCCCCCGCCGCAGGGCCAGCCGCCCTACGGCGGGGCGCCGCAGCAGCCGATGTACCCGAACGCGCCCCAGATGCAGATGCAGCCGCCGCCCCCGCAGCAGTGGGGCGCCCCTCCGGCCCCTCCGGCCCGCAGCGGGGGCATCGGCGTCATGAAGGTCCTCAAGGCCATCGGCATCGTGGTCGTCCTCATCGCCGCCGCGGTGGGGTACTTCCTGAGCCAGGACGACGCCGACCACGCGAAGGTCGGCGACTGCCTGAAGAACAACGGCACCACCGCCGCCAGCCTGGACCTCCAGGTGGTGGACTGCGGCTCCACCGGAGCCGCGTACAAGGTGGTCGAGGTGCTCCCCGGCACGCTGGACACCAACCGCTGCCAGGGCAAGTCCGACCTGGGCTACTACGAGCAGACCCGCGGTTCCCGCCGCAGCTCGGGCAAGCAGTTCGTGCTCTGCCTCAACCAGACGAAGAAGTAGTCCGCGCGCCGTTCAGGGCGCCGGATCGGCCGTCCGCCAGGCGGCCATCTGCTCACGGAACTTCGGGCACGTGACGATGTCCTCCTCGCCGCACCGGAGGGCATGCGTCAGCAACTGGTGCGCGTGGTCCAGGTCCACCATGCGCTGCTCGATCTCGGTGATCTTCGCGCGGATCATCGCCTCCCGCTCAGGTCGCTCCCGTTGGAACTCGCCGATCTCGCCCAGGGTGAGCCCGGCCTGCTGACAGGTGCGGAGCACCGTGATCCGCTCCGCCGCCTCCGGCGGATAGCGCCGCTGCCCGCTCTCGCGCTCGGGGGCGGGCAGCAGGCCGTGGCGTTCCCAGTAGCGGATGGCCGAGGCGGGCACCCCGGTCAGCTCGGAGAGCCGGCCGATCGTCATGCGCACGGCGCGTTCCACTCGTTCCACCCGTTCCTCCTGCTCCTTCGGGGATCCGACCCCGGCGGCTTGACTTGAACCTTAGTTCAAGTTGAAGAGTGGTCGGCACGTAGACGGCGGCGCAAGGGCCGCCGTCGGCAGCACACCTGGAGGCAACCCCATGAGTGACACGCGCGTGCGCGACGAGCGGGCGGACCAGCTGGTGGAAGCGGCGGAGGCGCTCTTCACGGCGGGGGTGATGTCGCACTCCGGACACGCCAACCTGAGCGCCAGGCTCGACGGAGAGCGCATCCTGCTGACGCCGGGGCACGTCCGGGGCCTGCGGCCCGGACAACTGGCGACCGTCGCCTTCGACGGACAGGTCCTCGAAGGCACCCTGCGGTCCGTCAGCGCCGAGATCACCGCCATGCACACCGCCGTGTACCGCGCCCGGCCCGGTGTGGGCGCGGTCATCCACACCCACTCGCCCTCCGCGACCGCCTTCGCCGTCGCCCACCGGCCGCTGCCCTGCCGCACCGAGCCGATGCTCCGCTTCGGGCAGGCCGAGGAGGTCCCGGTCGTGCCCTGGGGGCCGCGCGGATCGGACGTGTCGGTGCGCGGCATCGTCGAGGTGCTGGAGCGCCGCCCCACGACCTCCGCCGTCCTGCTGGCCAACCACGGGCTCCTCGTGTTCGGCCCGGACGCGGCGGCCGCCGCCCACCTGGTGGTGGCGATCGAGGAGAGCGCCGAGGCCGAGATCGCCGCCGCGGCCATCGGCGGCGCGGTGGACTTCCCGCCGGACGCCCGGGAGGCCGTGCGCGTCGCGCTCGCCCGGGTCGCGTCATGAACCGCGCCACGGACGCCCGGAACGCCGCGGACGCCGCCCCCGCCTCCCGCACGGAGGCCGTGCGCGACCGGTACCGCTCCACCCTCGGCGCCGTGCCGGGCGGGGTGGAGCAAAGGCTGGGCCTGGCGGGCGAGTTCGGCCGGCTGCCGACGGAGGAGGCGCTCGCGGAGCTGCGGCACGTCGTACTCACCGACAACCCGCTGGGGGCGCGGGTGCAGCAGCTCGTCCACTTCGGGCAGCTGCTGGCCCTCGGCCGCGAGCACCCGGCCCGGATCCACGCCCGGGGCGCCCTGCACGCCGGAGCGGGCATCGCGGACCTGATCGGCGTCGCCGAGACCGCGCTCATCACCGCGGGCGTGCCGGCGTACGCCCTCGGCAGCGAGGTCATCGCCGAACTCCTCGCGCACACCCGGCCGGACGCGTCGGCGGACAAGGACGGCCCGGCCCGGTTCTGATCCGGGCGCGGACCCCGCCGCGGGTCGGGCCGGCCGTCCGCATCCGGCCGGAATCAGCCGTACCGCTTTTGTTGGGCGGGCGGCGCCGACCGCCGCCGCAGCCGCAGCGGTGGTGCGTGGGGCGGGTGCGGCGGCCCCTGCGGGCGAGGGGACGGGCGTCGGGCTTCGGCCACGCCGGCCGCGGCACCGCCCAAGGTCGCGTTCCTCCCGCATGGTTGCTGGGCACCCGCTTGGGTGCCCATCGATCACCACGCCAGGAGCACCCCGATGACCAAGGTCCTCGTCCTGCACAGCGTCAGCCTCGTGGGGTCGGCCCTCGCCGCCCTGCTCAGATCCGAAGGTGGTTTCGACGCCGACTCCGCCTGCTGGCGGTCCGCCGGGCGCCAGGCGGAGTCCTTACGGCCGGACGTGACCGTCGTCGACCTCGACTGTCCGGGCGCCTCGGCCACGCTGGGGCTCCAGGGCGCCGCCCGCCCGCTCGCCGAGCCGGCGGCCCCGCTGCTCGTGCTCGCCACCTCGGGAGCGCCCGGCGCGCTGCGGCGCGGGGTCCAGGCCGAGGCCCGCGGCTACGTGGACAAGGACGGCTCGCCCGGACGGCTGGTCCGGGCCGTCCGAAAGGTCGCCGCGGGAGGACGGTTCGTCGACGCCTCCCTGGCCTCGGCTTTGCTGGAGGCCGACCCCATGCCGCTCAGCCCGCGCGAACTCAGCGTGCTGGCCCGGGCCGCTGAAGGCGACTCCGTCGCCGAGATCGCGCGCGCCCTGCACCTTGCCAGCGGCACCGTGCGCAACTACATGGCCGCCGTCACCCGCAAGACCGGCGCCCGCAACCGGATAGACGCCATCCGCATCTCGCGGAGGGCCGGCTGGGTCTGAGGCCCGGCCGCCGGCCCGTTCACACCCCGGCGTTCCAGAGCCCCACCAGCTCGCGGTACAGGGCCGACCTGGCCGGGAGGTCCTCGTGCGTGCCGCAGACCGCACGGTTCCCGTCCAGGACGAGGACCCGGTCCGCCCGTGCCGCTGAGGAGATGCGGTGGGCCACCACGACGAGCGTGCCCGGACGGGCGGCGAGAGCCCGCTCGGCGCGTTCCTCGGCCGCCGGGTCGAGGTGGCAGGTGGCCTCGTCCAGCAGCAGCAGGGGTGCCGGCGACAGGTAGGCGGCGACGAGGGCCAGTTGCTGGCGCTCGCCCTGCGAGAGCGCGGCCGGGTCGACCGGTGCGTCCGGGCCGCCCAGCCGGTCCACCAGGCCGTCCGCCCCGAGGGCGGCCACGGCCCGTTCCAGCTGTGCGCCGGGTACCGGACCGGGACACAGGTGGCCCAGGTTCTCGCGTACGGAGCCCGTGAACACGTACGCCTGCTGCGGCAGCAGGGTCCGCCGCGGGTCGGGGCCCCGCGGCGGGCCGGGGCGGGCGGGGGCACCGGCCAGCAGTACGGTGCCGCGGCCGGGCGGGAGGAGCCCCGCCAGCAGCGCGGTGAGCGTGGACTTGCCGATGCCGCTCGGCCCGACGACGGCCAGGTGCTCCCCCTCGCGCAGGACCAGGTCGAGACCGTCGAGCACCGGCTCGGCGCGCATCCCGTACGCGAACCGCACCCCGCGCAGCTCGGCCGCCGCGCCCGCTCCCCGGGAGTCCGCCGGGCCGGGCCGCCGCCCGGGCCCGGGGGCCGGTCCCGGTGCCGGGGTCGAGGCGGGGCCCGGGCCGGCCGGATCCGGTGCCGGCTCCCGTACCGCGCCGGCCGGCGGTCGTACCGGGTGCGGGGTGCAGAAGCGGTCCAGGACCACCACGAGGCGGGTGCCGGCGGAGCCGAGGGCGCCCATGAGCGCGTCGAGCGCCGGCAGCAGCGACTGGACCAGGTAGGTGAGCGCGGCGGCGAGGGCGCCCGCGCTCACCCCGCGCCCCAGCAGCCACGGCGCCCCCAGGAGCAGCGCGACGACGGGCAGCCGGCCCGCCACTGCGAGCGCCAGGGTGCGCAGGGCGGACCACCGGGCGAGCAGCACGGTCAGCCGCTCCTGTGCGGTGATCGGCGCCAGCAGGCCGGCCCCCGCGCGCGCACCGCCGCCGCAGGCGACCACGTCGCGCAGCCCCGCCGCCAGTTCCCCGGTCCGGGCGGCCAGGGCCTCGTCGGCATCCAGCGCGCGCCGCTGCGCCCGTGCCACCGGGCGCAGGGTGAGGAGGAAGCCGGCCGTCCCCAGGAGCAGCGGCGGCAGCACGAACAGCAGCAGGACCGGCGCCAGCGCCGCCATGCCGGCCAGCGCGCCCGCCGCGGTGAAGACGAAGGACCGGGCGACGAGCACCAGTCCCGCGAAGGAGTCCCGGGCCATCTCGGTCTGCTGGGCCAGCCGCGAGACGGCCCCGTCCCGGCCGGCCCGGGCCGGGTCGGCCACCGCGCGCTCCAGGGCCTGGCGCACGGCCCGGCGCACCAGACCGTCGCGCAGCGGCTCGACCAGCTCCGCGAGTCCGCCGAAGACGCCCCGCAGGGCGAGCCCGCCGAGGACGGCCCCGGCCCCGGCGACCGCCAGCCAGGAGAGGCCGGTGCCGGTCCGGGAGGCGAGGAAGCCGTCGTCGAGGGCGCGGGCCACCGCGTAGCCGCCGAGGAAGGTGTGGGCGGATTCCAGCAGGGACCACAGGGCGAGGGTGCGCAGCGTCCGGATCCGGCCGCGCAGGAATCGGCGTCCCTCACCTCCGACGCGGCGCCAGGCGCCGGTCCCGTCGGCGCTCACCGGCCGGTCCCGCCGCAGTGGTCCCCGTCCCAGCCGAAGAGCGAGCGGTATGCGGGGTCCTGCCACAGCAGGGCGTGCGGCCCCGTCGCCCGGACCCTGCCCTCCTCCAGCCAGACGACGAGGTCGGCGCGCGCGGCCGTGGCGGCCCGGTGGGTCACCACCAGCCGGGTCCGGGCGCGCACGTCACGGGCCAGGGCGCGTTCCACCTCGCGGGCGGTGACGGTGTCCAGGCTGGAGGTGGCGTCGTCCAGGACCAGTACCCGTCCCGCCCCGCAGAAGGCCCGTGCCAGGCCGAGGCGTTGCAGTTCCCCGCCGGACAGGGGAGCGTCCCGCAGGGGGGTCCGGTAGCCGCCGGGGAGGCGGCGCACGAACGCGTCGGCCCCCGCGGCCCGGGCCGCGGCGCGCACGGCGTCGCCGCCGGGCCGGGGCCGGGTCCCGAAGGCGATGGCCGCGCCGACGCTCCGCCCGAACAGGGCCGGCCGCTCGAAGGCGTGGCCCACCTCGCGCCGCAGCGCGTCGGCGGTGAGTTCCTCCAGCGGGGTGCCGTCGAGCAGCACCCGGCCCCTGTCGCAGGCGGTCAGCCGTCCGGCGACGGCGGCCAGCACGCTCTTGCCGGAGCCGGAGCGGCCCACGACGGCGGTGGTGGTGCCGCCCGGCAGCCGCAGGTCGATGCCGTGCAGCACGGTCCGCCCCGCGCGTTCGACGCGGACCCCGCGCAGCTCCAGCGTGCCGGGCCCGTCGGCCGGGTGTTCCCGTGGGCCCTGGGGGAGTTCGGGCAGGCCGAGCAGGGCCGCCGTGCGGCGGGCGGCGGCCCGGCCGCGGTTATCGATGTGGCTACCCTGACCGGCGCCTGCGTGATCGCGCTGGGGCACCACATCACCGGCCTGATGTCGAACCACAACCCGCTGGCGCACGAGCTGATCGGCGCGTCCGAGCAGGCCGGCGACCGCGCGTGGCGTCTGCCGCTGGGGGACGAGTTCCAGGAACAGCTGGAGTCTAACTTCGCAGACATGGCGAACATCGGCGGTCGTCCTGGCGGAGCAATCACCGCAGGCTGCTTCCTGG
>NZ_JBBDHD010000016.1:0-95178 GCF_044129415.1 Streptomyces racemochromogenes
CCCCCCCCCCCCCCCCCCCCCCCCCCCCCCCCCCCCCCCCCGCCCCCCCCCCCCCCCCCCCCCCCCCCCCCCCCCGCGCCCCCGCCCGCCCCCCCCCCCCCCCCCGGCCGGTCCTGCCCGACGGGAGCGGCCGTTACGCCACCGCTTCCCCGTCAGCGGACGGCGTCCCCGGTTGACCGAAGGCCTACAGGCAGAGGCCGCTCATCGTGCTCCACAACTGTGGTTCAGTTCCAGACCTTGCCGTAGAAGAACCCGCCGGTGCCACGCTCGTAGTAGTGCTGCCCGTACAGACCGCCCACGCACGCGCTCTTGGTCTCCAGGGGGTTGGTGGCGAAGGAGCCGACCATCACGCCGGTGTCGGCGTCCCAGAGCTCGGCCCGCCCCCAGTAGGCGAGGGCGGTGTGGGTGCCGGAGAAGCAGACCTGGTGGTTGCCGTTGGCGGGCACGCTTCCGCTGGTGCAGGTGTATCCCTCACAGACGGAGGAGGCCGCGCTCGCGGGGCCGGCGGCGAGCAGGCCGAAGGTGGCTATCGCGAGGGTCGTCACGACAGCCTGGCCGATCTTCTTCACGGTGACTCCAAGTTCTTCAGGAAGGTGGCTGGACGACGCAATCTCCTGCTTGCCTCGTCACAGGTACAGGTGCTGCTCGCTGCGGAGCGCACGGAACTCACTGTGCTGGTCCCCACCAACAGCCCGGCAACAGCCGACCAACATGAGGCCCACGGCACCCTCCTGTAGCGCGGTGCACGGCGTACTGGCCCACCGGCCTGCCAGGCGTCCACTTCCACGCCCGAGGCTCTCACCCGTGCATCGGCTCCGATGACGGTGGTGGGAACCGGGCCGACGGGCATAGAGACCGCGGTCGAGCTCGCGGAGGCGGCCCGCGCGTGACCCTGGTCTGCGGCGGGTGCTCGGTCCGTACCTGCACCACCGGCGCCGCCGTTCGGTGGCCCGGACCCTGGTCGCGCTCGACCGCCTCTTCGCGGCGCGGGCTCGGCCGCGCCATCGGGCCTGCCGCTGCGGATGAGCTGCCAGGCGGCGATGCCGATGGGTGCCCGGGTCGCCGACACGGTGCTCAGCGTGGTCGGGGGCGAGCGGCCCGAGACCCTCAACCGGCTGTACGCGGCCCAGTGCATCAGCCTGGGCCGTAACGACGGCCTCTCCCGGTTCGTCGACCGGTCCGACGTCGCCGTGTGGTTCAACACCGACGGTCGCCCGGGCCCGAAACGTTGCCGGCCCGTAGGCGGTCAGGGCCACCGCCAGAGAACCCGCGGCTGTCTCGGTCGGCCCTGTGCCCCCTCGGGGTTGGCCCTCGATGGCGGGCGGCTGGTGGGGGAGTGCGCACCGGCCGCAGGCCGGTGCTCAGCACCGCCGAGTCCGCCGCGGTGTCGGCACGGCGGACTCGGCGCGGCTGCGGCCGGGGCATGCTCGATGTGTTCGCGGAACGTGGCGACGGGGCCTGGATGACCTCCAGAGCTCGGCGGCCTCCGGGATGAGCCCGGACAGTGCCCCGGCGAGCACCCACAGCGCGGGGGCCGCGTGCTCCCCGGAGCCCGCCGTCATCGGACGCGGCACCGGTCTCGGCAAGCGATTGAGCTCCTCCGCCCGTGCGTCGCGGTCGACCGCATGAGGGACCGTTCTCTCCACACCCGACCCGGGCGATCCCGGTTGCGGGGACGGCGGGTCAAGGCTGAGGCGGCTTTGAGGGTGGTCGCCCCGCGTCCCGGAGGCAGTCAGCAGGTCGCAGTCAGCAGGTCGCGGAGTTCACGGAGCACGGGGCCGTCGGTGCCTTCCATGGACTCAAGGGCGGTCCGCCACAGCCGGTGGGCCTCCCAGGTCCGGCCGGCGGCCTGCAGGACGTGGCCGTGGGCGTAGTGGACGAGGCCCGTGGCGTGCCGGTCGCCGCGGGCCTCGGCCGACGCGAGGAACTCCGTGCACCGCGCGCGGGCCTCCTCCAGCCGGTCGAGCCGGACCAGGGCCAGGACCTGGCCCAGCCGGATCTCGCGTTCCGAGTTCCAGTGGGCGCCGCCGTCAGCCGGGATCCGCAGCCCTTCCTCGAAGCACGACAGTGCCTCGGCCGGTTCTCCCAGGGACAGGTGCGCCGTACCCGCGTTGCAGAGCGCCACGAGCTGTAGCGCGGGTATCCCCAGCCGCCGGGCTATGCCCAGACTCCTGTGCTGGTACGCGAGCCCCAACCGCGGGTCGGTGTGGGCGATGACGTTGCCCTGCTGCCCGAGGTGCAGCGCGTCGTGGAAGTCGCTGAGGCCGTCGGGCCGCAGCGCCAGGCTGCGGTCCAGGCTCTCGCGGGCTTCGTCGTGGCGTCCCAGAACGGCCAGCAACTCGGCGCGGTTTCCGAACAGCCTCATCATGGCGAGGTCGGGACCGCTCCCCCTGAAGAGGGCACCGGCCTCGTCCAGACAGGCCAGCGCGGCCGCCGGCTTCCCTTCGGAGTAGTGCGCCACGGCCAACTGGAACAACAGCCGCTGCTCCGCTTCCGGCTCCCCGCTGCGGCGGGCGAGTGAGACGGCGTGGCCGGCCAGCCGCTTCATTTTCTCCGCGTGGCCGCGGTCCGCGAGGTAAGGGCACAGGCATTCGATCAGGGCGAGCGTGCGCCGCAGTCCCAGCCGGCCGCAGCCGGGCTCTTCGGCCAGGAGGACCAGGTTCTCCAATTCGCCGTCTGCCCAGGCGACCGCGGCGGCCGCACTGGCGAATCGAGGGCCCGGACCGTCGGGCTGCCCCGCACTGGCCGAGCGCAGGCTCTGTCGGCAGCCCTCAACGGAGTCGAGGTACCACTCCAGCGCGCGCTCGGCGGCGTCGGCCCGGGCGTGCCCGGCGTCGGGGGCCGGTGCCATCTCGCGGGCGAAGTCCCGCACCAAGTCGTGTGGGGTGTACCTGCCCAGGCTCACTTCGTCGAGCAGGGCCACCTCGGCCAGGCGCTCCAGTGCCTGCTCGGCCCGGTTGGCCGGCACGCCCATGAGCTGGGCCGTCACATCGGTGCCGTAGTCGTGCAGGTCCAGGGCTCCCAGGCGCTCCAGAGCGCACGCCGCATCGCGGTCCACGGAGTCCGCGGAGGCCAGCAGCGCGTCGTAGGCCACGGCCAGGGAGCGGCGCACGCTGAGATCCTCGATTTCCAGGTGGTCGAGCCGAGCCCCTTGTACCGCCAGGCGGCGTGCCAGGGTTTCCACCGTCAGGGCGGTCCGGCCCGCCAGCCGGGCGCCCGCGATGCGCAGGGCGAGCGGCAGCCCCCCGCACAGCTCCGTCAGCCGGTCGGCTGCCGCCGACTCGGCGCGGGGCGTGGTACGGCCCGACACCCTCTGCAGCAGTAGTGCGCCGGCCCGTGCCGACAGCGGTTTCAGGCGGACGTGCCCGGCGGCGCCCAGCGCGGTCAGCGGCCGCCGGCTGGTGACCAGCGCCGCGCACCCGGACCCGGCTGGAAGGAGGGGCCTGACCTGGGAGGCCGAGCCCGCATCGTCCAGGAGGAGCAGGACGCGCTGGTCGGCGAGCGTGGACCTCAGGAGCGCGGCGGCTTCGGCGGTGTCGGAGGGGACCAGGCCGGGTGGCACGCCGAGGCCGCGCAGCAGGGCCGACAGCGCGGTCCCGGGCTCCAGCGGGTCCATCCCCGCAGTGGCGGCGTGGAGGTTGAGGTAGAGCTGACCGTGTGGGAAGTCCTGGCGCAGCTGGTGGGCCAGGTGGAGGGCCAGGCCGGTCTTTCCGACCCCGGCCATGCCGCTGATCACCGCCACGGTGGTGTGCCCCGTTTCGGCGAGGAGCACGGCGCGCAGCTCGGCGGTGTCCTCCTCGCGGCCGACGAAGTGGGACGGCGGCGAAGGGAGCTGCGCGGGCGGGAGGCTGGGCTGTGGCGGGGGAGACGTCCGCACGCCTGCCGCCGGCCGCGCGACGGGGCCCGCGGCCGGCGGGGGGAGGCGCTCCTCCGACAGGATCTGTTGGTGGGCCTGCTGGACCGCGGCCGCCGGCTCCACCCCGAGTTCGTCGACCAGGGACCGCCGCAGGTTCTGGAAGACCGCGAGTGCGTCCGCCTGGCGGTTGCCGCGTGCCAGCGCGAGCATGAGCTGGCGGTGGAAGGACTCTCGGAAGGGGTGCTCCTTGACCAGCACCCCGAGCTCGGTGGACATGCCCTCCAACCGGCCTTGCTGGAGCAGGGCTTCGAATAGGCACTCGTAGGCGTGGAGCCGGTGCTCCCTGAGCGCCTCGACGCGCGTGTGCTCGGCGAGACGGGGTACGTCGGCCAGCGGCGTGCCGCGCCACAGAGCGAGGGCTGCCTGCGCCTCGGCCGCGGCACGTGCCCACTCCTCGGCGCGTAAGGCCGACTGGGCCCGCTGGACGTGCCGCTCGAAATCGTCGCAGTCGAGCTCCCCTTCCGAGACGCGGAGCACGAAACCCTGGCCGACCGAGTTCAGCCGCACCGCTCCCTCGTCCCCCAAGGTCCGCCGCAGCCAGCCCACGTGGTTGTGCAGGGAGGCGGCGGCCGTGGTCGGAGGCTTCTCACCCCACAGCACTGCCATCACTTCGTGGGACGGCACTGTGCGGTTGGCGTCGAGCAGGAGCACGGCGAGCAGGGCCCGGGGCATCGGCCGGGGCAGGGGTCGGATCGCTCCCGCCCCGTCCCACACCGCCAGCGACCCCAGCACACTGAACCTCATCGGACCCCCCGGTACGGCCAACGCATGCCCGTAGTGTGTCAGCCGGGCAAGTCGATCACCTCATCAAACTGTTCGGTTTGCCGCCCGGGCCAACCTGCGGTGCTGTCCGCACCGACGGAGAGCCGCGGGACCGCGGGCGGGCGACGGAGTCTTGAGACAACACCATCACGACAACGCCAGGTTCATGCCGATGTTTCCGGGCGCTCCGGGCGCTCCGGGCCATCCGGGCTGCCGGCGGGGCCGCGCCCCCGAAGGTGCCGGTGAGGGAGGCGGGGGAGGTGACGGCGGTGGCGTCGTCGGCGGTGGCCCGGGTGTCGTTGGGTTCGCTCTCGGTCAGGGAGGCGCTGCCGCCCGGGGTGCCACAGGTCGTCTGCGGAGTGCCGCTTTAGGGGTTGCTGTCGATGATTCCGGCGGTGACGCTGCGGAGGTAGTAGCCACAGGTGGGCCGGTTCTTGAAGTCGTAGGTCCCGCCGGGGCCGAGATGCCGGATTTTGTAGACAAGGACCGGCCGCTGGACATCGCTGCAGGTTGCGGCGGCACCGACGTGGCGTTCACCCCCGCCGGTAGCGCGGGCGGGGGTGGCGAAGGGTCGTCATCGTCTGGGTCGAGGGCGGTGGAACTGGTCGTCTTCGCGCCGGCTCGACGACCGACCAGGCACGACATATCTTTCCTGGGTTCTCGTCCAGGTCGTGCGGCGGCCAGCGGAGGTCGCCGCCTGGTCACAGCAGCGTCATCCGGCTGCCCGGCTCACAGCGGAGGTCCTGCTCGTGTGAGCCCGCGGCCCGGTCGTTCGCGTGCGGGGTCTTCTCCCAGGTGAAGGGGGCGACCGCCAGTTGGTGCACCGCACGCCAGGCGGCGACGGACCAGAGCAGTGCGTACAGCGGCACGAACACGGCGTGCCACGGGGCCGCGAGCCGGGCGCGCCTGGCGGCGGCGAAGGTGATGGCGATCCACAGGGCGGCCGAACCGGCTTGCGCGGCGAGCACCGGAAGCATCAGGGCGGAGCCGGCCGAGGACCAGCTCCGGTCGAACACCGCGGCCACGGTGAGGGCGGTGATGAGGGGTTGGACCAGAGCGGTGACCGGGCCGGCGGCGACGATGCCGAGCAGGACCAGGATTCCGGAGGCTTGGAACCGGCGCAGTGTGTGACGGGGGTTGCGGGTGTGCACCGCTGTTGTCATCAGGAAGCCCTTGAACCAGCGGGTGCGCTGCCGTACGAACGGGCCGATGGTGTCGAGGGCCTCTTCCCAGGTGATCGTCTCGATGGTCTCGGTGCGGTAGCCGAGTGCGGCGCAGCGCATGCCGAGGTCGGCGTCCTCGGTGACGTTCCAGGCGTCCCAGCCGCCGAGGTCGCGCAGGGTGTCGGTGCGGAAGTGGTTGCTGGTCCCGCCGAGGGGGATGGGCAGCCGCAGGCGCGCCAGGCCGGGCAGGGAAATTCCGAACCGCAGCGCGTACTCCATGGCGAACTGTTTGGTCAGCCAGTTGTCGGCGGGGTTGCGGAACAGCAGTCGGGCCTGGACGCAGGCCAGTTGCCGACCGCGCGCCGCGAACCGGGCCGCGACGTGCCGCAGTTGTGCGGGATCGGGGCGGTCCTCGGCGTCGAAGATCACCAGGAGTTCGCCGCGGGCCAGCATCAGGCCCAGGTTCACGGAGCGGGGCTTGGTCTGGGGCGGCCCGGGTGGCAGCTGCACTACGCGCACGAACGGGGGCGGGTCGGCGGCGAGCACCGCCCGGGTGGTGTCCGGGTCGTGCCGTTCCACCAGTATCAGCACCTCAAGGCGGTCGGACGGGTAGTCCAGGGCGGCCAGGTGCCGCACCAGGCCGCCGATCACCCCGGCCTCCTGGTAGGCGGGCACCAGCACGGTGTAGGAGGGGAGGTCCGCCTCCGGGACCGGCGGATCCGCGAGCCCGCCGTGGCGGCGCCCCGCCAGCAGGCCGTTCAGCGCGACCACGCCGTGCAGCAGGCTGTAGCCCGTCACCACCGAGGTCAGCAGCGCGAGCGTGGGCAGCGGCACGAGCACCACGCCCGTCAGGACGCCCACCACGACGACGGTCAGGGCCACGAGCTGCCAGCGGGCGAAGCCGGACTTCGCCGCCATGTCCGGATGCCGGCGAGTGAAGCCGTCGGCCATCTCGTCGGCTATCCGGTCCGGCCACCGCTCCAGGATCCGGCGCTGCGTCTCGGCACCGCCACGTGCCAGTGCCGCGATCACGTCGGTGTCGAAGAGCCCCGTCATGCCACCTCCCCCATCGCCTTCGTAGGCATGAGAAGAACTATCAGTTCCTTGATCATCACGGTCCATCGGCATCCGTGGGCCGGGGCGATCGGGTCCCGGCAGGCCGCCCCGTCCAGCGCTTGCGGGTGGCGCGCACCGGGCGAAGTCTTGCCGAAAGCGACTCCAGCGGCCGACGGCTGTCCTATGCTGCGTGATCACCGACTCCACCGGGAGGAAGCCACCATGGCCGCGGAGAACACGCCCACGAGCCCTGAACCCACCGAGCAGGAAGCCCCCTCGGTTGCGGAGAGCCCCGCACCGGCCGCCCCCGCGACCAGGACCGGAGGCCACAAGGTCGGCCTCGCCCTCGAACTGGAGCCCTGAGCCGAGCTGCAACGGTACGCCGGCAGTTCTGCCGACGGGCGGCCGATCGCCGCAAGAGGCAACCACCGCAGGATCGGTTCGCCTGCCGTCCGGCCGTGGGGCGGCCGCGGCCGGCCATTGACGCAAGGGCGGGGACCTGGCTCGTGATCATGGACGGTGCGCGGAGGGACCCGCACCCATTACCGACCTCGCTCCGGGCCGAGGCCCCCGTGCGCCGCCGGCAGGCAGCCGGCGGTGCGCCGTTGTGGCTCCTGACGCGCGAGGCAGACGTCCGTGCCGCTCTCGGCGATCCCCGGCTGACGGTGGACCCGTCCTCCGTACACACCCGCCCGGTACACGACGGCTTCTCCCTCCCCGAGCCCCTGCACGACAACCTCCTGACCAGGGACGGCGCCGGCCACCAACGCCTGCGTCGCTTCGCCGCCGCGGCCTTCTCCGCGCGCCGAGCCGAAACGATGCGCCACCGCATACGATCCGTCACCGCGCAGCTGACCGCCGGCCTGGCCGCACGGCCCTCGGCCGACCTGATCACCGACTTCGCCATCCCGCTGCCGCTGACCGTCACCGCCGACCTGCTCGGCGTCCCCAGCGCCCACCGGCCGGCCCTCGCCGAATGGACGGCGGCCATGGTCACGCACAGCCGCCACTCCCAGCTCGACACGGCCGTCCACCACGTCCTCGACCTGATCACCCGCCTCATCGCACTGCGGCGAAGGAAGCCCGGAAGCGATCTGCTGAGCGCCTGGGTCACCGCACACGACACCCACCGGCAGATCACCGAGGACGAACTGGTCTCCCTCGCGTTCCAGATCTGGTGGGCGGGTATCGAGAACGTCACCCACGCCATCGGCCACGGCGCGCTCCACCTGCTCACCCACCCCCACCACGCCGACACGCTGCGCGGCGACCCGCGGCTACTGCCCGCCGCCGTCGAGGAAGTGCTCCGGCACACCGCGCCCACGGCCACGGCCGCCCCCCGCTTCGCGCGCACGGACCTCACGTTCGCCGGTGCACGGATCGGTGCCGGGGACACGGTGCTGCTCAGCCTCACCTCGGCGCACCGCGACCCGGCCGTCCGCCCCGACCCCCACCGCTCCCTTCCCGCACCCGCATCGAAGGCGCACCTGGCCTTCGGACGCGGCCCCCATCACTGTCTGGGCGCGGCCCTTGCCCGCGTCCAGCTCCAGACCGCTCTCGGTCACCTGCTGCACCTGCCCGGCCTCGCCCTTCTCCCCGACCGACCAGTCCGGTACCGGAACTCCCTCCGGCTCCATGGCTTCGACGAACTCCCCGTCGCTCTGGATTCAGCGGGCGCGTGACTCGGGCCCGCTCGTCCCAGCGCCCGGCAGGGTCGGCCTACGTGGCCGACTGAGGGATGACGAGAGCGCCGGCCGTGCCGACCGTGCTCGGCTGCGTCCCGTGGACGTCGCGTTGTGTCCCGGGCGAGGCCGTCGGCGCCACCGGCCGCCGTCTGGGCGATGGCTTTCGGTCACATCCACCCGGATTCCGGTCAGTTGATCATCAAATGGCGGCGGTCCCTCCCGGCTGTACGACGCGACGACCACTATCTGACCGGCCCGCCCGGCCATCGCGGCCCGGGCCCCGCCGGCCCCGGGCCGGGGGCGCGGCGGTGGGCGAGGGCGCGGTCTCCGGGCAGCGTGCGCCCTGACCTGCCGTGGCGGCGACTGGACCCGTCCGGGACCGCTGTGGCCGGGTGAGCTGCCCCTGCTTCTGTCGTGCGCCGGGGGGCTTCTGACCGTCTGTTTCCTGGCCGGGTGCGGTGGGTAGTGCGAGCTGGATCATGTGTGGCCGGTGCTCGGCCCTGGCAGGGAAGCGGAGATGACGGAGATACCTCGCGTGGTGGCGCCCGGAATACGTGGGCTGTGGTTGCAGTGACGTTTCTTCCGCCCGCCGCGACAGCATCGCCGCTGGTCGATCGGCTGCGTGAGTACCTCTGCGCGCGGATCGATCACCAAGGGCCGGTTCGTTCCGCTTGCGGCAGTCGTGTTCTGGAGTCCGTCTTGGCCTGCCGCCTGCTACAGGACGACGACCGCCACCCCGACGCCCTGGCCGGCGTCCGCTCCTACCTGCGCGCGACCGCCACCGGCAGCGGGGAACTGACCCCGCTGGACCGGGCCCTGCTCGGCATGCCGTCCGGCCGGGACCTGTTGGCGGGGTTCGATCACCACACCGCCGGCCGCAAGCGGCTGCTGATGAACGCGATCCTCCATGCCGCCGGGGCCGGCAGCGCCCCCGCCCCGCCGCCCACCACCGACCCCGCGGACGGCCTGCACACCTGGAAGCAGGCCGAGCTGACGGCCTGCCGGGTCATCCGTGACCGGGCCGCGGGCAACCCGGTGGCCGACGACGACCTCGACGCCCTCGCGGACCTGCTGCTCAAGCCGCGCGTATTCGAGGGCAACCACCTGCCCCACCTGCTGTTCCTGCACGCATTGCGCCCCTACCCGGCCTACCGGGCGGCCGTCCGGCAGGGGATCGACCTGCTGGTGGCCACCCAGCACGCGGACGGCGGGTTCAGCGTGGCCGAGTCGTTCGACACCTGGGTGACCTCGATCGCCGCGACCGCGCTCACCGAAGCCGGCACCGACCGCCAGACGCTGGCGCGCACCGCCGACTGGCTGGCCGCCCGCCAGGCCGGCGACGGCGGCTGGTCCTACACACCGCAGGCCACCCAGACCGACATGGACACCACCTACACGGCCATGGTCTTCCTGCACCACCACGATCCCGTCCGCTACGCCCCGCACCTGGCGGCCGGCTACGCCTATGTACGGGCCCTGCAGAACGACGACGGGGGATGGCCCACCTACCGCCGGGGCACCCCCTCGGAGTCGGCCATGACCGGCGGAGCCCTCGCCGTACTCGCCCAGCACCCCGCACCACACGCCCGGCAGATCGCGGCCGGCGTCCGGTGGCTGGCCGGGAGCCAGAGACCGGACGGCACCTTCGAGCGCGGCTGGAGCCTCGCGGACGGCAACGCGATCTCCCGAGCCGCTCACGGCCTGACCGCCGTCCGCGACCGGCTCCCGCTGCCTCCACCGCTGGCCGAGGCCGTCGAACAGGCCCTCGGCCGGGCCGCCGACCGCCTGGAACACACCCACAACCGCGACGGCGGCTGGGGACAGCAACCAGGCCGCGCCAGCGACCCCATCAGCACCGGCTACGCCCTCGCCGCCCTCGGCATGCTCCACCGCACCAGCCCGATCCCCTCAGCCCTCGCCTACCTCAGCGCATGTCAGCGCCCCGACGGCGGATTCGACGCCCCCGCCGACACCGCCGCCCCCCGCCCGATCCCCGTCGACGTCCCCGTCCTCGCACCCGCCTACGTGCTGCGGGGCCTGGCCCGCTGCGGGAGGTGACCCGGATGCCGTACGCGGCCCAGATCTTCGACTTCGACGGAACGCTCGTCGACACCGGCGACCTCAACGCCCGCGCCGTCCACGCCGCCCTCACCGCACACGGCTTCCACGCCGCCTCCCTGGCCTGGCTGCGCGAGGCGCCCCTGGCGGACCTGACGGCCCTGCGCGAACGGCTGCACACCGACCTGGGAGTGCGCCTGGGCTGCTCCGACGGCGACGTGGTGCGCTCGGCCCGCTCCCACTGGCTCGCCAACGCCCACCTGGCGGCCCCGATCCCGCCGATGGTGGCCCTGGCGCGTGCCGCCGCGCGCAGGGGGCCGGTCGCGGTCGCCTCGGCCAACGACGGCGCCATCGTGCGCGCCGGACTCGCCGCAGCCGGGCTCTCCGACGTGGTCACCGTCGTGGTCGCCCGTGAGGACGTCACCCGTCTCAAGCCCGCCCCCGACGCGTTCGAGGCCGCCGCCCGCCGACTGGGCGTGCCCGCCGCGCGGTGCCTGGTCTACGAGAACACCGACGAGGGCGTCACCGCCGCCCGCGCGGCGGGCATGCACGTCATCGACGTCCGCCACCCCACCCGCACCCTCCACCCCGACCGGGCACCCGACCCGGCCCCGGCGCCCGACCGCGGCCGTACCCTCCCCCTCGACGAACGCCAGGAGCGGCCATGACGACGGCAGGCACCCCCATCCCCACCGCGTCGGGAGCGCGCCCCGTGGTGGGCCACCTCCTGCCCCTGCTCCGCGACCCGCTGGGCTTCCTCACCTCCCTCCCACAGCAGGGCGACGTCGTACGGGTCCGGATCGGCCCGACGGACGTCGTCGTCCTGTGCGACGCGCACCTGATGCACGAGGTGCTCCGCAACGACCGCGTCTTCGACAAGGGCGGCCAACTCTTCGACCGCTACCGCGAGTCCCTCGGCGACGGCCTCGGCACCTGCCCCCACAGCCGTCACCGCCGCCAGCGCCGACTGGTCCAGCCGGCCTTCCACCCCGATCGCATGCCCGGCTACACCGAGATCATCGCCGCCCAGACCGCCATCCAGGTCGCCGCCTGGCGCGAAGGCCAGGTACTCGACGTGATGGCCGAAACGACCGCCCTGGCCGCCCGCAACGTGGCCGCGGCCCTGTTCTCCGACGCTCTCAGCCCCACCGCCCGCACCCGCATCGCCCAGGACCTGGCCACCATCATGGCCGGCATCTTCCGCAGGATGCTCACCCCGCCACCCCTGGACCGCCTGCCCACCCCCGCCACCCGCCGCTACTTCCAGGCCTGCACCCGCCTGCGCCACACCATCGACGAAGCCCTCGCCCAACGCCGCACCACCGACACCGACCACGGCGACCTGCTCTCGATGCTCCTGAGCGCGCGCGACACCGACGGCCGCGGACTGACCGACGCCGAAATCTCCGACCAGGCCGTCACCTTCCTCATGGGCGGCGCCGAAACCGTCGGCTGCACCCTGTCCTGGGCCCTGCACACCCTCACCCAGGCCCCCGGCCTCGAAGAGCGCCTGCACCACGAAGTCGACACCGTCCTGGCCGGCCGCCGCCCCACCCACGCCGACCTGCCCCGACTGACCCTGACCCGCCAGGTCGTCGACGAGACCCTGCGCCACTACCCGCCGGCATGGATGGTCACCCGCACGGTCACCACCGACACCGAGATCAACGGCCACCCCGTCCAGGCCGGCACCACCGTCATCTACAGCCCTTACCTCATCCACCACCGCCCCGACCTCCACCCCGACCCCGGCCACTACGACCCCGACCGCTGGGCACCCGAACGCCCCCAGCCACCGCGCCAGGCCTTCGTCCCCTTCGGCACCGGCGCCCGCAAGTGCATCGGGGAACAGTTCGGACTCATCGAAGCCACCCTCGCCCTCGCCACCATCACCAGCCACTGGCACCTGCGCCCCCTCCCCGGCGCCGGCCGCGTCCGCCCCAAACTGGTCGCCACCCTCATCCCGCGCGGCCTGCGCCTCCAAGCCACCGCCCGCACCACCACCCCACCACGCGCCGACGACCGCTGACCGAGCCGGGTCCTCACGGCCGTCTTCGGATCAGTCTGTTCGCCCCCGCAGGGAGAGCACGGCGCGGAGGGCCGGCGCGCTGTCGAGGAGGGCCGCGGATCGCGCGGTGATTGCTGCGTCCCTGGCGGCCAGCGCCGAATCGACGTCCCGCGCTCGGCGGCCATCGCGGAGCTGCGGCACAAGGGCCCGGAGCGGTGTGATGCGGTATCCGGCCTTGCGCAACTGGTGCACGATCCGCGCGTCGCGCACCTGGGCCGGTGTGTAGCGCCGGGTTCCGCGCGCGGGGTCGCGGTCGGGGACGACGAGGCCCTCCGCATGCCAGTGCCGCAACGTCGAGGGGCGTACGTCGAGGGCGGCGGCGAGCTCGGAGGTGCTCATCGCGTCCGAGGCGCATACGTCGTCGATCGGCTCGCGGGAGATCGCACGTGCGGCGTCCTTGGCCTGCGCCAGTTCGGCCCGCTCCCGGTCGAGTCGGGCGTGTGCCGCGTCGAGGAGGGCCAGGGCCTGCGCGGTCGGACCCTGATGGAAGGCCCGGACGATCTTCTTGGCCTCGATCGGCCCCGCCGCCGCGGCGAGGGACCGGTAGGCCAGGGCGCACTGCAGATGCAGCTCGCCGTAGGTCCGGTATCCCGTGGCCGTGCGCGCTGCGGGTGGGAGCACCCCGTCGCGTTCGAGGTTGCGGATCTGCTGGACGGAGTATCCGACGCCACGTGCGACATCAGCGGTGCGCATACCACCCGACTTGAGACTCGCCATATGAAAACCCTATGCCAGAGGCGGTTCCGGCGGCCGAAAGCCTCCACAAGCACGTGAGGGGAACACTGGAGCACATGACGAGTGAAGAGATCATCGGCTTCGTGAACACCCTCGACGGCGTCCTGACCCTCAGGCCCGCACCCGGCGACGGCACACCGGAAATCAGCTGGGGCGACACGTTCTTCTACTACGCTCCCGACGGCGTCACGCCGACGGCGTCCCAGCCCTTCGCCACCGTCGTGACCAAGGACTACCCCGATGACGAGTCGTCCCGCTTGGACAGGCCGGGCGCGTTCCGTGTGAACATCGCCGCCGGCAAGGACGCGTTCATCCGGTGGACCGGGCACGCGCCGCGCGAACCGGTCAGCGGCGAGGTCGACCCCAGCGCAGCCGACACCGTGATCGCGCACCCCGTGTACGGCAGCCTGGGCTGGCTGGCCGTGGTGAACCCGGGCGAGCGCACGCAGGCCGCAACCCGTGAGCTGCTGCGAACCGCCCACCACCTCGCCCGCTCACGCCACGAGCGACGCACTGAACCGACGGCATGATGAAGGGGCCTTCACTGTCCCCAACTGCACATGGGGGTCGCCATGGTCCACCCCGTCCCGCACGCTCATCTCAGACGGCTCCCCGGGCCACGGGCCCACCGAGAGCCGAGGCGAGTCCTGAGAGGACCGCTGCCACGATCCACCTGCCGATGCCCGGAATCGCGACAACCGCAGCAATAGCCCTGCCCTCCGACTTCCTCCCAGGTTGCACACTGCGCGGCCGGTCAGACCAACGACCGGATTGGACGAGACACGCCTGCCTTCCGCGAGAACGAACACATGACTTCGGGAGCCACCGGCCGAGGCGGCGGGTCGATGTTCACGAGAACCGGGGGCGGGACACCGCCTCCGGCCGCGAGAGGGCCTCGGAGCCGCGCCACCATGTCGCTCATGGCTCCGCCCGGGCGGAGCCGCCAACCTGAAGGGACCTTCAGGTCTTCAGGATTTCTTCAGCGGGCCCCGACGATGCTGTGCCGCGACGTCCGGGTGCAGGCCCCGGACCGCGCCAAGAGGCAGGGGTGGTCACAGTGAGTGAATCCGAGGATCAGTTCATGAATGGCGGCGAGCCGGGAGAGGGAGGCACCGGGACCACGGCGCGGAAGCCGGCACGCAAGGTTCGGCTCCGCGGCCGCGGAGCACGATGGGCCGCGGCTGGTGCCGCGGCGGTCGTGGTGCTCGGCGGCGGCGCGGCTGCGGCGGCCATCCACCACCACGAGGAGGAAGGACGCGGCGAGCGCAAGATGGCGGCCGGAGACCACGAGCGGAGCAACGAATCCCGCGAGGACTCCGAGCACCGTGAGGGACGCGACGGCCGGTACAGGGACGGTGGGCGCGGCCGACGTGCGGGCGACGCGCGTGTCCCTTCGACCGACGGCGCACCGGCACCGCTGCCTTCGCTCTCCGCAGCGGACGCCGTGAACAAGGCCGCCACGGCGGTCGACGACGGCAAGGTCGAGTCGCTGGCACCGGTCACGGAGCAGGGCGGCGGCCGCGGCTGGCGGATCGTCGTCGTCGGACCCGACGGCGTGCGGCACGCCGTGACCGTCGACGGCGCCGGCGGCACGCTGACCGGCAACACCGTTTTGGGCGGCTGAACCGCACCGATCGAGCGCCACGGCCCCGCCGCGCCGCGCAGAAAGGAGTGCCGCCGTCTTGGGCGTCACGACAACCCCTCGGGCGCACCGCCGCGCCCACCCCCAGGCCCTTCGCTCCGCGGTGAGCAAGGTCCCCGCGGTGACCGCGGAGTTCTGGATCGTCAAGATCCTCACCACCGGCATGGGCGAGACCACCTCCGACTACCTCGCACGCACCCTCGGGCCCGTTCCCGCGGTCGCCGGGGCCGGCCTCCTGCTGGCCGCCGCCCTGGTCGTGCAGGCCCGCGCACGCCGCTACGTCCCCGCCGTCTACTGGTCCGCCGTGGTGATGGTCAGCGTCTTCGGGACCATGGCCGCCGACGTCGCGCACGTCGCCCTCGGCGTGCCGTACGCGGTGTCCGCGACGGCGTTCGCCCTGATCCTGGGCCTGGTCTTCATGGTCTGGAGGTGGACCGAGGGCACCCTCGCCGTGGAGACCGTGGCCGACGGACGCCGCGAGGTCTTCTACTGGACCGTGGTCATGGCCACCTTCGCCCTCGGCACGGCCGTTGGCGACCTGACCGCGGCGACCCTGGGCTGGGGATACCTCCCCTCGGGACTGCTCTTCGCCGCCCTGATCGCCCTGCCGGCGCTCGCCCACCGGCTGCTCGCCCTCCCGCCCGTGCTCGGCTTCTGGTGGGCCTACGTGCTCACCCGTCCCCTCGGCGCCTCCTTCGCGGACTGGGCCGGCGTCGGCGCCGAGCGCGGGGGCCTCGGGCTGGGCACCGGGCCGGTCAGCCTGGTCCTCGCCGTGATCATCGTCGCCGTGGTCCTGTGGCTGGGCCCGGCCGACCGCCGCGCGACACGGTCTTCGTCCTGACCCTTCTGCCCCTGTCTCCTACTCGGTCGCGTACACCACCGAGTAGGGGGCAGGGGCATCGCTGTCGTCACGATCCGGTGACCGGTGGGGCAGTCAGGATGCGTTCAGGTTCCCGGTGACACAGTCGGGCCGCATGACCTACGAAACGACGGGGAGCCCTACGGCTCCAGGGGCAACCGCCCACTCGGACGACCGGCCCCGAGTCGGCGAGAGCGCGGGGACGCCTGCCGGGCGGATGCTGAACAAGGTGCCCGAGGTCACGATCTGGTTCTGGATCATCAAGATCCTGTGCACCACGGTCGGCGAGAGCTTCGCCGACTGGATCAACATGAACCTCGGTGTCGGCCTGCTGAACACCGCACTGATCTTCACCGGCACCCTGGCAGCCGTCCTGGCCTGGCAGCTCGGCACCGCACGCTACGTCCCGTTCGTGTACTGGCTCACCGTCGTGGTGGTCAGCGTGACCGGCACCCTCTACACCGACCTCCTCACCGACAGCCTGGGAGTGCCCCTGGCCCTGAGCAGCGGCGTGTTCGCCGGCATGCTCGCCCTGGTCTTCGGCATCTGGTACGTGCGAGAGGGGACCCTGTCGGTCCACAGCGTCACCACCCGGCCCCGCGAGCTCTTCTACTGGCTCGCGGTCCTGACCACCTTCGCCCTCGGCACCGCCACCGGGGACTGGACCCTCGAACTCACCGGCTGGACCGCGGGCGTCTCCGTGCTCCTGCCGCTCGGCTTGATCGCCGCGGTCGTCGTCGGCCGGCGTCTCGGCGCCAACGCCGTGCTCTCCTTCTGGCTGGCCTACATCCTCACCCGCCCGCTCGGCGCGAACCTAGGCGACTGGCTCGGATCGCCCAGTGGCGACGGCCTGGGCATGGGCACCGCACTGACCAGCGTGATCTTCCTGGTCGCCATCCTCGCCACGGTCGCGTACCTCACGCTCAGCCGCAGTGACGTCATCGAGGCCCAGGAACCGGCCCGTGCCCCGCGGACACCGAGCCCGGCACGTGAGCGGGGCATGCTGGCCTACTACGCCGTCGTGGCCGTCGCCGCCACCGCCCTGCTCGCCTGGGCGAACCACCAGCCGCACAGCGCTGCGAGCGAGGAAGCGGACACCCCGGCGCCCGTGGCCGGTCACCTCACCCCGCAGGAGGCGACGGCACCGTTCCCACCGGCCGATATCGCCACGTTCCGCACCATCACCGCCGACACCCTGGCGAAGGTCGACTCGGGTGACCAGCGCGCCGCGACCAGTCGCGTCACCGACCTGGAGACCGCGTGGGACGACGACCAGTCCACCCTTGAGCCCATGAGCGAGAAGGCGTGGGACTTCCTCGACGGCCGGATCGACGAGGTCTTGAGGGCCGTGCGCGCCCGGCGCCCCGACAAGGGCACCGAGGTCGACGCGCTCAAGACGCTCCTCGCCTCTCTCGGTGGAGCAGCCTGAGGGACCGTCGACGCCCCGGCGCATGTCCGTGCGCCGGGGCGGGCGGCCGGTGAAGCAGTGCCTGCGCGGGCGCTTGATCCGGGGGTTTACCGTCGTCTCACCGGGAACGGGCCGGACTCTAACCAGCGACTGCCTAGCGTCGGAGGAGACCTGCCGTCCGCTTCGTCTCCGGAAAGGCGCCATGATCATGCGACGTATCACCCTTCCTGCCGCCGTGCCCGCCTCCCGAGACGACCGGCCGGGACGCCGCGGGAGCCTGCCGTGACCACCGCCGGCACCCTGCTCCTGCGCTGCCGGGAAGCGGCCCGCACGCACGGCGACGAGCCGGCCGCGCCGGGCGCCGTGAACAGTGCCACGTGCGACGTCCACGCCGGCGACCGGATAGCCATCACAGGCCCTTCGGGATCGGGCAAGTCCACCCTGCTGCACCTCATGGCGGACGTCGTCCAACCCACGGCCGGAGAGATCAGCTGGCCGGGGCTTCCCCGAGTACCGGCCCGCGGGAAGGTCGGAGTCGTGCTGGCGGTACCCACCCTCGTGCCGACGCTGAACGTGACGGAGAACGCCGCGCTGCCGCTGGTTCTGGCCGGTGTTCCCAAGGAATCCGCGCGTCTGAGGGCGCTGCACTGCCTCACTGTCGTGGCAGCCGCCGAACTCGCCCACAAGATGCCCGCCGAACTCTCCGGCGGCCAGGCCAAGCACGTCGCCATCGCCCGCACCCTGGCCACCGCCCCACGCCTGATCCTGGCGGACGATCCCACCGGCGACCTCGACCACGCCGCGGGCCGGCGGGTCATGGACGTACTCTTCGCCGCTGCGGACGAGGCGGGAGCAGCCCTCGTGGTCACCACGCGGGACCCGGAGGTCGCAGGACGGCTCCGCGAGCGCTGGGCGATGCGCGAAGGACGTCTTGATCCCTCACCGGGCCCGCCGTCCCCGGTGGGAGGAAAGGCGGCCCGGTACGTGGTCCGGAAGCTGCCCGAGGTCACCCTCGCCTTCTGGATCATGAAGATCGCCGCCACCACCCTGGGAGAGACCGCGGGGGACCTGTTCGCCCAGACCCTGCGCCTGGGCTACTTCCTCACGACGATCGCCCTGTTCCTCATGTTCCTGGTGACCCTGCTGGTGCAGCTGCGGGCCAAGCACCACAACCCGTTCTTCTACTGGCCCGTCATCGTCTCCACGAGCATGGTCGGCACCACCGTGTCGGACTTCATGAACCGCGACGCCAGCTCCAAGTACCTCGCGAAGGGCACCACTGCCCTGGGGTGGGGACCACAAGGTCTCGGGCTCGGCTATCCCACCGGCGCGGCCATCCTCGTCTCCCTGCTCGTCGCGATCTTCGTCGTCTGGAAGTTCACCGGCCAGACCTTCGTCATCCGCGACATCGTGACCTTTCGCGGGGAGGCGCTGTTCTGGTCGGCGATCCTCGTCTCGAACACCCTGGGCACATCGATGGGCGACTTCCTCTCCGACAGCTCCGGACTCGGTTACATGGGCAGCGTCCTGCTGATCACCGGCGTCCTCCTCGTCCTGGTCGCCCTGATCCGGGTGCCGTTCGTCCCCAACGTCGTCCTCTTCTGGATCGCCTTCGTCCTCACCCGCCCCTTCGGTGCCACGGCGGGCGACTATCTCACCAAGCCCACCGCCAAGGGAGGTCTCGACCTGGGTACCGCAGGTTCCTCGGCGGTACTCCTGGCCGTGCTTTTCGCCTTCATGGCCTACGGCCACTTCCGCGACCGGGCACGCGGCGGAGGGGCACACGGCAAGATCCCGCGATAGCCGGTTGCGTACGCCGTCCCCCTCGCGTTCCTACCGAGGTACGGGCCGACTGCTCGCGGCCGCCGAAACGGCCGCTCGACCGCTGCGTTCCGGGAGGAGGAAGACGAGCATGACCGGCACGACGTGCGGCGCCCACACCGTGGACGGCAGGACGGTGGGGTCCGGCTGGAAGTTGAAGACGCCCAAACAGGTCCTTCGCCGGGTCCTGGCCGGCCTCCAGGCCGTCCTCGCGGACGTCGACCTTCGGGGCGATGTCCCTGAGGGAATCGGCGACCGGCTCGGTGCGCTCCCAGCCCATGCGGGAGGCGGCGTAGGCCTTCTTCGCGGCTTCCACGTCGCCGGCCCGGACCGCGTCGGTGAACTCCTCGGCCTTGGGCGGCGTGCATCCCGCCGGTGAGGCGGCGACGGCGGTCGCGCTGCCGATGCCGAGGAGCAGCCGGCGGGAGGCGGCAGACATGGACGCCTCGATTCAGATGGGTGGGGCTTGATCAGCCCGGAGCGGGTCACGAGCGGTGCCGCGCGAAGAGGTGCCGGCAAGGACTCAGTCCGAGGGGTGTTCGCCCTGCGCCACTTCCACCCCGCGGTGCAGCCATACGGCCCCGCCGAGGGCGGATGCGCCCGCAGCCGTGCACAGAAGGGCCATGGCCAGCAGGGCGGGAACGACGCGCCGCACCGGAGCCTGTGCGAGCAGCGCCTTGACCCGGGCGGGCACCGGTCCGGTGGTGCCGCGGGCCGCCGCCGTGGGCGCCTGCAAGCCGCCACGGAGGGACGCCGCGGCGAGTGCTGCCCGCCCCACGGCCCGGGCGGCCAGTCGCCGGTCCCCGCACGCACGCGCGGCGGCTTCGTCGGCTGCGCGTTCGGCCGCGAACGAGACGACCGGAACGACGGCGGCCAGCGCCGGATGGCACCAGCCGGCGAGCTGGGCGACGGACAGGAAGAGGTGGTGGCGGCCCGCCAGGTGGGCCCGCTCGTGCCCCAGGAGCGCCTCCCTCTCGCCCGGGTCCAAGGCCCGGAGCATGCCGGCGGTGACCACGATCCGGTCCGATCGGCGCATCCAGCCCGGCAGCGCGAAAGCGTCCGGCCGCTCGTCGTCGACTACGCACAGGCCCCCGGCCTCGGGCATCCCCGCCACCAGCTTCCGGACCGCGCGCAGTCGTCTCAGCTCCGCCCTGGCACCGCGGGCGCCCGCGGTCAGGCTCACGGCGATCGCGCCGCCCGCCAGCACCGACGCGCAGAACACGAGTGACGCCGGGCCCGCCTGGACGGGCTGGAGCAGATGGGCGAGGGCGGCGAGTACAGGCAGGCGCAGCGCGAGCGGCAGCAGCAGGGTGCCCAGGCACGCGGCGACCCCGAGCGCCAAAGCGGCCGTGCTGGTGGCCACCGCCCACAGGGCGATGTCCGGTCGCACCCGCTCGGCAGTCCGCCGTGCGAGGGGCGGCAGGACCCAGGGCAGCAAGAGGGGGACCACCAGCAGTGTGATCACGGACGGTCCTCCTGGAGGAGGCGGCGCAGTTCGGCCTCGTCGTGCGGATCCAGGCCCTCGACGAACCGCGCCAGCACCTTGCTCCGGTCGCTGCCCCCGTCGAGTTCGCGGTGCATCCGGCGAGCGGCGAGGCCGTGGGTGTCCTGAACGGCGAAATAGACGAAGCCGCGTCCGCCGGGCCGGCGTCCCACCAGTCCCTTGTCGTGCAACCGTCCCAGGAGCGTCGCCACCGTCGTGCGTGCCAGGTCTTGCGGGAGAGCCGCTCTGACCTGGGCGGCCGTCTGTGCCGTCCCGGCCGCCCACAGTGCGGCGAGCACGCTGGACTCAAGCTCCCCAGCGGGTCGGCGCTCGCCTTCGTCGGACATGGGTCCCCCTAGACCGCTTCGATCCCTGCATCGACGCAGGTTGACTACTGTGGTGTAGACAGCGTAGTGGCTCTCCGGCAGGAGGCTGAAGAAAGGGTTCGGCACCGCGTGTGACCGCTGGGAGCGGCGGCACGGAGTGAGGACGGGGCTTCGGGCCGCCCGCGCCGTGACGCGCTCGGCGAGGCGGCCCGTCAGGCAGTCGGCAGGGTCACCACGAAGCGGGTGCCTTCGCGGTGTGACGCGTCGTGGTGCACGTCGCCATCGGCGGAGCGGGCCAGGCGTCGCGCGAGCGACAGCCCCAGGCCGGCTCCGGTATGCCCGTCGCCGAGCTCGGCCCTCCGCCCCGGGTGGAAGAGCTGCGGAGCGAACCACGGGGGAACGCCTGGGCCGTCGTCCGTCACCTCGATACGGATACCCGCTGCCTCCAAGCGGGCGACGACGGTGACCTGCGAGTGCGCGTAGCGCAGGGCGTTCTCCAGCAACGGGCTGACCGCTCGTTCCACGATCGCCGCCGGGGCCGCGGCCATGAGCCGTCCGATCGGTGGTGCGATCCTGAGGGTGACCGCCGATGACGTGGTTCTCGGACCGGCCAGCCGGACCAGAGCGGCATGAACGTCGGCCGGGCCCCGGTGGGTGGAAGCTGCGCCTTGGGCTTCGTCCAGGAGGGTGTCGCAGATCGTTCTCATGGACGACGCCGCATCCTCGACCACTGCGAGTGAGTACCGCGTCTCCTCCGAGGAGCGGGGGCGGGTTCGCCACCAGTCGACCTCGGCCACGATGCGGGCGAGCGGGTTCCGCAGTTCGTGGGAGAGCTCCCGCGTCAGTTGCTGCTCGTGGAGGAGCCCGGCCCGGATCTTGTCGAGGAGCGCGTCCAAGGACGTGGCGAGCGCGGCGAGTTCGGCCGGGCGCCGGGTGGTGCCGAACCGGTCGTCGCCGGGCTGCGCGCTTCACGCGGCGGCCTGTTCCGTCATGGCCTGCACGGGGCGCAGGGCACGGCGGACCGCGAGACGGGTCAGGGCGTAGGTCAGGACGAGCATGGCTGCGCCCAGCGCGAGCGTGGCGTGCAGGACGGTGTCCGCCGAGGTCCGGTACGGGACGAGACTGACGGCTGCGACCACGGTGGCGGGTGCGCTTCCAGTGACTGGCGACGCGCACAGCCGCACGGGGCCCTGGACGGAGGCGGAAACGGTGATGCAGTGCGGTTGTCGATCGGCGGCGAGGGCGTCGGCTACCTGGTTCAACGGCCCGCCGTCGGCCGCGGTGGGAGGGGACTCCAGTCGCTCCCTGCCCGCGTAGATCCACACGTCGGAGTCCAGCGCGTCGTCGTCGGGCACTTCCACGACACGGGCCCTGCGGCCGTTGGTGTCCACCGTTGAGGCGACCGCGGCCGCTCTGGTGCGCAGGTGGTCGTCCGCCCGCTGGTCCAGCTGGTGGCGGACGATGGCGTTGAAGGCGACGACGAGGACGGCCATCAGCAGGGCCGCGACCGAAACGGCGATCAGCGAGAGCCGGCTGCGCAGAGTCGGCGGCCGGCGCCGGTCCGGGGCGCGTGCCGTCATGGCAGACGGTGTCCGATCCCTCGGCTGGTCGTGATCGTTCGCTCACTGCCCGCGGTGCGCAGTTTGCGGCGCAGCCGGCTCAGGTACTGGTCGAGGGTGTTCTCACTGACCTGCGCTCCCTCCGGCCAGCCGGCCCTCAGGAGTTCGCGGCGGGAGACGAGCGCGCCGCCGGCGGCGAGGAGTGCGGCCAGCAGCCGGAACTCGGTCGGGGTGAGGTCGACGGGGTTGCCTGCGGCGGTACAGGTGAACCGTGCCGGATCGAGGATGACGTCACCCACTGCCGCTGCGGACGGTGCGCCGGAGGCCCTCTTCAGGGCGGCGCGCAGCCTGGCGGCGAGTTCGACGAGGTGGAAGGGCTTGGCGAGGTAGTCGTCCCCGCCGGCGGAGAAGCCCGCCAGGCGGTCGGTGAGGTGGCGGTGCGCGGTCAGGAAGATCACCGGCGCGGTGAAGCCCGAGGCCCGCAGGGCCTGGCAGACGTCCCTGCCGTCGGCGTCGGGCAGTCCGACGTCCAGCACCACCGCGTCGAAGCGGTCGCGCGCCAGCCGTAGGGCGGTGGCCCCGTCGGGTGCGGGCACCGGGTCGAAGCCCTCTTCCCGCAACCCCCGCAGGATCACGCTCCGCAAGGGGTGGTCGTCCTCGACCACGAGGACGCGTCGGTCCACGTCACGCCTCCCCGCGGCCCGCGGCCGGAGCCCGACGCAGGTACGTCCGGACCACGAGGCACACCCACCCGGCGGCCAGCAGCCAGCCCGCCAGCACGTCCGTGAACCAGTGGACGCCGAGGTACACGCGCGAAAGCCCCACCGCCGCCCCCCACAGCCCGATCACGCAGATCGCGAGGCGCGAAACCCTCCGGCCACCGAGAGACAGCGCCGCGATGGCGAGGCCCGCGGTCATCGCGGCCGTGGTCGTGTGGCCCGAGGGGAAGGACCAGCCCGAAGCGTGAGCGGCCCAGTCGCCGACCGGCGGGCGCGGACGCGCGACCACTGACATGGCCGCGTACCGAAGGGCCTGCCCCGCGCCGAGGCACACCATCAGAGCCGACGCGAGGCCGCACCTCTGGCGAGCGGTACGCCCCACGTACAGGCCGACCAGCAACAGCGCGGCGTAGGGGATGACGCCGGTCCCCGTATCGGTGACCGCGCGGGCCGCAGCCACCGCCGGGGCCGGGCGATGCGCCACGGACCAGGCGTGCAGGCCCGCGTCGGCCGGCAGGAGGTGCCCGTGGGCTCGCGTCACCCACAGCGTGAGGGCGGCCAGGAGCACGAAGGCCGACACGCCCACCCGGCCCGCCCGGCCGGCGGCCGGGTCGACGGGCCCGGGCGGGAAGGCGCGACTCACGGGGCGGTCAGCAGCGGGCGCAGGCGGCCCAGCCCGAGGCGGTCGGCCAGCGCGCTCTGCCGCCGCTTGACGGCCCGGGCACAGACGGCGGCGACCACCGCCCCGACGACGAGTCCCGCGAGGACGTCGTGGGGGTAGTGCACCCCGACCCATACCCGGGAGGCGGCCATCAGTACCGCCGCCACCACGGCGAGGGCCCCCAGGCGACGGGAGACGAACAGCAGCGCGACAGCGGCTGCCGAGGCGATGGCGGCGTGGTTGCTGGGGAAGGACCAGTCCCCGGGGCCGGGGCAGGCTTCGAGCACGGCCACGTGCAGGCTCTGGCAGGGCCGGTCCTCACGGAAGACAAGCTTGAGCAGCAGGTCGGCGCCGAACCCGGCGAGTGTGATCAGCGGGACCGCGAGGGCGGTGACGGCCGAGGGCGAACCGGTCCGGCGGGCTCCCCACCATGCCGCGAGCATCAGCACGGCGAACAGCGACAGGCCGTAGAGGGACCAGGTGGAGATGGCGTCGTTGAGCCAGCCCGGGGTCCGGTGGGCGAGGTCGGTGATGTCGATGTAGGCGTTGCCGTCGAGGCCGGAGCCGTTGTGGCCGGAGGTCACTGCGCTGTTCCGTTCTGGTGCTTGCCGCCCCTGCGGGAGCGGAGGATTTCGATCGCCACGGGCAGCAGCGAGATCGCCACGATCAGGCCGACCATCGGCAGGAGGTACGTGTCGACGTTCGGGATGGACGAACCGAGGGCGTAACCCGCCAGGACCAGCCCGACCGTCCACAGCAGGCCGCCAGCGACCTGCCCGCACGTGAACACGCGACCCGGAATCCGCAGGGCTCCGGCGACAGGGTTGAGGACGGTGCGCACCACCGGAACGAACCGGGCGAGCACGATCGCCTTGGCGTGTCCGTACTTTTCCAAGAGTTCCTCGGCCCGTGCCGCGCCCTCGTGGAGCTTTTTTGAGCGGCTGCGGGCAAGGAGGGCGGAGCCGGCCCGGCGGCCGATGAGGTAGCCACACTGGGCACCGGCCAGCGCGCCGATCACGGCTGCGGCGAGCACCGCGGGCAGGGACAGCTTCACGTCTCCGCCGGCCGTTCCCGCGCACAGCAGGCCCGCGGTGAACAGCAGAGAGTCACCGGGCAGGAAGAAGCCGATCAGCAGGCCGGTCTCGGCGAACATCACCACCGCGATACCGACTACACCGAACGTGGCGAGGAGTGAATGGGCGTCGAGGAGGTTCACCGCGAGGGTGGCGGAAGCGGACGTGGCCATGGATCAGGTCGGCCTCTCACTGGTTCGGAAACGGGGGACGTCCCGAAGGGGCCCCGTCGACTACAGCCAAGTAGACGGTCTACTGCACTGTAGACGATCGAGCGTGCAGAGACGAGCGGGCCCGGGATGCGATCGGGTACGGCTCTGCAGGCGGAGTCGTCCCGGCTCCTGGGGTTGACAGCCCTCTCACCCCGCCCGTCAGGGCTGGCGGTTACTCCTGATGGGCGTGGGCCGGTGTGTCCTCGCCCAACGAGCACTTGGGTGGGGCGCCAGTCGGTTGCGGGAGGGCCCTTGGTGCAGGTACCCATCTGGACGCAACGGACATGCGTCGGCATGGTGTACGCCGCCTCAAGGGGTCGATATGGAGGAAGCGTGGGGCATCGACGTCTTGCTGCTGGAGTCGCTGTTTCGCTTGGCAACACAGGCTCCAGTCGAGCAGTCGGAGCAGGCATACCGGCAGGGCGTCGCCGAGCTGCTCGCCGCCTCGCTGTTCTCGTCCGAAGTGGACCCGGACACGACCCAGCTGATTCGGCTGGAGGTCATCGACAACCTGCTGACCTTCGGTAACTTCCTGGACAACCCTGACTCCGACGAGATCGAGCGCATGGCTGAGGCCTCGTCCGGGTTGGCGAGCTACCTGGACGGGCTCGTCGAGGGCTCGCTCCATCCCCACCCGTCAGAGCAGTCGCACCGCCGGTACCTTGCCCGCCTGGTGGGCAGTGCGCGGGGCCGGAGCTATTTCGCCGCCCGGCATTCCGCTGTCGAATCGGCGTGCCTCAGGGCTCTGCAGGCCCTCCCTGCGCCGGAGGATGGCTTGACCGCCCTGCCGGTCGCACGTTGCTGGCGCTGTGCGAGGAGTTCGGCGAGGAACTCGTCACGACTTTGCGCTGGCTGCGCAGAGCGGGCCACTGACGGTCACGTTCTGAGCCGGATGGCGATTCCTGCGGTGATCACGGTGCCGAGGAAGGGCGGGAACCGTCAGCCTCTGTGATACTCGTGCGGCGCGCATGCAACACCGCGCTGTTCGGGAGGGCGAGCACTTCGCCTTCGGAAACCTGCGCCGGGGCAGGCGACCCCCACTCACCCCGCAGCCCAGTCCTGTCCCCCGAGCGCGGCGAGCGCCCGGAGGTGTCCGGCATCGAGCCGGTCGCGGCGCCGGCCGCGGGTTGGCCGGACACAGCCCGTGCGGTGGACACGGTCCCGTCGGTGATGCCCGAGCGGCGGGAACGCCTGGCTGACCGGCCTGGGTTTTGGTGCCTGACCCCGGGAGCCCTTGGCCGGTTCGCCGGTTCGGCATGGACTCTTTGCCCCACCAATCGGCCGGAGGCGCGGCTGCTCGTGAACCGGCACGCATGAGCGGCCCCGCGCTGGTTACACGCCGTCAATGAGACTTGAACGCAGCGCGGCCCCGGGGCGGGGCCGTCTCTCCGTCCTGGGGCTACTGCCCGTGCAGGCCGCCCTCATGGCCGGGGTGGGACTGATGCTCACCGGTCCACTCGCGGACCAGTGGCCCGTCTCGGCGGAGGACGCGGTCAACCGCGGCCTGGCCGCGCACCGCGGCGGCCCCCTCACAGCCTTCTCGGAGTGGCTGTCCCTGCTGGCCGGCACACAGAGCATCATCGCCCTCACCGTCCTCGCCGTCGCCGCGATGCTGGCGTTCTCGTCGGGGCGGTGGGTACGGGAGGCGGTGTTCCTGGCCACGGCCGTGGCCGCGCAGTCGGCGGTCTTCCTGCTGGTCACCCTGGTCGTGGAACGGTCGCGACCGCACGTGCCGCAACTCGACGCCGCGCCGCCGACCTCCAGCTTCCCGTCCGGGCACGTCGGTGCGTCGGTGGCGCTCTTCGGCGGTCTCGCCGTCCTCGTCGCGCTCCGTGTGCCCGGCGAGCGACGACGGCTGCGGCAGGCGCTGGTCACCGCCCTGCTCCTGGTGCCGCTGCTGGTGGCGTGCTCCCGCCTCTACCGGGGGATGCACCACCCCTCCGACGTGATGGGCGGCCTGCTCAACGGGGCCTGCACCTTGCTCGTCGTCACGCACGCACTGCTGCTGCCCGCCCGGCCACGCCCGGCCGCCCTCCCGGCCGCCCTCCCCGCCGCCGTCCCGGCCGCCCGCCACGCCCCCCACCACGGAGCCACCCGGCGGGCCGTGGTGGTGCGCCACCCGCACGGCTGCGGACCGGAACTGGCCGAGCGGGTACGGAACGTCCTGTGCCGTCACGGCTACACCGACCAGACCTGGACGACCACGGCCGCCGAACACCCCGCAGGCGACCTCGTCGAGCGCATCGCCGACGAGGACACCGCCCTCGTCGTGGTCTGCGGCGGCGACGGCACGGTACGTGCCTGCGCCGACACCCTGGCCGGCACGGGGATCCCGCTCGTCGTGGTCCCCTGTGGCACCGGCAACCTGCTGGCGCGCAACCTGCGGCTGCCCTCCGATCCGGTCGCGGCACTGGAGGCGGCCCTGTCCGGACGCACCGCGCGGATCGACGTGGGCCGGGTCCGGGCCGACGGCCTCGCAGCGGCCCGCTTCACCGTCATGGCGGGAGCCGGGTTCGACGCCGCCACGGTGGGTGACGCCTCCGCGCGGTTGAAGGAGCGCCTCGGCTGGCCCGCGTACGTTCTGTCCGCCGCCCGGCACCTGCGCGATCCCCGGATGCGCCTGTCGATCCGCCTGGACGGCGGCCCCGTACGCGAGCGCCGCGCCCGTATGGTCGTCATCGGCAACGTCGGCAGCCTGCAGGGCGGTCTGCCCCTGCTGCCCGATGCCCGGCCCGACAGCGGCCGGCTGGACGTGGTGCTGCTTGACCCTCGCGGCGTCCGTGGCTGGCTCGCGGCGGCGAAGCACCTGGCGGCGCGGATGCTGCCCGGCGGACCGGTCCCCGGGCCTGACGGCGCGAACGGCACCGTGGCGGGTGGCGCACTGGAGTACTTCAGCGCCGTACGCGTCGACATCCGCTTCGCCCGGGCCCAGCCGCGCGAGCTCGACGGCGACGTCATCGGCGCCGGCACCCGGCTCAGCGCGGAGGTGGAACCGGGCGCGCTGCGCATCTGGCTCCCGCCGCGGACGCCGGAGGACGGCGCCGGCAACGCCGGGCACGCCGAACCGGTCACGCACACCGTCGGCGGCTGAGCCGGGTTCGAGGAGCAATGACTTCTACAGGGGGTGACGGGTATGGGAACCGCGACACGCGTACCGCAACGCCGTGACGTGGCGGTCGTGCCGGCCGAGCTGGAGGTGGAGGGCGAGGAGCTCTCCGCCGAGGAGGCCCTGACCGTGCTGCGGCGCCACGGTGGCTGGAGCCTCGTAAGGGACTCCTTCATCCGCTTCCGGTACGCCGACGGTTTCAGCCACTCCAGGGCGCTGGCCCTGCAGACCGTGCTGTCCATCGTCCCGATGGCCATCGCGGTCATCGGACTGTCCGGTGCGCTGCACACCGAAGCCATCGGCCGGATAGCGGAGCTGACGATCCGGCGGCTGGCGAGCGGGCCGAGCCAGGGAGTGGTGGACGACGCCCTGGCACAAAGCCGGCATCAGGCCGGGGACGGCAGCCAGGCCGCCCTCTGGTTCGGTCTGTTGTTCTCCCTCGTGAACGTGACCACCGCGCTGTGCCAGGTGGAGCGGGGGGCGAACCGCATCTACGGAACGGAACGCGACCGGCCGTTCCTGCACAAGTACACCCGGGGACTGGTCATGTCCCTGCTGGCCGGACTGCCGCTCGGGCTCAGCTTCGCCGTCACCGTCCTCGGCGCCCACCTCAGCCGCGCCGTGGCCGAGGTGTACCACCTCGACCCGGTCGCCATCCGCGCCTGGGACCTGCTGCGCTGGCCCGTGGGCGTCACGCTGGCTCTCCTCGCCACCAGTGCCATCTTCCGCCTCTCACCCCGCCGCACCCAGCCCGGCTACACCTGGCTGGCCTTCGGTGCAACGGTGTACCTGGTGCTGTGGCTGCTGGCGACGTGGGGGCTGAGCCTGTACGTGGGTGCCAACGGCTCCTTCGCCACCGTGTACGGTCCCCTCACCGCCTTCGTATCCCTGCTGCTGTGGTCCTATCTGACCTCCCTGGCCCTGTTCCTGGGGCTGTCCTTCGCCGCGCAACTGGAGGCCGTACGAGCCGGGGTGACCGAACCGGTCACGGCGGATCCCGGCGTCTGAGCACGTGCCCCGCCGCGCGGCGGAATCCGAAAGGAACCATCAGGACAATGACCCGTCTGACACGGCCCTTCACCACCGGACGTCTGCTCGCCCGGCTCGCTTCCGTCCGCCCAGGCCCCGACACCCGGTTCGGCGCACGGCTGCTGACGACGGTGGCGGCGACCGCCCTCGTGTCGGTGCCCTTCGCGCTCGCCCTGGTGCTGGTCGAATCGCAGTGGGCGCCACTGAGCCGGCTGGACCACCGGACGGCCGAGCGGCTGCACGCGGCGGCACTGGAGCATCCCGGGTGGGTGCGGGTGCTCGACTTCCTGACCCACGTGGTGTGGGATCCGGTGACGATGCGGCTGCTCGTGGCCGTGCTGGTGGTGTGGCTCCTCGCCCGCGGCGCTGTACGGCTGGCCCTGTGGGCGGCCGTCACCGCGATCGCCGGCGGCCTGCTCGGCCTGCTGGTGAAGAACGTGGTCGCACGAGCCCGGCCGCACCTGCCCGATCCCGTGTCCCATGCGCCCGGGTTCTCCTTCCCCTCCGGGCACGCCATGACGGCCACCACGTCCTGCGCGGTCCTGCTGCTGGCCCTGCTGCCCCTGGTGCCCCGCCGCTGGCGGCCGCTGCCGTGGGCGCTCGCCGCGGTCTCGGTCGTGGGTGTCGGCTACACCCGAGTCGCTCTCGGCGTGCACTGGGTGAGCGACGTCGTGGGCGGCTGGCTGCTGGGACTCGCCGTGGTGACGGCGACGACGCTGGCCTTCGAGGCCTGGCGGGCGGACGTGGGACGGCGGCGGACCACGCCCGCGCAGGGCTTGGAGCCGGAGATCCGCTCCGACCACCCCGAGCCGTCGGTGGGGCGCCCTGACCGCACCTGACCACCGCTGCGGACCGAGTCGGTCCGCCCCGGGCGGGAAGACCGGAGGCGCGGGTCGGCCGGGTCGCGGGGTGGTGACCGGCCACGGGGGTGTGGCGGCGGGTGGGTGTGTCAGGTGTGGAGGCGGCTGTTGGGGCCGTCGTGGTCGCCGGCGGTTTCGTCGTTGAACCAGTAGTCGCCGGCGGCCAGGTAGCGGAAGGCGTAGGTGTTCTCGCCGGGCAGCTGGACGGTCACGGCTCGTTTGCCGTCCTTGCGGGGTGTGAGGGTGTGGGTGCCGGGCTGCCAGTCGTTGAAGTCGCCCACGACGCTCACAGGGCCGGGCGGGGTGTCGGCGGGCAGGATGAAGGTGACCTCGGTGTGGGCCTTGCGCAGGGTGCGTTCCAGCATGAGTGTGCTCCTGACGGGTGGGAAGGTACCCGGCCATCGTGGGCGGCCCGGGGCCGCGCCGCACTCCGACGCCTCCGGATGGTAGAGCGGTGTCACTCTCCCCTCGCAGCCGGCGCCGCTTCCGTTCCGGCAGGGCTGCAGGGGCTGGTTCAGGAGACGGGCGGGTGCCCGGCGTGGGTGGGAAGGGTGGCGACGATGGTTGTGCCGCCGCGGTGGTAGCGGATGAAGGTGGTGGGGGCGAGGGTTTTCACCAGGCGCCGGCCGAAGCCGCCGGGCGTGTGAGGGGACGCCGACGGGATGTGGGGCCGCAGCGGCGAGCGGTCGGACACCTCGACGGTGACCTGGCGGGCCGAGACGGTGATCCGCAGGCCGGTGAGGCCTCCTGCGTGCCGCAGCGCGTTGGATACGAGCCTGACGGCCGCTCGCGGGCCGTGTCCGGCCGTCAGGTGGGTGGGGTGGGGTTGGGGAGGAAGGTGGGGGAGGGGCGTTTGGCGCGGCAGAGGTCGTGGTGCTGATGGTGCGCGATGAGGGCCGCTTCGAGCCGGGAGGTCACGCGCAGTTTGTGGAGCAGGCTGGTGATGTGCTTCTTGACGGTGCGTTCGGTGATGCCGAGCCGCCGGGCTATGGGGATGTTCCCCATGCCGGTCGCCACGAGCAGCAGGACGGACCCTTCGCGATCGGTGAGGGTGGACAGGTCGCGGGGGTTCTGCGTGGGGGAGGGTGCTGCGCAGGTGCAGCGGTCGATGGCGCCGGGTGTGGGCACTGTCTGATGTCCTTCACGTGCGGTGGTGTGCTGCGGCGTCGGGGTCGGCGGGCACCGGTGCGGGCCGCGGACGCGTCCCCCTGTGGCCGTCATCCAGTGGCCGTGGCCCTGCGCGCGAGGCGTGGGTCAGCGTGCGCGCATCGTTCTGGATCACGTTGCCCTCTCCGCCGGTGACGTGATCGTAGGGAGTGCTGTCCGGTGCATGCCAGGCTCCGAGGCACCTCCCAAGGCACTGCCTGCCCCTTTCACTCACGTCGGCCCGTGGCCCGCCGGTACAGGCCCAGCCGTGACGGGTGGACCGGCGGCCACCGGCCCCGAAGTCCACTGTCCTGCCCTCCTTGCTTCGGAGAGGCTTCTTCCCGTCGCCGGGAAACCGAAAAAAGCAAGGCCAGAACGCTCTGGACCGGATATTCCGCTTGCTTCCCGGCGTCCTAGGGAAGGAATTACACACATCATGCGCACCCCCCTGCGGACCGCCGCCGCCGTCGTCATCGCGACCGCCTCGTTGGTGGCGGCAGCTCCTCTCGCCGCGGCCGCGCCCCCGCCGGCCGCCGTGCAGGCTCCGGCGGTGGCCGTCGCCGGCAACGAAACCGTCGAGCTCAGCCCGTCCGAGACCGCCGAGATCAAGCGCCTCGTCGACGAGATCAACCGGGAGCTCGCACAGACCTCACAGAGCGGCAGCCCGGACGTCTCGGCGTTCAGCGGCAAGAGTGAGGCGGCCAAGAAGATCGTGGCTGCGCTGAAGAAGTCGCCCAAGCTCCTCAAGGGCGCGATCGGCAAGGCCAAGGAGGGCAAGGACGCCTTCGACAAGTGGATGGGCAACCAGAACATCCTCGTCCGCGGCGCCTACTGGGCCGCCGGCGGCTACGTCCAGAGCGAGGTCATCGACCTCCTCGCCTCCATGGTGAGCTGACCTGATCCCCCGGGGGGGGGGGGGCGCCCCCCCGCCCCCCCCCCCCGCCGGCCGGGGCCCCCCCGCCCCCCCCCCGGGGGCCCCCGCCCCCCCCCCCCCCCCACCGCTGTACTTGAGGACCCGTCATGACCCAGCCCCCCCACCGCACCTCCAGCCTCCAGGACCTGATCGCGTCCCTCGGCGTGCTCCTGGTCATACCCGCTCTCGTCCTGCGCCGGGCCGGCCGCGACGGCACGCACCCCGATCTCGTCGCCGTCTCCTGGGGACTGCAGGGACTGGCCCTGCTGGCGGTCCTCGCCGGCATGTCTCTCGCCCTGGTCCGCGGGAGCAGGCCCTCACCGGGCATGTGGGTCCTGCTGGTCCTGTGGACCGCCGGGACGGCGACGGCCCTTGCCCCCCACGGGTAGCCCCCGCGGGTAGCCCCCGCGGGGGCTACCCGCGCACCGGGCGCAGCCGATCCGCGGGTGCTCCGCCTCGGTGGCGCGCTGGGGATACCGGTGGGTGGCCGCCGCTACGGCCCGCCCCGTTCATTCCCGAGGGCCGCGCAGGCGGTCGAGGGCCTGGCGGACGAGCGGTTCGTCCTGTCGCGAACCGAGCACCTGACGGAACTGCATCGCCAAACCCTCAGGGAGCGCCCCGGCGAGATCCAGGGCCCGGTGGGTGGCGTGGACGGCGACGTCGACCTCCCCCAGGGCCAGGTGGGTCTCCACGGCGTAGCGCAACCACTGGGCGGTGTAGGGGGAGGGCGGGCAGGACTGCGGAGTGGTGAGACGCTCGGTGAGCGGCCCGAACTGTCTGCGAGCGGTCTTCAGCCGGCCGAGGTGGAGCGAGACCAGCGCACGGTTGACGGCCACCGCGTGATGCCGGGCGGCCATTTCGGCGGTGGTCGCGCCACGGGTGACGGCCCGGGACGCGTAGTCGAGTGCCTGCCGGGACGCGGCGCTGTCCGCGAGGTGGGCCAAGGCGAGCGCGCGGTGGCCGTGGAACTGGACGTCGGTCCCCGGCGCGGGACGCGGTTCGGCGGCGCGGGCGGCCTGCAGGAGCATGAGCGCGTCGGAGGGGCTGCCGGCAAGCAGGTGACGCAACGCGAGACGCGTCAGGGCGGCCGCCGTAAGAGGTCGGCTGCTCGACGCGGCGGCGGCACGCAGCGCGGCCAGTACGTGCCGTTCGGCGCGGGTCTCTTCGCCGGCAGCGCTGCTGAGCCACGCGCACAGCATGCTGGTACGGGCGGCGAGGCGGTAGAGGAGCCCGGACACGGGAACCCCACCAGGTGGGGTGGTGATCAGGGTGACGAGGTGGCGGTGCTCGGACAGGGCCGCCGTGTAGAGCGCGTGAAGCGGCAGGAGGGTGCCGTTCTCGTGTTCCTCCAGGGCCTCGATGCGGCCCTGCGCCCAGGCCAGGCGCTCGGTGAGGGGGCCGGCTGCGTCCAGGACCGCTGCGTCGGCGGCCTCGGCGAGGCGAACGAGCGCGCCGTGGACCTGTTCGGCCAGCGCCCGCCCTTCCAGCAGGAGGGAGGGCGAGCGGGGTGCGTCGGCCAGGTGGAGGGTGCTGTCCAGGACGAGCGCGGCGCCTTCGCCGGTGTGGGGAGCGCTCAGCAGGCCGGCGTCACGGCTGGCCAGGTACAGCCAGTGGGGCCATCCCAGGCGGCACACCTCGGTGGCCGGGACGTGGTGGATGTGCGCCATCGCCAGCTGCGCGGAGTGCCCGGGTATCGTGCGGCCCGACTCCCAGCGGGAGACCTTCTCACGTCGTGCGGCCATCGGGCCGAGACCGAGCGCCTCGTGCGTCTCGGCGACCAGCCGGGCATAGGCGGGATGAGAGAGCCCGGCTGCCGCCCGCAGCTGAGCGAGGGGGTGCAGCGTCACGGGGTGAAGCCTCGGCGTAGGGGAACGGGGCCGGAAGACCGGCCTGGACGTTTCCGATGCTACGGAGCCCTCCGCGCCGGGGCGACCCGTCGAGGCACCCCCCTGGGCACCCCCCGCGCACGCATGGCCGGCGCCCGGAGCCCGGCGTCAAGGCGCAGGAAAGTCCAGGGCACAGCGGGTCCGGGGCGGCCCCGCGCGCGGTGCGCCGCACCGTGGTCGACCACCCGCCTCCCGGCCACCGCGACGTTGCCAAAGCGCCGCCACCCCGCTCCCCGCCCCGGAGGGGGCACCGATACCTATAGGGCCGACAGCTTGCCACTCGGCCCGGCCGGATCGTGCAGCCGCCGAACGCACCGGACAGCGCCGTCCGGTCGCGGCCGGGAGAACTGGGGTCGCGGTGCCGTGTGCGGATGTCAGCCGCTGGTGTACCCCCGTACGCCGGCCCCCATGTACACCTGTTCGCGCCAGCGAGGAATCGAAACACTGGATTTCGTTCTCCGGTGGACCTCAGTGCGAACTGCCGCCGCCGGAAACACCTTTCCGGGCGAGCTCCGCTTGCCCGCCGGTATTTTCCTCGGAAGGAATCCCCGCGCATATGCGTACCCACATGCGGATAGCCGCGACTGCCGTCATCGCGTCGGCGGCGCTGGTGGCCGCAGCACCTCTCGCCTCGGCAGCACAGCACCGGCAGGCCGCCGGCCCGGCCGGCGCGATCACGGCCACGGTCCCGGTCACCGAAGGCGAAACCGTCGAACTCACCCCGGCCGAACTCTCCGCGATCCGGCAGATCGCCGACGAGATCAAGCAGGAGGCTACGTTCGACGAGCTCGTCAAGATGGCCCAGGGATAGCAACAGGACGCTGAGCCGCCCTCGGCCTTCCGGGCCGAGGGCGGCCGGAGGGAATCGACGCTCAGGCATGACAGACCAGCGGCCCGAACGGTCGGGTTCAACAGCGGTGGACAGATTCTTCGCGATACCGATGGGGCTCATCGGCATCACGTTCCCACTTTTCAAATTCGGCACCGAGAGCGTCCGCAACAGCCTCGGCTGGCCCTGCTTGGGAACCGGCCTGGCTCTGACGGCCGCGGGCCTGCTGTATTGCGCCTGGTCGCGGCGCAGCCCCGGCTGGGGTGGGCTCAGCTGCGGGATCGGTGCCTCGATCGTCGGTCTGCTCGCCTTCGCGCGATACGGCCCGCCATGGTGAGGGCGACCGGGGCGGTCTTCGTCGGAACGTGCGTGCCGCGCGGCGGGGGGCCGCGGGCGGGCACTTCGCTGAGCGGCCGGCCCTGCGCTTCGGTGCGGAAGACGAACATGGGGAGGGATGGAACGCACGGTCGAAGTACCATCCCTGCAAGGTTCTCCGGCCGGTAACTTCTCAACCTCCGCAGTGGCGTAGCCGGACGGGGTCATCCCTGTGGAGAGGGCAGAGCGCGATGAGTGTGGCTGAGAGTTGGTCGCGTGTGATGGGTCTTCTTCGGGAGCACGCGCCGTCCGACCACGCGGATCTGCCGGGGCCCGCGACGGAGCGGATGCTCGCGGCAGCCGAAGGGCGGATGGGGATCTGCCTGCATGCGGACCTGCGGACGTGGCTGTTGCAGAACAGTCTGGACCTGCCGGAGGAAGACTTCGACGACGACGTGATGTGCTGCGGCTTCGACGGGTTCCCCGACGAGGGAAGCTTCTTCCTGGGTGTCCGGGCCATGGAGAGGCTCTACGCGAACCGCTCCACGTCCTGCGGATTCGACCCTCCGGACCAGCCCGACTACCCGTTCTGGCGGAACGAGTGGATCCCGTTCCTGTCGGACCAGGACGGCTGGAGGGGAAAGTTCATCGATGTGCGGGACGGGCGCGTCGGCAGCTGGTTCGTGGGTGAGATCACGGTCACGGGCGAGTACGAGTCGATGGCCCAGTATTTCGACTCCGTGGCGCAGACGCTGACGAGGATCGCCGATGGAAGCTCCCCGGTCTGTCGGTTCACCGAAGGTCGACTTGTCTGGTCCTGAGACGCTACGGCCTGCACGTTCACACCGTGACGGCGGTGCTTCGGGGTTCACGCCGGGAGGCCGGTAGTGCCCGCGCGGTCGCCACCGTGGCGGTGAAGGCCGGGCTGCCTCCGCTGGGCAGGGCGCGCCAGTGCAGGACGGGGGCAGGCGGTGACGGCGCTCAGCGCCTGGTCTCGTACCTGGTCAGGATCACGCCGCAGGGAAACGTGCGGGTGTCCACCAGGCTGAGGTTCACCCAGTTGTCCAGCGCGCTGAAGAACGGCGTGCCGCCGCCCACCAGGACCGGCGCGGTGGCCAGGATGTACTCGTCGATCAGCCCGGCCCGCATGGCCGCCCCGGCGAGCGTCGCACCGCCGATGTCCATCGGGCCGCCGTCCTCGCCTTTGAGCCGGCTGATCTCGGCGACCGCGTCGCCGGTGACGAGGCGGGTGTTCCAGTCGACCTCGCCGATGGTGGAGGAGAACACCACCTTCGACATGTCCCGCCAGCGGCGCGCGTACTCGATTTCCGCCGGGGTGGCGTCGGGCTGCTGGTCGCCCGTGGGCCAGTAAGAACTCATCGTCTGCCACAGCTTGCTCCCGTACAGTGTCAGGTCGGTCGCCTGCAACTGGTCGGACCAGAACTGGAACAGCTCCTCGCTCGGCACGCTCCAGCGGATGTCGTCACCGGGCGCGGCGATGTAGCCGTCCAGGGACAGGTTCATGCCGTAGATCAGTTTCCGCATGGCGCCAGCCTTCCACGAGTTCGATCCCGGTCCCATACGTGCGGACCGGCGCGGCGCGGCGAACTCATCGGTGCGCGATCGGGGCCGGCCCACGTCAGGGGCCGGCTCGGCCGTTTGAGGTATCCGACGCCAGGAGGAACACGGTGTCGCAGGTCAAGGAGTCCATCGAGGTTGACGTCCCGGTCGACGGAAGGCAGCCCAGGCCTGCGCACGACTCATCCCGCCCGCGGCGAGGCCCGGGCCGTGGCCCTCGTCATCAGGGGCGCAGGCCGGCCTGTCCGAGCGCCACGCGGGACAGGTCGTCGATGACCTGCTCGTCCCGCCGGCGCCAGGCATCGGCGAGGCCCCCCGGCGGTGGGGAGACGGCGGCCAGGGCTTTCACCGGCCCGGTCAGAGCGCGGAGGGCGAGCAGGTCAGCACCGCCGGGAGCGTCGAGGAGGCCTTGGAGGTGAGCGCTGCGGCGGATCCAGCGCACCCGTGGGGGCAGCCACATCGCCAGCACGCACAGCACAGAGAAGAAGATCAGGGCGAGCGCGGTGAGATTGGCGATCTGTCCCACGACGTCCTGCATGGACTGCCCGGCATCGGAGAGACCGTCGCCGGCCTCGGCCGCGGACTGGAGCGGCTTCTTGAGGATGCCCCCGACCAGTGGAACGTTCGAGGCCGCGTCCCCTGCATTGCCGAGGCCGGAAGCCAGCCGGCCGCCCGCGTCCTCCACCCGGCGCCCAGGCTCGGCCAGCAGCATGATCCTGTCGTGGACGGCCAAGGCGAACCTCACCGCGGCCGCCACCAGGACCACAGCGATGAGATCGGCGAGGATCTGCAGGCAGCGACGTGTTCGAGTCTGGGCGTAAAGGCGCATCAGGGCTCTCCTGTTCCGGCGGCCTCGAAGGACAAGACCGATCTCGAACGGGGTGAGGCGTCCATCCCGACGGACAAGCCGCAACCCGCCACCCGACCGTACGCGGCACCCTCCCCATCCAGAACCCGTCGCACACCAGGGCGGCATGACCGGCCGGTCGTCCTTCTGGATGTCCCCGGGGGCCTGGGCGCCGCGAGCCCGGGGCGGGCTACACGGTGCTTGTGACGGTGACCGTGACGGTGACCGGTGCGGCCGAGCCGTGCCGGGCCAGGTAGGCGGCGACGGCGGTCCGCACGTCTTCGCGGAGCTGCCGGGCGACATCGACGACGCGGCGGTCCGCGTGCAGGATGCAGCGCACCTCCACGTGCCAACCGCCGTCCGCAGTGGGTTCGCAGCGGATACCGGCGGCCTCGTGGTACGGGGCGGCGCCTGCGGCCTTGGCCCGGTGCACGGGGAAGGCCGCCAGGGCCAGCCGGTCGGCGAGCGTGGGCTGGAGCGCGGCGACGCCCGGAGCGTCGAGGGCGGCTCTCGCTGCCACCCGGTGGATGTTCTCGCGGTGGGAGGGGGTCATCATAGGTTCAGCTCCGCCCTTTCGCCGCCGGTACGCGGGAGGGTTCCAGCACGGCGTTGATCTCCACGTCCACGGTGGTCACGGCGAGGCCGAGGACGTGCTCGGCCGCGTGGAGGACGGCTCCGCGTACTTCCTGCGCTCGTCCCCGCAACGGCCGGTCGAGTGTGGCTGCCAGGGTCATGGTGACGGCGTGGCTGCCCTTCGCGGGGGTCATGCGGCAGCCGGCGGCGCGGATGCCGGGCACGGTGTCGGCAGCCCGGCGCAGGACCTTCGCGGCGGCACGCTCGGAGATGCGCAGGTCGTGGTCGGGGTCGTCCAGGAGCAGCAGGCTGCCCAGCCGAGCCTCGGCGCGGACCACACCGATGATCCGGGTGGCGAGGCCGTGGCTGTCGGACTGCTCCTCGGCGCGCAGGGCCCTGGTCGCCCGGTCCAGGGCTGTCAGTCCTTCGATGGCGTCACGGCAGTAGGGGCAGTGCCTGCTGTGCGGATCGGCGGCGTCGGCCGCGTCGCGGGCCTCGTTCCAGGCACGGTCGAGAGGGCGCCCGCAGGGCAGCAGTTCGCCGCCTGCCAGCGCCTGGGCGTCCTCGGCGCGCCGAGGCGCTTGGGCTCCGAGGGCACCCACGTTTTCGGGCGCATCGCCGGAGGTGGGGTGCGGGTCGTCTACCGCCATGGGCGCATCGCCTCCATCAGAGCGCGCCGTGCGCGAAACAGTCTGCCGCGCACCGTTTGTTCGCTGCAGCCCACGATGTGGGCGATCTCGTCGTAGTGCAGGCCATGCAGTTCCCTCAGTACCCAGCACACCCTGAGCTCCGGGCGCAATCCCAGGAGCGCTTTCGCCAGGGCGGCCGCCGCGGCGTCCGCTTCGGCGACTTGGGGCGGTGAGCTGTTCGCGTTCACGTCGGCGGGTTCGGGGAGGGTGTCCAGGGCCAGTGGGTGGGGTGGGTGGCGCAGTACGTTGAGGCAGCGGTTCGTCACGATCCGGTACATCCAGGTACCGAAGGCGGCACTGTGCCGGAATTCCGGCAGCCTCCTCCAGGCGTTGAGGAAGGCGTCCTGGACCGCGTCCTCGGCGTCCGTACGATTGCCGAGGAGATGCCGGGCCAGGGCGAGCAGTCGGCCGCTGTGGCGGCGGACAAGGATGGCGAAGGCGTCGTCGTCGCCTTCCGAGGCCCGGACCGCGAGCACGCCGTCGTCCAGGGTGTCGGCAAGGGCCCGCTCTGCGGTGACGTCGGCGGACGCCGGCTTCGGCGGCCGCGTCGGGGGGCCCGTGCCGAGCGGGGGTGGGGGATCGCTCCGGTTGCGCATCCGCCGCTCGCTTCCTGCTGATGACCTGCTGAAGGCGCTGGTCGCGTGAAGACGCTGGTCGCGGCTTGCGTACGTACTCCTCGATGGTAGGCGGTGCCCACGGCTTGAGCCGTGTGAGGAATGACGGTGGGCGGTGTCTTAAGGAATGAGCGCCGTACCGGCGCCCGGACGGACCTTCTGGGGAGGTTCCCATGTCGGACACCATCAGCCCCGCCGGGGGCGGGAGTGAGTCACCTGCTGTGAGCAGCGCCCTCACGGGCCGCACCGGCGCAGGAACGGCCCCCGAGACGCGGGGCCGGACGACCATCGCCGACAGCGTGGTCGAAAAGATCGCGGGAATGGCCGCCCGCGAGGTACCGGGCCTTCACAGCCTCGGCTCGGGTATGGCCCGCACCCTCGGGGCGGTGAGCGACAAAGTCGCCGGCGGCCGTTCCAGCGTCTCCCGCGGCGTGAAGGTCGAGGTGGGCGAACGGCAGGCCGCCGTGGACCTTGACGTGGTCGTGGAGTACGGCGTCGCCATCGCGGACATCGCCGCCGATGTGCGCACCAGCGTCATCACGGCCGTGGAACGCATGACCGGCCTTGAGGTCGTGGAAGTGAACGTCTCGGTCGACGACGTCCACCTGCCCGACGACGAGGACCAGGAGGTGGCCGACGGGCGCGTTCAGTGACCCTCGCATCCCGGACTCGCCGGGTGAAGAAACAACCGACGCGAAATTCAGGTGAGTGAAATGAGCGCAGCAACCGTGGGCCTGGCGGCCGGCATGGCCCTGGGCTTTGCCGCATTCTTCGGCGGCTTCTGGGCGTTTCTGCTCGTGGCGTTCCTGGGCTTGGTGGGCCTGATCATCGGCCGCGTGCTGCAGGGCGACCTGGAGCTGTCCGACTTCACGCGGCCCCGGAACCGGCTGTGACCCCACAACCTGCACCTGCCGCGACCCGGGACGTCTCAGGCGATTCCCGGCCGGTGCTGCCCACGGCCGAACGCGGGGCCACGCTGATCCCGGACAGGGTAGTGGCCCGGATCGCGGTCCGCGCCGCACAGGAGGCACTGGCCGCACAGACGGACACCTCAGCCGTCCACGTGGAACTGGCCGCTCCGCGCGCGTCGGTCACGTCCGGCGGCGGCACGGCGCGGCTGGGACTGACTCTGGAGATGCCCTACCCGATGGACCTGGCCACCGCGTCCCGTCAGGTGCAGCAGTACGTCAGCGACAGGGTCGCCCATCTGACCGGGATGCGCATCACGGAAGTCACTCTCGCCATCGAGCGTCTGGTTCCGGCCGACGGCCCGGTACGGCGGCGCGTGGAGTGAACCGGTCCGCATCCCCCGGAAGGAGAGCCCGGCATGGAACGAGACCCAGACCGCCCGGCCGACCGGGAGCGCCCCTCGGCCACCGACCGCCGGCAGTTCGCCGCGGCCGAAGGGGAGCAGCGCACATCCGCCGACGAGGTCACCTCCCGCACGGTGGGGCAACGGGCCGAGCACCCTTCCGCCGGCCCGCTGCCGGCCACCACCAGGCGGCCGTGGTCCGTACGCCGCGTACCCGCCGCCCTGACCGCCCTGCTCGTCGCAGCTGCGGCCGGGACCCTCTTGTTCGACATCGTCCGGGTCCGGGCCGGCCGGCCGGCCGCAGCCTGGCGCACGCGCCTGGCCGACGAATTGGCCACCCGCCCGCTGGATGACGTCGCGATCCGGATCGGCGCGGCCGTCATGGCCGTCCTCGGCCTGTGGCTGATCCTCCTGGCACTCACCCCCGGCCTGCGCAACCAACTTCCCCTCAGGACTCCCGACGCCCGGCTGCGTGCCGTACTGGACCGCGACGCCGCCGCACTCCTGCTGCGGGACGCCGCGATGCGCGTCCCCGGCGTCAGCGCCGCCAGGATCCGCGTCTCCCAGCACCGCGTCCGGGCCCGCGCCGACGTGCGTTTCCGCGCCGCTGCCGAGGTCAAGAGCGATCTCGTGGTGGCGCTGCGGGAGGAACTCGACCGATGCGCCCTCGTTCGCGCTCCCCGGCTCAAGGTGCGGGTCCGAGCCCGACCGAAATGATCTGCACCGACCTGCAACACCCGTCCGCGGACGGACGCCGGCGAGCGTGACAGGAGTGGGGTCCCATGAAGACGAAATCCGCCGTCAACCGAGTTCTGCTGACCCTGGTCGGCATCGTCCTGCTCGGCACCGGCCTCCTGATACTGACGGGCAGCTTCGACCTGTACCGGCGCCGGCACCTGACACCACCCGACGGCTGGCCCCTGACCACGCCCGGCGGAGTGCTGCTCGACGACGCCGACCGCACCCGCTGGACGGGCGAAGGATGGTGGTGGCCCGCCGTCATCGCCGTCCTGGCCGTCGTCCTCCTGCTCGCCCTGTGGTGGCTGCTGGCGCAGCTGCGCCGCACCCGCCCCGGCCACACGCCCGTAGGCGGCCCCACTGCGGTGGACGGGGTGGAACTGCGCGAGCGCGCCCTCCGCGACGCTCTCGCAGCCGACGCCCGGCACGTGCCCGGCGTCCACCGGGCCCGTGCGCGCATGGTCGGCCCGACGAGCCGACCCGAAGCCCACCTCGACCTCACCCTCACCCCCGACAGCGAGCCCGGCCCCGTCCTGAGGGCGCTGAGCGACGGACCGCTGGAACGCGCCCGCCGGTCCACCGGCCGGAGACTTCCCGCGAAGACACAGCTACGGGTGACCCCGCACAAGGCCCACCGCGCCGAATAGCGCTCCCACCGCCCGGACCCGCTGAGGAGCCCGGTCCACGTCCACGGCCGGGGAAGGGCAGCGGCCAAGATCTGGCCGGCCGCCGGCGCACCGGGACGGAGCGCCGGAGGGTCCAGAAATTGGTTGGCCGTCCCGGTGGCTGTGTGTCATCCTCCGGCCTGGGCCGGCAGTTGATCACCGACGGTCCGTCGATGTCGATGTCCGCGGTCTCTCGGGTCCACCGCAGAGGCTGCAACAACGGGAAGCGGTGCCGTGGGGAACAGCTACGAGGACGAATGTCGCCGGTCGTTGGCCGAGGAGCAGGCGAAGAGCCTTGCCGAGACCAACGACTGGGAACATGTGGACAGGGAGAGGGTCCACCAGGACTGGGACGTCCTGTACCGGGAGATCACGGCCCTCCTGGACGGCGGCGCCCTGCCCGGGGACCCACAGATCCAGGAGCTCGTCCGCAGGCACTTCGACATCGCCTGCCGGTTCTACACCCCCTCCAGGGAGGCTTACGTCGGCATGTCGCTCTTCTACGCCGAGGACGATGCCATGAGGGCGTTCCACGATTCCTACCACCCCGGGCTGGTGGAGTTCCTGGGCGCCGCGATCAAGGTGTTCGCCGAGCAGGGGAGCGGGTTCGCCCCCAGCGCAGGCGCCGAGGCTTCGGCGTAGTCAGGCGACACGGGCCGGGACATGCGTGCGCGGCCAGGGCCTGAGAGGCCCGCTGGGGTCTGATGCCGATGTCGCCGGATGGATCCTCCGCCGGCCGGAGACCCTCAACGAGACGGAGCACCTTCGACTCAGGGCCGTTCTGGTCCACTGCCCTGATGGCCAGTTCCAGTGTCGCGTCCGCGAGACCTGCACGGTGACGGAGGACGAGGAGCACGCCCAGGCCGCAGGAGTCGACGAACGTGACGGCCGACAGGTCCCGTGTCAGGGCCGCACCGGGCAGGTCTATGGCGTGGGCGGCCTCGTCCGGGTACGAGCGGGGGCGCCCGTCCGTTGAGCTTTCGGCTCGGCCAGCCCCGTCAAGGACGCCTTCCGCGTCGACGGGCCGCTTCGCGCAGCGGCCCGTCGACGTTGCTGCCGGGCGTGATCGGCGATGCCGCGATCTAGGCTGAGACCGGTCCGACGTCGACGCCCGAGATCCGGCCGAGTTCGTCGAAGGAGACCACCGCCGTGCCGCCGCCGGGCAGCTGCGCGGTAGTCCGGTCGGCTTCCTCCCGTACGGGGACGCCGTGCAGGGCGAACCAGCCTTGGACCACCCGCCGCGGCGAGCGGGCGAACAGCTGCGCACCGGTGAGCAGGTGGCGCGGCATGGCGACCGGGTCGAATCCGGCCGGCCGGAGCTGCGGGTCCTGCGGCACGAAGTAGACCCGGCTCCCGGGGCCGGCCTCCTGGCCGAGGTAGCCGGGTGCACCGAGCACCGCCGCGCCGAGGAAGGCCAGCGCCTCCGCGGCATGGCGCGGATCGGCGAAGCCGGCCAGGTCCACGCCCTCCTGCGCCAGCTCGGCGACGCCGTGTCGGCGGCCGAACTCGGCGATCCGCTCACCGGCCGCGATCACCGCGCTGCCGCGCAGCCCGGGGTTGGCCCAGCCCCACAGCCAGGTCTGCTCGGCCGTGTCGTAGCTGCCCAGCAGCCCGACCCGCAGGGTCCGGCCGCCGGACTCGTAACGGCACTCGTCGAGGTCCGCGGTCCACGGGCCGCCCGGGACGGCCTGGCCGATCAGTTCGAGCTGCTGGGCGCCCCACGCCGCGTGGTACTCGGCGGCGTCCAGGAAGGCGTCGGAAAAGGCAGTGATCATCTGGGCAGCTTAGGGGGACGTCGGTCGCGGGCACGGAGCAGGGTCCTGCCCTGAAGCAGTCCCGACCCAGGTCGAAAGCCACCAGCGACGGGCCCGATCAGGCCGGCCCTGCGTCGCGTCTGGAAGGCGGCGCGCGGCGGGGCTGTCCTACTCGGCCGGCAGACGGAGCATCGGTTCGAAGGCCGCGTCCTCCTCGCCCTCGACCGAAGGGAGGAAGCCGTCCGGGACGGTGTGGGCGGCCGTGGTGAGGAGGCGGCCCAGGACCTCGCGCTCGGTGGCCGGGGGAAGGCGGAGGGCGGCGAGGAGGCGGTCGCGGACCTCGGGGTGGTCCGGGTTGTCCTCAAGGTAGTCGGCGTTGAGCGCGGGGGGACGGAACCCGGCCAGGGCGTCGTGCCAGGAGGGGAGGACGATGGCCAGGGTCAGGGCCTCGGCGAGGGACTCCGCGATGAGGGAAGCCCGGCCCTCGGAGTCGGTGTAGAGGACGGGGCGGACGCGGTCGGAGCCGGCCGGGCCGCAGAGGTAGTGGGTGCCTCCCGCGTTGCAGCCGGCCACGGGTTCCACCGGGAGACCGGCCGGCAGGGCGATCGACTCGATGGGGTCGGTCCGCGTGAGGTCGAACTCGCCGTCGCAGGCGAGGTACGCCTCGACCTCGGGGTCGGCGGCGATCCGGCGGAGCAGGGCCTCGTCGGAGAGGGCGGCCGGGTTGAGGCCGTGGGCGGCTTCGGGGGTCAAGGGGTGGCCCGCGAGGACGTGGCGGACGGTGTCGAGGGGGACGGGCTGCCCGTAGTCCTCCTCGAAGTGCGCCCGGACGGCCTCGGGGGAGCGGTCGGTGAGGAGGCGGAAGAGGTGCCCGGAGCCGTCAGGGTCCGGGCTGCCCGAGGGGAACTCGATGCGCGAGCCGGCGCGCCAGGCGCTGCCGCCGGTCTCCCACCACAGGCAGGCGGTGACCCGCGGGGCGCCGAGGCCCTCGTCGACGAAGGCCGGGTCGTCCAGGAGCGGGCGCAGCGCGTCGGGCACCTCGTCTATGACGCCGGGCCAGACCTGTTCGTCGTCCGTGGCGTACGGGCTCATCTCCGACTCGTGGTCGAAGCCGCGGACGAGCACACCGGCCGGGGTGAAGAGGACGGAGAAGTCGTCGCCCGAGCCGTTGTCCATCAGGGCCGCCTCCGTCCCGGGCCCCCAGGTGGTGGAGAAGGAGTAGCGGGAGAACCGCGGGTCGCGGCAGATCGCCTGGTCCAGCACGGCCAGCGCGCGCAGGTGCGCGCGCAGCTCGGCGGGGTCCGGCAGGAGGGCGGCGGTCGTGTGCACGGTGTCCATGGGCTCATGTAAGCAGCCGGCACCGACATCCGGGGCGGTGGTTCGGTCACACCTGCTCTCTCACTCAGGGAACGAAAAGCCCAGCTCACGTAGGGGGGGCAAGCACACTGCGAGGCATTGCTCCACAGACGTGGCATCGGTTCGCACGAGGACGTTGCCTTCCCCAGGACAGTTGCCCGCAGGGCGGCCCGGCGGCGAGCCCGGCCGGGCCACCCCGCTGTCAGCGAGTGTCGGTGCGTTCTTCGAGGCGGGTGCCATGGCGAAGGGTGATCGACATCAGGTCGCTGGGGGCGTCCAGTTCCAGGCGGTGCCAGCGGCCACGGGGGACGATCACGGCGCTGCCGGGCTGCAACTGCACCATGTCCTCGGCGTCATCGGGCGTGTCGGGACGGAAGTAGAGGCGGACACCGCCGGTCAGGCAGCACACGGCCTCCTCGGCCTGCGGGTGCATCTCCCAGTGGTCGGCGTGAACGTCGGCGCCGGTCTCCACATGGAACGTCGCGAGCTGCCAGGCGCCGGAGTCGCTGCTCGTCATCTGTCGTTCGGCGGCTCGGACGTTGCCGTCGGGGTGGATGTGCAGCGCCGAGGCGAACAGGTCGATGGGGGAGAGGGGTGTTGTCGTCATGAAGGCGTTCCTTCCAGTCGGTTCTCTGCGGTGGTGGCAGGTTGCGGGGCAGGTGTTTCGGTCTGGAGGCGGGGCAGCACGCCGATCGCCACGATGGCCGCGAGCACGAAGAGGACGGCGGCGATGGCAAGGCCCAGGGCGTAGCCGTCGTTGATCGCGGCGGGGTCGGTTGCCGTGCCGGTGCGGTGTGCGGCGATGGTGGCCAGGACGGCCAGGCCGATGCAGCCGCCGAGTTGGCGGGAGCTGTTCATGAGACCGGAGGCCATGCCGGACTCATGAGGGGCGACGCCGGTGGTCGCGGCGGCGACGATGGGGGCGATGACCAGTCCGACGCCGATGCCGGTGATGATGCAGGGGCCGAGCACGTCGGTGAGGAAGTCGCCGTCAGGGCTGATGAAGGCGAACCAGGCCAGGCCCGCGGCGGCCAGCAGGGCGCCGGGCACCAGGGACGCACGGGGGGTGCGTGCCGCAGTGACGCGGGTCGCGACGATGCTGCCCGCGACCAAGCTTGCGGAGAAGGGCAGGAATGCTGCACCGGTTGCTGCGGCACCCATGCCCAGAACCTGTTGCATGTACAGGGACACGAAGTAGAACGCCGCGAACTGGCCGGCAGTGGAGAAGAAGACCATCACGTTGGCGCCGGCGACCCCGCGGCTGCGCAGCAGGCTCAGGCGCAACAGCGGTGCGGGAGCCCTGGACTCGGTGACGACGAAGGCGGCCAGGAGCGTGGTGGCGGCGACGAGCATCGTCCATGTGGCCGGGGATTCCCATCCTTGGACGTCGGTGCGCACGACACCGGTCACCAGCAGCCCGACTCCACCGGTGGCCAGGACGGCACCGAGCACGTCCGGCCTCTCGCGCCGGACGGTGCGTGCTTCGCCGGGCACGCCTGCGCGGATCAGCGCGAGAGCCACCGCGACGATGGGCGGATTGATCAGCATCACCCAGCGCCAGCCCGCGTACTCGGTCAGCAGCCCACCCGCCAGCACGCCGAGTGCTCCGCCTGCGGCGTTCACCCCGCTCCACACCCCGAGTGCGCGCACGCGCTGCGGGCCCTCGGGGAAGGTGGTGGTGAGCATCGCCAGCGTGGCCGGCGTAGCCGCGGCGGCACCCAGGCCCTGGCCGGCGCGCGCGGCGATCAGTTGCCAGGGCGCCTGGGCGAGCCCGCCCGCCAGCGAGCACAGACCGAAAAAGACCAAGCCGAGCACGAACAGCCGTCGTCGGCCGTAGAGGTCACATGCGCGGCCTCCCAGCAGCAAAAATCCGCCGAGCGTGAGCGCGTAGACATGGACGACCCACGACAGGTCGAGCGGTGCGAACCCCAGCGCGGTGCGGATCGCGGGCAGGGCGACGTTGACCACGGATAAGTCCAGGGCGACGGTGAACTGGGCGACGGCCACGGCTGCCAGTACCACTCCGGGGCGCCCTCGTGAGTTTTTATACATGTAAAGAAACTAGCGTCAGGGGAGCGACGTTGTCGACACCTGGGGGATGATGAGGGCATGCCGCAACCGTCCGCACCGCGTAAAACCCTCGGCCGACCTCCCCGCATCTCCCGCGAGGAGGTCGTCACCGCAGCCCGTCGGATCGTGGACGCGGAAGGCGTGGACCGGCTGACCATGCGGCGGCTGGCCATGGAGATCGGCAGTACGCCCATGGCGCTGTACCACCACGTCCGCAACAAGGAAGAACTGCTTGTCCTGTTGCTGGACGACTACGCCACGCGGACGTTGCACCGACCCGAACTCCCCGTTCTGCCTCGCGAGCGGATCGTCGTCGCCGCTGCCGCGATCCACGAGGCGCTCGCCGCCTGCCCGTGGATCGTGGAGGTGCTGACCGCCGACGACCTGATGGCCACATCCGCTCTCTGGTTTGTCGAGCAGATCGTTGACGGCCTGGTCGCATCCGGCCTGTCTCCCGAGCGGGCAGTGCACGGCTACCGCGCGATCTGGTACTACACCGCCGGAGAGATCGTGGTCCGCGTGGCAGCGGCCCGGCGGCGCACAGACGATGACCGTCCCACCTACCGGGACCGAGTCTTCGCCGAGCTCGACCCGAGCGAGCTACCCCGCTTGGCACAGGTCGCGGACCAGTGGTCACCACTGACCGCTGAGGACACCTACCTGGACGGGCTCCGAGCTCTGGTGGACGGCCTCCTGGCTCCCCGCTGACCTGCTCGTTCAGTTCATATCCTCAAGCGCCGATCCGGTGCCGACGTCTCCGCCCGGACCCTCACCAAGCCGTTCTCGTGATTGCTGCGGTCTGCTGCTGGTGGCCTCCTCGGCGCGGGCGGCGAGGTACTCGGCCCGGTCGCGTCTGGCGTAGGCGACCCAGCGGAGGGCGGTGTGGCGGTGCATCCCGGTCACGTCGGCGAGGATCGCGCGGGGGAGGTTGGCAGCGAGGGCGGCCCCGCAGCCGGCCGTGGTTTTGTGTCCTGGCAGCGGCCGCGGGCAGCTGCGGTTCCGGGGGCGGATGGGCGGCCGGTGTGGAGGAGGAGGGTGGCGACGACGGTTTTCGCCGCAGCCGCGGTGGCGGGCGGGACGTGGAGGCATCTCCGAGTCGACTGTCGGGCGGCACCCTGGTTCATCCCATAGAGGTAGATTTCCTCCTTTCCCGGGTCGAGCCGTGCCAATGGACCGAGACTCTTCTGCCGCGGCCGGTCATCATCAGGCCGAGGGCACCTCCGGGCAGCTGCATTACGACGCGTCCGCTGTCTACCTGGACGGTTCCGGTCGAGTGATCGACATGGGTGCGGCCGGCGAACCAGGTACGACTCGGCACGCTGCGGCGCTTGGATGCACGCCGGTCAGCGGGAGGGACAACGCGACACCCCACGCCCGTCGTGGCGCAATCACGTGGACATCGATGTGATCGACGAGATCGACACCGCAGAGAAGCCCATGCACCAGGCTGAAGTGAACTGCCGAGTCTCCCAGAGGGCTCTGTCGGGCCCCTCCGAAGGTGGTCGTCAGTCCGTCCAGAGGGAGAGCGACATGTCGGAGCGGGACGCGGTCGGGCAGCCGGGCGTGGCGCCCGCCGCTCGTGGCACCGCGGGAACCCTGTTCGCCGCACTCTACGGAGAGCTCCTCGCGCACGCGTGGCACGATCCCGCGTCGGAGCACGACGCGTACCAGCTGTTCCATCAGCGATCACTGGCGATGGGCTGGCTCGACGACAGGTCGGGCTCCGGGGAAGGGAACGCCTCCGGTCAGCGCACGCACGTCGCGCCGGGGTTGTGGGCCATGAACGACGCAGGCTGGAGCCACCCCCTTGCCGCTCCGGAGCAGAACCCGATCTCGTGGTTCCACGTCGAAGTGAGCGCGTTGGCCGACGACCGGCCCCTTCCCGTGCAACCGTTCCTGCGCTGCGCGCAGGACACGACAGAACGGATCGGCGCCGTGCACCTCACCGCGGTCCAGGTTCTTCTGCCGGTGCAGGGTATCGACGCCTCGGCTCGGCCGCCGTACGCGCTGGTGCCCTCCATGAGGACACCGGACTGGTTCGGGGAGTGCGACCCCGGGGCACGGGTGCCGGTGAAAGTCCGCATCGACGGCGGCGTCGACCCGGCGATCCCCTCGATGGCGTCCCGGTTCGCCCGCCGCATCGTTCCCGCGGACCAGCATGTGTTCGCCGGCCACATCGATGAGGTCGTTCCCCCAGGAGTCTTCCCGGCGCCGCCGTTCGACGACCGCTTCTGGAACGGTCCCCCCTCGCACGGGGTGACGCTCTCCGGCGAGTTGGCGGAGTGGTCCTGTGACGCTGTCGGCTGGCTCGCTGCGACGGTGGCCGACTCTGCCGCTCACCTCGGCATCCATACACCGGTGCTGTGCACCGTCGTGCGGGGCTGACGGCCCTGCAGGCCCGTTGCCAGCACGATCGCCTGCGAGATGGCGGGCGCAGGGCAAGGCCGCGCGTTCAGGACCGGACCCACCGGCACACACGAAGACGAGAACGGCGGCGTTCCCAAGCGGGTGCACCGCGTCCCCGCCAAGGAGCGCGAGCAACGCGCCCGGACCCTGCTCGCCCTGGTCGGCCTCGCGGAGCACGCCGACTCGCCGACCGCGTGGTGGAACTGCGCGACGGCCACACCATCACCCCAGAGCCCGGTCACTGACCGGCCGGCGGGCGGCCCGCGCCGGACGTTACGCGGCCGGCTGTGAGGGGCCGGTGGCTTCGGCGAGGGCCTCGGCGAAGGCGGAGGCCTGGGCCGAGGGCCTCAGGCGGTGGCGGATCAGGCCCAGTTCGGAGTCGGGCAGGCCCTCGACGGGGATGAAGGTGAGGGAGTCGCGGCGGCCGTGGTACTCGGCCGTCGAGCGGCACAGCAGCATGGCGCCGCGGTTGGCCGCGGTCAGGCTCAGCCCTTCCTGGAGGGTGTTGACGCCCGGCCCGGCCGGCACGGTCAGGCCGCCCGGGGTCAGGGCCGGCGCCTGGGCGCTGCGCCAGTAGTCCGGGGCGCCCCCGCCGATGCCGATGAGCCGGCAGTCGGCGAGTTCCTCGGCGGACAGCGACTCCCGGGCGGCGAGCGGGTGCCGCACCGACACGGCGAGGGTCTGCGGCTGCCGCGAGAAGACCGGCCCGAGGACCAGGTCGTCCTCGGCCACCGGCAGCAGGACCACCGCGCAGTCCACCTCCTGGCGGCGCAGCGGCCCGAAGGGGTCGGAGAGCGGGATCTCCACGATGTCGATGGCGCATTCGGGGTAGAGGTCGCCGAAGCGGGCGATGGCCCGGCTCAGGTAGTCGTCGACCGTTCCCTGGAAGCCGATGCGCAGGACCCCGCCCATCCCGCGGGCGGCCGCCCGCGCGTCGTCGACGGTGGCGCGCAGGGCCTCGTACGCGGGGCGCAGGCCGGCGAGGAAGCTCTCGCCGAGCGGGGTCAGTGCCACCCGGCGGCTGGTGCGTTCGACGAGCGGGGCGCCGATGCGGTGTTCCAGCGACCTGAGCAGCTGGCTCACCCGGCTCTGCGAGACGTACAGCCGTTCCCCTGCCCGGCCGAAGTGCAGCTCCTGGGCCAGGACCAGGAAGGCCTCCAGTTCCCGTATCTCCACACCGCTCATGCTGTTCCCTCCATGATGTCCCTTTCTACACGGCTTGTGTACGGCAGGTCCCGGCCCGGCCGTGGTTCATCGAGTAGCCCAGCTCATCGAAGGATGAGGGATCGGCCGTTGTTCCCGCAGGTCGCGGCGGGTTGGCTGAGGGCATGGCACAGACTGAGGAAATTGCGGAGACCACAGGGGGACCCGAAGGGTCCGCGGCACGCGGCTGGATGGGCGTCGCGGCGGTCGCGAGCGCGACGTTCACCGTGGTGACGTCGGAGATGCTGCCGGTGGGCCTGCTGACGCCCATCGGCGACGCGCTGCAGGTGACCGAGGGCACCGCCGGCCTGACCCTGACCATCACCGGTCTGGTGGGCGCGGTGTCGGCACCACTGCTGACACCGCTGCTGGGACGGTTCGACCGGCGGACCGTGCTGTGCGCGCTGATGGCGGTGCTGACCGCGGGGAACCTGCTCGCCGCCTGGTCGCCGCACTTCGCGGTGATGGTGGCCGCCCGCGTGCTCGTCGGCGTCGGCATGGGCGGGGTCTGGGCGATCGCGGCGGGGCTGGCGGTGCGGCTCGTGCCGCCGAAGTCGGTCGGGCCGGCGACCTCGCTCGTCTTCAGCGGGATCGCCGTGGCCTCGGTGCTCGGGGTGCCCGCGGGCACCTACATCGGTGAACTGGCCGACTGGCGGACGGCTTTCGTCACCGTGGGCGTGCTGGCGCTGGTGGTGCTGGTCGCGCTGGCAGCCCTGCTGCCGAGGCTCCCCGCCGAACAGGACGTGCGTCTCGGCGGTGTGCTGCGGCTGTTCGGCAGCCCCCGGGTGCGCACGGGACTGGCCGTGGTGGCCCTGCTGGTCACCGGCCACTTCGCCGCCTACACGTACGTGCGGCCCGTCCTGGAGGAGGTCTCCGGGGCGAGTGCCGGGATGATCGGCACCCTGCTGCTGGTGTACGGACTCGCCGGCGTCGCGGGCAACTTCGCCTCCGGTGCGGGCGCCGGGCGTTCGCCGCGCGGCACCCTGCTGGCGATCAGCGCCGTGCTGGCGGCGACGGTCGCGCTGATGCCGCTGCTCGGCGGCTCCGTGCTGAGCGCCGGGGTGCTGCTCGCGGTGTGGGGGCTGTCGTACGGCGGAGTGTCGGTCAGCACCCAGACCTGGCTGCTGGCCTCGGCGCCGCAGGCGCGGGAAGGCGTGTCCGCCCTGTTCGTCGGCGTCTTCAACGGGGCCATCGCCCTGGGCGCCCTGCTGGGCGGGCTGACCGCCGACGGGATCGACGTCACCGCCGTGATGTGGCTGGGCGGCGGCCTGGCGGCGGCCGCCCTCCTGGTGACCGCGCTCGGCAAGTCCCCCGACTCCGGCCGGCTTTGAGACCGGGCCCGGCGTCTTCCCCCGGGCCGCGCCGCTCCTACCGGGGCCGGCGCGGCCGGACGCCGGGCTCACACCACCGGCCGGCCCCGCCCGGGGCCGGCCGGTCAGCCCCCGACGGAGGACAGGAACCCGTCGATCAGCGCGGCCCACTCGGCCGGGAGCTCCGCCGCGATGGCGTGACCGCAGTCGAGGGTCGCGAGCCGGGCCCCCGGGATCCCCTCCGCGAGTTCGCGGGAGTGAAGGGGAGTGACGAGGAGGTCGCCCGACGGGGAGACGACCAGGACGGGCACATCGATCCGGGCCAGATCGGCCCGGACGTCGAGCTCGTCGAAGAGCGCGAGCTGTGCGTCGGTACCCGGCGGCATGCCGGCGGCGAACAGCTCCAGCTGCTCCCCGATCTCTCCTTCGGAGCGGGCGTCGAGCCAGCGGGTGCCGCCGACGAGCAGCGAGAGGTAGGAGGCCAGGACCCGGCCGTCGCCGCCCGGCGCGCCCAGCGCCCGCCAGGTGTCGACCGCCAGCTTCAGACGTGCGTTGCGCCGGGCGAACCCGGCCGAGAGAACCAGCGCGGTAACCCGTTCGGGATGGCGTACGGCGGCCCGTACGGCCACCGTCGTCCCCATCGAGAATCCGGATATTGCAAAGGAATGCACGCCGGATTGCACAGCGCTTTCCACAATGTGGTCGGCCAGCATGTCCAGCGTCAGGGGAACGTCCGGGAGCGGGTTATCGCCGGAGCCCGGATAATCGGGCCCGACGACGGTCCGGCGGGCCGCGAGATTTTCTATGACGGGGCCGAAACTGTCCTCGATGTCGCTGCCCGCACCATGCGCGAGCAGCAGTCCAGGGCCGCTTCCCCGCACGAGGACGGATTTCCGGGAAGGAGGTGTGGAGGTCATGAGGGAGATGTTAGCGACCATCTACGGAAATCCTTGAACCAATATTGCGCGGATCACATATTCCCCGGCCGGGCTACTTGAACGGGTAGTCCGCGTCTACTCATACGAGTAGTGGTGGACCGGATTGCGGGAAACGTAGGCTCCTGGGCATCGGACGGCGAAAACATCCGGCCGTCCGAATTAGCGAAGGAAGGCCGATGCCCGCTATACGCCAGCTCCCCCTGTCCGCCTATCAGCAGGACATCTGGGTCGCCGAGTCCACCGCGCCGGGTGACCCCCAGTTCAACGTGGTCCTGCACGAGCGGTTGGCCGGCGAGGCCGACGCGGACCGCTTGCAGGAGGCCCTCGAAGGGGCCCTGCGCTCCCATGACGCGTTCTCGCTGCGCTTCGACGAACACGAGGGGACCCCCTGCCAGTGGGTCGCCGCGGCCGACGGTGAGGAGGCGGCCGACCCCTGGGTCACGTACGTCGACCTGTCCGGCGAGGCCGATCCCGCGGCGGCCTGCGCCGCCTGGCGGGAGGACTCCCTCACCCGGCCCTTCACCCTGCGGCGTTCGCGACTGTTCACGGCCGCGATCCTGCGCGAGAGCGCCTCGGTCGTCCATGTGCACCTCAACGCCCACCACCTGATCGCCGACGCCTGGGCGCTCAACCGGGTCAGCCTCGGCCTGTGGGAGCGCTACTCCGCCCTGACCGGCCGCGCGGCTCCCGTGGCGGCTCCCGTGGCGGCTTCCACGGCGGGCCGCCCGGTCGCCTCCCTCGTGGAGGCCGAGGCCGCCTACCGGGGGTCCGCCGCCTTCGAGGAGGACCGGGCCTTCTTCCGCGAGACGCTGGCGGGCGTCCAGCCCGCCCTGTTCACCCGCGCCACCGTGGCACCCGTCGGCGGGCAGCGCCGGGCCCGGCACACCTTCGCCGTCGACGCCGGTCTGGTCCGGCGCATCCGGGACGCCGGCGGTTCCCCGTTCGCGTACCTGGCGGCCACCTTCGCCGCCTACTTCAGCCGCGTGCACCGCACGGAGGAACTCGTCCTCGGCGTCCCGTTCCGCAACCGCCACACGGACGCCGAGCGCGACACGGTCGGCCAGCTCGCCAACAACCTGCCGCTGCGCGTGCCGGTCGGCCCAGAGACCACCCTGCCCGGGCTGGCGGCGGCCGTCCGGCGCGGTACGGACGCGCTGCGCGGCCACGAGCGGCTGTCCCTCGGGGACGTGCTGCGCGACCTCCCGGCCGCCGGTGCCGGCTCCCGCCGCCTGTTCGACATCACCCTGTCCTACCTGCGCCACCCCCGCCCCGCCCCGCTGCCGGGCACGGCGCTGGACTCCGTCGTCCTGGCACCCGTGCACCACCAGGACGCCCTGGCGGTGATGGTCCACGCCTTCGAGGACGACGCGGAGCTGCGGGTCGACCTCGACTACGCCGTGGACGTGTTCGACGAGGACCACCCCGTCACCGCCGTCGCGGGACACCTGCTGCGGCTGCTCGCCGCCGGGCTGGCCGAACCGGACCGGCCCGCGGTGACCCTGCCGGTCCTCGACGAGGCCGAGCACAAGGAGCTGACCCGGTTGTGGCAGGGGCCCGACACCCCCTACGCCCACGACCGGACCGTCCACTCCCTGATCGCCGAGCAGGCCGCCCGGACGCCCGGCCGTACCGCCGTCACCGCCGCCGACGGCACCCCGTCGCTGACGTACGCGGAGCTCGACGCCCGCTCCAACCAGGTGGCGCACGCCCTGCGCCGGCGGGGCGTGGGCGCCGGGGCCCGGGTGGCCGTCCTCATGGACCGCTCCCCGCTGCTGATCGTCGCCCTGCTCGGCGTGCTCAAGTCCGGCGGCGCCTACGTCCCCGTCGACCCCGGCTACCCGGCCGAGCGGATCGCCTTCCTGCTCCAGGACAGCCGGGCCAAGGCCGTCCTCGCCGACGACGCCGGCCGGGCCGGGGACCTGCCGGTGCCGGTCCTCGCCACCGCGGAACTGCTGACCGGGCCGGACGGGCCGGTGGCGGAGCAGGCGGGCCCGCGCGATCTCGCCTACGTGATCTACACCTCGGGCTCCACCGGCCGCCCCAAGGGCGTCATGGTCGAGCACCACTCGGTGGTCAACCGGCTGGCCTGGATGCAGAACGCCTACCCGGTCGGCGAGCACGACGTCCTGCTCCAGAAGACCCCGATCTCCTTCGACGTCTCCGTCTGGGAGCTGTTCTGGTGGGCGATCGAGGGCGCCGGCCTGGCCCTGCTGCCCGTGGGCGGCCAGCGCGACCCGCGGGGCATCCTGCGCACCATCGCCGAACAGCGCGTCACCACCCTGCACTTCGTCCCCTCGATGCTCGGCCCGTTCCTGGACCTGCTGGAGGACGACCCGGAGCTGCGCGCCGAAGCCGGCTCCCTGCGCCGGGTGTTCTGCAGCGGCGAGGCCCTGCCCGCGGCGCGCGTGGAGCAGTTCAACCGGGTCTTCGCCGGCCGCGGCGCGGACGCGCCCCGCCTGGTCAACCTGTACGGCCCGACCGAGGCCACCGTCGACGTCTCCTTCTACGACTGCCCCGCCGGCGAGGGCCCGGTCCGCCGCGTCCCCATCGGCCGGCCCATCGACAACACCCGGCTGTACGTGCTCGACGCGCACGGCGGCCTCCAGCCCGCCGGGGTCCCCGGGGAGCTGTGCATCGGCGGCGTCGGCGTGGCCCGCGGCTATCTGGAGCGGCCCGAGCTGACGGCGGAGAAGTTCACCGAGGACCCCTTCGTCCCCGGCGGACGGCTCTACCGCACCGGCGACCTGGCCCGATGGCTGGCCGACGGCACGCTGGAGTACCTCGGCCGCATCGACGGCCAGGTCAAGATCCGCGGCAACCGGGTGGAGCTGGGCGAGGTCCAGAACCGGCTCGCCTCCGTGCCCGGCGTGCGCGACGCCGTGGTGGTCGACCACCGGTCGGGCGACCGCGGCCTCGTCCTGGTCGGCTACTACGTCGCCGACACCGAGCTCGGCGCATCCCAGCTGCGCCAGGACCTGGCCGCCGTACTGCCCGAGTTCATGGTCCCGGCGCACTTCATCCGGATCGACGCCATCCCCCTCACCCCGAACGGCAAGGCCGACCGCCGCGCCCTGCCCGCCCCCTCGGTGACCTCCGGCCGGGGGTACACGGCCCCGCGCGACGCCACCGAGGAGACCCTCGCCGCGATCTGGGCCGAGGTGCTCGGGGCCGACCGGGTCGGCGTCCACGACGACTACTTCGCGCTCGGCGGGGATTCCATCACCATGCTGCGCATCCGCTCCCGGGCGGAGCGGGCCGGCATCGTGTTCTCCCTCACGGACCTGGTGCAGCAGCCGACCGTCGCCCAGCTGGCGGCCCTCGCCACCAGGGACGCCGCCCCCGCTCCCGAGGCCGTGCTCCCCCCGTTCGCGCTGGTCTCCGGCGTGGACCGGGCCCGCCTGGAGGGCCGGGCCGACGCGTACCCGCTGACCCGCCTCCAGCTCGGGCTGCTCTACCACAGCCGGGCCGAGCAGGACTCGGCCGTCTACCGCGACGTCTTCCAGTACAGCGTGACGGCCGCGTGGGACGAGGAGGGCTTCCGGCGGGCGTTCGAGCGGCTGGTCGAGCGCCACCCCGTGCTGCGCTCCTCCTTCGACCTGGGCTCGTTCTCCGAACCGCTGCAGATCGTCGACCACCGCGTGACCGGCGGGTTCGACGTCGTCGACCTGCGCGGCCGGGAGGAGGCCGAGGCACTGGCCGAGATCGGCGCGCACATCGAGGAACGGCGCCACCACCGCTACGTCTTCGAGCGGGCGCCGCTGTACCACCTGCGCGCCCACGTCCGCCCGGACACCCTCGAAATGGTGCTGAGCTTCCACCACGCCATCCTCGACGGCGGCAGCGTCGCCACCCTGGTCGCCGAGCTGCTCCAGGACTACCTGCACGGCCTGGGCCACCCCGTCGAGCCCGTAGCGGAAACGATCCTGCCGTCCGCCGCGCACCATGTGCGGGCCGAGCGCGAGGCCCTGGAGTCGGAACGGACCCGGGCCTTCTGGCGGGAGCGGCTGCGCGACGCGCCGCTGCTGCGGCTGGAGCCGTTCCGCGGCCACGAGGCGCCCGGCCCGGACACGCAGATCACCCGGATCGTGGACCTGCCGGCCGGCCTCACCTCGCAGGTGAACCTGTTCGCCCGGGAGCGTGCCCTGCCCGTGAAGTCGGTGCTCTTCGCGGCGCACTGCCTGACCCTGGGGCTGTTCTCCGGCTCCGACGACATCACCACCGGCCTGGTCACCCACGGGCGGCCCGAACTGGAGGGCGGAGACCGGATCGCCGGCCTCTTCCTCAACACGATGCCCGTACGGCTGGGCATCGCCGCCGACAGCTGGGCGGACGTGGTCCGCGCCGCGTTCCGGCAGGAGCAGCAGAGCCACGCCCACCGCCGGTACCCGCTGAGCGCGATCCAGGAGGACCGGGGCGCCACCGTCCTGGAGACCGCCTTCAACTACATCCACTTCCGCCAGCTGGCCACGGTGTTCGAACTGCCCGGGGTCCGGCTGCTGGACTTCCGCACCTGGGAGGAGACCAACTTCCAGCTGCTCGTCAACGCCATGACGGACCCGGTGGACGGCTCCGTGCGGCTGCGGCTGGACCACCACGGGCTGACGTTCACCCCGGCCCAGGCCGACCTGTACGCCGAGCGGTTCACCGCGATCCTGGACCGCCTCGTCCACCACCCCGACGAGACACCGGACTTCGGCTTCCTGGCCCCCGCGGCGGAACCCGCCGCGGAAGGGCGGACGGGAACCGCCGCCGCGCCGCCGGACGTCGTACGGGCCGTGGCCGCGCAGGCCGCACGCACCCCCGGGGCCACGGCACTGGTCTTCGGCGACCGCCGCTGGAGCTATGCCGAGCTGGACCGGGCCGCCGACCGGGTGGCCCGCGAACTGCTCGCGCTGGGCTCCCGGACCGGTGACCGGATCGGCATCGCCATGGACCGCTCCCCGGAGACCGTCGCCGTGATCCTCGGGGTGATGAAGGCCGGCGCCGCGACCGTGCCGCTGGACGTGAGCTATCCGGTGGACCGGCTGACCTCGATGATCAAGCAGGCCCGGCCGTTCCGGGTCGTCACCGGCGCCGCGCACCGTTCGGTCGTGGAAGTCCCGGGGCTGGTCCTGGCCGCCGAGGACCTGTTCGGCGAAGAGGAAGGGCGGCCCCACCTGCCGCGCATCCCGGCGGAGGTGACCGAGGACATCACACCCGACTCGATCGCCTACGTCCTGTTCACGTCCGGTTCCACCGGAGCGCCCAAGGGCGTGGCGATGCCGCACCGTTCGCTGGCCCAGCTGGTCGCCTGGCAGAACTCCGTCCCCAGCGGCGTGGCCGGCGGGGTCACCGCGCAGTACGCGCCGCTGAGCTTCGACGTGTCGTTCCAGGAGATCTTCTCCACGCTCGCGGGCGGCGGGACCCTGCTGCTGCTCTCCGAGGAGGAGCGCCGCGACATGCCGGCCCTGCTGCGGCTGCTCGACCGGGCGGGGGTCGAGCGCCTGTACCTGCCGTACGTCGCGCTCCAGCAGCTCGCCGAAGCCTCCGACGCGCTCGGCCTGGTCCCGCGCTCCCTGCGGGCCCTGCTCTCCTCCGGCGAACAGCTGCGCGTCACCGACGAGATCCGGCGGCTGTGCGCGGCTCTGCCGGGGGTGCTGCTGGAGAACCAGTACGGGCCGACCGAGTCGCACGTGGTGACCACGTACACGATGACGGGCGATCCGGCCGCCTTCCCGGCGCTGCCGCCGATCGGGCGGGCCATCACGGGTTCGCGGGTGCACGTCCTGGACCGCGGGATGCGTCCGGTCCCGGCCGGGGTGCGCGGCGAGCTGTACCTGGCGGGCGCCTGCCTGGCGGAGGGGTACATCGGCCGCCAGGACCTCACCGACGAGCGGTTCGTCCCGCACCCCTGCCCCACGAACGCGGCGGCGGGGGAGCTCCTGTACCGCACCGGCGACCTCGGCTTCGTCCTGCCGGACGGGAACGTGGTGTGCCTGGGCCGGGCGGACGCGCAGGTCAAGGTGCGCGGCTACCGGGTGGAGCCGGCCGAGGTGGAGCTGGCCATCACCCGCTTCGCCGCGGGCCACCCGGGGATCTCGGAGGCCGCCGTCGTGGCCCGCCGCCGGGAGGGCAACGACTCCTTCCTCGCGGCCTTCCTGACCGGCGACCCGGACGGGGCGGATCTCGCGCTGCTGCGCAAGCAGCTGCGGACGGTGCTGCCCGAGTACATGATGCCCTCGCACTTCGAGTGGGTGGCGGCCCTGCCGCTGACCCCGAGCGGCAAGCGGGACGACGCCGCCCTGCGGGCGGCCCCGCTGTCCGCCGCGGGCGGTGGGGACACCGCGGCCGCGCCGCGCGACGCGTACGAGCAGACCCTGGTGGAGCTCGTGGGCGACTTGCTCCAGCTGACCGGGCTGGGGGTGCACGACAACATCTTCGACCTCGGGGCGACCTCGCTCACCGCGATGCGCCTGGTGGTCCAGATCGAGCAGCGCTACGGGATCAGCGTCCCGCTGTCCGAGTTCGTCTCGGCGCCCACCGTGGCCGAGCTGGCGGGGCGGCTCCGCGCGGGCGGGGCGACGACGGCCTTCGATCCGCTGGTGCCGATCCGCCCGGCCGGGTCCAAGCGCCCGGTGTTCTTCGTCCACCCCATGGGCGGCAACGTGCTCTGCTACCTCCGCTTCGCCAAGTACCTGGAGGAGGACCGGCCGTTCTACGCCCTCCAGGCCGCGGGCGGCGATCCGGGCACCGAGCCGCTGCGCAGCGTGGAGGAGATCGCGGCGAGCTACATCGACGCCATGCGCCGGGTGCAGCCGAGCGGTCCCTACGTCATCGGCGGCTGGTCCTTCGGCGGGTTCGTGGCCTTCGAGATGGCCCGGCAGCTGCGGGCCGCCGGGGAGGAGATCGCCCGGCTCGTCCTGCTGGACACCACCGCCCTCAACCCGGGCCGGCGGCTGACCACGGGCGACGAGGCCCTGCTGGGCTGGTTCTTCTGGGAGCTGCTGTGGTTGCGCCGCGGCGGTGACTCGCCACTGGAGCTGATTCCGGCCGAGCTGACCACGCTGGACGAGAAGTTCGACTTCATCGCCCGGCTGGCCATCGACGAGGGCGTCCTGCCCGCGGGAAGCGGCGGGGCCGTCGTGCGGCGCCTGTTCCACGTGTACGAGGCCAACTGGAAGGCGGCGTTCGCCTACCGGCCCGAGGTCGTCGACCAGGACATGGTCCTCATCCACGCGTCCGAGCCGCTGCCGGACGTACTCAACTCCATGCACACGGCGATCGAGAGCATGCACGCCGACCCCAGCAACGGCTGGCGGGAGCGCACCAGCGGGAGGCTCGACGTCGTGGACGTACCCGGCGACCACCTCACGATCATGGAGGAGCCGCACGTGGCCCACATGGTCCGGGTCGTCACCGAACTGATCGGACAGTGAGATGACGAAGCAGACAGAACGCAGGAAGGCCCTGGTCCTCGGGGCGGGCATCGGCGGCCTCACCGCCGCGATCGCCCTGCGCGAGGCGGGCCTGGACGTGGAGGTCCACGAGCGGGCGGGCGAGCTGCGGGCCGCGGGCTCGGGGCTGTCCGTCATGAGCAACGCCGTCGGGGCGCTGAACTCGCTCGGCGTCGGCATCGACTTGGAGAAGCGCGGGGAGGCGCTGCGCTCGTACCAGGTGAAGACGGCCACGGGCCGGCTGATCCGGGAGTTCCCGTTCCCGGAGATCATCGGCCGACTGGGGGTGCCGAGCGTCCTCATCACCCGGGCCGACCTCCAGCAGTCGCTGCTGGAGGCCGCCGAGGGCATCCCGATCCGGCTGGGCGCGGCCGCGACCGGCTTCGAGACCGACGGAGTGCCGGGCGGCGGGGTACGGCTGTCCTTCGACGACGGCAGCACCGCCGAGGGGGACGTGCTGATCGGCGCCGACGGCTTCCACTCGGTCGTGCGCAGGCAGCTGGTGGGCCCGGAGGACTCGCAGGACAGCGGCTATGTCTGCTGGCTCGCGGTCGTACCGTTCTCGCACCCCCGGTTCACGCCGGGCTCGGTCACCCACTTCTGGGGCAGCGGCAAGCGCTTCGGCCTCGTGGACATGGGCGGCGGTCGGCTGTACTGGTGGGGGACGAAGAACATGCCCGCCGAGCTCTCGCGGGACTGGAAGGGCGGCAAGGCGGAGATCCTGCACTGCTACGAGGGATGGGCCGACGAGGTGCGCCAGGCCGTCATCGCCACCCCCGAGGAGTCGATCATCGCGGTGCCCTCGCGGGACCGCGCCTTCCTGGAGCGGTGGGGCCGGGGCCCGGTGACCCTGCTGGGCGACGCCGCGCACCCGATGCTGACCAGCCTCGGCCAGGGCTCGGGCATGGCCATCGAGGACGCCGTGGTCCTCGGCCGGGCGCTGCGCGGTGCGAGCGACCTGCCGCGGGCCCTGCGCCGGTACGAGGACGAGCGGCGCGAGCGGACCCGCGGCATGGTCGCCGCCTCGCGCGGCATCAGCACCTTCGAGCAGTCCGAGGACCCCATCCGGCGGCCGGTGCGGGACGCCTACTTCCGGTTCATGCCGGAACGCCGGCTCACCCGCACGCTGGAGGACGCCCTCACCTTCCCGGCGGTGGCCGGATGACCGCCCCCGGTTCTCCGGGCTCCCCCGGCTCCGCCGGCTCCCCGAGGAGGAAGTTCGTGCCGTCCGTCCCGCAGCGCCCCGCCCTGTCCCCGCGCGGCCGGTCCGTCCTGGTCACCGGGGCCTCCTCCGGCCTGGGCCGGGTCTGCGCGCTCCAGCTCGCCGACGCGGGCTTCCGGGTCTTCGCCGGGGTCCGCAGGGAGGCCGACGGGGCCGCCCTCGCCGAGGCCGACGGCGGCTCGGGCCGGATCGTGCCCGTGGCGGTGGACGTGACCGACGAGAAGTCGGTGGCCGCGGCGGCCGAACGGGTCACGGCCGAGGTCGGCGAGGCGGGTCTGTGGGGGCTCGTGAACAACGCCGGGATGTGCGTGTCGGCGCCGCTGGAGTGCGTCTCGCCGGACCGGCTGCGCGCGCAGCTGGACACCAACGTGGTGGGGCAGCTGGCCGTCACCCAGGCGTTCCTGCCGCTGCTGCGGCGCACCCGCGGCCGCGTGGTCAACGTGACCTCGGGCCTGGGCAGTGTGGCGATCCCCTTCCTCGGGGCGTACGCGGCGGCCCAGTTCGCCAAGGAAGCACTGACCGACGTCCTGCGCCGCGAGCTGGCCCCGCAGGGGGTGGACGTCGCCCTGGTGCAGCCGGGGGCCATCATGACGCCGATCTGGGGCAAGGTCTCCGACGTGGCGCGGGCCTCGATGGACGGAGTTCCGGAAGCGGTGGCCGAGTTGTACCGGGTCCCCTTCGGCCGTTTCCTGCACCAGAACGAGAAGCAGGCGCGGGAGAGCACCACCCGGCCGGAGGACTTCGCGCGGACGGTGCGGGTGGCCCTCACGGCCCGGCGGCCCCGGACCCGCTACCGGGTCGGGCCGGACGCCCGCAGGGTGAGCGTGCTCGCCCGGGTGCTGCCCGACGCGGCGCTGGACCGGTACCTGCGGCCGATCACCGAGTAGAACCCGCCAGTCGGTACGCCCGCCGGGGAGGGCCGAGCGACGCTATCGAGCCACCGCACGGCCGATAGCAGTGAGTTGTAGCGCAATATGGCCCTCATCACGTTTTGTTCCCCCCTCCTCGGCGGGCGGCCCAAAGGGCCTCGTCCGGCCGGTGGTTCAGGTTCCGCCAGGGCCCCGACCCCACACCGGACGCGTCAATTCCGCCCAGGGCCGTGTGAACGGCCCGTCAAATCCCACCGTGACCAGACTCCGACGTGGGTCCGAAAGTGCCGATTTACCGTGATCGTCGGGAGTTTCGACCTCCCACGGTTCGTCCTCGGACCGCCCCCCACCCGTTCGACAAGGATGTGGACCATGGCGCACACCCTGCCGCCACCCGTTCCCGGAACCCACGCCGAACCGGCCCGTCCCGCCCCCCGCCACGCCGACACCCTGGAGCGGGCCCGCCAGACCCTCCGCACCCGCGCGCACTGGTCCCCGTACTCCGAGGACCCGGAGGACCCCCGCTCCTACGGCCCGGGCGCGCGGGAGGCCGGCGAGGCCGCGTTCCGCGCGCTCCTCGGCCGGGAGTTCGCCCTCGGCCAGCCCGGCCGCGACGGTACGGTCGGCCCCGCCCCGGAGACGGGCGGCGAACGCTCCCCGTACGGAGGCCTGCTGGAGGTCTCCTACCCCCACTGCGACCCCGACGTCCTGCTGCCCGCCATGCAGGCCGCCCTGCCGGCCTGGCGCGACGCCGGCCCCCGGACCCGGGCGGAGGTGTGCACCGAGATCCTGCACCGCATCAACGCCCGCAGCTCCGAGTTCGCCCACGCGGCCGTGCACACCAGCGGCCACAACTTCCTGATGGCGTTCCACGCCGGGGCGGTGCACGCCCAGGACCGCGGTCTGGAGGCGGTGGCCCGCGCCCTGGAGGAGCAGACCCGGATGCCCGCCTCCGCGCTCTGGCGCAAGCCGATGGGCGACGGCCGGACCCTGAGCATCGCCAAGACCTTCACGGCGGTGCCCCGCGGCATCTCGCTGGTCATCGGCAACAGCGTCTTCCCCGCCTGGAACGCCTACCCGGCCCTCTTCGCCTCCCTGGCCACCGGCAACCCCGTTCTGGTCAAACCGCATCCGGCGGCCGTCCTGCCGCTGGCACTCACCGTCCGCATCGCCCGCGAGGTGCTCACCGAGGCCGGTTTCCCGGCCGACCTCGTCTGCCTCGCCGCCGAACACACCGGCGAGGGACTGGCCCGGCGGCTGGCCGTCCGGCCGGAGGTGCGCCTCGTCGACTACGCGGGCACCACCGCCTTCGGGACCTGGCTGGAGGACAACGCGCGGCAGGCACGCGTGTTCACCTCCGTGTCCGCGGTCAACAGCGTGCTCGTCGAGTCGACGGGCGACTACCGTGACATGCTCGCCAACCTCGCCTTCTCCGTCTCCCTCTACAGCGGGCAGCTGTGCACCAGCCCGCAGAACCTGCTGATCCCCCGGGAGGGGATCGGCACCGACGAGGGGCACCGCTCCTTCGCCGAGGTCGTCGCCGACCTGGGCGGCGCCCTCGCCGAACTGCTGGACGACGATGCGCGGGCGTGCGGGATCCTGGGCGCGCTGCTCGGGCCCGCGGTCCGGGACCGGGTCGAGCGGGTCGCCGCCGGAGCGGCCGGGCCCGTGGCCGTGCCCTCCCGCGCGGTGCGCGACCCCCGCCACCCTGAGGCGGTCGTCCGGACCCCGGCCGTGGTGACCCTCGACGCGGACCGGGAGGCCGACCGGGCCGTCCTGCTGTCCGAGTGGCAGGGCCCGGTGGTCTTCGCGGTGGCGGTGGACTCCGCCGCGGCCGGGGTGGAGCTCGTCGCTCGCACCACCCGCGAGTGCGGCGCGCTCTCCGTCGGCCTCTACTCCACCTCGCCGCAGGTGGAGGCGGCGATGGAACGGGCCTGCGCCGAGGCTGGGGTGATGCTCTCGGCCAACCTGATGGGCGACTGGTACATCTCCCAGTCGGCCGTCTACTCCGATCTGCACGGCACGGGGATGAACCCGTCGGGGAACGCGGTGTACTGCGACCCCGGGTTCGTGACGGCGCGCTTCCACACCGTCGGCGTGCGCCGCTACGGCGGTTCGATATGAACGGCACCCTCACCGACCTGCCGCTGCGCGGCCGCGAGCGGGAGATGCGGACCGTCCGCGAGCTCCTGGAGTACGGCCGCCGCGCCGGGCGCGCCCTGCTGACGGTCGAGGGGATGCCGGGCATCGGCAAGACCCGGCTGCTGCGGGAGGCCGCCGCCCTCGCCGAGGGGCTGGGCTACGTCCGCTACCACCCCGACCCGTGGACGGACCGGCCGCCGGGGCGCCGCCGCGGCGCCGCGGCCGGGCACGCCCGGGGCCGGCCGGGCCGCTGCCCCGCCGCGACGAGGCCCGTCCTCGTCCTCGTCGACGACGCCCGGCCCGCCCCCGACACCCCGCCGCGCGGGCCCCACGCCCGCGAGCAGGGCGGCGACGAGCGGCCCGTCGTCTGGCTGGTCTCCCACCGGCCCGGCACGGGCCCCGTCCTGCCGCCCGGGCCCACGGGGCGCAGCGAGCGGCTGTCCCTCGGCCCGCTCAGCCCGTCCCACGCCCTGGACCTGGCCCGCGACCTGCTGGGCGTCGAACCGTCGCCCGACCTGGTCCGGCTGCTGGACCAGGCCCGCGGACACCCGCGGCTGCTGCTCGAACTGCTCGCCGGGCTCCGGGAGGAGGGCTCCCTCACGACCGTGGACGGGGAGGCCCGGCTGCTGACCACCCGGCTGCCCGCCCGGCTGTCCCTGCGGGCGGGGGCCACCCTGGAGCGGTTCTCCCCCGAGTGCCGTCAGCTGCTGCGCGTCGCGGCCGTCCTGGGGTGCGAGGTCGTCTACGAGGACGTGGCCCTGCTGCTGCGCACCTCGGTCTCGGCCCTGCTCCCGGCCCTGGAGGAGGTCGCGGCCACCGGTGTCGTGCGCCACGAGGGGGACCGGGCCGTCTTCGCCGGGCCGCTGCTGCGCCGGCTCGTCGTCGAGTCCGTGCCCGAGTCGCTGCGGCTGTCCCTGCAGCGGGAGGCCGCGGCCCTACGGACCACGACGGGGCTCACGCCGGCGTTGCCCGCCGGACCCGAACTGAGCCGGCAGCAGCGGGAGCTGGTGGGGCTGGTGCGCGAGGGCCTCACCAACCAGCAGATCGCCCGGCGCCTGGCGCTGTCCCCGCACACCGTCAACTACCACCTGCGCAAGCTGTTCAAGGCCTACGGGGTGAGCTCGCGGATCGACCTGTTGACGGCGGCGGAGCACCTGGACCCCACCGGCAGGGCGGCCCGCGCCCGCCAGAACTGACCCCGCACGCACCCCCCACCCCCCAACCCGCCCACCCCCCCAACCCACCCGTACCGACCGTGGAGAGCCGTACCCGTGACCGACCCCGACCTCCTCCTCACCGGCACCTGGCCCCGCCCCGGCACCCCGCCGCCGGCCCGGCGCACCGCCTGGCTCCGCGACGCCCTGGCCGCCGAACCCGACGACGGCCGCGCACCGCAGCTGCTGGAGGAGGTGCGCTGCGACGTGCTCGTCGTGGGCGGCGGCTTCACCGGTCTGTGGACCGCCCTGGAGATCCTGCGGCGGGCCCCCGGCACGGACGTCGTGCTGATCGAGGCCGACGTGTGCGGAGCGGGCGCCAGCGGCGCCAACGCCGGCTACCTGATGCCGATGTGGGCACGGTTCAGCAGCCTGGTCGCGATCGGCGGCCACGAGGAGGCACGCCGCATCGGCGAGGCCTCCGCGCGGGCCGTCGACGACATCCTCGACTTCGCCGGGACCCACGGCATCGACATCGAGCACCGGCGCGACCCCTGGCTGTGGGCCGCCTCCGCCCCCGCCCAGCGCGGGGCCTGGCGGCAGACCCTGGAGGACCTGCGGCGGGCCGGCGTCGAGCCGCTGCACGAGGTCTCCGCGGCGGAGTCGCGCCGCATCGTCGGCACCCGCAGCCACTTCGGCGGCGTCATCGACCCGGGCTGCGCCACCCTGCAGCCCGCCAAGCTGACCCGTGGGATGCGCCGCGTCGCACTGGACGAGGGCGTCCGCATCCACGAACGCACCCCGCTGACCGCCCTGCGCAACGCGCCCGGCGGCGCCACCACCGCGCACACGCCGTACGGCCGGGTGTTCGCGGACCGGGTCGTCCTGGCCGTCAACGCCTGGGCCGCACAGCTGGAGGACCTCGGCCGCCGGATGGTGACCGTGGCCAGCGACACCGTCCTGACCCGGCCCGTCCCGGAGCGGCTCGCGGCGCTCGGCTGGGACGGCGGGACCTCGGTCTGCGACGCGCGGCGGCGGCTGAACTACTACCGCACGACCCCGGACGGCAGGCTGGTCTTCGGCAAGGGCGGCTCCGGCGTGGCCTACGGCCATGCGGGACCCGACACCCTGTGGGGCGACGCCCTGCGGCCCGCCGAGCTCCACGCGCAGCTGGGCCGGCTCTTCCCGGAACTCGCCGACGCCCCGGTGGACATGGCCTGGACCGCGCCGGTCGAGTACTCGACCACCTCGCTGCCGTTCGCCGGCTGGCTGAAGACCGTCCCCGGGGTCTGCTACGCCACCGGCTACTCCGGGGACGGTGTGGGCCCGTCCCGGCTGATGGCCAAGGTGCTGGCCTCGCTCGTCCTGGGCACGAAGGACGAATGGTCCGGCTCCGCCTTCACCCGCCCGCCGGGCGGCTGGCTCCCCCCGGAACCGGTCCGCTACCCGGGAGCCCGGCTGGTCATCCCCGCCCTGCGGGCGGTGGAACACCGCGAGGACCACGGCCGTCCCGTCCCCTCCCTGGTCAGGCGCCTCGCCTCGCTGGACCCCTCCAGCTTCCGCCGCTGACCGCGCCTCCGGCCGCCCGGACGCCGGCCGGGGCGGCGCTCACCTCCCCCTCCCCTCCCGGCGGCGCTGCCGGGACTGGCCCTTGCGCGCCTGAAGGCTGGTCTCCTGGTCTACCTCGGCGGCGCCGTCGAGTTCCCCGACGTCCACCCGGACCAGGCCGCCCGCCGGCTCGGCGTCCGAAGGTTGGACTTCGACCAGGTGGTCAGGCTCGGGTGGCTGTTGCCGGTCGGCTCGGTGGAGGTCGACTACGAGTGGCAGGGCAGGATGACCACCGCTCGCTGCGCTTGAGGCGGCCCCAGTGTGGGAGCGGGTGTCGTTGGCGGAGGTGGCGGCAATGGCGAGGGTGGGCCGGGCCGCGGTGGTGAACGGGCGCCGCCGCCACGACGACTTCCCGAGGCACCGGCAGGCACGGACTCGCGGTCGGCCTGGTCCACCGACGAGAACGCCGACGCTCCCGTTCAGCCCTGCCACCGACGGCGGACCAACAACTCATGACCGGCACCTACGACCACCGCCGCCGCTATCAGGCCGGCGGGGACCCACACGTCAGTCCCCTCCGTGTCACGCGCCGGCTCCGGATCGATGCGGCCCGCAGGGTCGTACACCACCCGAAGTGGCCGGCCCACGTTGCCGGCATTGGTCGTCGACGTCATGGTCGCGGGCCGGCCGCCGGGACAGCCGAGGCGGTAGTCGTAGTAAGTGGTCGAGTGCGTGCTGGTATAACCGTTCGCATCCGTGGAAGTGGACGTCTCGACCCGTGATTCCTTCTTCAACACGGTGCAGGTGACGTCGAGGCCCCTCCCCTCCAGCACCCAGCCGTCGAAGGACGCCACCGTCATTCCGAGGGCCCACAGCAGAAGAGCCGCGGGCAGGAAGCGCACATGCCGGTTGAGGAAGGAGAATCCCAGCAGGCCGAAAGCCGCCAGCTCTCCCGCGATGGTCCACCACCGTCCGCCGGGTTCGTAGGCGGCGAGCAGCAGGAAGATGAGCAGCACTCCCGTGATGAGCAGCGGGAGGCCGGCAGCCACGAGGACGCGTTTGCGGTGCCTTCCTCCATACCGCGGCTCCCTCGGCCGCCGTGCCCTGCCTGACCCCCGCGGTGACGAGTGGTCCACCGTCCCCCCTCACTGCCGCCTCCTCCAAGGAAAGCCCAACTTTCCGGAGCCGTACAGGGCCGCGTTTCTTGAGTGGGTGCGCAGGCGGGTAATCGCTCCAAGGTGAGCCAGTCCTGTTCGGCTGCCCAGGCGCCCATCGCCCGCCTCCAGTGGGCGGACAGGCCGTCCCAGACCAGGACCACTCGCTCGCCGCGGTAGACACCTTCATCTGCTCCAGGACCTCGATGAGGGCGGTGGTGTCGTGCTGCCGGGCTGGAGATGGAAGCACGGACGGGCCCCTCGCTCGGGGTCGGTGGAGCGGTATCCCGGGGCACCGGCCACCGAGCAGGCCGACGCGGCCCGAACCCGGCGGGCACCCGTTGACCTCGGCCTTACCCTGCCGCGGGCAGTACGCGGCTGATCCTCACCCGGCCGACTGGACAACGGGAGTCAAGCTCGGAGAACCGCACGAACCCCGAGTGGACACCCGGTGCCTTCTTGTCATGGCAGCAACCGGCGATTACCAGCGAGGATGCCCGCCATGACCACCGATCAGAACCTCGCCTCACTCCGTCCGACGCACTCAGCCCTCCCCGTCTTCGGCGCCGGGGCCGCGATCGGAGTACTGGGCGGGATGATCGGCTTGGGCGGCGCGGAGTTCCGCCTGCCCTTGCTGATCGGCGTCTTCGGGTTCGCCGCCCTCTCGGCGGTCATCCTGAACAAGGCGATGAGCCTGGTCGTGGTCCTGGTCGCGCTGCCCTCACGGCTCATGGCGGTCCCGGCCGCGGACGTCGCCGCCCGCTGGCCCGTCGCGGCCAACCTGCTGGCCGGCAGTCTCCTGGGAGCCTGGGCCGGAGCCAGCTGGGCGGTCCGCATGCGCAGCACCACCCTCTACAAGGTGCTGGCAGGACTGATGGTCCTCATGGCGGCCGCCCTGGTCCTCACGCACACCGCCACCCTGGGCACCCTCGAACTGCCACTCTCGGCCCAGATCCCCGCCGGAGTCGTGGCCGGCTTCGGCATCGGGGTGGTCGCCGCGATCATGGGCGTCGCCGGCGGCGAGCTCCTGATCCCGACGATCGTTCTTCTCTTCGGGGAGGACATCAAGACCGCCGGAAGCCTCTCTCTGCTGGTCTCCCTGCCGACCATGCTCGTCGCGTTCGCCCGCTACAGCCGTGACGGCAGCTTCGCCGTCCTCGGCGCCAACCTCCGCTTCACCGCGACCATGGCCGCAGGCTCGATCGCGGGCGCAGTGCTGGGCGGACTGCTGCTGGGCGTGTTCCCGGACATCGTCCTCATCCCCCTGCTGGCCGTGACCCTCCTCATCTCCGCCGTGAAGCTCGCCCGACACGACTGACACCGCTCACACCGACTCGCGGTCGCGGCCGCCGGCAGCACGCGGACCGCAGTCGTGATCGGGGCGCGGTGGATCACTCCGGCCCTCCGGCGAAGTACGCGGCAGCGGGACCTTCGATCGAGAGGACGCCGTACCGGCACAGACCGAGCGCGTCCCACTCCGTGACGCCCGGCGTCGTGATGATCGACAGCGCCCGTTCGCCGTCGCCGTCCAGCATCTCGGCCACGATCACGGCTCGGGACGGAATGCGCCGCTCGTGCCCGCCCAGGACCTGGGTCAGCGCCATCTCAACGTCGGCAGACAGCTCGCTCACACTGGCCCTACCGGCTCGGTGACGGCGAGCATCTCATTGTGGAAGCAAAAGCCCGGTCCGGGGATTTGGGCTGGCGCCAGAGGCGGGCAGATCCAGAGGATCGGGAAAACCCTCACATAGGGTGATGGCGGCGGGGCGTAGGGGATCGATTCAAGAAGGAACTCGACCCTACGTCCGCGCAATTTTCGGTGAAATGACAGCTCGCGGCGGAGGCGACGCGAAGATCGCGACAGTGCTGCGCAATGCGCTGAAACTTCAGAATCGAAGTTCGTGCTGGTGAAGCACTGGACCACACCGACTCCACATATATGAGTGCTCATAGAATACCTGGACATCAACTGAAGGAGGGTGCGTGCTCACGTGCATTCCACGCCACGCGTTCGTCGCCGACAATGTGGCCGAGACCATGCCGCCGATCGTCAAGAGTGCCGAGGAGGCACTTGCGGGGCTCGGCACATCCGAGGGTGACCGCCGTGACGCCCTGATGCTCACACTTGTCGCAGCCAAGTGGCACTGCCTCGCGGACCCCATTGCGACCCGGTTCACTACCTGGGAGGCCTGGATCCTCGCCATGCAGACGGGTTCCGCGCTGTTCACGGCCGGCCAGGCCACCGAGGGGCCTGCCAGGTGCCGCATCGGCGTGAGCGGCGAGGAGAAGGAACTGCCGGTGACGGGACCTCAGGAGTACCTGCACGCCGTCAACTGGCTCACCTCCTTCTACCTGGCCGCGATCTGCCGGGAGGGCGAGCGCATGAACCGCCTCGCGCAGGTTCCCCTGCCCTTCCTCCGTGCGTCCGGGGCGGAGTTCGACGAGTACATCTACTCGTGGGTGGAGACGATCCAGCACCACCGTTTCGGGCGGCAGGAGACGTGGGACAGCCTGGTCCGTGCAGTAGAGGGAACCGACCCCGCGCACGTGCAGATCGCCAGCCAGGAGTTGACGCTGAAGATCCTCTACCCGCCGCTCAACCTCTTCCACCGGTATGCGACGCGGGACGAGGAGCGGTTCAACGAGGCCTTGGCCGAGGCGCTCACGTGGCACAAGGAGTACTGGACTGCGAACGAGGCCCGTTCGAGGAGCGGTGAGGGCCTGGTCGCGCTCGGCCCGCTCGCTATCGCCTGCATGGCCCGTGATGCAGGTATGACGATCAAGGTCGAGTCCGAGTATCTCCCCAAGGAACTAATGGAGTTCGGCTGGGTTGGTGAAGTGGACGCCTGACAGCCGACTCCGACGCAGGCGCCGTAGTCACCCGCTCTCTCAAGCACGCCGTCCGCGTCGCCGTGTCCCGCGCCCGGCAGGTGTACCCGGCCGTCAAGTCCGCCACGGATTCGGCGCTCGATGCCCTGCTCCACCACCGGGCTGTTCACGAGTGCCCCTGATCACGCACAAAGGACGCCTTTGAAGTTCGCTTCCCATCAGCCGGGTGATCGTTTCCTAGGCGTGGGACGGATCAGTCCCACCAGAAGTCCCAGCGGTGAGCGCCAGTGATCTGCTCGGCGTACGCGGCCAGTGTGTACGGCCCGCCTCCCTGCCAGATGTTGTCCGAGCAGAGCGCGAAGTGCTCGGCCGCGACGAGGAGGGCCTCCTGCTCCTCTCATGGTGGCGAGGCGACGCTGAGGTGCAGCGTGTCTAATCCCACTGCGACGACACGGGCGCCGAACCGGTGCTCCCAGTGGAGGACGTCAGGAACCTTCGCGCTGTCGTTGTCGTATGGGCCTGGCCGCCCTCGCGGTGAGGCAGCACCATCGGCCTGACGACGGCGTTGGCGGTGGAGGCGCCGTGTTCGCGGCGCAGCGGGTGCAGGCACAGGTCGAAGTTGGCGGCGGCTCCGGCATCGGTGGCGACCCCGTCCTCGTCGGTGTAGAGGGCGTCGCCTGCGACGGTGACCTCGGGGTGGCGTTGGGTCAGCAGGTCGGCGAACCGCCAGTGGTTGGTGGCCCGCCGGCCGCCGAGCAGCCCGGTGGCCGGCGAGGGCGAACGTGCCCATACAGTCACCCTGCTGGCTGGCACCGAGGACGGCGTCGTCGCCTTCGCAGGGGACCTGCGGTGGGACGGCTGTCAGGCCCTGCGCACCGCCCGCCTGCGCATCCTGGAGGCGGACCTGATTTTTGCCGGGCCACGGCGCTCCGTTCGCGGCGGACGACGAGGCGCCACTCTATGGTCTCCGGCGAACCATGAGGTGATGGCCCGGAGTGGATGAGAGGATGGGTGCACGTTGGCAGTTGCAGAGCGTGTGCGTGGAGACGGCGGCGCGATCATCGGGCTGATCTGGCACAAGCCAGTCGGGCGTGTCGTCTCTGACTATCAGGCAATTGCCTGCAGTGCTGATGAAGGGGGTGCTGAGTGGCTGGCGCGCGGGGTGTCGTAGGCGTGTCTTCACTCTCGGTTCACGAGCGGAGCTAGGCCGTTTCGTTCAGATCATCTGCTCGTTGGTCCGCTTGTGCCGTTGACTGTCGCGCAGTGGGCGCGGATCGAGCGTTTCTCCCGGACCGGACTCCGAGCGGGGTGGCCGGTGGAGGGACCACCGTGAGGTGATCGATGCGATCGCCTGGGAGTTCCAAACGGGGTCGCAGTGGGTTTACCTGCCGAGAAGTACGGCAACTGGAGAGGCGTCTGCAACCGGCTGCGTATGTGGGCCGTCGACGGCACCTGGGAGCGAGTCTTCACCGCACTCCTGGCCCAGGCTGATGCTGACGAGGACCTGAACTGGGTCGTGTCTGTGGACTCGACGATCGTGCGTGCCCACCAGCACGCGGCCGGGGCCCGCAAAAAGGGGCCCCGGCCGACGAGCCCGGTGATCATGCCATCGGCCGTTCCCGCGGCGGACTGACTACAAAGATTCACCTCGCCGCCGACGGCGGCTGCCGGCCGTTGGCCTTCGTGCTCACCGCGGGCCAGGCCGGTGACGCACCTGCCTTCCAGGACGTGATGGCCAGCCGGCGCGTCCCACGCCAGCGCGGCAGACCTCGCACCAGGCCGAGGCGTACTCCTCACGCGCCATACGCGACCACCTGAGCAAGCGCGGTATCCGCGCGGTGATCCCCATCCCGGCGGACCAGCTGGGCCACCGACTGCGTCGCGGCAGCGGCGGTGGCCGGCCCCCGGCCTTCGACCGCGAGGCGTACAAGGAGCGCAACCGTCGAGCGGTGCATCAACCGCTTGAAGCAGTGGCGCGGCATCGCCACCCGCTATGAGAAGACCGCGACCATCTACCTGGCCGGACTCCACGTCGCAGGTATCTTCCTCTGGTCTGCGAGATGAAGCCGTTTTATGACGAGACCATCTCTTCCCAGCACAACCGCAGCTGTACCTGCAGGCCGGAAACGGATGCGACGTCGCAGGTCATGACGAGTACGAGCCTGCTGAGGTCCATGCCCTCGGGCCGCTGTGTGGAGGACCATCTCTGACCTGCCCGTAGAAGCGTCCTGAAGAGCAGCCGCCGTTCGGCTGCATCGCCCGCGAGTGCCTCATCCGCGGCCTCGACGATCAGTACATAGTGCTCCGCGGGCAGCCAGTTCAGGTCGCGCAGACAGTCGGAGAGGGCATCCCAGTTCCACCCAAAATAATCCGGCAGCTTCAGGCCGTCGTAGCACTGCTGGAAGACGGAGTCCGTGTCGCTCATCTCCCGGCCGTCGAGCCGCGCCACGTACGTCCTGCCGGTCATGGGAAGCAGCAAATCGACAGGCAGGGCACCTTGCTCCGGAACGACGTGTACACAGGGCGGGAATTCCACGGCCGTCCTCCCTCCAGTGACCCAGGACATCCACCACCGTCAAAGCCAGTGACGGCAGCGAGCTGCAAGGTCCAGATCCAAACGAGACGGCCTAGACGAGTAAGTCCGAAGTAGCCGGGTGCATGAAGCGAGGGTCTCGTTGGTTCGTTTGTGACGACAAACCTCGAAACCCTCGCGACAGCAGTGTACGTCCTCGGGTTCGTCTCCGAGGCCCGCTGGCTGCGGTTCGCCCGCCGCCACCTCGCCGCCGAGTTCCCCTACCTGCCCCAACAATCCGGCTACAACAAACGCCTGCGAGCCGCCAGCACGCAGATCATCCGGTTCATCCGGAACCTGGCCAGGGACACCGACCTGTGGCACGACGATGTGTGGGTGGTGGACTCCACCCCCGTCGAGTGCGCCCGCTCACGGCCCACGGTCAAGCGCTCGGAGCTGGCCGGCTGGGCCGGATACGGCTATTGCCCCTCCCACTCCCGCTTCTTCTGGGGTCTGCGGCTGCACCTGCTCTGCACACCCGGCGGGCTGCCGGTCGCCTGGGCTCTGGCCAACCCGAAGACCGACGAGCGTGAGGTCCTTGCCGACATGCTCACCCACGACGCCGACCTGCTGCTCACCCACCCCGGGCAGACGGTCATCGGTGACAAGGGTTACGTCTCCAAGCACCTCGACGCCTTCATGGCCGGCCACGGACTGACGCTGCTGCGGCCCAGCTACCGCAACCTGACGCCCAGGCCCGGCGAGCACCTGCTCAAACCGATCCGGCAGCTCATCGAGTCGGTGAACGACACCCTCAAGGGCCAGCTCGACCTCGAACGGCACGGGGCCAGGACCCCTGCGGGGTCCTGGCCCGCGTCGGACAACGCATCCTGGCTCTGACCGCAGCCATCTGGCACAACCGAGCCTACGGAACACCACTGACCAGGTCACTCGTCGCCTACGACCACTGATCAGCACTTCGGACTTACTCGTCTAGCGCTGTGACCGCATAGGTTCACCGGCTTGCTCGTTGTGTTGGTTGGGAGTCCAACCAGCAGGGGAGGCGGGATGGCGCGACCGGTCAGGGTCCGGAGGCTGGCGGAGCAGGAGGGGCAGAAGCTTTAGCAGGTTGTTCGGCGAGGCAGTACGAGCTCGGCGCGGTTTCGGCGGGCGATGATGCTGCTGGCCTCGGCTGGCGGCAGCACGGTCCCGCTGATCGCACGGCTGGTCCAGGCGGACGAGGACACCGTCCGGGACGTGATCCACCGCTTCAACGAGATTGGGCTCGCATGCCTCAACCCTCAGTGGGCGGGAGGCCGTCCCCGCCTGGTGAGCAGTGACGACGAGGACTTCGTCATCCAGGCGGCCACCACCCGGCCCACCGTGCTGGGCAAGCCCTTCACTCGCTGGTCAGTCCGCAAACTGGTCGATCACCTGTGCAGGAACATGGCCCGGCCTGTCCGGATCGGCCGCCAAGCCCTGCGGTGCCTACTGGCACGCCGGGGGATCACCTTCCAGAGGACGAAGACCTGGAAGGAATCCCCAGAGCCGGCCGTCGACGCCAAGCTGGAACGGATCGAGTACGCGGTCAACGAGCGTCCTGACCGCACGTTCGCCTTCGACGAGTTCGGGCCACTGGGCATCCGCCCCACCGCCGGCTCCTGCTGGGCCGAACAGAGCCGCCTGGTCGCGGGCGGTGGTGGAGGCCGCCGACCCGGAGGTGGTCCGCGCGGCGTTTGCGGGTGCCGATCGGTGCGGGGGTGGCGGCGGACCGGCTGACGATGGCCCTGGGGTGCCTTTTGTCAGTGCGGTGGGTCGATGCCGCCGCCATCCCCGGGGCGCGGCAGATGCGTACCGGCCCGGGCGACCGCCCGCGTGAGGATCTCCACCTGCCCGCGCAGGGTGGCGATCTCGGCGCGCAGGGCCTCCAGCGGCTCCAGGGCTGCCGGGGCGGGCTGCGCGCCGGTCTCCTGCGCCGGTCCGCCGGGATCCGTGAGCGGTTTCTCACCGTCCTCACCCCCGAAGAAGCTGGCCAGGGAACCGGCCAGGAGGCCCAGCACGGCGAGCCCGGTGATCATGATGGTGAAACCCGCCCAGCGTCCGGCAGGCGTCTGTGGGGTGATGTCGCCGTAGCCGACTGTGGTGAGCGTTACCACGCCCCACCACAGAGCGTCACCGAACGTGGCGAACTCCGGGTTGACGGGCCGCTCAGCGCGGTAGGCGACCATGACCGCGACGAGCGCCACGCAGCCGGCGACCACGGCCAGCCGTTCCAGGCGCGCCAGAAGCCGTCGCGCTCCTCTGGCCGCCAGCAGCAGGCGTGCCAGCCTCGCCAGGCGCAGGACGATGACGAACCGTCCCGCCTCGGCGGCGGGCAGCAGGAACCATGGGGCCGTGGCGATCACGACGAACAGGTCGAAGCGGCCGAGTGCCGAGCTCGCGTACCTCTCCAGGTGGCGTACGCGCACCACGTAGTCCGCCAGGAAAACCAGCCAGGCCGCGACGTTGACGGTGGCGCTGAGCCACTCGCCTGGCTCGGGGACGACGACGAGCGGCAGGATCGCCGACGCGACCATCGGCAGCCGCATCCGCGCATCGAACCGCTTGAGCCGGTCGCTGTCACCCTCTGCCACCGACCCGCCGAACTCGTTCCGTCCCTCAGGAGCGATGCCCATGCGTCAGGTCCTGGGCCCCCGTGCCGTACCTGGTGCCGCCATGCCCGTTGGGCCGTCGCCCACGGGCACCGTGTCCGTCGTGCGGGCCGTCGAGGTGTCGACGACCGACAGGGTGTCCGAGTCGAAGTTGCCGAGGTGGACCCGGGAGCAGTCCGGGGCGACGGCGAGGCCGTTGGGGCCGTGTCCCACCGCCACGGTCGCCGTGACGGCACGGCGGCGGGTACCGATCACGGACGTGTCGTCGGACCCGATGTCGGCGACGTGCACCTGGCGGCCGTCGGAACTGGACACCAGAGCGGTCGGTCCGCTGCCGATGGTGATGCTGCCGGTGACCGTCCTGGCACGGGCGTCAATCACCGATACGGTGTCCGCCGCGGAATTGGTGACATGGAGACGGGCGCCGTCCGGGGTGACGGCCACGCTGTCCGGCCCCTTCCCGATGGGGATGCTGTCCACCACCGCACCGGTGCGGGTGCCGACGACCGACAGCGTGTCGGAGTGGAGGTCGGCGACGTAGACGAGGGCATCGGCCCGCGGGGACAGTCCGGCCGCCACCGGCGCTTCGGCGGATGCACCGGCCGTGCTTCCCGGCCCCACCAGCGCCGCTGCCACACAGAGCACCACGGCGGCTCGCCGCCCCATGTGCTGTCTCCTCGTCATGGGGCCACGCTAGGGCGCCGGAACGGAATCCCGCGTGAGGCTCACGCTCTGGGCGACCCGAACGGCACACCGTCCACCGGGCCGCCCACTTCTGCCCGACCGGGCTGCCGTGCAGGTCACCGCTCCCGGAGGGCCGGCCCCAGACGCCCCAGTTCTTCGAACCTGGCCGCGAAGGCCGGGTGCGTCCTCGCACGGCTGCCGCCACCGTCACCGTCGTTCCCACTGCACCGGTAGCCGGCGCGGGTGTGCTCCTCGGCCGCGGAGAGCCGGCTGGTGGAGCGGCCAACTTCGGCGCCGCCCATTCCTCCCAGGCCAGCCGTTAGGAGGTGGCGCTGCTGGAGGTGGTCCACCCGTCGGTGGACTGGCGGGCCGTGCGTACGGCCCGGCCGGGGGCCCGACCCCCGCGCGCCGCCCGTGGGTACTTCGATCTTGCCGTGGGCCAGGAGCCAGGCCACCACCGCGCCGCTGTCGAACTGCGGGTGCACTTCCGTGCCCGCCACCGGGGTCGGGAAGTCGTCGTGTCGGCGGCGCCAGGACACCACCGCCGACCGGCCCACCCCGGCGCCGGGACGGGGGCAGTTGCGCGTCGGTTCCGTCTCGATGAGCCGTACCTGGTCTTGGCCGACGATCCGGCCGGCGAGGACGTGTTGTCCGGCTGGTCCACCGACGAGGAGCCGACACCCTCGCGGCACTGACGGCGGGGGAGGCGCGGGCGTCGGTGCGCCGGCTTACCGCGCCCGGTACGACGGCGTTGGCGGAGGTGCGGGTGATCGACCGGTTCGGTCGGCGTCGGGCGGTCTGCAGGTGACGCTGGCGTGGCCTGCCCGCCTGCGAGGCGCGGCCGCGGAGGGGGCGGCGGGCGGGGTGGTCCGTCACGGTGTGCCGTACGCCGGCCCGGCCGCGGGCTGCGCCTGCGCCCGGCACGACTGCGGCGGCCTGGTCCCGACGGCCTGGTCCCCCGAACACGGCAACGCGGCCGCTCCGGTGAGGAGTGGCATCCCGGCGCCCGCGCTGCACAGCCCTGGCCACGCAGCGCACCCCAGCAGCCGAACGCCCCTGATCCGGCCCTTGCGGCCCGCCCGCGTGGGGCAGACTCCGAGCCATGACCGAGGACGAGAGCACCGACATCGGGAGCCAGACGATCGACGCCTACCTGGCGACATGCAGGGCGACGACGTGGACGCCGACGGCCTCGCCGGGAACCTGGTCACAGCGCTGCGCAGTGCCCACGAGCGGAAGGCTGCGGGAGCGTAGCCGCGTGTGGGTGAGCCGAGGGGCGTACGGGTCGGACCTGGACGACCCTGACCCGGGTCCGGTGCCGGGCCGCGTCTAGGTGGAGCTGGTGGGCGGCCCGCTGGATAGCCGGGCTGCTCGACGTGACCGCCCGGAGTCTGCTGGAACTCGCCGACGGCGCCCTGCTGATGTCGGACGGGTGGCCGCTGCGCGTACGGGGCGGGTCACTGGTTGATGGGGAAGGCCGCCTGGAAGGCCAGCCGGTGGGCGGCGTCCGTGCCGAGGCGGGTGAGGAGGTCGTCGAGGGCGAGGTACTCCTCCCAGGGCTCGCGCCCCGTGGCGGCGGCCAGCGCCTGTACGAGCCGGTTCTCCAGGTCGGGGACGCGTTTGTCCTTCCAGACCTTGTCGGCCGTGCTGACGAGGAGCTCCTCGATCGTCACGTCGGGGCCGTCCCAGCTCGCGTGGGTGGCGGCGAACCTGGCTAGGTCGGTCGTGAATCCGTGCTCCAGCAGCAGGTCCCTCCCGGCCGCCTCGTGAACCGACCCCGGCCCGGAGAGCTCCTCGGGGTGCACGGTCTTGCCCACGTCGTGGGTTGCCGCTCCGAAGAGAACGGCGGCGCGGTCCACCGCCACATCCGGGTAGCGGTCTTCCACCCAGTCGACCAGTTCGACCGCGACGTCGTGGACCGCGCGCAGGTGGGCCGCCAGACGGGGCGGGGCCTGAAGGGAGCGCAGCAGTTCCGCCACTTCGGGTGGCAGCGGCTTCAAGGGCGGCTCCGTCGGGGCGTCAAGGGCGCGGGACAGGACGTCGGAACGTATCGAAGTCATCCGGGGGACAGTACCGGTCCTTGGTGTGCACGTCAGGCAAGCTTCGGAGACGGACCCCGGGCGCGGTCGCTTGACTGGCGCATGGGGAAGTTCTACTCCGGCGCCGAGGTCGCCCGCGCGAGCAAGGAGGGCGGCGTGTCCGCCCCCAGCCCGTCCGCCGTACGTTCGAGGTCTATGCGTACTGCTGCGCCCGGCGCGACTCCTCCCTCACACGCGATACGAACCTCCGGGAACCCACTGCTCGAATGAGGCTCCGGGCGCAGCTCCGGCCGGTGCTGCGGGATCCGAGCTCGTCATCGAGCCGTACCGCACCCGGTATCCCGGGCCCTGGGGCTCCTGGTGAGCCGCACGACGAAGGCCCGCCCCCCTGTGGCTGTCGGGGAGCGGGCCGAGGACGCTGCCGGCGGTCTCCTCGCCGGTGAGGGCGCTGCCATCCGCCGGGAGGTCAGCCCTTGATGAGGTTGTAGAGGAGACCCGCCACCAAGATGTAGCCGAGGTAGGAGGCGAGAGCCACGCCCAGCATCGCCAGGGCCTTGAGCGGTGTGCCAAGTGGCTTGCGGGCCAAGGAGAGGTTCGTGAAGAGGCCGGCTCCGCCGAAGGCGCCGCCTATGGCTCCGCCGATCGGCAGCAGGAGGATCGGTGCGAGGGAGAGCACCAGTTGCCACCAGGTGAGTCCTCGGAACTTGGCCCATCGGTCCGGTTTGTCGAGTGTGTTCTTTTCGAGGTCAGGGAGCTGCTGCATGTGCGGGGGATACTCTTTCCGGTCGGTGTCAGCGTGGGTGGGGTCGGTCTCGGCTTCGAGACAGTCGGGCCTGCGGCAGGGGCCCGGCCGGAACTCCCGGCCGGGCCCCTGCGTGTACGGCGGTTAGCCGAGGGTGCGGGCGCTGGCCCAGTCGTCTTCCTCGACGCGCCAGCCGTTTCCGATGGCGGTGCGGCCTCCGTAGTAGAGGTGGAGGGTGCCGTCGTTGCGGGTGAGGTAGAGGTCGGGGATGCCGTCTGCGTTGACGTCGGGGGTGCCTCGGAGGAGGGGCCAGGTGGTGCTGTCCCATCCGGTGGTGCCGTAGGTGAGGTCCTTGCCGTCGGCGGAGTTGACGGCGAGGGCGAGGGAGTTGATGTCGGCGCCGCCGTTGGTTCCGGGCTTGCCGCGGCGTAGGGCCAGGCCGCGGTCGGGGGTGGAGTCGTCGCGGTAGACGAGGTCGGGAACGCCGTCCCCGGTGACGTCGCGAATGTTGATGATGTCGCGCTTGGTCCAGCTGGTGGCCGACAGCTGGCGGGCTTCGGTGATGGAGGCGCCGCTGTAGCCGGTCAGGACCCAGAAGGTGTCCCCGGCGGTGGCGAAGATGTCCTCGGACTTGTCGCCGTCGACGTCCTGCACGACCACGATCTGGGAGAGCGTGGCCGGGTCGGGTGCGCCGGCGGGGAGGAGGATTTCGGTGCGGCGGCTGATGTCGAAGCGGCCGTTGCCGTCGCCCTGGTAGACGTAGAGCTTGCCGTCGGGCATGCGGGCGATGAGGTCGGTGATGCCGTCGCCGGGGTACCAGTCGCCGGAGTGTGCGATCAGCGCGTTCTTGAAGTAGCCGGCGGGTGCGGGTTTGCCGTTGTCGGTGGCGGCGGGCATCCAGGCGTCGACGTCGCCGGAGGCGTCGGCGGGGTAGACGCGCAGGTCGCCGTTGCCGTCGACGGCGAGGATGTCCGCTTTGCCGTCGCCGGTGACGTCGCCCGGACCGTCGAGGCCGGGGCGGGGGCGGACGTAGAAGGTGTAGGTGACGGGGTTGGAGGGGTTGCCGGCTTTGTTGACGACGCGGACGTAGAAGAGGTTGGGTCCGGCGTTGTCGGGGTTGACGTCGACGGTGACGGTGTCCGACCCGGCGGCGGGAACCGCCTTTTTGTCGTAGATCGGGTGGTTCAGCGACCACTGGAACTCGGTGATGTCCGCGGGGTTGGTGCCGCCCGCGATGACGGTGATCTTGCCGGGTCCCAGGGTGTTCTTGCTCCACTCGGCGCCGTCGGGGCCGGGGGCGGGGAAGTCGTCGGAGCGGATCGTGGGAGGTGTGGGCTGGGTGTGGTCGACGGTGAAGGTGCACCAGCCGCCACCGCCGGAGTCCAGCGGGCCGCTGCCGGACCACTGTCCGTCCCAGTCGATGGCCTGGGCGAGCCAGTAGTACGTCTTGCCGGGGGTGAACTTCTCCCAGCCGATCGTCACGTTCGCGGCGCCGTCACTGTTGGTGTCGCGGAACTCATTGGCCACGGACTGGGAGCCGTCGGCGGCCCAGATACGGAAGTTCAGCTGGCGCAGATTGCCGTCGCCGTCGGTTGCCTTGGCACGGAAGTCCACGTCCGTCTTGCCGATCTTGGTGAACGGCTGCCCGGTGACGCACGCACCGCCGGGGGAGGTGCTCATGTTCGCGAGGACCGGGGTGTCGGGTGCCTTGTTGTACTCGACCTCGATGTAGGGGGCGCTCTCGCCGTTGGCCTGGAACTTCTTCCAGTAGTTCGCGTCGCTCTCGTTGGGGGAGCGCAGGCCCAGGGTGAGGTTCTGCCAGGCGCCGCGGGCGCCCTCCTCGACCTTCGCCTTGATGTCGATGCCGACCCACGCGTCGGGGCAGGAGCTGTTGTAGCCGTATCCGGTGGACGCGCCGGCGATGCGGTTGCTCCAGAAGCCGGCGTTGTCGGTGTTGTTCCAGGTGCTGGCGCTGGTGATCAGCGGGACGTGGTAGACGTCGAAGGCTCTCGCGGTGCAGCCCCAGGAGTAGGTCTGCAGCATCCGCAGGTTCGCGGAGCGGATCTGGGAGCCGTAGAGCTGGCTGCCGAAGTCGAAGATGAACGCGGCACGGGAGGTGCCGCCCGAAGTGGACTCGTAGCCGACACGGGCCTCGGGGGTGCCGCTGCCGCTGTTGTAGTTCTGCCCGTTCCAGAAACTGGAGTTGCCCTCGGTCTTGTAGAAGGTCGTCCAGTTCTGCTTGTGACCCTTGAAGGAGGGGTCGATGAAGACGGGGTAGACGGTGTCGGCGTCCTCCAGCAGCTTGCTGTTCGGGGTCACCGTCAGGACGTTCTCGGCGCTGAGGGCTGCAGTGGCGGCCTTCGCGTGGTTGCCTTCGGCACCATTGAGGCCGGACAGGCCGAGGGTCGGGTGGTCCTTGGCTTCGGGCGCCGGCGCCGGGACGGGCTCGCCCTCGGTGACGGCCACCTTTCCGGCGGAGTCCCACATGAAGGGGGTGGGCGAGCCGGCGACCTCCTCGCCCTTGGCGTCCTGGGCGCTGACCGAGCGCGAGGCCTCGTCGAGGTGGAAGGACAGGTCCGGGGAGGACAGGCGGTAGTTCAGCTGGCCGAGCAGGGGGTCGGCCGCGGCGTGCTTGTCCTTCACCACCAGGACGTGGGTGTATCCGCTGTCCTGGGCGGTCAGCACCAGGTCGATCCCGGGGCGGACGTTCTCGTACAGGGCCCGGGAGCCGGAGATCACCGGCTCGGGCAGCGGACCCGGCCAGGCGACGGCCAGATCATGACCGTCGAGGTTCAGGCGTACGAGATCGGTCCACGCCGGCTGGGGGGTGTCGGCCTTCGCGACCGCGGGCTGGACGAGCGCCACCCGCGAGGCACCACGCGAGGCCCGGCTGCCGGTACCGGCGTTCGGGGACTTGGTCCCCGCGCTGAAGACGACCTTCCCGTTGACGGCCTTCGGCGCAAAGCCGCCGTCGACCCGCTGGAGGGTGGTATCGATCGGCTTCCATTCGCTGCCGACCTTCGCCCGGTTCGCCAGGCTCGACACCCGCAACTTGAACGTTCCGCCGGGCTGCGCCCAGGTACTGGTGTACGCCGATGCCTCGCCCGTGACCTCGACCTCCTTGCCCGTCTCCCGCGCCAGCCGACGCGCCTCCGTAGCGGTGGCAGCACCCTTCGGCGAGGGCTTGGCCGCCGGCTTGCGGGCGCCGTCGTGGTTCAGGACGACCGGCACAGCTACGACTACGGCCAGCAGTGCGGCGAGCCCGCCCCACGCTCTGCGCCGGCGATACCAGGACTGCCGCCCAACTGGCTTTCCTGCGGCTCCATCTGGCCCATTCTCGGGCTCTGGTTCGATTGTGGACACGCTGGTTCTTCTCCCCCCTCGGGCGCGCGTTTTCAGCCACCCCTGGGTACTCGCAAACGAAATGGGGCCCGGCGACCGGGCGGCGCGAATACCGGCTCCCCACCCGGCCGTCCGCGCATGAATGTGCGAGCAGAGCATGACGTATCGCACCGACATCGTCACCTGCAGGAATGTCGGGTCTGAGCCCGAAATATTACTTTTGCGGTGTCGTATGCGGGCAGTAAGTGACAAAGGCCACACAGCACCGCTTCCTATGGATTTCCTGTGCGTCACGCCACAGAATCAGCGGACTATTTGTCAGTTTCCTGCCACACGTGTGTCGTCACCCGTGGGCAGAGCGTGGGGGGTCCACATGTCGCCGTTCTCGGCGCATAATTTCCGCCTGCCCGGAAACAGAAGAGCACGCGCGAAACGCGCGCGCCTCGCCGGGCGTACCGGCCTCACCGTCTCGGTGGCGCTGGTCGTATCACTCCTGCCGATCCAGGCCTGGGCGGCGCCACCGGGCGACCGCAGCGGCGTCCAGCTGCCCGGCCTGCAGCAGGACATGAAGGCCAAGCTCGACAAGGTCGAAGCCGCCAAACTCGAAGGCTGGGCCGGCGCGCCCGTCCAGTCCCCGCCCGGGTACGAACCGTCCAAGGTGACACCGCCGGCCGGCGGTACGGCCAGCGTCGCCCTGACCGGTGACCAGCTGGTCCAGGCGGGCACCCTGCCGGTCAGCATCGGCAAGGCATCCCCGACCGCAGAGAACCCGACTCCGCCCGCGCCGTCGGGCACCTGGTCGGTCGCGGTCGAGACGCGCACCGCGACCGAGGCCGCGAACGTCGACGGCGCGCTCATCAAGGTGACCCCGCCCGCCGAGGGCTCCACCCCGGTCGACGTCCAGCTGGACTACAAGAAGTTCAAGGACCTCTACGGCACCGAGTGGGCCACCCGCCTGGAGCTCAAGCAGCTCCCCGCGTGCTTCCTGACCACCCCGGACCTCCCCGAGTGCACCGTCGCCAAGGACGTCCCGAGCACCAACGACCCCGCCACCGGCACCGTCCGGGCGACCATCGACCCGGCCACCGCGCCGAGCCAGGGCCTGCGCACGATGGCCGGCGGCAGCGGCGGCCCCACCGTGCTCGCCGCCTCCGACGGCGCCTCCGGCGCCGGCGGCACGTACAAGGCCACGTCCCTCTCCCCGTCCGGTTCCTGGACCGCGGGCGGCAGCGGCGGCGGATTCTCCTGGTCCTACCCGCTGACGGTCCCGGCGGCTCCGGCCGGACCCACGCCCAAGATCGGCTTCGCATACTCCTCCCAGGCGGTGGACGGCAAGACGTCCGTGGCCAACAGCCAGGCGTCGTGGGTCGGTGACGGCTGGGACTACGAGCCCGGCTACATCGAGCGCCGCTACCGCTCCTGCGCGGACGACCTGAAGGCGAACCCGTCCACACCGAACAACGACAACGCCACCGACAAGAAGAAGGGCGACCTGTGCTGGGCGGGCGACAACGTCGTCATGTCCCTGGGCGGCAGCACCACCGAGCTCGTCCACGACGCCGCCACCGGCAACTGGATCCCCGCCTCCGACGACGGCTCCCGCGTCGAGCACAAGACCGACACCACCGTCCCCAACGGTGCCAAAGACGGCGAGTACTGGATCGTCACCACCCGTGACGGCACCCGCTACTTCTTCGGCCGCCACGACGTCGACGGCGCCGGCAGCCGCCCGGTCACCAACTCGGTCCTGACCGTCCCGGTCTTCGGCAACCACCCCGGCGAGCCCTGCTACCAGAGCACCTTCGCCGCCTCCTCCTGCGACCAGGGCTGGCGCTGGAACCTCGACTACGTCGAGGACGTCCACGGCAACGCCATGATCATCGACTGGGCCAAGGAGACCAACCGCTACGCCAAGAACTCCAAGTTCAAGGAAGCGGTCACCTACGCCCGGGCCGGCTACCCCACGCAGATCACCTACGGCCTGCGCAACGACAACCTCTCCGGCCCCCCGGCCGGCAAGGTCGAGTTCACCGTCGCCGAACGCTGCATCAAAGAAGGCACGACCCAGTGCTCGGACGCCGAGTTCGAGGGCAACAACTACGGTGACAAGCAGCCCTGGTGGGACACCCCCTCCACGCTGTACTGCAAGCCCACCGCCAAGGACTGCTACGTCGGCTCCCCGACGTTCTGGACCCGCAAGCGCCTGACCGCCGTCACCACCTACGCCCAGCGCACCGAAGGCTCCACCGCGCTGTCCCTGGTGGACCGCTGGAACCTGACCCAGTCCTTCCCCCGCCAGCGCACCGACACCCACCCGCCGCTCTGGCTGGAATCCATCACCCGCACCGGCTACGGCACCACCAAGGACAGCGCCGGAAACCAGCAGTCCACCACGCTCCCGCCGATCTCCTTCGTCGCGAACGTCAAGGACATGCCCAACCGCGTCGCGACCGGCGCGACGGACGCGACGCCGGACTTCGACCGCCTGCGCGTGGAGACCATCCGCACGGAGACCGGTGGCGAGATCGTCGTCGGCTACTCGGCGCCCTGCCCGGTCGGCGGCACGCACCCCAAGCCGGAGGAGAACACCACCCGCTGCTTCCCGGTCTACTGGTCCCCGGACGGTGATTTGCAGAAGCCGCCGCTGGAGTGGTTCAACAAGTACGTCGTCGACAAGGTCACCGAGAAGGACCGCGTAGCGCGCCAGCCCGACGTCACCACCTCCTACGCCTATGAGGGCGACGCCGCCTGGGCGAAGGACAGCGACGAGTTCTCCAAGCCCGAGCTGCGCACCTACAGCCAGTGGCGCGGCTACGCCGGCGTGGTGACGAACAAGGGTGTCACCGCCAACGCGGGCAAGCCTGACGCGACTGAGCAGTCCCAGACCCGTACCCGCTTCTTCCGCGGCATGTCCGGCGACGCCGGCCGCCCGAAGATCACCGTCAAGGACTCCACCAACACCGAGGACCTCGGTGAGGACCTGCCCCAGTACCAGGGCCAGGTAGCGGAGAGCATCGCCTACACCAAGGCCGGCGGAACCGTGGAGTCCCGGAGCCTGACCTGGCCGTGGAGCCAGCAGACCGCCACCCGGCCACGCGACGGCACCACACCCCTGAACGCGTTCCGGTCGGGCACCTCGCGCAGCGAGGCGATCCAGACGATCAGCGGCGGCGCCACCCGTACCCTGCGCACCCGCACCACCTTCGAGCCCACCTACGGACTCACCCAGACCGTCCAGAACGAGGCCATCAGCCCCAACGGCACCGGCGGCTGGCAGACCACCAACCAGACGTGCGCCACGACGACGTACGTCCACAACACCGACAAGAACCTGATCGGCTTCCCCCAGCGCGTCCGCACCACCGCAGGCGACTGCACGCAGACCGCCACCGGGGCCCTGCTGGCCGACTCCCGCACCTCCTACGACGCGCCCGGCGCCTTCGGCACCGCACCGACCAAGGGCCTGATCTACCAGGTCGACACCAACGACGCAGGCGGCACCGGCTGGATCACCAGCGCCCGTACCGAGTACGACGCGCTCGGCCGCGCCACCAAGGTCTACGATGCCGCCGGCAACGCCACCACCACCGCCTACAGCCCTTCCAGCGGCACCCCGTTCGCCGTGTCGACCACCAACCCGCTCGGCCAGACCGTCACCACCAAGAGCGACCCCGGTCGCGGCGCCACGCTCGAGACCACCGACGCCAACGCCCGCAAGACCACCACCACCTACGACGACCTCGGCCGTGCCACCGCCGTCTGGACCCCGTCGCAGAAGCCGGGAACCGACAAGCCGGCCTCGACGTTCGCCTACCAGATCGCCGAGCACGAGCCGCCCGTCGTCACCACCGGCATCCTCCAGGACGACGGCACCTACACCCAGGCCGTCACCATCTACGACGGCCTGCTGCGCCCCCGCCAGAGCCAGGGCGAAGCCGCGGGCGGCGGCCGGATCATCACCGACACCCTGTACGGGGCCAACGGCACCGTCCGGCACACCAACGGCGCCTACTACGCCGAGGGCGCACCCGAGAAGAAGATCTTCGTCCCGCAGAGCGACTTCCAGGTCCCGAACTCGACCGAGGCGGCCTACGACGGTCTGGGCCGTGCCGTACGCACCACCACGCTGTACGCGGACGTCCCGCAGTTCTCCACCACCGTCCAGTACAGCGGTGACTACACCCTCACGCGCTCGGCCATGTCCGTCGACGGCACGACCCCGCTCAAGGGGAGCACCGCGTCGAAGACCTGGACCGACCCCGCAGGCCGGACCACCGCCGTCGAGCGTGCCACGTCGACCGATCTGACCACCTGGAACAGGACCACCTACTCCTACGACGTCCGCAACAAGCTGACGTCGGTCACGGACGCGGCGGGCAACAAGTGGGCGTACGAGTACGACGTCCGCGGCCGCCAGACCGCCTCCGAGGACCCCGACACGGGCCGCTCCGAGTTCGGCTTCGACAACCTCGACCGCCAGACCTGGACCAAGGACTCCAGCGGCCGCACCCAGTACACCGTCTACGACGCCCTCGGCCGTGCGACCGAACTGCATGACGACGCGGTGAACGGGCCGCTCGTCGCCTCGTGGGCGTTCGACACCCTGCCCGGTGCGAAGGGCCTGCCCGTCTCCTCGACCCGCTACGACGGCACGACCGCGTACAAGAGCGAGGTCACGAGCTACGACGCCGAGTACCGGCCGACCGGATCCAAGATCACCATCCCGGACGTGCCCGGCACGAAGGGCCTCGCCGGCACCTACGCCTCCAACGTCACCTACACCCCCACCGGCAAGGTCCAGTCGACCACCAGCCCGGCCACCCCCGGCGGCCTGGCCGCCGAGAAACTCGTCACCCGGTACAACGCCGACGGCCTGCCGCAGAGCATGTCCGGCCTCGCCTGGTACACCGCCGACGTCAAGTACAGCCCGTTCGGCGAGGTCCTGCGCACCGCGTCCGGCAACGCCCCGAACCGGGTGTGGACCACGACGCAGTACAACCCGAACAACGGTCAGGTCACCCACCAGATCACCGACCGGGAGACCGGGCCGAACCGGATCAGCGACGTCTCCTACGACTACGACCCGGCCGGCAACATCACCTCCATCACCGACTCCCAGCCCGGCGGCCGGGAGGACCGCCAGTGCTTCTCCTACGACCCGATGGGCCAGCTCACCAAGGCATGGACCGGCAAGACCGCGTCATGCACCGGCCCCTCCCTGTCCGACGTCACCCCCGGTCCGGACGGTGACGGCTTCTGGCAGGAGTACCAGTTCGACGCGATCGGCAACCGCACCAAGCTGATCAACCGCGACCTGACCGACCCGGCGCTGGACGACGAGACGACGTACACCTACGGCGTCACCGTCACCGGCAACGGCACCCAGGCGCCCGTCAAGACCCAGCCCCACGCGCTGGCCAAGGCCGAGAAGACCACCCGCACCCCGGGCCGCACGGTCACCTCGCTCACCGACTACACCTACGACGCGTCCGGCAACACCAAGACCCGGCGCATCGACGGCGACACCCAGACCCTGAACTGGGACCGCCGAGGCAAGATCACCTCCGCCAGCAGCCCGGGCATCGGAGCAGCCTCTGTCATCGGAGCCTCCGGCAAGTGCATCGACGTCGAAAGCGGCGGCACCGCCGACGGCACCCCGGTCCAGATCTACCCGTGCAACGAGACCAAGGCCCAGCAGTGGCGTATCACCGGCAACACGGTCCGCGCCCTGGACAAATGCCTGACCACCAGCGGCACCAAGCTGGTCCTCGCCACCTGTGACGGCAGCGACAAGCAGAAGTTCGTCTACCGCGCCGGTGACAAGTCCCTGAACAACCCGGCCACCAACCAGTGCGTCGACGTCCCCAACAACGCCGCGGACGGCAGTGACCTCCAGCTGTGGTCCTGCAACACCACCGGCCCACAGCAGTTCACCTTCGACACCACGACCATCTACATCTACGACGCCTCGGGCAACCGCCTCATCGAGGAGACCGGCAGCAGCCGCACCCTCTACCTCGGCGACACCGAGGTCACCGTCAACAAGGCCGGCCAGCCCCTGGACGCCGTCCGCTACTACGCCGGCCCGGGCGCCACCACGGTCCGCCAGACCGGCGGCAAGCCCGACAACCACAAGCTCAGCGTCCAACTGGCGGACCACCACGGCACCGCCACGACCACCGTCGACCAGAGCACCGGCCAGACGATCACCCGCCGCAAGGCCGACCCGTACGGCAACCCCCGCGGCGCTCAGCCCGGTAACTGGCCCGGAAGCCGTGGCTTCCTCGGCGCGGGCATCGACGACACCAACACCAGCCTGACCCACTTGGGCGCCCGCGAATACGAAGCCACCACGGGCCGCTTCATCTCTGTCGACCCCGTCATCGACATCACCGACCCGCTCCAGATGAACGGGTACACCTACGCCAACGGCAACCCCGTCGGCAATTCGGACCCGAGCGGCCTGAAGTACTTCGAAGGGATGAACGACGGAGGCTTCCAAGCAGCCCCCGACCGCGTGGAGGAACGCGCCGAGTACTACAGCACGCACAGCGGCAGCTACAACGCCAACACCGGCAACTACTGCTCCTGGTGCTTCAACAGCAGCGGAAGCGGAAGCGGAAGCGGCGGCGGAAAGAGCGCAGGCACCGGCGGAGCGAGCAAGAAGTCCTCGAGCTGCAGCTGGATCTCCATGTGCGGCGTCAAGAAGGCGGCCGCCAAGGTCAACAAGGTCTGGCAGGAAAACAAGGTCTTCATCGTTTCGATGACCACCGAAATCGTCGTCGGCGCGGCATGCGTGGCCGCCGCGGGCGCGGCGGGCGCCGCATCAGGAGGTGCCGGCTTCGCCCTCGTCACGGGCTGCGGCGCCATCGCCGGCGCTGCCGGCGCCGCGGTCGCCAACTACATGGACCCCAACGCCGACCACAGCGTCATGGGCCAGCTCAAGGACATGGCTCAAGGCGCCCTCTGGGGAGCAGCCAGCAGCGCCGCCACCGCAGCGGCGTCCCCGTACCTTGCAGCAGTGGCGAAGGTCATCGCGAAGGGCGCCGGAAAGGCCGCAGCCAAGATCGCGGCCAGGGTTGAAGCGAAGCTTGCATCTGGGGGAGGCGGGGCCTGCCCGATCCCCAACAGCTTCGCGGCCGGAACCCTCGTCCTTATGGCGGACGGAACCACAAAGCCGATCAATGAACTCCAACCGGGTGACAAGGTCCTTGCCACGGATCCTGAGACTGGCGAAACCAACGCAAAGGACGTCACCGCAGCGATCCACGGCGAGGGCACCAAGAACCTCGTCGACGTCACGGTCGACGCCGATGGTGCAGTCGGATCTGCCACCGAAGTGATCACTGCCACCGACAAGCACCCATTCTGGGTAGCCGACCTTGCACAATGGGTCGACGCAACCGACCTCAAGGTTGGCCAGTGGCTCCGCACCAGCAGCGGTACACACGTGCAGGTCACAGCGATCAAGCGCTGGACTGCCCTTGACACCACAGTCCATAACCTCACTGTCGCTGACCTTCACACGTACTATGTGCTGGCGGGGGCCACACCGCTCCTGGTCCACAACTGCGGCCGAAACCCGATCTCAGCCCTTGGTGTCCCGGCTCGCGCCAGCTTCGCACGGATGCAAGCCGCCGTCGATCGCGCCGCAAGTCGCAGTGCTTCCGAGGTGCGGGCGTCTCTCAGCCCGGAACAAATAGCGGCAGGGCAAGAGAAGCCATTCCTGCAGCGCATGTTCTTCGGTAGCTCGGTGGAAAGTGCGGTCGCCTCGGATCCGGCAATACTCGCGGACGGAAATATCTCCCATCTTGGAAATTCGATGCCCGGGCAGGCCGTCCCTGATTTCCATATCACAGTAGGAGGGAATACCTTCGGCGTTGACTTGACGGGACCTAGCACCTCATCGATATCGGAACACATGCGGCGTGCGTACATAAGTAGCCGCCATCAGATCATGACGTATGGGAGCCCCTCAGCGGAGTTCCTGGCTGAAGTATTCAGGTAATATCAAGTGATGAAGGGATGAGTGAGCCAGCGTGACGGTCAGCTTCGAGAATGAAGAATTTAGGGACATTAGGATTCTCGGTTCAAATAGAACGTACCAGTCGACCAGAATTGCCGGATGTAAATTCTCTGCCTGTCACCTAGCTCAGTTTGACGACCCAGAGTTTAACCTCGTAATCAAGGACGCCGCGATCGAAAATTGCGGATTCGACCGCTGCTCGATCCAGGGTGTCATGTTCGATAACGTGGTCATTGAAGGGATGCGATTTAAGCAGCTTCATCGGGTCTACGGATGCGTTTTTCGGAATGTTAGATTTCTTGGCAAGGTTGGCCCTGTGATTGTTATGGGTCCTCACGCTAGTCTTGCCCGGCGCGAAAAGATGGCAGATGGCATCATTAGGAAATACCGTGAAATCGACTGGGCTGTGGACATCTCGGAAGCCATCTTCTCTGATGCGGACTTCCATTACGTGCCAGGGCATCTGATTCGCCGAGACCCCGAAACTCAGATTCTTTTGCATCGCGAAAAATTTGTCGACATTCCGGCGAGTGATTTTCCCCCCTATGCAAGAATCTGGGTGAGTAGGTTCGAGGTGAGTCCATTTGACTCCCTGGTGGCTGTCGCGCCGAAGGCTTCCCGAAAATTTGCGGATTACATGCGTGATCTTGTGTGGATGCGGGAAAATGATTTGGCAGAATAGGTATAGGGTGCCTCATCTGACGCCATCTTTTCGAAGGTTGAAAGTCTGAACCTTCAGCGATAAGGTGCAGTGGAAAAGATTTAGGGTTACGGCTCCAAGATCTCTTGGAGCCGTAACCCTAAGGCTGCCTCTCACTGATCTCTTTGAGAGTGGCCACTGAGCCTTTTCAGCGTTGACGCTCCAGGGTGAGGATGACGGTCATGCGGTTGGGGCTGCAGCGGGCTCTGCGGAAGATGCGCCAGGACTTCAGTCTCGCGATGCTTCGTTCGACCGGCGCCCGCGCCGCTGACAGGGCCCGGTTGATCGTTTGCTGGGTCGTGGTGAGGTCTCGGCCGGGAAGCCGTCTGATGGGTGTGGTCTCCCAGGGGCCGGCGCCGATGTAGGTGCGGTCGGCAAGAACGGGAATGCCCTGGCGCTCGCAGATCCGGATGATGCGGTGGGTGCGGGCCGCGGTCAGGTCATGCGTGCGGCCGGGAAGCGCGGGCGAGATCCACAGCAGATTCCCCGCTGGATGGGCGACGACCTGCACGTTCACGCCGTGACGGCGGTGCTTCTGCGAGAAATCGGCCCGGCTGTCACCGACGCGGTCACACTCGGCGAGGGTCCTGTCGAGCAGGACGTGGTCGGGATCGGTCTCGCGTAGGACCCGCAGGAGGCCGGGCGCCCTGCGGGACAGGTGCTGGACGACGGCCTTGACGTAGGCGTGGGCGGTGCCGACGGATATTCCGAAGCCGGCGGCGATCTGCATGAGCGTGTCGTGCCGGCGGAGGTAGACCAGGCCGACGAGGGCGCGCTGGTGGGGCGGCAGCTTGCAGCGGCGGTCACCCTCACGGGTGACGATGAGCATGGATACCCGCTCGACCAGGGCGTGCGGCAGGTCGAGTGCGGCAGGATAGGGAACCAACGAGGCTCCTGAGCTGATGAGTTGAGACGTCGAACACCTCTCTCAACGGCACAGGAGCCTTGTGTGTTGTGGGACGTCAGCTCGTCACCCGATCAGTGGCCACTCTGAAAGAGCTCACTGATCGAGTGACCCAGTCCGAGACCGCAACGCACAGGGCTCCCGCGCCGTTGAGGGAGGTGTTCGAATTCTCGACCCATCGGCACAGGAGCCCTGTTGGTTCCCCATCCTGCTGCACTCGACCTGCCTCATGCTCTGGTCGAGTGGGTATCCATGCTCATCGTCACCCGTGAGGGTGACCGCCGCTGCAAGCTGCCGCCCCACCAGCGCGCCCTCGTCGGCCTGGTCTACCTCCGCCGGCACGACACGCTCATGCAGATCGCCGCCGGCTTCGGAATATCCGTCGGCACCGCCCACGCCTACGTCAAGGCCGTCGTCCAGCACATGTCCGGCCGGGCGCCCGGCCTCCTGCGGGTCCTACGCGAAGCCGATCCGGACTACGTCCTGCTCGACAGGACGCTCGCCGAGTGCGACCGTGTCGGCGACACCTGGGCGGACTTCTCCCAAAAGCACCGCCGTGACGGTGTGAACGTGCAGGTCATGGCCGATCCCGCGGGCCACCTGCTGTGGACCTCACCCGCCCTGCCCGGCCGCACGCACGACGTGACCGTCCGCACCCACCGCATCATCCGGATATGCGAACGCCAGGGCGTCCCCGTCCTCGCCGACCGTGCCTACATCGGGGCTGGGCCCTGGGTTGTCGCCAGTCTCTGAAAAGTGACCCTCAGCAAGTTCCTGGGTTCTAACGCTTGTCGCAACACTCCTTGATCACGATGGGTGTGTTGATGGCGCGGGTGGGACGTAAGCGTAGGCTCGAAGTTGAGGCGGAGTACTGGCGCCTTCTGCAGGCAGGAGTGGGCACGGTCGAGGCGTGCAGGCAGCTTGGGATCGGGCGGAAGACCGGCTATCAGTGGCGGTCGGAGAACGGCGGCCTGCCGCCGGAGCGGGTGTCCGAGGCCGTGCACTTGGCCGCTACCTGTCGCTGCTGGAGCGCACGCGCATCGCCACCCTGCGCGAACACGGCCTGGGCATGCGAGATCGCCGAACGGCTCGACCGCTCACCCTCGACCGTCAGCCGCGAGATACGCCGCAACATGCTCGAACATGACAAAGACATCTACGACGCCGACCTCGTCCACTACCGCTCCAGACAGCGGGCCGAGCGGCCACGCAGACCGAAGCTGCGCCTCGACGCCGAGGTCCAAGCCAGGTTCGACCTGGAGTGGAGCCCCGAGCAGATCGCCGCCCACCTGCGCGCTCTGTGGTCCGACCGGCCCGAGCGGCACCTGTGCCACGAGACCACTACCTGCGGGAGACCCTGGCTGGGCTCGTTGCGCTGAAAGATCGTGGCGATGGGGCGCGCCCCTGAGGGCACCGGAGCCACCTGCCTTGTCGGCAGGCGGCTCCGATACCGCCGCGAGCACGACAGACCGCCGGGTGCTGGGGGTGGTGGTTACGGCTCGGGTGCGGGAGGGGCCTGGGGCGGAGTCCGCTGGGGTTCTTCGCTGCGGGGGTAGTGGCGCCAGGCGGTGTAGAGGCCGGTCAGGGCGGAGGCGTAGCCGGCGAGGGCCTCGGGGGAGATGTGGCCGACGAGGATCAGGATGATGCCGGTGGTCAGGATCGCCAGGAACACCAACAGTTCTACGGGAAAGCTGCCACGCGGGCCACGACGGGTCGGCACGATGGTTCTCCTCAGGACGTGGAAGGTCGGGCACGCCCGCCGGGTGTGCCGCTGGTGGGGTGTGCGGCGGGGTGCGGTTCGAGCGTCCCGTCGTGGTCGGCGGGTGCGCCATGGGAAACGATCTTCTTTCCGCAACGGTCAACTGGGAGAACGGACATGGCGGG
>NZ_JBBDHD010000160.1:0-12843 GCF_044129415.1 Streptomyces racemochromogenes
CGCCGCGCCCGCGCCCGTCGCCGCCCCGCCCATGCCGGCCGCGCCCCCGGCCGCCCCCTCCGCCGCCCCCGCCCCGGGGAAGATCAACCTGGACAAGGGCCGGGTCAGCCTCCGCAAGAACCAGACGGTCTCCCTCGTCAAGGGCGGCCGCCCGCTGCTGTCGCAGGTCAAGATGGGCCTGGGCTGGGAGCCAGCGTTCGGCGGCCGCGACATCGACCTCGACGCGTCCGTCATCGCCTACGGCCCGCAGCGCAACTTCGTCGACGCCTGCTACTTCGGCAAGCTGTCCATCCTCAGCGGCTCGGTCAAGCACTCGGGGGACAACCTGACGGGTGAGGGCGCCGGGGACGACGAGGTGATCGTCGTGGATCTCGGCCGGCTGCCCGCCGAGGTCAGCGGCCTGGTCTTCACGGTCAACTCCTTCTCCGGCCAGAAGTTCACCGAGGTCGCCAAGGCCTACTGCCGGCTCATCGACGCGGCGACCGACGAGGAGCTGGTGCGCTTCGACCTCACCGGCGCCGAGCCCCAGACCGGTGTGATGATGGCCAAGCTGATCAAGCAGTTCTCCGGGGAATGGGAGATGACGGCCATGGGCGACTTTGTGAAGTCCCGCACAGTGCGCGGCATGGTCCAGCCGGCCTCCCAGGCACTCTGAGCAGGTGGGCGGGCCTGTGGGGCCGACGATCACCCGGGCCGGTGCGGCCCGGGTGATCGATGCCACGCGTAATCCGGGGGTGGCTGTCAGTGCCCGCCCGTAGCCTTGGAGGCATGCAGACTTCACTCCAGCCCGCGGGTCCCGCGCGCCCGTCCGCCGCCGAGGCGAACGAGGCGATACGGCGTCTCGTCGAGACCCGGGCGGACGGGGAGTGGCCCTCGGAGGCGTACGAGTTCCTCCTGGAGGAGTGGGCCGCTGCCTCCCGCGCGGAGATGGCCCCGGTCAGCGCGGGGAGCGCCGCCACGGGCCGGTGATCGCCAGCATGATGCCCGGATCCTGGATGTTGGCGTACAGGGTGCGCCCGTCCGGGGAGAAGCAGACCCCGGTGAACTCCGAGTACTCGGGCTTCTCCGCCGTACCGATGTTCAGTTCGTTGCGCGCCAGCGGGTAGACGCGTCCCGACTCGGTGGCTCCCAGCAGGTGCTGCAGCCCGTTGCCGTCCTCGGCGATGACCAGTCCCCCGTACGGGGAGACGGTGATGTTGTCGGGGCCGTCGTAGCCGCCCTCGGCGTCCGGAGCGGCGTTCACCCCGATGAGGACGACGAGACGGATCGTGCGCCGCCTGGGGTCGTAGAACCACACCTGGCCGTCGTGCGCCGTGCCCGGGCTCTCCGCGCGCGCGTACGAGGAGACGAAGTAGGCGCCGCCGTCCGCCCACCACATGCCCTCCAGCTTGCGCGCCCGGGTCACGGCGCCCGCCGCGAACTGCTTGCGCACGGAAAGGCTGCGCGCGTCGCGGTCGGTCACCTCCACCCAGTCGACCCCGTACACGGTGCCGGTCCTCGTCGCGCGCGAGAGGTCGTCCACGAACTGCCCGGCCTTGTCGAAGCACTTGGCGGCCGCCAGCACCCCGGCGTCGTCGGCGAGGGTGCGCAGCCTGCCCCGCCCGTGCCGGAAGCCCTCCGGCGGGGTCCAGCGGTAGAGCAGCCCGTTGGGGCCGGAGGCGTCCTCGGTCAGGTAGGCGTGGCCCTGGCGCGGGTCGATGACGACGGCCTCGTGGGCGTACCTACCGAAGGCCTTGACCGGCCGCGGGTCGCGGCCCGCCCGCCGGTCGTGGGGGTCCACCTCGAAGACGTAGCCGTGGTCCTTGGTCATGCCGTTCTTGCCGGCCAGGTCCTCGGTCTCCTCGCAGGTCAGCCAGGTGCCCCACGGGGTGGCGCCACCCGCGCAGTTGGTCGAGGTGCCGGCGATGCCCACCCACTCGGCGACCTCGCCGCCGCGCCGGACCTCGACGACCGTGCAGCCGCCGGACGCGGCGGGGTCGTAGACGAGGCCCTCGGCGAGCGGAACGGGGTGGGCCCAGTCCGCCCGCGGCCCCTTCAGCTCGTGGTTGTTGACGAGGAGCGTGACGCCGCGGGGCCCCTCGAAGGCGGCCGTGCCGTCGTGGTGGGAGGGCGTGCTCTCACCGGATTCGAGGGTGGTGACACCGCTGTGGGTGATCACGCGGTAGTGGAACCCGGCGGGCAGGGCGAGCAGTCCGGCGGGGTCCGGCAGGAGCGGGCCGTAGCCGGGGGCCTGCGGGCGGCCGTGCCCCTCGGACGCGTCGGCGGCACCGGACACCGGGTCGTCGGCGGCCAGCGCACCGGGCGCGGTGGCGAGGGCGCCGACCGTTCCGGTGAGGGCGACGCCCGCACCGGCGAGGGCGGTGCGGGCGGTGAAGTCTCTGCGGCTGAGGGGCATCGGGTCTCCTGGGGTGGGGAGGTGGTGCGCCTGACGTACGGTCGTCGGCGCACACGCTCCCGGCCGTACGTGAACGGCGGCTGAACTACCCTCGAATGCCGACCGGCCCCTTGCCACCGGGCGGAATGGCGAACTCCGGCCGTCGAAACGGCCTGTTGCCGCCCCCGTCCCGGGCCGCACGGCAGCCCGCCCCTGGTCAGGGCTGCCGGGAGCGGGCCTTGAAAGCGGCCTTGCGGGCCTCCTTCGCGGCCTTCTTGTCCGGATGCATCCGGCCCATGGCCTCCAGTACGCGGGCGGTCGCCGGGTGCTCGACCCGCCACACCTGGTCGAAGAAACCGGCGTGGTGCTCCGTCAGGCTCCGCATGAGCAAGGGCAGCTCCTCGGTCTCGCCGTCCGCGGCGAGCTGCGCGGCGATGGTGTCCACCGTCAGCCAGAACACCATCTCCTGGTCCGGGGCCGGCACGTCCGCCGCCCCGTGCTCCGCGAGCCAGACCCGGGCCAGTCCGCCCAGCTGCGGGTCGTCCAGCACGGCCCGCACCGCCGGCTCGGCCTCCGGCCCGGCGGGGGTGAGGGCCTGCTGGCAGCGCAGCCGGCGCAGCGGCGCGGCCTCGTCGTCACCGCGGGCGGCGGCCAGCAGCTCGGCGACGGCCACGGGCAGTTCCCGGCCGGCCAGCCACTGCTCGATCTCGGCCTGCGCGGCGCCCTCCGGGTAGAAGGAGACGGCGTCGAGCAGCGCGTCCGCGCCCTTGCCGGCCAGCTCGCCGATGGCGGGGGCCTCGACACCGGCTTCCAGCATCCGCGCGCGCACCCCGTACAGGCCGAGCGGGGTCAGCCGGACCATCCCGTACCGGGTGATGTCCTCGTCGTCCTCCGCCCGGTCCGGGCCGCCGGCGACGGCGTCCGCGTCGACGAGGTCCTCGGCCTCCGCCATCAGGGCCTCGTCGACGGGGAGGTAGTCGACGAGGCCGATCGGCTCCAGCTGCCGGAACTGGTCGTCGAGGCGCATCATGGCGTCCGAGACCTGCTCCAGCACGGCGTCGGACGGGTCTCCCATCTCGTCCGCCATGATCATGGAGGCGGCGAGCACCGGCAGCGGCACCCGGCCGTCGCGCGGGGCGCCCTCGGAGACGCTGAGCAGGTAGAGGTTGGCGAGTACCCCGTCGAGGAAGTCCGCCTCGCGCTGCGGGTTCCAGTCGAGCCGGTCGAAGTCGATCTCGCCGCCGGCGTCCAGGGCGTCGACGAGGTCGTCCAGGTCGGGCACGGCGGCGTCCGCGAGGACGGTGTCCAGGGCCGCCAGCCACAGGTCGAGGACGTCGGCGGGCGCGCCGCCGGCCAGCAGGGGGAGGTCCTCGCCGGGCACGGCCGTGCCGTACTCGGGCTCGCCGCCCTCCGCGCCGTCGCCGCTGTCCTCCTCGGGCTCCGTCACGTCGACCAGCCCGGTGTCCACGGCCACCCGCCAGGCCTGGCCCGCGTACACGGGCGAGTCCTCGTCGGCGGGGTCGAGGCCGAGGGCCTCGGCGGCCGCCGGCAGCTGGTCGGCGACGAGTTCACCGCCGACGTCGACGCGGGTGTCGGGGCCGGCCCAGCGGGCGAGGCGTACAGCGCGGGCGAACAGCGGGGCGACGAGGGCGTCGCGGGCCAGCTCCGCATCGGAGTGCAGCCGTACCGGCGGCAGCGTGGAGTGCGGCTCTGCGGACATGGGGTGGTTCTCCTCGGACGGGGGCGCGCGGGACGGCGGGGTGAATCGGGACGGAGCGGAGCGGAACGGGCGTGCCGGGGACGGTCGCGGAGGGTCCGTCAGACCGGGTGCGGCGATCCAGCGTAGACGCATCCGGGGCCGCCCCGGCGGAGCGGAACCGTCGGTTCATCCCACAGTCAGCTGTCGTATTTCCTGGAGACCTTGACAACTTCGCTGGTCACGCAGGAGATTGACGCGCGTAGACGTTAAGGGACCGTCAAATCCCACCCCCCTCTTCCTCCACACACCGGAGTTCCCTCCCATGCGCTCATCGCATCCCCGTTCCGCCGCCGTCGCCGCCCTCGTCGCCGCCGCGCTGGCCTCCGGCCTGCTCGCGGGCACGGCCGACGCGGCCGAAGGCGCCGTGTCCGCCGATCCGGTACGCATCCACGACATCCAGGGCACCACCCGGATATCCCCGCTCAACGGCAAGGCCGTCACCGACGTCCAGGGCATCGTCACGGGCGTGCGCACCTACGGCTCGCGCGGTTTCTGGATCCAGGACCCCGACGCCGACGACAACCCCGCCACCAGCGAGGGCATCTTCGTCTTCACCAACTCCGTCCCGACCGTGGCGGTCGGCGACGCCGTCAAGGTCTCGGGCACCGTCGGCGAGTACGTCCCCGGCGGCGCCGCGTCCGGCAACCAGTCGGTCACCCAGATCTCCAAGCCGGCCGTGACCGTGCTGTCCTCGGGCAACGCGCTGCCCGAGGCGACCGACGTCAACGAGTACTCGGTTCCGGCGGAGTACGCCCCCGCGGGCGACCCGGCCGCCGGCGGCAGCATCAACGGCCTGGCCCTGGAGCCCTCGCGCTACGCCCTGGACTACTACGAGTCCCTGGAGGGCATGAACGTCCGCATCGGCAACTCCCGCGTGGTCGGCGCCACCGACCCGTACGCGGAGATGTGGGTGACGGTGAAGGGCTGGGAGAACACCGTCAAGCGCGGCGGCACGCTCTACGGCTCGTACGAGTCCCAGAACACCGGCCGTCTCCAGGTCCAGCAGCTCGCGCCGCTGGCGCAGCACCCCTTCCCCGTGGCCAACGTCGGCGACCGGCTGACCGGCACCACCGAGGGCCCGCTGGACTTCAACCAGTTCGGCGGCTACACCCTGGTGGCCCGCACCCTCGGCACGGTCAAGGCCGGCGGCCTCGCCCCCGAGAAGACCAAGGCCCAGTCGCCGGGCGAGCTCGCGGTGGCCACGTACAACGTGGAGAACCTCGACCCGGGCGACCCGCAGGAGAAGTTCGACAACCTGGCCAAGGCGGTCGTGCAGAACCTGGCCTCCCCCGACATCGTGGCCCTGGAGGAGATCCAGGACGACAACGGCGCCAAGAACGACGGCACCGTCTCGGCCGAGGAGACCATCAAGAAGTTCACCGCGGCCATCGCGGCGGCGGGCGGCCCGGCCTACCAGTGGCGGTCGATCAGCCCCGAGAACAACAAGGACGGCGGCGAGCCCGGCGGCAACATCCGCCAGGTGTTCCTCTTCAACCCCGCCCGGGTCTCCTTCACCGACCGCGCGGCGGGCGACGCGCTGACCGCGACCGGCGTCGCCAAGGAGAACGGCAAGGCCGCCCTGACCCACTCCCCCGGCCGGATCGACCCGGCGAACCCGGCGTGGGCCGACAGCCGCAAGCCGCTGGCGGGCGAGTTCGTCTTCCGCGGCCGCACGGTCTTCGTGATCGCCAACCACTTCAGCTCCAAGGGCGGCGACGAGGGCCTGACCTCGCAGCACCAGCCCCCGGTCCGCAAGTCGGAGGACAAGCGGCTGCTCCAGGCGCAGGCGGTGAACTCCTTCGTCAAGGAGATCATCGCGGCCGACAAGAACGCGGACGTCCTCGCCCTCGGCGACATCAACGACTTCGAGTTCTCGAACACCGCCAAGGCGCTGGAGGACGGCGGGGCGCTGTACTCGGCGATCAAGTCGCTGCCGAAGGCGGAACGGTACTCCTACGTCTACCAGGGCAACGCCCAGGTCCTGGACCAGATCCTGATCAGCCCGGCGATCAAGAACTACGCCTACGACAGCGTGCACATCAACGCGGAGTTCTCGGTCCAGAACAGCGACCACGACCCGCAGGTCCTGCGCTTCCGCCCGTAACACCACCCAGGAGGGGCCCGCTCGCCGCCACGGCCGGGCCCCTCGGCGGGGAGCCGGCCCTGGGGTGACGCTGGACACAACGGCGCCCACATGGGCCGGTTGTGGTGTTGAGTGTCCCCCACGCCCGATCTTGTCCGTCTTGTACCGCCCGCACCTGGAGGCCGTGTGTTCCCCTCCATCTCCCTCGCTCAGGAAATCGGCCTCGCCGTCCTGCTCGTGGCCGCCCTCGTGTGGGTGCTCGGCCTGGGCCACATGCTGTGGGACAGCCGCTTCCACCACCCGGAGCCGGACGCCTGCGAGGGCCTGCCGGTCATCCCGTCCCAGCGCACGGCGGCCGGGCACCCGATGGAGTCGGTGGAGCTGACCGAGGCGGAGCAGGAGGCCTTCGCGGGCCTGATCCGCACGATCCCCCTGCACTGACGGCGGTCCGCACGCGGCCGCTGCGACCTCGGTTGCGGGTCCGGTCGGGTGCGCCGGTAGGGGGAGGGGCAGCCGCGCCTCGGACCACGGTCCGCCGGCAGCCCGCCTCCGCGGCGGCCGGTGTGGGAGCCGATCCGCCGGTGCCGCGCAGTCGCCCCCTCCCACCTCCTCCGCAGTGCAGGAGGGAGCCTTCCACGCGCAAGAACACTCCGGCACGCCGCTTCCTGACCTCGTCGGCGGTCTGTGCCGCCGGAGGCCGCATGCTGCTGCCCGCCCCCGCGGTCGCCCGGCCGGCGGTGACCTCGACCGACAACAACGTCGAACTCGTCCAGTTCAGCTGCGACACGCACCACGTCGCGCCGCCGGACCCTCCAGCCCTCGCACTGAACGGATCCGGACGCACGAGTGCCCTCCCGGCGGACCGGGAGGGCACTCGGCGCTGACGTGCGGGCCGGAGGCCCCGTACGGTCAGTTGTGGCTGTTCTGGTGTTTGCGCAGGTCAGCCGCTCAGTTCGGGCCGTGGGCCGTGCCCGGGCCGTCTTCTGCTTCGGGTGCGGCCCGGAAGACACGATCGACGGCGGCCCGGGTCCTGGTCTCGCTCGACGGCATCAGGTGCGTGTACGTGCGGAGCGTGAAGCTCGGGTCGTGGTGGCCGAGGTATTCGCTCAGGGCCTTGATGCTCTCCCCCGCGTCCAGGAGGACCGACGCATAGAAGTGCCGGAGGGCGTGCATTCCGTTCTCGCGCCCCGCTTCGACCCCGGCCTTACGCAGGGCCGGACGCCACACTCGTTCGTTGAAGCGGTTCCGATGGGGAGGCCTCGCATTCGGGCCCATGAAGAGGAGCTCTGCCTTTACCGGTGCCCCGTCCGGCATCTTCCACGGCAATGAGGTCTCGGCCGGCGCGTGGCGGGTGATGTGCGCGGCAAGGGCGAACGCCACCGATTCCGGCAGGGGGACGTGTCGTTCCTTGCCGCCCTTCGGCGGGGCGAACACCATCTGGGTGCCTCGAATCAGCTTGACCTGTCGAACCACGCGAACGATGCCGCTGAGGAAGTCGACATCCTCCACCGCCAAGCCGAAGATCTCCCCCTGTCGCAGACCGCAGCCCGCGCCGAGGGCGACCATCTCCTGATACTGCTCCGGCAGTGCTTCGTGCACGGCCATCACCCGGTCGACGGTCCAGGGCTTCACCTTGCGCGGGTCGATCCGCGGGGCCCGGACGGACCGTGCCCGACACGGGTTCTCGGCGATGATCCGGTCTTCCACGGCAGCGGTGAAGACGGCGGAGACGTTCGCGAAGATCGAGCGCCGGTAGGAGGCGGCGCGGCCGGTGGCCTCCAGCTCCCGCATCCACGCCCGCAGGTGCGAGGGGCGGAAGGAGGCCATGGGCCGGTCGCCGAGGTAGGGCAGCGCGTGAACCCTGAGTCGGATCTCGACGCTCTCCCGGGTCACGGGGTCGATGGTCAGTGCCGCCATCCACCCCTTCACGTACTGGGCGAAGGTCACGGCGCCGGCCGCCGGGTCGATGTACCGCCCTTGGGACATGTCGGCTTCGATGTTCGCGAGCCAGGCGTCCGCCTTGCGCTTCTGGCGGTCCGGGAACGAGCGGCTCTTCTCGGAGCCATCGGGGCCGATGTACCGGGCGCGGTAGCGGAGGCCGATCCCGAACCGGTCCGTCTTCACCTTGACCGGCTTGCCGTCCGGACCCGGCTCCGTCTTGTACCAGCGGTCTTGGACGTGTCCAGCCATCAGGCGGCCCTTTCCATCAGAGAGTGGACCCAGAGGCGAACGTCTTCCGGGTCGTAGCGGACGTGCCGACCGACCTTGAACCCGCGCGGTCCGGTCCCCTTGCGCCGCCACTGGTAGACGGTTTCGAGCGGGACGCCGAGCAGATCGGCCAAGTCCACCGGGGTGAGGTACCGGGCGGGCAGTGCGCGCTTCATACGGCCGTCTCCCAGTCGTCGGGACTCAGTTCGGAGAGTGCTTCGCGGGCGGTGTCGCGGTTGGTGCGGATGTCGCGGGCGATGCCTGCGGCGAGCCAGGATTCGCCGGGGGTGTGCCCGTGCCCGGCGTAGGTCCAGTGGGCGAGGACGAGCGTGGAGCCCTCCTCGGCGTCGTCGGGGTCGGGCAGGCCGCGTTCCCGGCGTTCCTGGGCAGCGCGGTAGTCGGCGCGGGTCTGGCGGAGGGTGCCGAGGGTGGTGGAGTAGGCGCGGGACTTGGTGGAGAAGTGGCCCCGGAAGCCGAGCATGTGGGACCAGCGGGCGAGCATCCGTTCCGGGTAGGCGTTGTCCAGGTCCCAGCACGCGTCGATCAAGCGGCGGGTGTGGGCGGGAAGGGTGGCCTTGTCGAGTTCGGCCCGCTCCCCGATGCGGCGGTCCAGGGTGCCGGTCGTCTCGGCGGCTTTGGTGGCGTACTTGGCGACGTAGGACGCGACGGCCTGTTCGGTCAGCTCCTCGTGCCCCAGGCCTCCGATGGGCTGCACGTCGATCTGCGTCCCCCACGTCAGGATCCGGGCCGGGAACTCCCCCGCCGCCGGAACCGTGACGGCCACTCGGCCAGCCGCAGCACGGATCGCGTCGTCCAGCAGGCCGACCGAGGCCCACGAGGGCGGAGGGGCGTCCGGTCCATCCGGGCCGTCCAGCCGTACGACAGCGTGGAAGTGGACCGCCCCGCGCTTCTGGAACTCCGCGACCTTCCCGAAGGAGACCCGGCAGCAGTCGGCCAAGGCTCGCTGAGAGAGCCCGGCACGGGCCGCCAGCTCCCGGCGCAGGTAGATCGTGAAGCGCTGCCAGAGTTGTCCGGCGTAGTTGTTCCAGAGGACGGCACCCGCGTAGTCGTACCTCTCCAGGTCAAGCGCCGTCCCCAAGGCCGGATCGTCGTCGGGGTGGATGGAGCCGCAGCGGCAGCAGCCGGAGGAAGGCCTGTTGTGGACCGGGCCGAAGGAGGGCGCGGTCAGGGTGGCGAACACGCGGGGGTGCTCCCGAACCGTGGTCGGCACGGCCTTCGTCTCGTCGCCGGTGATCCCGGCGCGGATCAGGTGGTAGGTATCCCCCGCGTAGGTCCAGGCGCAGGAGGGGCAGCGGGAGGCCCGCCGGTTGCCGCACGCGACCCGCAACCGGCCGCCGGGTTCATCGACGGTCGAGTACGAGTAGAGAACATCCCCGGTGCGGCGGTCCCTCGTCACGGTCGAGCCGGACAGGTGGATCGGGTCCGAGCAGCCACCGGTGCGGCGCACCTGCTCCTGCCACCGGTCGAAGCCGGGAGTGGAGGCGACCCGCAGGAGATCGGCGAGCGTGAGGGGGTCGGTACCCAGAGAGGCCGCAGCACCAGCCACGGCCTCGGGGGCGACGGGGAAGCGGGTCACGCGGCCACCGTCACGGGAACCGGGGACACGGGAAGGCGCGCGGTGAGGCGGGCGACGTGAGCCGCGTGCCGCTGCTTGGCGCCCTCGCTGACGTCGATCGATGCGACAGAGCGGACGGTGTGCTCGTTGAGGCCGGAACCCCCGCAGCACTCGCAGAAGACCAGCGGGTCAGCGTCCTCAGCCGCCCAGCCAGAGCCCTCGCAGGCGGAGCAATCGGCCCAGGGACGCGAGGTCAGGAAGTACAGGCACTCGGCGGGATCGGCACACAGGCCCTCCAGGCACGCGGGGCAGGCCCCACCTGACACCGACCGGCGGTAGACCACAGCAGAAACAGGCATGATGGAAGCTCCCTTCAGGGACGGGAGCGGCGGACTGCTTGGCGGTAGGGCGCCGCTCCCAGCTAGACATCTCTAACTTCTCTTGTGTTACCTAGATTAGTAGAGATGGCAAAGAGCACAAGCCCCTGGGGCAGACTTCTTTAGATCACTTAGATAACCTGGGTTTGTGACTGTGAGCCCAGATGATCCCCGTAGCGCCTACGCGCAGGTTGCCGACGACCTCCGTCGGCAGATCGCGGCCGGAAGGCTGACGGCCGGCCAGCGGCTCGACGGCAACGCCAAGTTGGCCGAGCGGTACGGCGTCGCAGCCATGACCGTCCGGCACGCGCTGGACATCCTTCGGGATGAAGGCCTGATCGTGAGCCAGCAGGGACGCGGCACGTTCGTCGCCAGCGACCCGCCCTCGATCGAGACGGAAGCGGCTCCGACCCTGGCCAGCGAGCTGGCAGAGATCAAAGCCGCCTTGGCTCTCATCAACTCCCGGCTCGACCGCCTCGAAGAGCACGTGGCCGATCTGCCGTGACGGCGGCGGCGAGCCGGTCCACCCGCTGTGCCGCCTCGGTCAGCTGCTTCCGGATCTCGTGCAGCTCCACAAGTAATCGCGCTTTCTCTGCCACCCTCACGGCGACGGCCCCCTCTCCGTCCAGGCTGATCAGCTGAGCTTCATGTGTCCGGCCAGGCGCCGGATCTCCTCCGTGCGCGCGTTCCGACCGGAAGACCGCAGGTCGTCCACGAGGTTCCGGGCGACCGGGCGGTTGCGTACGTGCTGCGGAGCCACCGCGTCGGCGCGGAGGATGGAGCCCGCAGCAGCCTCAGCCTTGCCGTTCATCATCTGACCGGCGGCCGTGCAGACCCAGAAGTGCGACTGCCGCTCGCCGGAGGCGATGTGCATGACGTCCACCAGTTCGGAGCGGGACAGGACGTCGCGAGGGTGCCCCAGCTCCAGGCTGACCTCCACGCTGTGGATCTCGGCGTTCACGGCGTTGAACTGGGTCTGGAAGACGTTCCCGTCCGCCGGGAGATCGGCCGCAATCCGACGCGCCTCAGCCAGATGAGACTCAGCCTCGGAGCGGTCCCAGAGACGGGACCACGCCACGGCAGCGCGAAGGTGCATGGCTCCCCACAAGGAGCGAATGTCGGCGTCGGCTGTCGACAGATCCGGTTCGAGGTCGTCCAGCGCCCGGAGCGCCATATCCCGCGCCGCGGTTACTTCGCCCTCGTAGAGCCATACGCCGCAGAGGTCCCAACGGGCGGCCGCCCGAAGCGCCGGCGACTCGGCGCGCTCAGCCGCGACAAGCTCACGCTGCACGGCACTCCACCCGAGGTCGTGGTGACCGAGCAGGTTCGAGGAGACGCGGGCCATGTGGCTGGCACGGAGCATGAGGGACTCTGCGCGGGAGAGGTCGTCTCCTTCCGCGATGTCGCAGGCAACGATGAGGTCCCGGAGGATCTGCGGGAGGACGTCACCGAGCGCCGTGAACTTCGCATCCTGGCGGAGCCGCTCCGCAGCCTTGACCCTCACGGAGATCTCCGCGAGTGACGGGGGCTCCACAGCACCGAGGAGGAGCGCGCCGCCCGGCATGGTGGCCTGCTGAAGGGCAAGCCGAAGGCCGGGGATCGCCGCGTGGCCCGAGTCGAGTTCCGAGGAGTCATGGCGGTAGGGCTGCCCCGTCAGCTCGATCACCTCGACGTCGAGGACTTCGGCAAGCTGCCCGAGGACGCTCATACGGTCTAAGGGGAGGCGCCCCGTCTCCACCTTCGACACCCAGCTGACCGAGCGCCCGACAGCTGCGGCCAACTGCGCTTGGTCCCAGCCAAGTCGGCGGCGTGCCCGCGCCACCCTCTGCCCCGTGCTCATTTCCGCCCCCACGATGGGCTCCCTTCGACTCTACGAAGGTACCCATGCCCCCTGGAGGGCACTGTCAGAAAAAGTGCCAGTGGCCGCACGAAGTCCCATGACCCCTGGGCCTGTTACAGGTTTCTCTACCTCATCAAGGCGGCTCGCTCCGCTCGCCGCGCGCGCTTCGGCTCCAGCGCCGGGCCCCGACGCTCCCCGCCTTCGGCGTCCGCTCTGGGCCCGGCTCCGCCGGCGCGCGGCTGATCGAGCACGCCAGTTGCGGGACGGTAGCCCATAGGGGCCGGTCAAGATCGACTCCTCGGCTTTGCCGTGCCCCCTGGGGTGGGCATTCGGAGCGAGGGAGCCCTCGCTGAGCCGCTCTGATCTCAGGCCCAGCTGCACAGCCCGCCCCGCCTGACGGCCCAGCACCCAGGCCGGAGCCACAGCAAGGTCAAAACAATGCCTCCGGCGGGGGCGCTCAGGCTCCGGGATGGCGGGGGCAGGAAGGCGGGTGCGGGCTGTTTGTGGTGGGGGTGGGGGGTGGGGCTCCCATCCCGCCTACCGTCGACCCAGGCAAGCCGAGCAGACACGGGCCCTGGCGTCCAGGTCGTTCGTCCAGTTGGGCGCTCCACCGGGACGCCAGGGCC
>NZ_JBBDHD010000161.1:0-12837 GCF_044129415.1 Streptomyces racemochromogenes
CCCCCCCCCCCCCCCCCCCCCCCCCCCCCCCCCCCCCCCCCCCCCCCCCCCCCCCCCCCCCCCCCCCCCCCCCTCCGTCATGCGTTCAGGTCACGCCCTTACTGGGTGACCTTGTCGATCTGCACGCTGCCGGTGCCGGCGGCGGTGCCGCGGCCGTTGAGCAGCTGGACCTGGCCGAAGAACTGACGGCCCTCGGGGGCCGCGCCGGAGACCAGCACGTTCGCCGAGACCTGCGCGGAGGCGCCGTTGGCGAGGTTGACCGCGGCGGCCTCGTCGACCTGGACGGTGCCCAGGGCGGACGAGAAGTAGACGTCGCGGTAGTCGTACGTGGTGGAGCCGGACGGGACCGCGTAGCCGATCACCTTGACGGTGTAGGTACCGGCGGCGGGCTTGTCGAGGCTCACCGACTCGTCGGAGTCGCCGTCGGCCGAGGAGGCGACCTTCACGCCGTCCTTGTAGACCTCCAGGTCCAGGTCGGCGCCGGCGTCGGAGGTGTGGTTGATGCCCACGTCCAGACGGGAGACGCCCTCACCGATGGTGACCTGGGTGGTCTTGGTCTCGCCGGCGGCGATGGTCGGCTTGTCGGCCTTCGCGGAGCCGAGCGGACCGCCCTGGAGCTTGCCGCCGGAGATGGCCGCGCCGGTGTTCGTCACGGTCCACTGGACCGGGGCCGGGGCGCCCTGCTTGACCTCGGGGAGGACCTTGACCGCCGGGTCGAAGCCCGCGCCGAGGACGGAGACGTCCAGCTTGAACGGGTTGTCCAGGAGCGGCGACGTACGGCGCGACTCGACCTCGATCTCCCAGACGCCCGGCTGCGGGTTGTCGTAGGAGCGCAGGTCGGGGCGGCACTTGTTGGCCGGGTTGTTGTAGTTCGGGTAGCACTGGGTGGTGGCGCTGTCCTCGACGCCCGTGCCGTACGGGTGGATCGAGATGAAGCGCGTCTGGCTGTCCGCGGCGAGACCGCCGAGCGCGACCTCAAGGGTCTTGGCGCCCTGCGGGACCGTCACGAAGTACGACTTGTGGCTGTTGCGCTGCACGGAGGAGGTGTCCGACAGCGTGAACGAGGGCTGCGCCAGCGGGGTGGAGGCGACGACCGTGGCCAGGATCTGCTTGTCGATGCCCTCGGTGGTCGGGTCGTCGAGCTGCAGGATGCCGCTGTGGACGCCGGCCGACTTGACGTTGGCCTCGACCTTGATGGTGACCGGCTTGTTCAGCGGCAGCGTGACGTAGTCGTAGCCGCCACCGCCGACGACCTTGAAGGTGCCGTCGTTGTTGCGCCAGCTGAGGTTGTGGCGGGTGCCGTACTTCGGGCCGGTGGTGCGGGTGACGACGACGTCGTAGACCTTCTTCTGGCCGACCTTCAGGCCGCCCTCGCGGTCGTAGAGGCCGGTGCCGAAGCCGGGGGTCTTCAGGAACTGGTCGAGCGCGGTGTCGACCGGGGCCTTGACCGTGAACTCGTTGGCCTTGGCGCCGCGCTGGATGGACTCCCAGGCCTTGTTGACGTCGATCAGGCCCGCGCCCTGGGCGTGCGCCGGGACGTCGTCGATCTTCTTTGCGGTGCTGGTCAGCGCCACGCGCAGGTTGGCCGGGGGCAGGGCGATCTTCGCCTGCTTGGCGGCCGAGATCAGCAGGGCGCTGGCGCCCGCCGCCTGCGGCGAGGACATCGAGGTGCCCTGGAGCATCGAGTAGCCGGCCGGCAGGTTGTAGCCCGCCTCCTTGACCGGGCCGCCGGGCAGCCAGGTCTGGGTGGTGTTGATGGCCGCGCCGGGGGCGGTGATGGTCGGCGTGAACCCGCCGTCCTCACGCGGACCGCGCGAGGAGAAGGGGAACATGTTGTACTTCTTGGTCACGCCGGAGCCGTAGTTGGCGGCCCAGGTCTCCTTGGAGACCGCGGCACCCACGGAGATGACCTTGTCGGCGAGGCCGGGGTCGCCGATGGTGTTGACGCCGGGGCCCTCGTTGCCCGCCGAGATGACCAGCTGGACGCCGTAGGTGTCGATGAGGTTCTTGTACAGCTCGGAACGGGCGTTGTTGCCGTCGTTCAGCGCCGGGAGACCACCGATCGACATGTTGACGATGTCGACGCCGCGGTTGACGACGAGGTCGATCATGCCCTCGGTCAGCGCGATGTTGGTGCAGCCGCCGGACCAGGAGCAGGCGCGCGAGGAGACGATCTTCGCGCCGGGCGCCTCGCCGTTCATCTTGCCGCCGAAGAGGCTGTTGGCGGCGGTGATGCCCGCGACGTGCGTGCCGTGCTCGGACTCGATGATGCCGATGTTGACGAAGTCGGCCTTCTTGCCGACCCAGTCCCCGCCGAACGGGTCCATCGGGACGTCCTTGCGGATCTGGATCACGAAGGGGATCCGCTCGGCGACGTCGGTCGCCGGGTTGTCCGTGCCGAAGTAGCCGATCTGGTAGCCGTCCTTGTACGGCTTCATCGGCTCGTTGTTGGTGAAGTCGCCGTCCTGGTCGGTGTCCACGCGGACGGTGCCGGCCACCGGGTCGTACAGCATGCCGAACTTGTCGGTGGTGTCGCCGTCCCGGTTGACGTCGCCCTTCATGTCGCCGGTGGCGGTGATCGACTCGCTGAAGCGGCTCCACTGGAAGGAGCCCTCGGGGGCCTTCCAGCTCTGGCCGCCCGCGGTGAAGGTGCCGCCGGTGGAGGTGACCGGGGTGACCTGGGGGCGCCAGGTGGCGTCGTTGTCCAGGATCGGGTCGGTCGCGGTGACCCAGTCGACGATCTTGCGCTCGCCGGTGGTGGTCTTCTGCAGCGCCGGGTGGGCGATGTCGACGCCGGAGTCCAGGATGCCGATGGTGACGCCGCGGCCGTCGGCCTGCGGGTTCTTCTGGACGAAGTCCACCGCGCCGGTCTCGAAGGACGGGTTGTACGGGTTCTTCGCCGGGGTGTTCGCGTCCGGACCGGGGTAGGTCTCGGCGGCGGTCTTCTGGCCCGCACCGTCCTTGCCCGAGTCCGGGCGCGGGTCCGGGAGCTGGATCTCCTGCTTGAGGTCCATGCCGTGCACCGACTCCAGCTTGGCGGCCGCCTTCAGCGCCGCCTCCGCCTTGTCGGTCGGGAGGGTGGCGCGGACGTAGCCGAGCTTGTCGTACGTCTGGCCCACCGAAGCGCCCTGGACGGCGTGCAGCTGGTCGGAGACCTGCTTGGTCTGGCCCGGCGCGGTCGCGACCATGACGGTGACGGTCGCGTCACCCTTGGCCTTGGCCTCCTGGAGCAGTTCGGCGTCCGCCGAACCGAGCTTCTGGTCGGCCGACTTGGCCGGAGCCGGGGCCGACGGGTTGGCGTCGCCGGTCGCCGCGAAGACGGGTACGGCGCCGGTGGCGCAGAGCGCGGCCACCAGGCCCGCGGCCGCCGCGACGCGGGCCGCGCGCCGGGCGCCGGGTATGGCCCCGGTGGAGCTGGGGGATTCGAGGGTCATCAGCATCCCTGGCTAGAGATCGATACGGTCCGGATTTCGGTGCCGGATGACCGGTCAGCTTTGCGCAAGTGACAGCTGTTTGGGGAGGGTTGTCATTGACCGAGACCTGACATGGCGGACACCCGCCAGGGCGGAGTTTCCGCCAGGAGGGACATGCCGGGGCAAGCCGGGGCGACCTGCGGCGGTCAGGTAGTCGATTTATCGACTTACAAGGCTTGTAACGGGGGTGTGTCGGGGGCTGTTCTCACCCCCGGTGTGACAGATTCCGACCGTTCAGCGCTCGCGCGTGCGCGCGTAGTGGCGCGAGGCCTTGGCCCGGTTGCCGCAGACGGCCATCGAGCACCAGCGCCGGGTGCCGTTGCGCGAGGTGTCGTGGAAGTGCAGGATGCACGTCTCCGAGGCGCACTTGCGGATCCGGTCGGGCGCCGACCCCAGCAGTTCCAGGTAGTTGCGGGCCGCGGTCCAGGCGGGTCCCCAGGAGGGGTCGTCGAACTCGGCCCGTTCGCCCGGGCCCTCGTCGGTGAGGGTGGCCCGGATGCGGCCGTGCTCCAGCACGGCGTCGACCAGCCGGCGGGCGCCGGCGTCGGCCGGGTCCGCGACGGCGCGGGCGAGGGCCTCGCGCGCGGTCAGCAGGTGGACCAGGGTCGACTTGTCGACGCGGAAGCGGTCGTCCAGTCCCGTGCTCCGCAGCCAGAGGGCCAGCCCCTCCAGCCGGCTCAGGCCGAAGGCCCCGGCGAAGAGGTCGGTGGGCACGCCCTCCGGCCTCCAGCGCGTGTTCACCAGGTCGAGGGCGAGCGGCTCCCCGGTGAGCGGACGGGGGTCCGTCGTCGGTACTGCCGTCATGTCCGCCTCCTCGTACCCGCTAACCCCTCAAGGGTACGTGGCCGGTTGACGCTCCGGGCTCTAACCATTAATCTCGATTTAGAAGGTTAGAACGCCGGGCGGACCGGCCATTCCTCGGGGAAGGAACCCTCATGACCACCACCGTCGGCACCCTGCGCACCGGGCACGTGGGCCTCAACGTCACCGACCTGGAGCGCTCGCTCGCCTTCTACCGCGACGCCCTGGGCTTCGGGCTCCTCGGCGAAGGCAAGGAGGAAGGCCGCCGCTTCGCCTTCCTGGGCCGGGACGGGGAGCTCGTCCTCACCCTCTGGCAGCAGGCGGAGGACCGGTACGCACCGCAGGCGGCCGGACTGCACCACCTCGCCTTCTCCGCCGGCACCATCGAGGAGGTCCGGGCGTACGAGGACCGGCTGCGCGGCCTGGGCGTGGACTTCGCCTACGAGGGCGTCGTCGCCCACCGCGAGGGGGCGGCCTCCGGCGGGATCTTCTTCCACGACCCGGACGGCACCCGCCTGGAGATCTCCGTGCCCACCGGCGCCGAGGGGGCTCCCGCACCCGTCGAATCCGCTCCCACCTGCGGTTTCTTCTAGAGAATCGGGAAGTGAGGGTCGTCATGGACCGGTACCACCAGGGCTCGCTGGCCGTCCAGGAACGGGTCGGCGTCCGTGAGCTCGCCGAGCACGTCGGCCGCTCCATCGGCCCGGGCATCCGGGACGTGGCGGCCGCCTTCCTCGCCCTCCAGCCCCACCTCGTCGTCGGCGCCGCCGACGGCGCGGGACGGCTGTGGGCCTCGCTGCTCACCGGCCCGCCCGGCTTCGTCCGGGCCGCCGGCCCGGACCGGATGGCGGTCCGCGGCGGCCTGCCGGACGGGGACCCCCTCGCCGGTGCGCTGGCCTCCGACGGAACGCGGGTCGGCACGATCGCCCTGGACCCGCGCACCCGGCGCCGGATGCGGCTCAACGGGACCCTCGCGGTGACGGACGGCGGCTTCGCGGTGGCGGCCGAGGAGGTCTTCTCCAACTGCCCGAAGTACCTGCAGAAGCGGCAGCCGCTGGAGCGGGTGGCCGAGGGGCCCGGAATCGTACGGCGTTCCGCGGAGCTCACCCCGGACCAGGAGCGGGCCGTCCGCGCGGCCGACACCTTCTTCGTCGCCACCACCGCCGGCGCGGGCGGGGCCGACGCGAGCCACCGGGGCGGGATGCCGGGCTTCGTGGAGGTGCTCTCGCCCACCGAGCTGCGGTGGCCGGACTATCCGGGGAACGCGATGTTCCTGACCCTGGGCAACCTCGCCCTCGACGAGCGGGCCGGACTGCTCTTCCCCGACTGGGAGGGCGGCGGTCTGCTCCAGCTGAGCGGGCGGGCCCGGACCGGGTACGGGGCCGACGGGAGCCGCAGCGTCCGGTTCCGGGTGGAGGCGGTGGTGGAAAGCCTGCATCCGGGCCGGCTGCGCTGGAGCGCCCCCGAGTACTCCCCGGCGAACCCGGCCCTCCCGGGCGCTCCTCACCGGGGCAGGACGACCAGGTAGGCGGCGGGCTCGCGGTCGCAGGACGCCGTCAGGGCGGTCCGCACCACCGCGGCCTGCTGCTCGGGCCAGTCACGCAGCTTGCGCGGGGTCAGGTGGAGGACGGTCACGCCGAGCCGCTCCAGCGTCTCCCGCTTGCGGACGGCCTCGGCCCAGTCCTCGTCCTCCCCCTGGCGCGGGGCCCGGGTGTCGATCTCGACGGCCACGGCCTCCTCGGGCCAGTACGCGTCCACCCCGCCCAGGTGCGGGCCGCCGGGCAGCCGCAGGTCCACGTTCCAGACCGGCTCGGGGAGCTCGTAGCCCCGTACGAGCTGGTACAGCCGGTCCTCCGCGATGGCCCGGCCCTCGGCGAGCAGGGACTCGACGGCCTCGACCACGTGCGGCCGGTTCAGCAGCCGGGCCACCGTCAGCTCCCGTACCACGGCGGCCGGTTCGCAGTGGCCGGCGCGGACGGCCTCGCTGAGGATGCGGCGCACCGCGTCGGCGTCGTCGAGCTGGGCGACGGCGTCCGCGACGGCCCGGGCCACCGGGGCCACGGGCACCCCGGTGACCTCCAGCGGCCGCGGCGGGGTGTGGGTGCGCACGACGCGGACGTCGCCGGTGGAGCGCAGCCGGCGGGTGTGGGGGACGAGGACGTCGATGTGCGGGAGGGAGGGCAGGGCGGGGGCGGCGGAGAACCGGTAGAGCGCGAGGGCGGCGAGCCCGGTGATCATGGCCTCGTCGTTGCCGCGCTTGCCCGCGTACAGGAGGGCGGCGTGCAGGCGCTCCTCGCTCGTCGCCGGACCGGAGTGCAGCAGGAACACCCCGGGCAGCACCTGCTGCCACGGCCGGCCGGCGGCCTCGGCGGCGCTGACGCCGTGCTCGCGCAGCTGGGCGAGGGTCAGCACGCGGGGGCGGCTGGCGGTGAGGTGGGCGAGGGGGAGGGGTGCGTTCTGGTTCATGACGCGGTGATTCCCTCAGGCCATGGCCTTGCTAACGCCTGTTACACGCTCGTCGACAAATCCGGACAAGACGGGGCTAAAGTACGGACGTTCGACTGCCGATAGCCCATCGCCGCCACGCGGACCGCCCCGCCCGGCGGCTGCCGGACGGGGCGGAACGGGACCAGGAGGGTTACGCGTCGCGGGACTGGGCGCGGAGGGCCCGGGCCAGGTCGTCGCGGGACTCCAGCACCAGGCGGCGCAGCGCCGGGGCCGCGTCCGGACGGGCCGTCAGCCAGGCGTCCGTCGCGTCCAGCGTGGCCTGGGAGTCCTGGAGCATCGGATACAGCCCCTTCACCACGTCGATGCCGATCTGGATCGAACGCTGCGCCCAGACCCGCTCGATCACCTCGAAGTACCGCCCGGCGTACGGGGCGAGCAGCTCCCGCTGCGAGGACTGCTGCATGCCGCTGATGGTCGCCTCGACCAGCGCGTTCGACAGCGCGTCCGACTCCACCACCACCGCCCACGCCTGGTCCTTGACCGACGCCGACGGCCGCGCCGCCAGGCAGCGCACCTGGTGCCGCTTGCCCGAGGCGGTGTCGTCGCGGACCAGCTCGGCCGCGAGCACGGCCTCGTCGACCACGCCGTGCGCGGCCAGCGGCAGCAGGAAGTCCCAGCGCAGCTCCTGGTCCACCTCCAGCCCGTCGATCCGGGCCGAACCCTCCAGCAGCCCCAGCAGCAGCTGGAAGTCGCCCTCGCTGGCCGCGCTCGCCGCGAAGAAGCGGGCCCAGGTCAGCTGGTGCTCGGAGCCCGGCTCGGCCAGCCGCAGCTCGTGCAGCGCGCCCGCCGCGAGCTCCCGGCCGCCCTGCTCCCGCCAGCCGGGCGCCGCGTAGTGGGTGACCGCGCTCAGCGCCTGCGCGTGCAGCTGCTGGAGCACGCCGACGTCGCTCTCGCGGCCCGCGTGGGCCAGCACCAGCGACAGGAAGTCCCGGGCCGGCATCAGCGCGTCCCGCGTCAGGTTCCACAGCGCCGACCAGCACAGGGCGCGGGCCAGGGGGTCGGTGAGGTCGCCCAGGTGGCCGCGGAGCGTGGCCAGCGAGGCCTCGTCGAAGCGGATCTTGCAGTACGTGAGGTCGTCGTCGTTGACCAGGACCAGGCCGGGCCGCTCCAGCCCGGCCAGCTCGCCGACCACCGTGCGCACGCCCGCCACGTCGGCCTCGGCGCGCGCGTAGCGCACCAGCGAACCGTCGGCCTCCAGCCGGTACAGGCCCACCGCGACCCGGTGGGGACGCAGCTCGTCGCCCTCCTGGACCACGGCCAGCTCGGTCAGCCGCCCGGCCGCGTCCGTGGTGACCTGCGGGGTCAGCGCGTTGACGCCGGCCGTCTGCAGCCAGGCCCGCGACCACTCGGCCATGTCCCGCCCGGAGACCTCGCCGAGCACCGACAGCAGGTCGTCCAGGGTGGTGTTCCCGTACGCGTGCGCCTTGAAGTAGCGCCGCGCGCCGTCCAGGAACGCGTCCCGGCCCACATACGCGACGAGCTGCTTGAGGACGGCCGCGCCCTTGGCGTAGGTGATCCCGTCGAAGTTCAGCTTGGCGTCCTCCAGGTCACGGATGTCGGCCGTGATCGGGTGGGTGGACGGCAGCTGGTCGGCCCGGTACGCCCACGCCTTGCGGTTGTTGGCGAAGGTGACCCATGCCTGGTCGAAGCGGGTGGCCTCGACCAGCCCGAAGGAGCCCATGAAGTCCGCGAAGGACTCCTTCAGCCACAGGTCGTCCCACCACTTCATGGTGACCAGGTCGCCGAACCACATGTGCGCCATCTCGTGCAGGATGACGTTCGCGCGCCGCTCGTAGGAGGCCTGCGTCACCTTGCCGCGGAAGATGTACTCCTCGCGGAAGGTCACCATGCCCGGGTTCTCCATGGCGCCCAGGTTGTACTCGGGCACGAAGGCCTGGTCGTACTTCCCGAAGGGGTAGGGGTAGTCGAAGATCTCGTGGAAGAGGTCGAAGCCCTGCTTGGTGACGAGGAAGACGTCGTCCGCGTCGAAGTGCTTCGCCAGCCCCTTGCGGCACATCGCGCCCAGCGGGATCGTCAGGTCCCCGCGCGTGTAGGTGTCCGTGACGTAGTGGTACGGGCCCGCCACCACACAGGTGATGTACGTGGAGATCGGCGCGGTCTCGGCGAAGCGCCACACCCCGCCCTCGCGGGACTCCTCGGCGCCGTTGCTCCACACCGTCCAGCCCTCGGGGGCGGTCACCTCGAAGCGGTAGGGCGCCTTCAGGTCCGGCTGCTCGAAGTTCGCGTACACCCGCCGGGCGTCCGCCGGCTCGTACTGGGTGTAGAGGTAGACCTCGCCGTCCTCCGGGTCGACGAAGCGGTGCATGCCCTCGCCGGTCCGGCTGTAGGCGCAGTTCGCGTCGACGACCAGGACGTTCTCGGCGGCCAGGCCGTCCAGGGCGATCCGAGCCCCGTCGAAGACGGCGGAGGGTTCCAGGGCGCGGCCGTTGAGGGTGACCGCGTTCACGGAGGGGGCGATCAGGTCGGCGAACGAGGAGGCGCCGGGGACCGCGGCACGGAACCGCACGGTCGTCACCGAGCGGAACGTCCGGGGGCCCTCGGCCGGTTCGGCCTCGTCCACCGCGGACCTCAGGTCGAGGACCACCTCGTACCCGTCGACGGACAGCAGTTCGGCCCGCGCGCGGGCTTCGTCGCGGGACAGATTCTCACCGGGCACGTGGCACTCCTTCGTGCGGATCTCTTCGTGCGTGATCGCTTCGTCGGTCGAATCCTCCCACGGAGGGAATGCGTGGGGTTCCGGCCCGGTTGGCCAGAAGGAACACGCTCAGAGACGCCCGATGTGATGCGATGCGACGCGAGGAGAGACATGACCGACACCCAGGTGCGCGAGAAGACCCCGGTCGACTTCTGGTTCGACCCGCTCTGCCCCTGGGCCTGGATGACCTCCCGCTGGATGCTGGAGGTCGAGAAGGTCCGTGACGTCGAGGTCCGCTGGCACGTGATGAGCCTGGCCGTGCTCAACGAGAACAAGCTCGACGAGCTCCCCGAGCGCTACCGCGAGCTCCTCGGCCCCAAGGGCTGGGCCCCGGTGCGCGTGGTGATCGCCGCCCAGCAGAAGTTCGGCGAGGAGGTCACCGGCAAGCTGTACACGGCTCTCGGCACGAAGATCCACAACGAGGACCGCGGCGCGACCCGCGAGGTCATCGCCGACGCCCTGGAGGAGGTGGGCCTGCCGGCCGAACTGCTCGCCTACGCCGACTCCGACGAGTACGACCAGGTGCTGCGCGACTCCCACAACGACGGCATCGAGCGCGTCGGCCAGGAGGTCGGCACCCCGGTGATCTCCGTACCCGGCGCCGACGGCGAGGAGGTCGCCTTCTTCGGCCCCGTCGTCACCCCGGCCCCGCGCGGCGAGGCCGCCGCCCGCCTGTGGGACGGCACCCTGCTGGTGGCCTCCACCCCGGGCTTCTACGAGATCAAGCGCACCCGCACCAAGGGCCCCTCCTTCGAGTAGTCCGCGCCCCCGCACACAGAAGACCCGCACACAGAAGACCCCCGTGAGTCACGTCCTCACGGGGGTCTTCCGTTCACACGCCCGCACGCGAAGGCTGAGAAGACGATCACGAGGCGGGCGGCCCGGGGGTGCCGCTCAGCCCTTGACGGGGATCAGCAGCGGGGTGTTCGCCTTGGCGTCGGCGTAGCGGCGGGCCACGTCCTGCCAGTTGACGACGTTCCACATGGCCTCGATGAAGTCCACCTTCTGGTTCTTGTACTGCAGGTAGAAGGCGTGCTCCCAGGCGTCGAAGACCAGGATCGGCGTGCTGGCCACGCCCACGTTGCCCTGGTGGTCGTAGACCTGCTCGACGACCAGGCGGCCGCTGACGGGCTCGTACGCCAGCACGCCCCAGCCGGAGCCCTGCGTCGCGGAGGACGCGAAGGTCAGCTGCTTCTTGAACTTCTCGAAGGAGCCGAAGGACTCGGTGATCGCGTCGGCGAGGTCGCCCACCCCGTCCGCCGCGGTCGGCTCGCCGCCGCCCTCGCCGGTCTTCGGGCTGGCCATGTTGTGCCAGTAGATGCTGTGCAGGATGTGGCCGGAGAGGTGGAACGCCAGGTTCTTCTCCAGCCCGTTGAGGGCGCCCCAGTTCTCCTTCTCGCGCGCCTCCGCCAGCTGCTCCAGCGTGGTGTTGGCGCCCGTGACGTAGGCCGCGTGGTGCTTGTCGTGGTGCAGCTCGATGATCTGCGGGTTGATCACCGGTTCGAGCGCCGCGTAGTCGTAAGGAAGCTCGGGAAGCGTGTAGATGGCCATGCGTGTGTCAGGTCCCCTCGGCGTGCCAATCGCTTATTGCAATTAATGCGCAACTGCACGCTAGCAGTATCTATTGCGGCATGCGCGGAGGGGTCGCCCGGGGACGAAGAGAGGCGGATCCCGTACCGCACACGGGATCCGCCTCAGAGGAGCTGGGGGCCGGGGGCCGCCGGGCCGTCAGGTCCGGCCCGCCGCCCGGCGCTGCACCACGTACCCGGTCGCCGCCAGGGCCACCGCGAGCCCGCCGGTGAACAGCACCTGCGGACGGGTGTCCTCGCTCACGGCCATCAGCACCAGCACCCCGGCGACCCCGGCCAGCGCCACCCACGTCAGGTACGGGAAGCCCCACATCCGGACGGTCAGCTTCTCGGGGGCCTCCCGCTCCAGCCGCCGGCGCAGCACCAGCTGCGAGACCCCGATGAAGCCCCAGACGATGAGGATGACCCCGCCGACCATGTTCAGCAGCCAGGCGAACAGGGTGTCCGGATACCAGTACGACAGCAGGACGGTGACGAACCCGAATCCGGAGGAGGCGAGCACCGCCCGGCGCGGCACCCCGCCCGAGACCCTGCCCAGCGCCTCGGGCCCCTGGCCCCGGGAGACCAGCGAGTGGGCCATGCGCGAGGAACCGTAGATGTTGGCGTTCATCGCGGACAGCAGGGCGACCAGGATGACGGCGTTCATGACCTGCCCGGCCGCCGGGACGCCCAGGTGGTCCAGGGTCGCGGCGTACGGGCCGACGCCGGTGACCGCCGGGTCGTTCCAGGGCAGCAGGGTGACGATCACCAGCATCGAGCCGACGTAGACGATCGCGATCCGCCACATGGTGGTCCGCACGGCCTTGGCGACGCCCCGCACCGGGTCGTCCGACTCCGCCGCCGCGATGGTCACCGTCTCCAGGCCGCCGTACGCGACGACCGAGGCCAGCACGCCGACGAGCAGCCCGTCGACCCCGCCCGGCAGGAACCCGCCGTTGTGCGCCAGGTTGGCGGCGCCGGGGGAGGAGGTCCCGGGCGGCAGACCGAACACGGCGAGCACGCCCAGGCCCAGGAAGAGCGCGATGGCACCGATCTTCAGGGCGGCGAACCAGAACTCGAACTCGCCGAAGTTGCGCACCGCGCCCAGGTTGCTGCCGCAGAACAGCGCCATGAACACCAGCACCCACAACCACGACGGGGTGCCCGGGAACCAGCCCGTCATGATGTGCGCCGCGCCGATGGCCTCGATGGCCACGCCCACGCACAGCAGGGTCCAGAACATCCAGCCCGCCGTGAACCCGGCCCAGGGTCCGATCGCCCGCTCGGCGTGCACCGAGAAGGAGCCCGACGCCGGGTCGGCCGCCGACATCTCGCCGAGCATCCGCATCACGAACATCACCAGCAGACCGGACGCCGCGTACGCGAGCACGATCGAGGGCCCCGCGGCCGCGATGCCGGCGCCCGAGCCGACGAAGAGGCCGGCGCCGATGACCCCGCCGAGGGCGATCATCGAGAGGTGGCGCTGCTTGAGGCCGTTGCCGAGGGGGGATCCGGGCGCGGACGGCCGCAGTTCGGGAGGCGTGATGGTGCTCTGACTCATGCGCCCAGTCTGCCGACCGTCCGTTTATCGGACGTTCCGTGTTCAGCATCCGGACACTCGGCTCACGCGCCGTGACCGCGCCCGCGCACAGCACGCCGAAGCGGGGGGGGGGGGGGGGGGGGGGGGGGGGGGGGGGGGGGGGGGGGGGGGGGGGGGGGGGGGGGGCGCGGGGGGGGGCGGGGGGGGGGGGGGGGGGGGGGGGGGGGGTGG
>NZ_JBBDHD010000344.1:0-396 GCF_044129415.1 Streptomyces racemochromogenes
TCCGCGGACGGCGCAGGAGGAGATCCTGTGCGGCCTGTTCGGTGAGGTCCTCGGCCTCGAACAGGTCGACCCGGAGGGCAACTTCTTCGAGCTGGGCGGGCACTCCCTGCTCGCGACACGCCTGATCAGCCGCATCCGCTCCGTCTTCGGAGTCGAACTCCAGGTGCGCACCCTCTTCGAGGCGCCCTCGGTCGAGGGCCTGGCCCAGCGTCTGAACGGCGCCGACCGCGCCCGTATGGCCCTCACGGCGCGGCAGCGGCCGGACACGGTGCCGCTGTCCTTCGCCCAGCGCAGGCTGTGGGTGCTCGACCAGGTCGACGGCCCCAGTGCGACGTACAACGTTCCGTTGGCGTTGCGGTTGGGCGGGTCGGTGGACGTGGCGTCGGTGAGGTCGGC
>NZ_JBBDHD010000162.1:0-12750 GCF_044129415.1 Streptomyces racemochromogenes
ACCGGCGGCGGGCCCCGCGGCGGCCCCCGGCGCGGCCTCGGCGAGCGCGGTGGCGGGCTCGGCGCCGACCGGGATCTGCTCCCGCGGCGGTGCCTGCGGGCTGGCGGGGGAAGGGGTCTGCCAGGCCGCGGCCGTGTGTGCGGGGCCGGTCTCCTGGGGGCCCAGGCAGGCCATGGCGGCGGTGGGGACGCCCACGACGGCCAGCGCGCCGACGGCGACGGCTATTTTCCGGTAGTGCGTCTTCTTGCGGTGCTTCCTCATGCGTGACCTCACTCGGTGATCGCGAGCTCCCGGCGCCAAGGCCGCGAGGCGCCGGAGGAGCCGCCATTCTGAGAAGCCCCGTCGAGGGATGGCAAGCCGGGGCGTGGGCGCACCGCCGGGGGTGAGGTGCTGCGGCTTGAAAGGGCGGGGGAATCGTGCATGGCACCCGTTGCGACGCATCCGGGTGAACCTGACGCACCGCCGGAACCGACTCCCATCAGCCATGTTGGGGGCGGGCAGATAAAAGTCGACAATTCCGTTTCTGGTGGAGTGCGATATGTCCATGGCAAACACAGACAAAAGCCGATATGCGTCCGTCTGGATGATCTCCGACCGCCGACCGGACCGCCACAGGCGCTGTGTCTCATGTCACGGAACCGCAGGAGGGTGACGGTGCAGCGACTCCTGACGTTTGTTCTGATATTCGGCATAAGGGTGTGTTAGGGATAGGCGGGTAAGATCACCGAAATGGGAGGTATGTTGCTATGCGCACGACTCTTCTCCGCGTGACGACCGCGCTGGGCACCGCGGCGGTGCTGGCCCTCTGCGGAGCCGGCGCGGCCGGTGCGGACGGCGTGGGCAGCGCCGGCATCGGGAACTCGGGCGTCGGGAACGCCGGGATCGCCAACTCCGACATCGGGAACGCGGGCATCGCCAACTCGGGCGTCGGGAACGCGGGCATCGACAACTCGGGAGTCGGGAACGCCGGGGTCGCCAACTCGGGGCTGGGCAACGCGGGCCTCGGGAACACCGGCCTCGGCAGCCACGGCATCGGGAACTCGGGCGTCGGCACCGCCGGTATCGGCAACTGAGACGGCTCCCCCGGCCCCGCACCCCGAGCGGCACGACGCGTCCGGCCCCCACCCCGGGCGACGCGCCCGGGGTGGGGGCCGGGGCGGAGTGCGGGTGGCGTCCTACAGCGTCGGGTAGTCGGTGTAGCCGCGGGCGTCGCCGCCGTAGAAGGTGGACGCGTCGGGGGTGTTGTAAGGGCCGCCGGCGCGCAGCCGGGCCGGCAGGTCGGGGTTGGCGATGAACAGGGAGCCGAACGCGATGACGTCCGCGACGCCCTGGTCGATCAGGGTGAGGGCGCGGTGGTCGGTGGGCCCCTCGGTGGCCGGGTTGAGGATCAGCCGGCCGGAGAACTGCCCGCGCAGGGCGAGGGTGGTCTCACGGGTACCGGCGGGCTCCATGATGTGCAGGTAGGCCAGGCCCAGCCGGTCGAGGTGCTTGACCAGCGCCTCGTAGGTCGGCCGCGGGTCGGGCTCGTCGATGTCGTTGAACGGGTTCCCGGGCGAGACGCGCAGGGCCGTGCGGTCGGCGCCGATCTCGGCGGCCACGGCCTCCACGGTCTCGACGGCGAAGCGGATGCGGTTCTCGACGGTGCCGCCCCACGCGTCGGTGCGCAGGTTGCTGCCGGGCGCCAGGAACTGGTGGATCAGGTAGCCGTTGGCGCCGTGGAGTTCGACGCCGTCGAAGCCCGCCTCGACGGCGTTGCGGGCGGCCGTCGCGTAGTCGGCGACGGTCTGGCGGACCTCGGCGGCGGTCAGCTCGCGCGGGGTGACGAAGTCCTGGGGGCCGTCGGCGGTGAACACCTGGCCCTTGGCCGCCACGGGTGAGGCCCCGACCGGCACCAGGCCCTCGGGGAGCAGGGAGGGGTGGCCGATCCGGCCGGTGTGCATGAGCTGGGCGAAGATCCGGCCGCCCGCGGCGTGGACCGCTTCGGTGACCCGGCGCCAGCCGGCGACCTGCTCGGCGCTGTGCAGGCCGGGGGTGAACGGGTACCCCTGGCCCACGACCGAGGGCTGGATCCCCTCGGTGATGACGAGACCGGCCGAGGCGCGCTGGGCGTAGTACTCCGCCGTCAGCTCCGTCGGCACTCCGCCGGCGGCGGCCCGGCTGCGGGTCATCGGAGCCATGGCGATGCGATGGGCGAGCCGGGTGGCACCCACGCCGATGGGGTCGAAAGCGCTGGTCATGTCTGCCCTCACAGAATTAATTGGTCGGCCAATGATTGGCTTCGCAGCCACCGTACACCCATTCCTTGGCCGACCAAGGTAAAATCTTGGCGGGACGACCAGGCGGAGGAGCCGAACGATGACGACGCACGTCGCGCAGGAGCGGGGCGGCACCGCGCCGCAGGGCTGTCCGGGGCCGCCGAGCGCGGTACTCGACGGGCCGGTCAGCCACGCCCTGAGCCGGGTGGCCCGGCTGCACCGCATCGCCGCCGGGCGGCTGCTGCGGGACCTGGGCCTGCATCCGGGGCAGGAGTTCGTGATGATGCACCTGTGGGACAACGGGCCCGTGCGTCAGTCGGAGCTGATCAAGAGCGTGGGCCTGGACCCCTCCACCGTGACGAAGATGCTCCAGCGCCTCGAACAGGCCGGGCACGTGCGCCGCAGCCCCGACCCGGCCGACCGCCGGGCCTCCCTCGTCGAGGCGACGGAGACCAGCTGCGGTCTGCTCCAGCGGGTCCGGGAGGCCTGGGCCGAGCTGGAACGCCAGACCCTGGCCGGGCTCGACGGCGCCGAGGGCGCGGAGCTGCTGCGGCTGCTGCAGAAGGTCGAGGGGGCGCTCTGCGCCCGGGCGGCCGCGGACACCCCCTGCCGGGCGGAGGCCGCGGACGGCTGAGGGGCCGCGCCGCACGGGGCGCCGGCGGCTGCCGCCCGTACGCGCGAGGGCGCCGCGCCCGCGGTTCCCGTACGGGGTTCCGCGCGCGCGGCGCCCCCGGCGCGCCGGCCGGGTGGGGCGTCCTGTGTCAGGAGAGCCGCACGGCGTCCGGGTTCTCCTTCAGCCAGGCGCGGACCGCCTGCTGCTCCCTGCCCTTGCCGGTCTGCTGGATCTTCGCCTCCAGCCCCGTCAGCTGCTCCTCGGTGAGCCTGAAGTCACGCAGCCAGCGCGCCACTTCGGGCTCGTCCCGTGCGAACCCCTTGCGGGCGAGGGTGTGGATGCCGTCGCCCTCACCCCAGGCTCCCCTGGGGTCCTGGAGCTTGGTCAGCTGGTAGGAGGAGTACGCCCAGTGCGGTGACCACAGCACCACGGCGACGGGCTCCTTCTTGTCGTAGGCCCGCTTCAGCTCGGCGAGCATGCCCGGCGTCGAGCCGTCGACGACCCGGTACTCGCCGTCCAGGCCGTACTCCTTGAGGACCTTGTCCTTGAGGAGCGACATCTCGCCGGCGCTCGGCTCGATGCCGATGATCCTGCCCTTGAACAGGTCGGACTTGCCCTTGAGGTCGGCGAGGGAGCGCACGTCCTTGACGTACGAGGGCACGGACAGCTCCAGCGAGGTCGGGCCGTACCAGGAGCCGAGGTCCTCCAGTCTGTCCCCGTACTTCTCCCGGTACTGGGCGTGGGTGACGGGCAGCCAGGAGTCGGTCTGGAAGTCGATGCCGCCGCCCGCGAGGCCGGTGTAGAGCGCCCCGGCCTCCAGCTGGCGGGCGTCGACCTTGAAGCCGCGCCGCTCCAGGAGTTCCTTCCAGAGGAAGGTGGACGCGACGCCCTCGTCCCAGGGGATGTACCCGAGGGAGACGGTGCGGCCCTTGCCGGTGTTCGCGGCGCCGGCCGGGCCGGCCTGGGCTTCGCCGGATCCGGCGAACGTGTTCAGGGCGCCCGCGGCCAGGGCGAGGACGAGTACCCCGGTGACGGCGTGGACGGGCTGGGGCCGGTGACTCCACAGCCGGGCCGCGCCGCCGGCGGCGGACCGCGCCCCGGCCAGGGCGCGCCGGCCGAGCGGGGAGACGTGGCGGCCCAGGGCTCCGGTCATCCGGTCGAGGTACATGGCCAGGATCACGATGGAGACGCCGGCCTCGAATCCGAGGCCGATGTCGACGTTGCCGATGGCCCGGTAGACGGCTCCGCCGAGTCCGCCGCCGCCCACCATGCCCGCGATGACGACCATGGAGAGGCCGAGCATGATCACCTGGTTGACGCCGGCCATGATCGTGGGCAGGGCGAGGGGCAGCTGGAGGCGGAGCAGGATGTCGCGGGGGGCGGTGCCGAAGGCCTCGGCCGCCTCGACGAGTTCACCGTCGACCTGGCGGATGCCGAGCTCGGTCATCCGCACACCGGGCGGCAGGGAGAAGATGATGGTGGCGATGATGCCCGGGACGACGCCCACGCCGAAGAAGACGATGCCGGGGATCAGGTAGACCATGGCCGGCATCGTCTGCATGAAGTCCAGTGCGGGGCGCAGGACCGCGCTGGTGCGGTCGGAGCGCGCGGCGAGGAGGCCGAGCGGGACGGCGACCGCCAGGGTGATGAGGGTCGCGACCAGGACCAGGGACAGCGTGGACATGGCCTCGGACCACAGGCCGAGTGAGTCGACGAGCGCGAGGCCCGCGAAGGCGAGCAGGCCGGCGAGCAGGCCGCGCAGCCACCAGGCGGCGACGGCGAGGATCCCGGCGAACAGCAGCGGGGCGGGGGCCGACAGCACCGCGTCGAGGCCGTCGTCGAGAGCGGTGACGAGGGAGCCGATGGTGTCGAAGAGCCAGGCGAGGTGGCGCTGGAGGAAGCCGACGCCGCCGTCGACCCAGGCGCCGAGGTGCAGGCGGGGCATCAGGCGGCCACCCCCGTGCAGCGCAGCGGCGGTCGTCGCTCGTCGCCGATGAAGCCGACGAGGCGGCCCTGCGGTACGGAGCCGACGACGGCGCCGTCCGCGCCGGTGACGGCGACCGGGTGGGGGACGCGGACGCTGACGGCGCACACGTCGGCGAGCGGGGTGTCGGCGCTCACGGTGGGGCAGTCGCAGGGGCGGGAGCCGTCGGGGGCCGGGGCCATGACGGCGTCGGCCGTGAGGACGCGCGAGCGGTCGACGTCCTGGATGAAGGAGGCGACGTAGTCGTCGGCGGGGCGGGTGAGGATGTCCTCGGCGGTGCCCTGCTGGACGACGCGGCCGTCGCGCATGACGGCGATGCCGTCGCCGAGGCGCATGGCCTCGTTGAGGTCGTGCGTGATGAAGACGATGGTCTTCTTGAGGGTGCGCTGGAGTTCGAGGAGCTGGTCCTGCATGTCGCGGCGGATCAGCGGGTCGAGGGCGCTGAAGGACTCGTCCATGAGGAGCAGGTCGGCGTCGGTGGCCAGGGCGCGGGCCAGCCCCACGCGCTGCTGCATGCCGCCGGACAGCTCGTCGGGCCAGGACGTCTCCCAGCCGCCGAGCCCGCACAGCTCCAGGGCCTGCGCGGCCCTGCGCTCGCGCTCGGCCCGGGGGACGCCCTGGACCTCCAGTCCGTAGCCGGCGTTTTCCAGCACGTTGCGGTGCGGGAACAGTGCGAAGTGCTGGAAGACCATGCTGATCCGGGTGGAGCGGACGCGGCGCAGGGCGCGCGGGTCGAGGGCGGTGAGGTCCTCGCCGTCGAAGAGGACCCGCCCGGAGGTGGGTTCGAGGAGCCCGTTGAGCATGCGGAGCAGGGTGGACTTGCCGGATCCCGACAGGCCCATGACGACGAAGATCTGGCCCGGTTCCACCCGGAAGGAGACATCGATCACAGCGGCCGTCGTACCGTCGGCGCGCAATGCCGCGCGGTCGGCGCCCTCCGCGAGCGCGCGGACCGCGGACGCGGCGCCGCCGGGGGTCCTTCCGAACACCTTGTAGACGTGCTCGGCCTGGAGCGTGGACACATACACCTCACGAGTCGTACCGGAAACGGCACGCCGCCGCCTTCCGGAGGACCGGGGGACGGCGGGCCGTGGAGCGGGGCGGGATCTGCCCGCGTGTGTCCTGCGCAGCCGTCCCGAGAGACCGGAGTGCAGGGTTCCGCTCCAGCGGCCCCCCTGCCCGGCCTTAACCTGCGCAAACGCAAAGGTGAGTTACCTCACGTGTCGGCGCCGCGTCGCGCCCGCTGGAGGAGGCCGGCCCGCCCGGTGTCCGTGCGGCCCGGCGCCGCCGGACCCGGAGAGCGGGCGTCCGCGCTCATGGGGCGGCGGGGCCGTTCTCCTCGGCGCGCGGCCAGCACCGGCCTTCGAGGGCCTCGGCGCTGCGGTTGAGCCGGACCAGGGCCTCCTCCAGCTGCCGTACCTCCTCGGGGGACCAGTCGGCGACCACCCGGGCCAGGCAGGACCGGTTGACCTCGCGGTCGCCCGCGAGCCGGCGCCCTCCCTCGGCGGTGATGCGCAGCTTGCGGGCCATGCCGCCGTCGGGGTCCGCGACGCGCTCGGCCAGCCCGCAGCGCAGCAGTGCGGCCGTCTGACGGTTCACGGTCGAGGTGTCGAGGCCGAAGGCCTCCGCCAACTGCCCGATGGACATGGGGCCCTGGGTGTCGATCCGGCTGAGCAGCAGGTACGCCGACCGCTCCAGGCGTTCGGGGTCGCGCTCGCGCCGGGCCAGCACCTGGTGCCGCGAGAGCAGCATCAGCTCCCGCTCCAGTTTCTCCAGCACTGCGCCTCCCGCTCCTTCCGGCGCTCCATTATCGCCGACCCGTCGTCCGGCGCCCCCGCGCCGGCACGGCGGCGGGACGAGGGCCGGACGCGGCAATATGCATGATACATAACGTGTGTACTATGCACTTCTCGTTGGCATCCGACGAGCCACAGCCTCAACCCGGAGGACCCGCATGACCGTCACCACGTCCACCGCCTCCCGCGCGGCAGAGATGCTCTCCCGGCCCGTCACGCTGAACGGCCTGACCGTCCCCAACCGCATCGCGATGGCACCGATGACGCGGATGTTCTCCCCCGGGGGCGTGCCGGGCGAGGACGTACAGGCGTACTACGCCAGCCGGGCCGCGGCCGGTGTGGGCCTCATCGTCACCGAGGGCACCTACGTCGGCCACGAGTCCGCCGGCCAGAGCGACCGGGTGCCGCGGTTCCACGGGGAGGAGCAGCTGGCGGGATGGTCGAAGGTCGCCGCGGCCGTGCACGAGGCGGGCGGCACGATCGTGCCCCAGCTGTGGCACATCGGCATGGTGCGCAAGCAGGGCGACGCCCCGTACGCCGAGGCGCCCGCCGTCGGCCCGTCCGGCATCCGCGTCGACGGGACGGAGGGAACGGGCAGGGCGATGACCCGCGCCGACCTCGACGACGTCATCGGCGCCTTCGCCGACGCCGCCGCGGAGGCCGTGCGGATCGGCTTCGACGGCGTCGAGCTGCACGGCGCGCACGGCTACCTGCTCGACCAGTTCCTGTGGGAGCGGACCAACCGCCGCACCGACGCCTACGGCGGCGACGCGGTGGCCCGTACGAAGTTCGCCGCGGAGATCGTGGCCGCGGTCCGCGAGCGGGTCCCGGCCGACTTCCCCGTGATCTTCCGCTACTCGCAGTGGAAGCAGGAGGCCTACGACGCCCGGCTCGCGCAGACCCCCGAAGAGCTGGAGGCGATCCTGGCGCCGCTGGCGGCGGCCGGGGTCGACGTGTTCCACGCCTCCACCCGGCGCTACTGGCTGCCGGAGTTCGAGGGCTCGGACCTCAACCTGGCGGGCTGGACCAAGAAGCTCACGGGCCGGCCGACCATCACCGTCGGCTCGGTCGGCCTCGACGGCGACTTCCTCCGCTCCTTCGCGGGCGAGGGCGCGGCGCTGGGCGACATCGACAACCTCCTGGACCGCATGGAACGCGAGGAGTTCGACATGGTCGCCGTCGGCCGGGCGCTGCTCCAGGACCCGCAGTGGGCGGCGAAGGTGCTCGGCAACCGTTTCGACGAGCTGAAGCCGTACGACGCGGCCGCCCTGAAGTCGCTCAGCCGGTGACAAAAACCCGGAACGCGGATTTTCCCGCCTCCACCGGGAGGCGGGGAAATCCGCGAGCAGGGCGGGAACAAAAGTCCTGAGGACCGCGGGCGTCCGGCCCCGGAATTTCTTTGTTCGTCCTTCAGGTATCCGCCGACGAATCCGCGGTAGTCACCCCAGACGCGCTCGCGCTTGTCCCAGGAGCTGCCCCAGCAGGACGCCGTCCAGATCGTCTCGCTCTGCGCGTTGTCGGCCGGCGGCGAGGAGATCCACTCCTTCACCGGGCTGTGGGAGAAGTCGCAGCCGGGCACGTACAGGTAGTGGTAGGCGCTGCCCGGGTACACCTTCGTGGTGTCCCTGCCCTTGACCTGGAAGTTGGTGCGCACCGAGACGCGCGAGACCTTCACGCCCAGGAAGGTGTCGGTGTACGCGTACGAGGCCCACATGTCGTGGTAGCCGGCCGCGGCCAGGGCGGCGGTCGAGTTCGGGGAGGCGGCGTCCTCGCCGCCGGCGGACTCGCGTTCCACCACGACGTCGCCGCCCGCGAGCACGGAACGCGTGATGCCGGAGGCGGCCGGGGACTCGGCCGCGGCGAACATCTGCGCGATGACGGTGCGGTCTTCGAGCAGGTCGAGGAAGCGGCTCTTCTTGGCGTCCGAGAGGGCCGCGAACACCTTCGCGGTCTCCTTGGCCCGCTCGTCCCCCTGAGCCGCCTTCATCGCGAGGTAGGCCTGGTACTTGGCGGCCCGGGAGGCCTGCGAGACGAGGCCGTCGTCAGCCTGCGCCGAGCCGGGCACCATCGCCAGGACGATTCCGGCGAGGGCGACGCCGGCGGTGGTGGCCAGGGGTCAGTCGGGCGGTTCGCACCTCTTGGGGAGGGTCACGGTTCCGGGACGCCGCTCGAAGGTGTCCATCACCAGCCACTCGTCCAGCGCGGGGTCGTAGAGGTTCTGGACCCCGAACTGCAGCACCTGCCAGAAGGTGCCCCGGTCGTGCTCGTCGACGTAGACGTCGCCCAGGGCGAGCGGGAGCCGGGGGTGGTTGCCGGGAGGGAGGTCCGGGAGGACCACGCCCACCCTCCAGTGGTTCACCCGCCGCTCGGGGGTCCGCCGCAGTGTCTCCCGGCCGACGAACCGGGCCCCCTCCAAGAGCCGGTTCAACGCCTCCAGGTCGAAGCCCGGGATGCGCGAGCAGGGATGCTCGTTCAGGCCGGGCCACTTGTAGGTCAGCGTGTAGAGCGTGCCGTGGTGGATCAGGTTGGTGAACCAGATGGGGTACTGCGGGCCCCCCGCGGTCATCTGGCTGTCGCCGTCCCTCCCCTCCCAGGTGAACGGCACCGTGATGTCCAGGTCGCGGACGATCCACTTGCCCCTGCCGCGGAAGTCCCGGGGCAGGCGGGGCGGGGGCGGCGCCGGTGCGGCTTCCTGGCGTGCGGCCCCCGTCCGGGGTGCGGCGGCGGCCCCTGGAGCGGCCGCCAGGACGAGAACGGCCACCCCGGCGAGGGCGGCGGACGCGACCGTCCGGCGCGTGCCCTTCGAACGCATGCTGTTCCTCGGCTGTCGTGGTGGGTGCCGTCCCGGCGCGGGACGATCATGCGGTGCTGGGACACCGTCCCCGGAACCAGCCATTCCGAAACCGGGCGCCCACGACGGCCACCCGCACGCCCGCAGGCGGACGGGCGGCGGTGCGAGCGGCGGCGGTGCTACACCGCCCCTTGTGTCCGGCGTTCCCGCGGCATGGTGTGCAGCAGTTCCAGCCGGCGCTGGACGGCTTCCGTCGCACCCGGGCGCCGTCCGGGAACCCGGCGGCGCAGGGAGACCAGGCGGGGGCCGAGTTCCCGGGCCCTGGCCGCGTCCCGGACGGACTGCCACTGGTGGTGGGCACGGTCGACGGCGGCCTCGACCTCGGGGGCGTCCGCGGCCTGGTGGCGGGCGAGCCGGGCGTCGACCGCCGCCATCCACAGTGCGCAGCTGGCCGCCGGGTCACCGGCGACGTGGGCGAGGTCGGCGCGGACCTCCAGCCAGTGGACGGCCTGGACCGACCCCGGACCGTAGGTGCGCACCGCCCAGTCCTCCCACTGGGCGGCGAGCGAGGCCGCCCGCTCGTGGTGCCCGGCACGCGCGGCCGCCAGGATCGCGGGAAGCGGGTCCTCGGGGGTCACCGCGGCGACCGGCGCCGTCGGTGCGAACGGGGCGGGTGCCGGCGCGGCCTCCACCGCGAGGAACAGGGCCCCGGCCTGGTCCTGGCCGGCCTGGGCGGCGGCCTTCGCGTGGAGCTCGGCCAGCGGCGGGGTCAGGCCGCTGCGCCAGATGCCGGCCACGGCCTGGAGGTAGGCCGGGGCCGCGACCCGGTTGCGGGGCGGCGGAGGGGCGACGCGGCCGTGCAGCGATATGCCGGGGCCGAGCGTGAGGCCTTCCGCGCAGGTCTTCTGCCAGGTCTCCGGTGTCGCCACCAGGTCGACGAGGACGGTGGTGGTGCCCGGGCGCCGCGGTTTGAGCTCGCCGGCCATCCAGGCCCAGGGAAGTCCCGTGTAGCGCAGGGTGGACGGCGTCGTGCGGGCGAGGGCCAGGTGGATGCCGTGCTGCCTCGTGTCGAGGTGGAGCTGGCCGGCGAGGAGCAGTGTGAGGGGGCCCGGGGCGGCCGCGGCGGCGCGGATGCGGGTGAGGACGGTCTGCTGATCGGTCGGGTCGGCCAGCTCGACGATGGTCCCCGCGTCGGTCCGGGTCAGGGAGCGGGGCGGGCAGGCCGCGAGGGTCGCCAGGACGCGGGTGGCGTCGATCAGCCGGCCCTTGCCGGGCGGGGCGGCCGCCAGGAGCAGCGCGGTACCGGGTGTCGTCGTCTCGCCTGTGATCACAGCAGCACCGTACGCCCTTACCCGCGCCCGGTGTTCCCCCCACCCCTCCCGCCCGGGCCGGTGGCGGACCGTTGACGCGTCGGCGTGCCGCTCCCCCGCGCGGGCGATGTGCGGAGGGGACGCTCTCCTGCGTACGGTGGATTCCTCACATTCCGGGGGATCACGTGCAACCACCACGACCCGCCCACTCGTTACGGGCGGAAGCGGCGTTCCGGCTCCGGCTGGCGGAGGCCGGCGCGCAGCTGCTCGAAGCGGCCTGGCTGGGCAACTCGGTTCCGCACGCGGTGCGCTGCGCCGCCGGGCATCTGGTCGCGCCGCGGCCGGCCAACCTCCAGCAGGGACAGGGGATCTGCCGGGTGTGCGCCCGGCGGTGTCCGCAGGCGGCGGAGGCCGCGTTCCGGGACCGGCTCGCCGCGGTGGGCGCGGTGCTGGTGGAGCCGGAGTGGAAGGGGGTCCACGTGCCCCACCGCATCCTGTGCGCCGCCGGCCACGCGTCGCGGCGCCGCCCCTCGGCGGTCCGGCGTTCGGAATGGGTGTGCCGGTCCTGCCCGCGGTCCCGGCCCGGCCGTTCCGGCTCACCGTAGGCCCACCGGCCCGACGCGGCGGCGCAAGTGGGACCACCGGCGAGCTCGCCCCCGCCCGGCGGCAGGTGCCCCTGCGGGCCCGGGCCCTCAGCGACCGGGACGTGGCGCCCGTTCGCATGGAACGCAACCTACAGCCCCGGGACGGCGGCGGGCGGGGGGTCCGGGGCCGGGTGAGTGACGGATCCCGTGGCGGGCGGCGTGGCGGGGCCGGAACGGGCGGGACCGTGCGAGGGTGCATGGGCCTCTGCCAGCGCCACCCACGGGGAGTCTCGCCGGTGCTCGAACGTAAGAAGCTCAAGGGCCGCACCCAGGTCACCTTCGTCCTCCCGGGCGACGAACCCGCCGGTCCGGTCAGCGTGGTGGGGGACTTCAACCACTGGAACCCCGCCGCGCACCCGCTGGAGGTCCGCGCCGACGGCATGCGCGCGGCCACGGTCACGCTCCCCGCCCACAGCGGGCACTCGTTCCGCTACCTGGCGGCGGGCGACTACTGGTTCGACGACGAGCAGGCCGACGGTCATGACGGGGCCAACAGCCGCATCCACACCTGAGGTGCCCTCGCGCGGCGGCAGGAGGGCACGCGGATGGAGCAGGAGACCGGAGGCCGGGCCACCGGCACGCATGGGCGACCGCACCCCGGGCAGATGCCCGGGATACAGGAGGTGTGCCATGACCAGTGGAAAGGACCGCACCGGCCGGCCCGCGGCCCGCAGCGCGGAACCGCACGCCGTCCACGTGAGCGGGGAGATGGATCTCGGTCACGCGGAGCAGCTCAGGGCGATGCTCAAGGCAGCCCTGGACGAGGCCCCCGACGGCGCGGACATCGTCGTCGACCTGCGCGACTCGTCCTTCTGCGACTCCTCGGGGCTGAACGTGCTGCTGGCGACCCAGCAGCGGGCCAGGGCCGCTCGGCACCGCCTCGTGCTCGCCGCTCCCAGCCACCAGATGGTCCGGGTGCTGGAGCTCACGGGCTCGACCGGTCTGTTCACCCTCGTCCCCGCCCCTCCGTCCTGACCGAACCGCTGCGGGAGAGCACATGAGTTGGGCTTCGTGGACCACGCTCGGCGTCTTCGCCGGACGGGGCGGCGTACGGACGGAAGAGGAGGGGATCCTCACCGGCGAACTCGACGTCCACACCACCTGGACCGAGGCGGAGGGCCTGGCCCACGTCACCGTGCAGTACAGCGGCGGGGCGCACTGGCTGACGCTGTCGGGCAGTCCGGTGGCGTGCGCCGGCGAGGAGGCCAGCCGGGCGTTCCACGAGGCCGTCGTCGAGGCGGTACGCGCGGGCGGTCCCGCGGTCGTCCCTCCGTGGAGGGGGGGGGGGGGGGGGGGGGGCGGCCCCGGCGGGGGGGCGGCCGGCGGGGCGGCCGCCCCCCCGCCCGCGCGCCCCCCC
>NZ_JBBDHD010000163.1:0-12538 GCF_044129415.1 Streptomyces racemochromogenes
GCCCGCGGACGGGCGGGCGGCGGCGCGCCTCACCGGGAAATCAGCTGCCTTCGGTGATCTGCGGGGCAGGCTCGTTCTTGTAGTTGGCCGGGCCGAGGTTCTTCTTCACGGCCGCGTCCCAGCTGCCGTCCGCGACCATCTTCTTGAGCGCGGTGTTGATCTTGGTCTGGAGCTCCTTGTCGCCCTTCTTCAGACCGATGCCGTAGTTCTCGTTGCTCATCTTCAGGCCGACGAGCTTGAACTTGCCCTTGTTCTTCTCCTGCGCGGCGTAGCCGGCGAGGATCGAGTCGTCCGTGGTCAGCGCGTCGACGGCCTTGTTCTCCAGACCGGTCAGGCACTCGGAGTAGCCGGGGAGCTGCTGGAGGTCGGCTTCGGGGGCCAGGTCCTTCTTGACGTTCTGCGCCGAGGTCGATCCCGTGACGGAGCAGAGCTTCTTCTTGTTGAGGTCCTCGACCTTGGTGATCGAGCTGTCGTCGGCGCGGACCAGCAGGTCCTGGTGGGCCAGGAAGTACGGGCCCGCGAAGTCGACCTTCGCCTTGCGCTTGTCGTTGATCGAGTACGTCGCGGCGATGAACTTGACGTCGCCGTTGGAGATCAGGTTCTCGCGCTCGGCGCTGACCGCCTGCTTCCACTCGATCTGGTCCGGCTGGTAGCCGAGCTCCTTGGCGACGTACGTGGCCACGTCGACGTCGAAGCCCTCGAACTTGCCGTCGGGGGTCTTCAGGCCCAGGCCCGGCTGGTCGAACTTGATGCCGATGGCGATCTTGTCCGACTTGGTGCCGCCGGAGGCGCCCGTGTCGCCGGCGCCGTCCTTCTTGTCGCCCCCGCCACAGGCGGTCGCCGTCAGCGCGAGGACGACGGCCGTGGCCACTGCCGCGCCGGCCTTGAGAACCTTCATGGTGAACTTCCCTCAGGTGAGACGTTGTTGAACGACGAGCTGGACACGTCGTGTGCGACGGCGGGTGCCGTCGACCGGATCACTACCAGACGCGGGCGTCAGTGGTGCAGGATCTTGGACAGGAAGTCCTTGGCACGGTCGCTCTTCGGGTTGCTGAAGAACTGCTCGGGAGCCGCCTGTTCGACGATCTTCCCGTCGGCCATGAAGACGACCCGGTTCGCCGCGGAGCGGGCGAAGCCCATCTCGTGCGTGACGACCACCATCGTCATCCCGTCGCGGGCGAGCTGCTGCATGACCTCCAGCACCTCGTTGATCATCTCCGGGTCGAGGGCCGAGGTCGGCTCGTCGAAGAGCATCACCTTCGGGTCCATCGCCAGCGCCCGGGCGATGGCCACGCGCTGCTGCTGGCCGCCGGACAGCTGCGCCGGGTACTTGTCTGCCTGGGAGCCGACGCCCACCCGGTCCAGCAGCGACTGCGCCTTCTCCGCCGCGGCCGCCTGGTCCGTCTTGCGGACCTTGATCTGACCGAGCATCACGTTCTGCAGCACCGTCTTGTGCGCGAACAGGTTGAACGACTGGAAGACCATGCCCACGTCGGCGCGCAACCGGGCCAGTTCCCGCCCCTCGGAGGGCAGTTGCTTCCCGTCGACCGTGATGGTCCCCGAGTCGATGGTCTCCAGCCGGTTGATGGTCCGGCACAGCGTCGACTTGCCCGAGCCCGAAGGACCGATCACCACGACGACCTCGCCGCGGGCGATGCTCAGATCGATGTCCTGAAGCACGTGCAGCGCGCCGAAGTGCTTGTTGACGTTGCTCAGTACGACCAGGCCGTCCGCGGCGCCCGCCGCGTCCTGCGCGTCCTTGGCCACTGATACTCCGCTCATCGGCTTCTTGCTCCGTCCTCCGTCGGTTGGCAGGACAGTAGTGACGCGGCGCGCACAGCGTCATCACATCTGAGCGAGAATTGAGCATAACGATAAGGCCTCGCGCCGATACGCTCCGTGCGCTGCGCCCATGGGTGCACGATGTACGCGTACCGGGTGCATAACGGAAGACTCGCCGGGCCGGAACCCTCTTGACGTGGGACTCTCCATCGGCGTGGATGCATGGTGGCCCCTGCGTGGGGGCCGCCCGAACGGAAGACGAAGAGCGAGAGAAGGAGAGGGGGACGACCATGAGACTGCTGCTCGTCGAGGACGACGACCACGTCGCCGCCGCCCTGTCCGCGATCCTCGCCCGGCACGGCTTCCAGGTCACCCACGCCCGCAACGGCGAGGAGGCCCTCCAGGCCCTGCTGCCCGCAGGGGCCCAGCCCCCGGGCTCCCCCTACGGGGTGATCCTGCTGGACCTCGGCCTGCCCGACCAGGACGGCTACGAGGTCTGCGGCAAGATCCGCAAGCGCACCAGCACCCCCGTGATCATGGTGACCGCCCGCGGCGACGTCCGCTCCCGCATCCACGGCCTGAACATGGGCGCCGACGACTACGTGGTCAAGCCGTACGACACCGGCGAACTCCTCGCCCGCATCCACGCCGTCGCCCGCCGCACCGGCACCTCCGACGACACCACCATCACCGGTGGCCCGCCCGGTGATCCCGGCACGGTCCGGCTCGGGCCGGTCGCCGTCGAGCTGCCCACCCGCCGCGTCACCGTGAACGGCACCGACGTCCCCCTCACCCGCAAGGAATTCGACCTCCTGGCCCTGCTCGCGCAGCGCCCCGGCGTCGTCTTCCGCCGCGAGCAGATCATCAGCGAGGTCTGGCGCACCAGCTGGGAGGGGACCGGACGCACCCTGGAGGTCCACGTCGCCTCCCTGCGCTCCAAGCTCGGCATGCCCGCCCTCATCGAGACCGTCCGCGGGGTGGGCTACCGGCTCGTCACCCCGGCCGCCCCCTAGCGGGGCCCCGCCGTGCGCGCCCGCCTGCTCCCGCTCCTCGTCGTCCTGATGGCGGGCGTGCTGCTCGCCCTCGGGTTCCCGCTCGCCGTCAGCCTCGCCGCCGCCCAGCAGCAGAAGGTGGTGGTCGACCGGATCGACGACAGCGCCCGCTTCGCCGCCCTCGCCCAGTTCGTCATCGACGCCGAGGGCTCCGGGGCCACCGGCGCCGACGAGCGGCGCGACACCCTCCAGCTCGAACTCGCCCGCTACCACGAGCTGTACGGCATCCGCGTCGGCATCTTCTACCGCGACGACAACGCCATGGTCCGCGCCCCCGGCTGGTGGCAGCTGCCCGACTCCGACGAGGCCCGGCGCTCCTTCGAGGAAGCCCTCGCCGGACGCCGCAGCCACGACCCCGGACAGGTCTGGCCCTGGCAGGTCCACGGGAAGCTGCTCGTCGTCTCCCCGGTCGTCCTCGACGGCGACGTCGTCGCCGTCGTCGCCACCGAATCCCCCACCGACCAGATGCGCGCCCGGATCCTGCACGGCTGGCTGCTCATCGCCGCCGGGCTCGCCGCCGCCATGCTGGCCGCCTTCGGCGCCGCCCTGCGCCTGACCGGCTGGGTGCTCAAGCCGGTCCGGACCCTGGACGCCGCCGCCCACGGCATCGCCACCGGCCGCATGAACTCCCGCGTCGCGGCCGCGAGCGGCCCCCCGGAACTCAGACGCCTGGCCCGCTCGTTCAATGAGATGGCCGACAACGTCGAAGAGGTACTGGAGCAGCAGCGGGCGTTCGTGGCGGACGCCTCCCACCAGCTGCGCAACCCGCTCGCCGCGCTGCTCCTGCGGATCGAGCTCCTCGCCCTCGAACTCCCCGAGGGCAACGAGGAGATCGCTTCCGTGCGCACCGAGGGCAAACGCCTCGCCCAGGTCCTCGACGACCTCCTCGACCTGGCGCTCGCCGAGCACGCCTCCGCCGAGATCAGCCTCACCGACATCGGCGCCCTCGCCGCCGAGCGGGTGGCCTCCTGGCGTCCGTACGCCGAGGAGAAGGGCGTGCGGCTCACCGAGACGGGCCGCTCCGCCGTCACCGGCTGGGCCGACCCCATCGCCCTGTCCAGCGCCCTCGACGCGGTCATCGACAACGCCCTGAAGTTCACCCCGGCCGGCGAGGAGGTCGAGGTCTCCGTCTCCGCGGAGGGCTCCAGCGCCCTCGTCGTCGTCGCCGACCGGGGGCCCGGCCTGACCGAGGAGGAGCTGCTGCGCGTCGGCGACCGCTTCTGGCGCAGCGGCCGCCACCAGAACGTCAAGGGCTCCGGGCTGGGCCTGTCGATCTCCCGCGCCCTGCTCGCCACCGGCGGCGGCACGCTCTCCTACGCCAAGAACCCGCCGCACGGGCTGCGCGTGACCGTGGCGGTGCCGCGCACCGACCCTGGCGCCGACTGACCCCTCACCACCGGAAACCGGCGTGGGCCGCCGCGGAGACCGCGTACGTCTCGTCCACCGCCCGCAGCTCGAAGGCGGCCGCCCGCTCCCCGGCGGCGGGGGCCAGGCGGGGCAGGTACAGGGCCGTACCGCAGGTTCCGGCCAGGAAGCGGCGGGTGCCGTCCGGCAGGCGCCGGTACAGCTCGTAGTGCCGGACCGGCCCGGGAGCCCGGCGCCAGGACAGCCGGAGCTCGGCCTCCGCGCCCCGGCGGGCCGAGGCGTCCACCCCGAGGTGCGAGGGCGGGGCCGGGTGCCGGGCGGCGGTGGTGTCGCGCACCGACAGGGCTCCGAGCCGCCAGGACACCGGGGAGTTCCCGCGCGCGGTGATCCGTACGGCAAGGGCGTACGCGGTCTCCCCGGCCAGCGCCGCGAGGGGTATCCGGGAGGTCCGCCAGCCCCCGGCGCCGCCCGCCCGGCCGGCCCGCAGCCAGGTGTAGGGCACCGGCCCGCCCGGGGCGGCCGGCTCGCGCGGGGCGACGCCGAACTCGACGTCCACCGGCTCCGGGCCGCCGGTGTGGACCAGCTCCGCGACCGTGGAAGCGGTCAGCGGCAGCCGCACCGCGTGCAGGCCGACGGCGGCGGGGGCGGTGAGGGAGCCCCTCACGAGCAGGCTGGAGCCGCCGCGCCAGGCGTCCGCGAAGTCCAGGGACACCTCCGGGCGCGGCTCCGCGCCGTCCACCACCCAGCGGCGGCCCGGGAGCCGGTCCTGGAGCCCGAGGTGGTTCCAGGGCTCCTCCGATACGGCCCGGCCGCCGTCGTACCAGCGCAGGCCGTGCCCGGTGTTGAAGGAGCAGGCGAACGGGAGCCCGCTGACGGTGGACCGGTCGGCGACGGCCGTGGCGGGGGCCCGCCAGACGGCACCGGGTGCGGGGCGGGCCGGGTCCAGGGACTCGCCCGTCCAGAACCGGTCGTCGGCGCGGTGGAAGGCGCCGGGGGAGCGGTCGGCGAGGTGGTTGCGGGTCCACTCGGGCCGGTAGAACCCGAGGCTGACCACGTGGTCCCGCCCGCGCGGCACGATCGCGTCCCACCGGACCTCGGCGTCCCAGCCCCGGGACTCCACGTCCACGGCCGCCCACAGCTCGTGCCGGGAGCGGCCGAGGCGCTCGGCCAGGGCTCCCGAGGCGGCCAGCGACCCGGGCGTCCAGCGGAAGTCCACGAACATCGTGTCCGCGACCCGGCCCGTCCGGTCCTCGAAGAACTCCTGGTTGAGCGCGTCGAGCGCCCCCCGCCAGCCCACCGCGCCCGTACTGTTCATGGCGTCGTACCAGGTGATGCGCAGCCCGTGCGGCTCCCCGGCGGCCCGCAGGGCGCGCAGGAAACCCCGCATCAGGGTGGCGAGCGCACTGTCCCCTCCGTCCGTCTCGGCGTTGACGAACCAGCCGTCGAAGCCGTACGCCCGCGCCACCTCGGCCAGCTGCTCCGCGACGGGGTGGCGGCCGTCGGGGTCGCGCCGGACCAGGTCCCGGGTCCAGCGCAGGTCGCCGCCGTAGGCGACGGGGGGCAGGAAGACGGTGCCCAGGACCGGGACCCCGTTGCGGTGGGCGGCGTCGACCACGGGCGCGTTCGGCGCGAGGACCAGGCCCTCCCCGGCCGAACCGCCCCAGAAGACCAGCTCGTCGAGGTACGCCCAGTGCGTCAGGGCGTAGAAGTCGGCGGTCGCCGAGCCCTGGGAGGGGTTCGCGGCCGTGGGCCCGAAGGAGACGAGCGCGGCGATCCTGGCCCGGCCCGCACGGGCGTCGGCGTTCGCCGGGACCGGAGTGAAGCGTGGGGCCAGAGGGACGCTCGCGGTGTTGTGCGCCAGGTCCGGATCCCCCTGCGGTGTCCACTCCTTGAGGGAGCGCCAGACGACCCCCGGGCCGGGCGTCCCTCCGGGGAGGGAGTCGGGGAACCAGTACGAGGCGTACGGGGCCAGGCCGCCGGGCTCCGGCGCGGGGGCGGCCCGCACGGTGGCGGCCCCCGCGGGGGCCTCCCGTGCGGGGCCGGCCTGCGCGAGGGCCGTACCGGGCGGCAGGACGGCGGCCGTCCCGGCCCCGGCCCCCAGCGCCAGGACGGCGCGGCGGGACGGCGGCGAGGGGACGGCGGTACGGGCCCGCGGATCGGGGCCGTCTCCGGGCACGGGCACGGGCATCGGGGCTCCTCGGGGCTCGGGCGGCACGGGGCGGGACGGCACGGGGCCGGGCGACGGCGTGAAGCGTGGCGGCGCAGGGGCAGGGGCGGGCTACCGGACGTCTTCGACGCGGAGCACCTCCGTGATGCCGCGTGAGGACAGCCGGGCCGGGTCCGCGACGTGCTCCGCCCGTACCACCGCCGGGCGTACCCCCTGCCCCGCCAGGACCGCCCAGGCCTCGAAGAACGCCCCGCCCGGCGCGCACGCCGAGCGGGGCGCACCCGGGCCCAGGGCGAGCGCGGTGGACCGTACGGCCGGCCGGTGTTCCCGTCCCCGCCAGGCCCCGGCGATCCGGGCGACGGCGGCCCCGGCCGGCTTGGCGCGGCGGTCGTTGGTGAGCAGGCCCAGCCCGTACTCCAGCTCCGGGAAGTCCGCCAGGTCCCGGGACACGTCGTGCGAGCACCACCAGGTCACCCCCCACAGGCCGGGGCAGTCGAGCGCCGCCGCCAGCGCGGCCTCCGTGAACTCCGCGGCGTGCTCCGGCGGGACCAGCGGCGCCGGCGCCCCGACCTCCTGGAGCCAGACCGGGCGGTCGGGGTCCTCGGCCCAGGCCTTGGACAGCTCGATCAGGTACGCGGCGTGCTGCTCGGTGGCCGCCCCGGCGCGCCCGTGGCGCTGCGCGGTGCCGTTGAACACCCAGGAGTGCACGGCGGTGGCCGCACCCAGCCGGGCCGCCTGCGCGGGGGTGAAGGGGTGCCCGTCGCGGTACCAGACGGCGTCGTACTCGGCGTGCAGGTGGAACCGGCCCGGCGCGCCCTTCTCGCAGGCGGCCAGCATCCGCTCCAGCCAGTGCTGCGCCTGGGCGGCGGTGATCCGGTCGGGATCGGGGTGGGGCGCGTCGGAGAACTGGTTGACCTCGTTGCCGACGGTCATGCCGAGGAAGTTCGGCCGGTCGGCGAGGGCCGCGGCCAGGGTGCGCAGGTACTCCTCCTGCGCGGCGACCACGTCCGGATCGGTGAAGAGGCCCCGCCGGTGCCAGGTGGTGGTCCACGCGGGCAGGAAGTCGAAGCTGGACAGGTGCCCCTGGAGGCCGTCCACGTTCACGTCGAGCCCGCGCTCGGCGGCCGCGTCGGCGAGCGCCACGAGCTGTTCGACGGCGCGCGGCCGGACCAGGGTCCGGTTCGGCTGGAAGAGGGGCCACAGCGGGAAGACGCGTACGTGGTCCAGACCGAGCGCGGCGACCGAGTCGAGGTCGGCCCGGACCTCGTCGAGGTCGAAGTCCAGCCAGTGGTGGAACCAGCCCCGGGTAGGGGTGTAGTTCGCGCCGAAGCGCGGGGTGCGGGGGCGGGCGGCGCGGTCCATGAGGGGTCCCGGAGTTCAGGGGGGATTCGCCGGACGCCCACAAACTGCCGGGCCGGTCCGCCGGACGTCAACAGGGCCCGCGGCGGCCCGCGTCCGGATTCCGGCGGCGGGTGGCCCGGGCGCTCCGGCCGTTCCGGCGGCCGGGAGTCCTCGCCGCGGCCGCCGCGGTCCGGTACGGGCGCGCGTACAGGCTGCCGGGGACCGAGCGGCAGGCCGGTTCCGGCCGTGCGCCGGACCGGAGGGGCCGTCCGCCGCCGCGGACCACCGGGGCCGGATCGCGCGCTTCCGTCCGCGTACGGTACGGCCAGCGGGCCGGCGGCGGGAACACCGCCCGCGGCCCCGGGCGGGCCCGTGCACGGCACCGCCCCCGGGCACCGCACCCGCCGCAGCGTGACCGGGCCGCCGCGGTGCCCCCCCGGGGCCTCCGGTACCCGACCGCCCGGCCCGGGACGCCACCACCGGCACCAGACCCGCCTCCGGCACCCGGCCCGGGGGCGGACCCCGTGCACGGCCCCCGACCGCCCGGCCCGGGACGCCGGCACCGGCACCAGACCCGCCTCCGGCACCCGGCCCGGCGCCGGACCCCTGCCTGCCCCGGGACCCCTGCCTGGCCCCGAGAGCCCGGCCCGGGACGGCGCCGCCACCGGCACTCGACCCGCCTTCGCCACCCGACCCGGCGCCGGACCCCGTGCCTGGCCCCCGGCCGCCCGGCCAGGGACGCCGCCGCCCAGTCGACCCGCCTCCGGACCCCGTGCCTGGCCCCCGGCCGCCCGGCCCGGGACGCCGCCGCCAACGGCGCCCGGCCCGGCGTCGGCCCCGTGCCGGGCCGGCCCCCCGGGCGCCCGGCCCGGAACGGGGAGCGCGCGCCGCCCCCGGCGTGAACCCCGCGCGAGAACGGCCGCGCCACCGGCCGCATACTGAAAAAACCGACCTCTTTCAGGAGTTCAGGAGCGCCCCCGTGACCACCCCCACCTCAGCCTTCCCCATCCCGCGCGCGGCCGCGGCGGACGTCGCCGCGGCCGAGGCCGCCGGCCCGGCCGTGGCGATCGACATCGGGGGCACGAAGATCGCCGGGGCGCTGGTCCACCCCGACGGCACGATGACCGCGGCGACCCGCCGCCCGACCCCGCGCGGCACGGACCCGGAAGCGGTCATGGCGGCGGTCACCGACGTGATCGCAGACCTGTCCGCGGACCCGCTGTGGGAGCGGGCCGTCCGCTGCGGCATCGGCAGCGCCGGCCCCGTCGACACCTCCAAGGGCACGGTCAGCCCGGTCAACATCGGTGCCTGGCGCGACTTCCCCGTCCAGGAGCGGGTCACCGCCGAACTGGGCGCCCGCGGGGCCCGGATCCCGGTCGTCCTGGCGGGCGACGGGGTGGCCATGACGGCGGCGGAACACTGGCTCGGAGCGGCCCGGGGGCACGCGAACGCGCTGTGCATGGTGGTCTCCACCGGGGTCGGGGGCGGGCTGATCCTGGACAACCGGCTCCACGCGGGCCCCACCGGCAACGCCGGTCACATCGGCCACATCAGCGTGGCCTTCGACGGCGAACCCTGCGTCTGCGGCGGCCGCGGCTGCGTCGAATCCCTCGCCTCCGGCACCGCCATCGCCCGCTGGGCCCTCGCCCAGGGCTGGACCGGCCCCGACCCGACGGCGGCGGGCGTCGCCGCCTCCGCCGCGGCGGGCGACCCGGTCGCGCTGGCCGCCTTCGACCGGGCCGGGCGCGCCCTGGCCGCCGCCATCGCGGCCACCGCGACCCTGGTCGAGACCGACATCGCGGTGATCGGCGGCGGGGTCGCCGCCAGCGGGGAGACCCTCTTCGGGCCGGTCCGGCGGCACCTGGCCTCGTACGCCGCGCTGTCCTTCGTCCGGGGCCTCCGGGTCGTCCCCGCCGCCCTCGGCACCCACGCCGGGCTCATCGGCGCCGCGGCCGCCGCGATGATGCTGACCTCCGCCGGCTGACGGTGCCCTACGGCTTGACGGAGCGGTAGTACCGCCGGGCGCCCTCGTGCAGGTCCAGCGGGTCGGTGTAGATCGCCGTGCGCAGGTCCACCAGCTGCGCCGCGTGCACCTCGCGCCCGATCCGGTCCCGGCTGAGGATCACCGTCCGGGTGAACCGCTCCGTCAGCCGCGCGTCCGTGCCCTCCTTGGTGACCAGCAGGTTCGGTACGGCCAGCGTGGCCACCGACGAGGTGTTGCGGGCCCGCGCGTAGGCGTCCTGCGGCATCACCGCCGCCCGGTAGTACCGCGCCGGGCTGCCGCTGGCCTGGAGCTGCTCCACCAGGTCGCCCAGCTGGACCAGCCGGATGTCGAAGCGCTCCGACAGCTCGCGCACCGCGTTCGTCGGCAGGCCGCCCGACCAGAAGAAGGCGTCGATCCGCCCCGCCTGCAGCTCCTCCGGCATGGTGTCGATGCCTATGCCGACGGGGGTGATGTCGTGGGCGGGGTCCAGCTTGGCCGCCCGCAGCAGCCGCTCCGAGACCAGCCGCACCCCGGAGCCCTCCTGGCCGACCGCGACCCGCTTGCCCCGCAGGTCGCGGGCCGACTGCACCGGCGAACCGGCGGGCACGACCAGCTGGACGTAGTCGTCGTAGAGCCGCGCGCACCCGCGCAGCTGCTCCGCGCCCGGCTTGCCGTCGGCACGGTACTTGGCGACCGCGTCCGCCGTCGCGATGGTGAAGTCGGCCTCGCCGGAGGCCACCCGCTGGAGGTTCTGCTGCGAGCCCTCGCTGGTCTCCAGCCGGACCTTGACCCCGGGCATGTCCTGGGCGAGGGCCTGCTCCAGCAACTGTCCGTAACGGTGGTAGACGCCCGTACGGACGCCCGTGCTGAAGGTGAGCCGCCCCGTGAGCGCGGGCTCCCCGAACGGCCGCGTCCACCACAGCAGCACCCCGAGCACGGCCAGCACGGCGACCAGCCCCACGAGCAGGCGGCGCGGGCGGACACGGGGTGGTACGAGGGGCATGTCGGCGATCCTCCCACCCACCCGGCCGTCCTGTCACGGCCCGCCGGTCCCGAGGGGCCCGCCGGTCCCGAGGGGCCCGCCGGTCCGGAGGGGCCGGCCGCTCGGCCGCGGTCCGGCAGCCGCCGCTCCGGCTCCCGCTCCCGGCCGCCGCCGTACGGGGGACGGGGGGCGCCCCGGCACCGCCTACCCTTGTCGCATGACCAGCAGCAGCGACCGGAGCCCGGCAGTGGTGGACCCCAAGGGAACTTACGAGGTGCGCACCTACGGGTGCCAGATGAACGTGCACGACTCCGAGCGACTCTCCGGTCTGCTGGAGGACGCCGGCTACGTACGGGCCCCCGAGGGCTCCGACGGGGACGCCGACGTGGTCGTCTTCAACACCTGCGCGGTGCGCGAGAACGCCGACAACAAGCTCTACGGCAACCTCGGCCGGCTCGCCCCGATGAAGACCAAGCGCCCCGGCATGCAGATCGCCGTCGGCGGCTGCCTCGCCCAGAAGGACCGCGACACCATCGTCAAGAAGGCCCCGTGGGTCGACGTGGTCTTCGGCACGCACAACATCGGCAAGCTGCCCGTCCTCCTGGAGCGCGCCCGCGTGCAGGAGGAGGCCCAGATCGAGATCGCCGAGTCCCTGGAGGCCTTCCCCTCCACCCTGCCGACCCGCCGCGAGTCCGCGTACGCCGCCTGGGTGTCGATCTCGGTCGGCTGCAACAACACCTGCACCTTCTGCATCGTCCCGGCGCTGCGCGGCAAGGAGGAGGACCGCCGTCCCGGCGACATCCTCGCCGAGGTGGAGGCCCTGGTCGCCGAGGGCGTCTCGGAGATCACCCTGCTCGGCCAGAACGTCAACGCGTACGGCAGCGACCTCGGCGACCGCGAGGCCTTCAGCAAGCTGCTGCGCGCCTGCGGGCAGATCGAGGGCCTGGAGCGGGTCCGCTTCACCTCCCCGCACCCCAAGGACTTCACCGACGACGTCATCGCCGCCATGGCCGAGACCCCGAACGTGATGCCGCAGCTGCACATGCCGCTCCAGTCCGGCTCCGACCCGGTCCTGCGGGCGATGCGCCGGTCCTACCGGCAGGAGCGTTTCCTGGGGATCATCGAGAAGGTCCGCGCCGCGATCCCGCACGCCGCGATCTCCACCGACATCATCGTGGGCTTCCCCGGCGAGACGGAGGAGGACTTCCAGCAGACCATGCACGTGGTGCGCGAGGCCCGCTTCGCCAGCGCCTTCACCTTCCAGTACTCCAAGCGCCCCGGCACCCCGGCCGCCGAGATGGACGGGCAGATCCCCAAGGAGGTCGTCCAGGACCGCTACATGCGCCTGGTCGCCCTCCAGGAGGAGATCTCCTGGGAGGAGAACAAGAAGCAGGTCGGCCGCACCCTGGAGGTCATGGTCGCCGAGGGCGAGGGCCGCAAGGACGGCGCCACCGCCCGCCTGTCGGGCCGCGCCCCCGACAACCGCCTGGTCCACTTCACCAAGCCGGACGAGGAGGTCCGGCCGGGCGACGTGGTGACCGTGGAGATCACCTACGCGGCCCCGCACCACCTGCTGGCCGAGGGCCCGACCACCGCCGTGCGCCGCACCCGCGCGGGCGACGCCTGGGAGAAGCGCAACGCCGCCCCGGCCCAGCCCCAGGGCGTCATGCTCGGCATCCCGACCCTCGGCGTCCCGGCCCCGCTGCCGGCGGCCACGTCGGGCTGCGCCATCGACTGACCGGGACCCCTCCCGGCACCGGGGGGGGGGGCCGCGGGGCGGGCCCGGGGGGGGGGGGGGGGGGGGGTGTTTTTTTTTTTTTTTTTGGCCCCGCCGTTATTGGTTTTTTGTTTTATTGGGTTGGGGG
>NZ_JBBDHD010000164.1:0-12365 GCF_044129415.1 Streptomyces racemochromogenes
CCACAGCCGGAGCCCACCACCCACCCCCCCCCCCCCCCCGGCCGCCCCGGCCCCCCCCCCCGCCCGCCCGCCCCCCCCCCCCCCCCCCCCCCCCCCCCCCCGGGCGGCACGGCAACCGACGCGCCTTCGAAAGCGACCCGCTCGGCTTCCTGCTGCACCAGCAGCAGTACGGCGACCTCGTCCGCGTCGACGACGGCCTGTACCTCGCGAATGCGCCGGCCCTCGCGGAGGAGGTCTTCAAGCACACCAACACCACGTACGCCATCAGCCGCGACCTGCTGGGCGAGGAGACCGACGGAGGCCGCGCCTCCGAAGACCTGGCCCTGTGGATGCGGGCCCGCAGCCTGGCGGGACGCGGCCTGAACCGCACCAGCATGCGCGCCGCCGAGGACCGCCTCGCCGCCACCGTCGCCTGGCACGCACAGGCCTGGCGGGCGCGCGGCACGGTCGAGGCGATTCCCGCACTGGAGGACCTCAGCGCACACCTCATCGCCGAGTTCTGTCTGGGGCCGGACACCGGCGGGGTTCCCGCCCTCCTGGCGCGGCTGCAGGACGCGCTCCTGCCCCCCGTACTGCCCCTGCCCGCCCGCTGGCACGTCCTGCGCGCGCGGCGCCTGCGCCGCGTCAACCGCGACCTGGCGGCCGAGGTGTCCCGCCTGATCCGCAGCCGGCGCGCGACACACCGGGACGGCTCCCCGCAGGTGGTGGCGGACCTCCTCAACACCGCCCGTGACGAGGGCGCCATCACCCATGAAGGAGCCACGAGCATCATCGTCGCCAACCTGTTCGCCGCCCACGAGACGACCGCCGCGGCCCTCGCCTGGCTGTTCCTCCTCCTCGACCAGCACCCCCGCATCCGCCGGCAGGTACGGGACGAGGCCGAACGCGAACTCGGGGGCCGCCTTCCGACCGCCATGGACGTCCCTCGCCTGGCCGTCACGGAATCCGTCGTGAAGGAGACGCTCCGGCTGTACCCGCCCCTGTGGCTGATCGAAAGGACCGTCGAAGAACCCGCCGAACTCGCCGGATACCGGCTGCGCCCCGGGCAGCGCGTCGCCGTCAGCCCCTTCGTCCTCCAGCGGGACCCCCGCCACTACGACGAGCCGGCCGTGTTCCGTCCCGGCCGCTGGACCGGCCGCTCCCCCGCCGCGGCCCTGCCCAAGTACGCGTTCATGCCCTTCGGTGGCGGACCGCGCACCTGCCTGGGAACCCATTTCGCCACCACCGCGATGACCATCACCACCGCCACCCTCACCAGCAGCTATCAGATCACCCGTACCCCGGGCACCACGCCTGTCTTCAGCACCCGCACCATCCTCCAACCGCACAGGCTCACGCTCGACATCACCGACCACCCGCCCGGCCGCCGCCCGCGTCCCGCCGGGACGCCGGCCCCCGCGGACCGTCCGGGGACACCCCCCGGCGGCCGGTGCCCCTTCAGCGACACCACGGTCTGACGGCCGCACCACCACGGAAACCGGGGACGGGCTGGCTACGCTCTGCACCATGAACGACTCCGACACCGCGAAGGCCGTCCTGGAGGGCGGGCCTGCGGACCTCACGGAACGCGTCGTCGCCCAGCCCGAGGCGGGTGCGGACGTGAAGCTGCTCTTCCGGGGCGGCTACGAGCACTTCAGGCGCACCGAGCGCACGCAGGACACGGCGGAGGGGCGGCTGCCGGTGTACGAGTGGTGGGAGCGCACCGAGCTGCCGGGCTGACCGTCCAAGAGCAGTCGGATGACTGAAGCCGTCCGCGTGCCCCCGGCGGCACAGTGGTGTTGCCCCGCGAGCCGAGGCCGCGGGGCGACACCACTGACAGCGATGAGGGCAGGGAAGACATGAGGAACGCGCGCAGGACGGCGATGAGGCTCGCCGTGGGCGCCGCCACGCTGACCGCGGCGGTCGTCGCCACGGCGACGAGCGCGAGCGCCTACGTGCTCACCGACATCCAGACCGGATCCGGCAAGTGCCCGGCCAACTGGGTGTGCCTGTGGAGCGAGAGCAACTTCGTCCGCGGAAATCCCGCGGGCGGATACGACTTCGGGGCCGTGGGCTCGGACCAGAACGTTTCGGACATGGGGAAGTTCGTCTTCGAGAGCAAGCTCTTCCGCTGGAAGGGCATGCAGGATTCCGCCTCCTCGGTCGTGAACAACACCGGCAGCGGCATCTGCTTCTACGAGCACAACAACTACGGCGGCCTGGAGTTCAGGATCGGTCCCCGCGAGCAGTGGGCATCCGTGCCGGGGTGGATCAACGACAGGATCAGCTCCTTCAAGTACTGCTGACCCCGCTCCTACTCCAACTGAAGAGGGACCCGTGTTTGTGAAAAGCAGGATGAGGACGCTCGGGCTCGCCGCGGTCGCCGCCGCCGGGCTGCTGGTGGCCACCGCCACGTCCGCGAGCGCCGCAAGCGTCTTCGACATCGGCCACGGGGCCGGGTCGTGCCCCAACAATTACGTATGCCTGTGGTCGGAAGGCAATTTCATCCAGGGGAAGTTCGTCTACGACCACAAGTTCGGCTCCTTCGCCTCGAACCAGAACGTCGGCGACATGGGCAAGCTGGCGCGTACCTCCACCGGTGACAAGGGCATGCAGGACGTCACGTCGTCGGTGGTGAACAACACGGGGAGCGCGATCTGCTTCTACGAGAACAACTGGTACGGCGGGCTTGAGTTCAGGACGGGGCCCCACGAGCAGTGGGCGTCCGTACCGGGATGGATCAACGACAAGATCAGCTCCTTCACGTACTGCTGACCCGCTCCTCCTCCATCTGAACGGATGATGATGACATTGCGCAGGAAGACGGCGCGGCTCGCCGTCAGTGCCGCCACCGTCGCCGGGCTGGTCATGACCGCGGCGACCTCCGCCGGCGCCTCCGTGCTCCTCGGTATCGGGCAGGGCGCCGGAGCGTGCCCGGGCAGTCATGTCTGCCTGTGGTCCGAGAACGACTTCGTCGGCGCCACCAGCGGATCCAAGTTCGGTGCGATCGCCTCGAACCAGAACGTGGGCGACCTGGGGAAGCTGCAGCGGGACGGCGCACTGTGGACGGGCATGCAGGACATCACCTCGTCCGTGGTGAACAACACGGGGAGCGCGATCTGCTTCTACGAGCACAACAACTACGGCGGACTGCAGTTCAGGATCGGCCCCTGGGAGAAGTAGCCCTCCGTCCCGTCGTGGATCAACGACAGGATCAGCTCCTTCACGTACTGCTGAGGCACAGCCGGACGGCCGTCGGCTGAGGGGTCCGTCGTCCCGGGTGCGCGCCCGGGACGGCGGACCCCGCTCCGTGTGCCCGGGCCGAGGGCCGCTCCTCGGTCTGACCGAATCCATGCAGGTCAGCCGGGCGGGAACTCCGTAGGATGGGGTGGAGCTCCTCCGGGAGGAAGCCCTGCCCGGAGGTCCCATGCCCCACCACGCGACACGCCGGCTCCTCGGGCGGGCCCGCGAACTGGAGCTGCTGGAACAGCTGTTGCGCGACGTGCGGGACGGGCGCAGCCGGGTGCTGGTGCTGCGCGGCGAGGCCGGTGTCGGCAAGTCGGCGCTGCTCGCCCATCTGGCCGAGCGGGCCGCACCGTCGCAGACGGTCCACGCGGCCGGGGTCGAAGCCGAGTCCGACTTCGCCTACTCGGCCCTGCAACGCCTGTGCGCCCCTCTGCTTTCCCACCTCGACCGCCTGCCGCCGGTTCAACAGGACGCCCTGCGGGTGGCGTTCGGCCTGAGCGCGGGGCACCCGCCCGAGATGCTGCTGGTCGGGCTCGCGGTCCTCGGGCTGTTCGCCGAGGCCGCGGCCGCGTCACCGCTGGTGTGCCTGGTCGACGACGCGCAGTGCCTGGACCTGATGTCCCAGCGGATCCTGGCGTTCGTCGGGCGCCGGCTGGACGCCGAGTCGGTGGCGCTGGTGTTCGCCGAACGGGCCGCCGGCGGGGAGGGGTCGGAGGCCTTCGCCGGCCTGCCGGACCTCACCCTGCGGGGGCTGGCCGACGCCGATGCCCGGGCCCTGCTCGACGGGGCGCTCGTGGCGCCGGTCGACGCCCGCGTGCGGGACCGGATCGTCGCCGAGACCGGCGGGAACCCCCTCGCCCTGCTGGAGCTGCCCCGTGACCTGTCACCGGTGGAGCTGGCGTTCGGCTTCGCGCGGCCCGGCGCGGGTCCGCTGGCTTCCCAGGTCGAGGAGGGCTTCCGGCGGCGGGTCGATGCCCTGCCGGCCGACACCCGCGCCCTGCTGCTGGTCGCGGCGGTCGAACCCGTCGGTGACGCACCGCTGCTGTGGCGTGCGCTGCGTCTGCTCGGCATCGGGGCCGAGGCCGGGGCGGCGGCTGAGACGGCGGACCTGATCACGCTGGGGGCGCCGGTGCGGTTCCGCCACCCCCTGGTGCGTTCGGCCGTCTGGCGCGGTGCGGACGCGGCCTCGCTGCGGGCGGCGCACCGGGCACTGGCCGAGGCCACCGACGCCGGGCAAGCCCCCGACCGGCGCGCGTGGCACCGGGCCCACGCCGCGGTCGGGCCGGACGAGGAGGTGGCCGCCGAGCTGGAGCTTTCCGCCGACCGGGCGCTGGCGCGCGGCGGGCGGGCCGCGGCGGCCGCCTTCCTGGAACGCGCCGCGGCGCTCACCCCCGACCCGAAACAGCGGGCGCGGCGGGCGCTGGCGGCCGCGGCGGCCCACCTCGCGGCGGCCGTGCCGGCCCGGGTGCCCGACCTGCTGGCCGCCGCGGAACTGGGGCCGCTGGATCCGCTGCAGTCGGCCCACGCCAGCCGGCTGCGGGCGAAGGCGTCGGCGATGACCGAGCCGGGGCTCGGCGCCGTGCAGCCGCTGCTCGACGCCGCGGGCCGTCTTATGCACCTCGACCGGGCCGCCGCGCGGGAGACCTGTCTCGCGGCGTTCGGCGCGGCCATCTGGGCCGGCCGGTACGACGGGAGCGGGCTGCGGCGGGCCGCGGCGGCGGCACGGGAACTGCCGCCCGGGGACGAGACGGCGGGGGTCTTCCTCCGGGCCCTGGTCACCTGGACCGAGGACGGACCGACCGCCGCGTTCCCACTCCTGGCGCGGGCGCTGCGCTCGCTCACCCGTGACGAGGACCTCGCCGTCCTGTGGCCGGCCGCCAACGCGGCCGTGGAGCTGGGCGACCTCCGGGCCTGGCTGGACATCACCGGCCGGGCGGTGCGCTTCGCCCGGACGACGGGTGCGCTGTCGGTCCTCTCGACGGCGCTCCCCTACCGGGCGGCCTCGCTGTGCTACGCCGGGCGTTTCGAGGAGGCGCGGGACCTGCTGGCCGAAGCACCCGCCGCCGGTGATGCGGCGGGGGTGGCGACGAACATGGTCTCGACGGCCCTGCTCAGCGCCTACCAGGGGCGGGAGAGGCCGGCGCTGGAGCTGATCGGGGCCATGGAGAGGGAGGGCGAACGGCGCGGTCTGGGCCGCCTGACCGGCATGGCCGCGTGCGCGCGGTCCGTGCTGCACAACGGTCTGGGCAACTACGCCCTGGCCGTGGAGGCGGCGCTGCGGGGCGGGGAGTACCAGGACCTCGTCGTGCACCACTGGACGGACTGCGAGCTGGTGGAGGCCGCGACCCGGGCCGGCCGTCCGGACGTGGCGGCCCGGGCGCGCGAACGGCTGGCCGACTGGGGGCGGGCCGGCACACCGTGGGCCCTGGGCGCGCAGGCGGTCGCCGACGCCCTGACCGGAGCGCCGGAGCGGGCCGAGGACCGCTACCGGGAGGCCGTGGACCATTTCGCCCGGGGCGGGCTGGGGGTGTTCGAGGCGCGGACCCGGCTGCTGCTCGGTGAATGGCTGCGCCGCCGCAACCGGCGGTCCGACGCCCGGGACGAGCTGCGCGAGGCACACTCGGCGGCCTCGGCGATGGGCATGGAGGCGTACGCAGAACGGGCCCGGCGCGAGTTGCTCGCCACCGGCGAGACCGTTCGCGCACGGATCCCGGGCCCGCCGGTGCTGACCGCGCAGGAGGCCCGGATCGCCCGGCTCGCGGCCACCGGGCACCCGAACGCGGAGATCGGCGCGCAGCTCTTCCTCAGCCCGCGCACGGTCGAGTGGCACCTGCGCAAGGTCTTCGCCAAGCTGGGGGTCTCGTCGCGCCGCGAGATCGACGGGGCCCTGGCCGACCGGTGACGGCGCCCGGTCCGGTCGTCGCGGTTCAGAGGCGGTCGGCGTCCATCACCGCCCGGGCGAACTCGGCCGGCGCCTCCTGCGGGGCGTTGTGGCCGACGCCGGGCAGGACGCGGTGTTCGTACGGACCGGTGAACAGGTGCCGGTACCCCGAGCCGTCGGTCGTGGACAGGAAGGGGTCGAGGGCGGGGTCCAGGGCGAGGGACGGCACGGTGATGGGCGGCCGGGCCGCGAGCAGGCGTTCGTAGCGGTCGTAGCGGCGTTCGCCGTCGGCCAGGCCGAGGCGCCAGCGGTAGTTGTGGACCACGATGGCGGCGTAGTCGGGGTTGTCGAACGCGGCGGCGGTCCGCTCGAAGGCGGCGTCGTCGAAGTTCCAGGTCGGGGAGGCCTCCTCCCACACCAGGCGGCACAGGTCGTGCCGGTTCTGCCTGGTCTCCATGGCCGTGCGGCCCCGGTCGGTGGCGAAGTAGTACTGGTACCACCAGGTGTGCTCGGCCTTCGGCGGCAGCGGGTTCCTCTGCGAGGGGAGGTGGGTGACGAGGTAGCCGCCCACCGGCACCAGGGCCTTGACCCGCTGCGGCCACAGGGCGGCGACGACACCGGCGGTCCGCGAACCCCAGTCGAAGCCTGCGAGGACCGCTTCGGGGATCTTCAGGGCGTCCATCAGGGCGATGACGTCCAGGGCGACCGCGGATTGCTGCGCGTTGCGGACCGTCTTCGGGGAGAGGAACGCGGTGGTGCCGTGGCCGCGCAGGTACGGAACGATCACCCGGTAGCCGGCCTCCGACAGCAGCGGCGCCACGTCGGTGAAGCTGTGGATGTCGTAGGGCCAGCCGTGCAGGCACAGGACCACGGGGCCGTGCGGCGGCCCGGTCTCGGCGTAGCCGATGTCGAGCAACCCGGCCCGGATCCGCTTCAGCGGGGCGAAGGCGGTGCGGCCGCCCGGTGCGGCGGCCGCGTTCGTCCCCGCGCCGACGGGCAGGGCGGCGGCAGCCACCCCGAGGCCGATGGCCTGGGTGACGGTACGCCTGTCGATCATGTCCGTTCCTTCCTGGAGGGCTGCTGGCCCTCTCCACTCTCCACGGGCAGCCGGCCGTCGGCATCAGTCATGTGACGCTCTTTCATCCACGGGCGCGGCGGGCCTCAGGCGCGGGAGAGCGCCTCGCCGCGGGTCAGTGCGTCGCGCAGCGCCGCCCGGGTGGTGATGCCCAGTTTGGGGAAGGCGCGGTACAGGTGCGAGCTGACGGTGCGCGGCGACAGGTGCATCCGCCGGCCGATCTCCTTGTTCGTCAGGCCGCTCGCGGCGAGGTCGGCGATGCGGCGTTCCTGCCAGGTCAGCGAGGCGGCGCGGGCGGTCGAGGCGCGGAGCGGGGCCCCGGTGGCGCGCAGGGCGGCCCGGGTCCTCTCGGTCCAGCCGGCCGCGCCCAGCCGCTCGAACTCCGCTTCCGCACGATTCAGTTGGTGACGGGCCTCGTCCCGGCCCTGGGCGTGGCACAGGCGGATCCCGTGCGCGAGGCGGATCCGGGCCAGTTCGAACGGGAAGCGGGCGGCGTCCGGATGGGCCTGCGCGCGGGCGAACATCGCGGCGGCCTCCGGCTCGTCCCGCGCGGTCATCGCCAGCGCGCCGTAGGTGATCAGGGCCTGGCGGGGCGAGACGTCCGGCAGGCCCGCGTCGCGGGCGGCCAGGGCGTGCGCCCGGGCCTGCTCGGCACGCCCGCTGTGCCGGGCGGCCTCGACGAGGTCGAGGAGGGTGCGCGGCGCCTGGTACGCGTACGGCCGGAACGCGCCGGGCCGGGTGATGGCGGCCAGGTGGTGGTAGGCGGCCTCGTGGTCGCCGGCGCCCAGCGCGGCGGTGGCGGCGGCGGATTCGGTGAGCTGCGTCAGGAACCCCAGTCCGCGCGGACGGGCCCAGGCGTCCACCTGGGCGCACAGGTCGCGGGCGCGGTCCGTGCGGCCGCGCAGGGCCGCGAGGTGTGCCAGGTAGGCGCGGCTCTGTGCCGCGAACAGGTGGTGGCCGTGCCCGACCGCCAGGTCGAGGACGCGCTGCCCGGTCCGCTCCGCCCCGTCCCATTCGCCGACCGCCGTCTGGTCCAGCATGATCAGGTGCAGCATGACCATGCCGGCGGCCACGGCCCCGGTCTCCACCTCGTGGTCCACGACCCTCTGGAGGTGGGGACGGCAGGTGTCGAGGAGGTCGAGGTGGTACGCGGCCACGCCCAGCCGTGCCGCGTCCCAGGGCTCCATTTCCGGTAACCGTGCGGCGGCCCGCCGCAGCTGCTCCGCCCGGCCGGCTCCGTGCCGGTTCACGTCGCTCCAGGTGTCGCCGTAGAGACGCGCCCGGTCGGTGGCGGGGCCGCCCGTGGAGGCGAGCAGTGAGCGGGTGCTCTCCCAGACGGCGCGGTCCCCGCTGTACTGGCTGATCGCCAGCAGGAGGACCACCAGCCGGTGGAGTACCTCCTCGGTTTCGGTGCGGGTGGCGGCCGGGCCGCCGGCGTCGCGGAGCCCCTCGATCGCGGCCGATACCTGCGCCCGGGTGGAGCGGACGTCTCCGTCCTGGTAGAGCGCCTGGTAGGCGGCCGCCAGCACCGCGCCCGGCGGCTGCGCCGCACCGGGCGCGAGGCCGCTCCGGGCCAGCCGGTGCGCGTGGCCGGGGCGGGCGGCGTGGCCGGCGACGAAGGCCGCCTCGGCCAGCCGCCGGGACCGGTCGTCGGGGCTCTCGCTGAGCTCGGCCGCCCGGCTCAGCCAGGTCACCGCCGTCAGCGCGCCGCCGCGCCGGGTCGCGGAGGCGGCCGCCGCCTCCAGGATGCCGGCGACCGCCTCGTCGGGGCCGGCCGTCGCCGCCGCCAGGTGGGCCGCCCGGCGTTCCAGGTCCCCGCGGTGCAGCCGCGCCAGGGCCAGGTGGGCGGTGCGGCGCTGGTCCGCGGTGGCCGTCTGTACTACGGCGGACCGTACGAGCGGGTGGCGGAAGACGAGTTCGCCGGTGGCCGGTGCGATGTCCAGCAGTCCGGCGGCCACCGCCGCGTCGGCGTCGCGCATGACGTAGCGGGTGCCGGGTACCGCGTCCGCCCGGCCGGGGGTTCCGGCGCCGTCGAGCGCGCCCGCGAGGAGCTCGGCCCGCACCCGCTCGTCGAGGGACGCGATACGGGTGTCGAACATCCGTTGCAGCCGCCGGGACAGCGGCACGCCGTGCGGGCCGGCCGAATCCTCGTCCGGGAGGCCGCCCGGCCGACCGGTGGGTTGGACGGGCAGCTCCAGCAGGGCCAGGGGGTTGCCCTGCGCCTGCGCGAGGACGAGTCGGCGCAGCCGCCGGTCCAGCTCCGGGTGCCGGCGGTCGAGCAGGCGCGCCGCGTCCTCCTCGGACAGGGGCCGCACCGGCAGTTCGGGCAGGGCGGCGGTGTCCCAGCGCGAGGCCGTGTCGGTGCGGACCGCGACCAGCAGTTTCACCGGACCGCCGGCCAGGCGTCGGCCCACGAAGCCGCAGACGTCGGCGCTGGCGTCGTCCATCCACTGCCCGTCGTCGAGGACCAGCAGGGGCGGCCGCCGGGCGTGGCTCCGCGTCAGCAGACGCAGGACGGCGATGCCGAGGGCCATGGCGGAGGGCGGCCGTCCCGGGGCTCCGCCGAAGGCGGCGTCGAACTCCGCGCGGCTCGCGTCGCCTTCCGGGCGTGCCGTGGCGGCGAGCAGCGGATGGAGGAACTGGTGCAGTCCGGCGTAGGGCAGGGCGGACTCCGCCTCGACTCCGGCGGCCCTGAGGACGACACGGCCCTCCTGCGCGGCCAGCGCGGCAGCGTGGTCCAGCAGCGCGCTCTTGCCGACCCCCGCCTCCCCCCGCAGCACGAGCGCCTGTCCGGTGGCGGACTTCACGAACGCCTCAAGCCGCGCCCGTTCCTCCTCGCGGCCCACCAACGCCGCGCTGATCGGTTCCATGCCCGTCCTGTCTCCCGCCGCTGCCGCTCGCCCGCGCGAGGGCGCGGGGGCGGTGACGGCAGCGGATCCCCCGCAGCCGGTCGGCTGCTCCGTGCCACGGATACCGGTGGGTACCCGCTGCCCACCCTCCCGTACCCGGGCGCCCGTCGAGCCCGTGCCCGACCCTGGCCGGTACCCGGGCCCCGCGTCTTCCCGGGCCGCGGGGGCGCCCGGGTGTGCGGAATCCGTGTGCCGGTGGCGGGGCGGAGGTCATTCGGGGCGGGCGAATCGGTGGGCTGCCCAGAGGAGGGCGAGGACCCCGATCGTCACGAGGACCCCCGCTTCGAGGGCGAGCGGGGGCCGGCTGCCGAACCATTCGACGCCCGTCACGGCCGCGTGGTGCGGCTCACGGACCGCGATGGAGCGGCGCAGCAGGTCGACGCCGTAGGCGAGCGGGTTCCCGGCGGCCAGGGTCCGGGCCCAGCCGGGCAGGTTCTCCAGCGGGAAGAAGCCGCCGGAGAGGAACAGCAGCGGCATCATCACCAGGCCGAGCAGCATGTGGAACATCTCGGCGCGGGCCAGGCTCACGGCCAGGGCCAGGGACAGCGCGGTGATGGTGAAGGAGGCCAGCACCATGCCGGCCAGCAGCAGGGCCAGCAGGAGCGGATCGTAGGGCAGGCCGACGGCTCCGGCGAGGGTGAGCAGGACCGCGCCCTGGACGGCGGCGACCGCGGTGCCTCCGGCGCAGACGCCCAGCAGGAGGGTGGAGCGGCGTACGGGTGCCATCAGCAGTTCGCGCAGGTAGCCGCTCTGCCGGTCGGTGATCAGCCGGATGCCCACCATGATCGCCGGACCCTGCACCGTCATCATCAGCATGCCGGGGAACAGGTACGTCCGGTAGCCGACGCCCAGCGCCGCCTCGGGGATCAGGGCGGCCAGACCGCCGCCGAGGACGAAGAGGTAGAGCACCGGCTGGATGAGCATCAGCGCGGTGTGGACGCGCTGGTGCGCCAGGCGCAGCAGATCGCGGTGGACGAGGGCGTGGACGGCGCGCAGTTCGCCGCGCAGGCGGTCGAGCGGCGCGGGCTCCGGGACGTCGGCGGCGGCCGCGGGGGCTCCCGGGGCCCGGAGGGCGGATGTCGTCACGCCCCCTCCTCGGCGGCCGCCGTCGTGGCGTGCGCCCGGGGGCGTGCGCCGCGGATGCTGCGGCCGGTGTGGTGGAAGAAGACGTCGTCGAGCGTCGGCGGGGTCGCGGAGGCCGCGTGCACCGGGATGCCGTGGTCCGCCAGGGCGGCGCACAGGCGCGGGATCCAGGAGCCGCCGTCGGGCACGCGCAGGGCGATCCCCTCGCGATCCAGCGTCGTACGGGTCTGCGGCGGCACGGCCCCTCGTACGATCTCGCGCGCCGCCGGGTCGTCCCCGGTGCGCAGCACCACCCGGTCGTCACCGATCGCGGCCTTCAGCGCGCGGGGGGTGCCCTGGGCGACCAGGCGGCCGCCGTCGATGATGGCCAGGCGGTCGCAGTTCTCCGCCTCGCCCAGGTAGTGGGTGGTGACGAACAGGGTGGTGCCCTGGCGGTCGCGGAGGGTGCGCAGGTGCTCCCAGACCTGGGCGCGGGCGTGCGGGTCGAGTCCCGTGGTCGGCTCGTCGAGGAACAGGATCCGCGGTTCGTGCAGGAGGCCCCGGGCGAGTTCGAGGCGGCGGCGCATGCCGCCGGAGAGGGTCCGCACCGGGGAGCGCCGCCGGTCGGCCAGCGCGACGGCCTCCAGTGTCTCGGTGGCGCGCCGGCGGGCGTGGCGGCGGCCCATGCCGTAGAGGCGGGCGTGGATGTGGAGGTTCTGTTCGGCCGTCAGGTCCATGTCGAGGGCGCTGTGCTGGAAGAGCATCCCCACCTGTCGTCGTACCCGGTCCGGCCGGCCGAGCACGTCGGTGCCGGCGACCGTGGCGCGCCCGGCGGTGGGCCGGGTCAGGGCGCAGAGCAGGGCGATGGTGGTGGATTTCCCCGCGCCGTTGGGGCCGAGGAAGGCGAAGGTCTCTCCCTGGTGCACGTCCAGGTCCAGGCCGCGTACGGCGTGGGTGGCGGTGCCGTCCGGGCCCGGGTAGCTCTTGGCCAGCCCGCGCGTGCTGATGGCGTACGCCGTCCCCGGGTCCGAGGGGGCGGCGGCCGCGAGGGGGGCCGGGGCGGGGGCGTCGTCGCGGGCGTGTGGCTGCATGGGCGGTGTCCTCGTCTGCGGTGCGTGGTCTGCGGACTCGGGCGGGCGGCGGGGGGGGGGGGGGGGGGGGGGGGGGGGGGGGGGGGGGGGGGGGGGGGGGGGGGGGGGGGGGGGGGGGGGGG
>NZ_JBBDHD010000165.1:0-12328 GCF_044129415.1 Streptomyces racemochromogenes
TGCAAGGCCTTCTCGGCCGACGCCGACGGCACCGGCTGGGCCGAAGGGGCGGGCATGCTCCTCGTCGAGCGGCTCTCGGACGCCCGCCGCAACGGCCACCAGGTCCTCGCGGTGGTCCGGGGCTCGGCGATCAACCAGGACGGTGCGTCCAACGGGTTGACCGCCCCCAACGGGCCCGCCCAGCAGCGGGTGATCCGCCAGGCCCTGGCCCAGGCCGGTCTGTCCGCCGCCGAGGTGGACGCGGTCGAGGCGCACGGCACGGGCACCACGCTCGGCGACCCGATCGAGGCCCAGGCCCTGCTGGCCACCTACGGGCAGGAACGGGAGGCCGACCGGCCGCTGTGGCTGGGCTCCCTCAAGTCGAACATCGGCCACACGCAGGCCGCGGCCGGTGTCGCGGGCGTGATCAAGATGGTGATGGCCATGCGCCACGGGGTCCTGCCCCGGACCCTCCACGCCGACGAGCCCTCGCCCCACGTCGACTGGTCGACGGGGTCGGTACGACTGCTGACCGAGGCCCGCGCATGGAGCGGGGACGGCAGCCGGCCCCGCCGGGCGGGTGTCTCCTCCTTCGGCGTCAGCGGCACCAACGCCCACGTGGTCCTGGAACACGTCCCCGACGCGGACGCCGACGCGGACGCCGACGCGGCGGCCCCGGCGACCAGCGCCGAGCCCGGCGCCGTCGCGTGGGTGCTGTCCGCCAAGGACGAAACCTCCCTGCGCGCCCAGGCACAGCGCCTCGCGGCCCATGTCACCGAGCACCCGGAGCTCGGACTCGCCGACGTCGGACGCTCACTGGCCCTGGCCCGCGCGGCGATGGAGCTGCGTGCCGCCGTCGTGGGGGGCGGCCGTGAGGAACTGCTGGCGGGCCTGGAGGCCGTCGCGACGGGCCGGCCGGCGGCCGGGGTCGTACGCGGCGAGGCCGAGGCCGGCGGAATCGCCGACGGGAGCCGCACGGCGTTCCTGTTCTCCGGCCAGGGCAGCCAGCGCCTGGGCACGGGACGGGAACTGCACGCCGCTTTCCCGGTGTTCGCCGAGGCCTTAGACGCGGCCTGCGCCGCCCTGGACCCGCACCTCGAACAGCCTCTGCGCGAGGTCGTGTTCGGTGAGGACGCGGACCTGCTGAACCGGACCGCCTTCACCCAGCCGGCGCTGTTCGCGGTCGAGGTGGCGTTGTTCCGGCTGGTGGAGTCCTGGGGCGTACGTCCGGACTTCCTGGCCGGTCATTCCATCGGCGAGTTCGCGGCCGCGCATGTCGCGGGCGTGCTGTCCCTGGAGGACGCCGCCCGGCTGGTCGCGGCCCGGGGGCGGCTGATGCAGGAACTCCCCTCGGGGGGTGTGATGGTGGCGGTGCAGGCCTCGGAGGAGGAGGTGCGCGGGCTGCTGTCCGGCCTGGAGGACCGTGCGGGTGTCGCCGCCGTCAACGGGGCGCACTCGGTGGTGGTTTCGGGGGCCGAGGACGCGGTCGCGTCGGTCGTGGACCGGCTGTCCGCCCAGGGCCGCAAGACCAAGCCGCTGACGGTCTCCCACGCCTTCCACTCGCCGCTGATGGAACCGATGCTCGACGCCTTCCGCGCCGTCGTGGAATCGGTCCGCTTCGAGGCCCCGCGGCTGCCGATCGTCTCCACGCTGACCGGCCGCCTCGTCACCGCCGAGGAGTTCTGCTCGCCCGAGTACTGGGTGCGGCACGTCCGCGACGCGGTCCGTTTCGCCGACGCCGTCAGCGCCCTCGACGCCGAAGGCGCCGGCACCTTCCTGGAGATCGGCCCCGGCGGAGTCCTGACCGCCCTGGCCCAGGACCACCTGGACGACCGGGCCGTCACCGTGCCCGTCCTGCGCGACGACCGCGCCGAGGAACTCGCCGTCACCACCGCCCTCGCCCGGCTCCACGTCCACGGCACCCCCGTCGACTGGGCCGCCGTCCACGGCAGCCCGGCCGGCCACCCCGTCGACCTGCCCACCTACGCCTTCCACCACCGGCGCTACTGGCTCGCCCCGGCCGCACCGGCCGGCGACATGGCCGCCGCCGGGCTCGTGGACGCCGAACACCCCTTCCTGGGGGCGGCCGTACCCCTCGCCGACGGCCAGGGGGCCCTGCTGACCGGCAGGCTGTCCCCAGCCACCCACCCCTGGCTCACCGACCACACCGTGATGGACACCGTCCTGCTGCCCGGCACCGCCCTGGTCGACCTGGCCCTGCGCGCCGCCGACGAGGTGCGCTGCGACCGCCTGGACGAACTGACCCTCGGGGCCCCCCTCGTGCTCCCCGAGGACGGCGCCGTGCAGCTCCAGGCCGTCGTCAGCGGGCCCGACGCCACCGGGCACCGTACGGTCGACGTCTACTCCCGCCCCGAGAGCGCCGACCCCGGCGAGCCGTGGACCCGCCACGCCACCGGCATGGTCTCCGTGGGCGCGCACGGAGCGCAGGAGCCGCCCTCCGGCCTCTCCGCATGGCCGGCCCCCGGCGCCGAGCCCCTGGACACCGGCGGCGCCTACGAGCGGCTGGCCGGCCTCGGCTTCGGCTACGGCCCGGTGTTCCAGGGCCTCCACGGTCTGTGGCGGCGCGGCGACGAGGTGTTCGCCGAGGTGGCGCTGCCCGAGGAGACGGGTGTCACCGGATTCGGCGTCCACCCGGCGCTGCTGGACGCGGCCCTCCACGCGATCGGCCTCGGCGGCCTGCTGCCCGATGCCGGACGGGGCCGGATCCCCTTCGCCTGGAACGGGGTGACCGTCCACGCCACGGGCACCCGCGCCCTGCGGGTCCGGATCGTCCCGGCCGGCGCCGACGCGGTGGCCCTGCTGGCCACCGACGAGGCCGGCCGGCCCGTGGTCCGCGTCGACTCCCTGGTACTGCGCCCCGTCTCGGCGGAGCAGCTGGCCGAGGCCGGACGGGCCCACGGGCGGCAGGAATCGCTCTACCGGCTCGACTGGACCCCCCTTCCCCTCACCCCGGAGGAGCCCGTGGACCGTCCGAGCCGGCCGTGGACCCTGGTCGGCGGCGACGACGGACTGCGCGCGGCGCTGGAGGACTCCGGCCTGGACCTCACCTTCCGCTCCGACCTGCCGGATCCGGCGGATCCTGCGGGTGCGGGTGCGGGTGCGGGTGCGGGTGCGGGTGCGGGTGCGGGGGACACCCCGGCGCCCGCCGTCCTCCTCGCGGCCGTCGACGTCCGCCCGGACGGCGACCACCCCGTCGCCCACGTCCACGCGACGGCCCACCGGGCCCTGGAACTGCTCCAGCGCTGGCTCGCCGACGACCGGCACGCCGGTTCCCGGCTGGCCGTCCTGACCGCCAACGCCGTCGCCGCGAAGGGCCGCGCCGCGGAGGACGGCGACAAGGAGGTGGACCCGGCGCAGGCCGCCGTCTGGGGCCTGGTGCGTTCGGCGCAGTCGGAGAACCCGGGCCGCTTCGTCCTGGTCGACCTCGACCGCGACCCGGCGTCCGCGCGGGCCCTGCCCGCCCTGCTGGCCTCGGGCGAGGAGCAGTTCGCCGTACGCGGCGGAACGGTCCTCGTCCCCCGGCTGGCACGGACCGAGCCCCCGCTCCTGCCCGCCGAGGCCGGTCCCGCGTTCACGGCCGACGGAACCGTCCTGGTCACCGGCGCCTCCGGGCTGCTGGGCCGGCACGTCGCACGGCACCTCGTGACCGGACACGGCGTGCGCGACCTGCTGCTCGTCAGCCGCCGGGGCGGAGCGGCCGAGGGCATGGCCGAACTGGAAGCGGAACTCGCCGCCCTGGGGGCCCGGGTGACGGTGGCCGCGTGCGACGTGGCCGACCGGGAGGCCCTCGCCCGGGTACTCGCCGCGATACCCGAGCGGCACCCCCTGACCGGTGTGGTGCACGTGGCCGGTGTGACCGACGACGGGATCCTCACCGGCCTCACGGCGGAGCGGATCGACCGGGTCTTCCGCCCGAAGGTGGACGCCGCCCTGCACCTGGACGACCTCACCCGCGACATGGAACTCTCCGCCTTCGTCCTGTTCTCGTCCGCCGCCGGTGTCTTCGGCGCGGCGGGTCAGGCCAACTACGCCGCCGCCAACGCGTTCCTGGACGCGCTCGCCCGCCAGCGCCGCTCCGCCGGCCGGCCGGCCGTGTCCCTGGCCTGGGGCCTGTGGGCCGAAAGCAGCGGCATCACGGGCGAGTTGACGGACGCCGACCGGAACCGGATGTCCCGCAGCGGGATCCTGCCGTTGGGCACCGAGGAGGCCCTCGGCCTCTTCGACGCCGCGACGGCGCACCCGCACGGCGTGGTCGTCCCGGTCCGTCTGAACCAGGCGCAGCTGCGCGGGCAGGCCGCGGCCGGCACCCTGCCGGCCCTGCTCGCCTCCCTGGTCCGGACACCGGCCCGGCGCTCCGCCGCCGGAGGCGCGACCGACCCGGCCGGCTCCGGCACCCCCGGCGGGGACCTGACGGCCCGGCTGGCCGGGCTCTCCGCGACCGAACGGGGCACCCTCGTCCTCGACCTGGTGTGCGAGCACGTGGCCGCGGTGCTGGGGCTCGCCTCCCCCCGGGCCGTCCGGCCCGGGCAGGCGCTGCGCGACCTCGGGTTCGACTCGCTGACCGCCGTCGAGCTGCGCAACCGGCTGGGCGAGGACACCGGGCTGCGGCTGCCGCCCTCGCTCGTCTTCGACTACCCGACCCCCGCCGAGCTCGCCGACTACCTGGGCGCCGCCGCCGCACCGGCCGCCCGGGACGTCACCGGCCTGCTCGGCGAACTGGACCGGATCGAGACGGAGTTGCAGGACGCGGCCACGGCCGGCACGGACCTCCGCGACACGGTCACCGCGCACCTGCGCCACCTGCTGGACCGGTGGACCGCGCCCGCCGGCCCGGCGGAGCCGGACGCCGCCGGTGTCGCGGACGGCCTGCACACCGCCACCGACGACGAGATGTTCGACTTCATCGGCAAGGAGTTCGGGATCTCCTGAACCGGGCCGGGTGCGGGGCCTCCCCCCGCACCCGGTGCCCGCACCCCTCCCGCCGGACCCCGGCCCCGCAGACCCCGCCGACGCGACCCCGCCCGGCCCTTCCCAGGCCCGCGCCCCGGCGCCCCCGGCCCCTCCCGGCCCCTCCAGGCCCCCGACCGCACAGGCCCCACGGCCCCCGGCCCACGGCCCGCACGGGCTCGATGCAAAAGGTGACCCCAGTGACTGACCTCCAGGCGAAGAACAACGAGGAAAAGCTCCGCTACTTCCTCAAGCGGGTATCGGCGGACCTCCACGAGGCCCGCGAGCGGCTGCGCGACCTCGACGCGGCCCGGCACGAGCCGATCGCCATCGTCGCGACGAGCTGCCGCTTCCCCGGCGGGATCACCACACCCGAGGAGCTCTGGCAGTTCCTGGCGGACGGCGGGGACGCCATCACGGACTTCCCCGCGGACCGGGGCTGGGACCTGGAAGCGCTCTACGACCCCGACCCGGAGACGCGCGGCACCAGCCACGTCCGGGCCGGCGGGTTCCTCGACGGAACCGGCCTCTTCGACGCAGGCCTCTTCGAGATCTCGCCCCGCGAGGCCCTCACCATGGACCCCCAGCAGCGGCTGCTCCTGGAATCCTGCTGGGAGACCTTCGAACGGGCCGGCATCGACCCCACCTCCCTCAAGGGCAGCCGGACCGGCGTGTTCACCGGCGTGATGTACCACGACCACAACGCCCTGCTCCAGCAGGCGGTCGAGGACGTCGACGGCTACATCGGCACCGGCAGCGCGGCCAGCGTGGTCTCCGGCCGCGTGTCCTACACCTTCGGCCTCGAAGGACCGGCCGTCACCGTGGACACGGCCTGCTCCTCCTCCCTCGTCGCCCTGCACCTGGCGGTGCGCGCCCTGCGCCAGGGCGAATGCGACCTGGCCCTCGCCGGCGGCGTCACCACCATGCTCACCCCCACCTCCTTCGTGGACTTCAGCCGGCAGCGCGGCCTGGCCGCCGACGGCCGCTGCAAGCCCTTCGCGGCGGCCGCCGACGGCACCGGCTGGGGCGAGGGCGTCGGCATGCTCCTCGTCGAGCGGCTCTCCGACGCCCGCCGCCACGGCCACCCGGTCCTCGCCGTGGTCCGCGGCTCGGCCGTCAACCAGGACGGCGCCTCCAACGGCCTCACCGCCCCCAACGGCCCCGCCCAGCAACGCGTCATCCGCCACGCCCTCGCCGACGCCCGGCTGACCCCCGCCGACGTCGACGCCGTCGAGGCCCACGGAACGGGCACCACCCTCGGCGACCCGATCGAGGCCCAGGCCCTCCTCGCCACGTACGGACAGGGGCGCCCCGCCGGGCACCCCCTGTGGCTGGGCTCGCTGAAGTCCAACATCGGCCACACCCAGGCCGCGGCCGGTGTCGGCGGGGTGATCAAAATGGTCGAGGCCCTGCGCCACGGCCTGCTCCCCAGGACCCTGCACGTCGACTCCCCGTCCCCGCACGTCGACTGGTCCTCCGGCGCGGTACGCCTGCTCACCGAGCCCGTCCCGTGGGCGGAGGGCGAACGGCCCCGCAGGGCGGCCGTGTCCTCCTTCGGGTTCAGCGGCACCAACGCCCACGTCGTCCTGGAGGAACCCCCGCACCCGGAACCGGAGCCCGCGCCGGGGCCGGACGCGGCACCGGCCGCCCGGACCGGATGCACCCCCGTCCTGCTGTCCGGGAAGTCCGCGGCCGCCCTGCGCGCCCAGGCAGCCCGCCTCCTGCGCCACACCGCCGACCACCCCGAGCAGTCCCTCGCCGACCTCGGTCTCTCCACCGCGACGACCCGGGCCGCCCTGGACCACCGCGCCGCGATCGTCGCCCGCGACCCCGAAGACCTGCGCCGGGCCCTGGACCTGCTGGCCCGCGGGGACGGCCCCGCCGACACCCCGGACGGCGGCACGGCCACGGGCGTGGTCCTGCCCCGTGACCGGACCGCGTTCCTGTTCTCCGGCCAGGGCAGCCAGCGCCCGCACATGGGACGTGAACTGCACGCGGCGTTCCCCGTGTTCGCCGCAGCCTTCGACGCCGTCTGCGCCGCCCTGGACCCCCACCTCGAACACCCCGTGAAGGACACGGTGTTCGGCGCGGACGCCGGCCTGCTGGACCGGACGGGCCACGCGCAGCCGGCCCTGTTCGCGCTCCAGGTCGCGCTGTTCCGGCTGCTGGAGTCCTGGGGCGTGCGCCCCGACCTGCTGGCCGGGCACTCCGTGGGCGAGTTCGCCGCCGCCCACGTGGCCGGCGTCTTCTCCCTCGACGACGCGGCCCGCCTGGTGGCCGCCCGCGCCCGGCTCATGCAGGCCCTGCCCGCCGGGGGAGTGATGGCCGCCGTCGAGGCCTCCGAGGAGGAAGTGCGGGAGCTGCTCGCCGGTCACGAGGACCACGCAGGCGTCGCCGCCGTCAACGGCCCCCGGGCCGTGGTCGTTTCGGGCACCGCCGCCGCCGTGGCCGCCGTCACCGGACGGCTGGACGCCCAGGGCCGCAAGATCAAGCAGCTGCCCGTCTCCCACGCCTTCCACTCCCCGCTCATGGAGCCGATGCTGGCGGAGTTCCGGCGCGCCTTCGCAGACGTCTCCTTCGCAACGCCGTCCCTGCCCGTCGTCTCCACCCTCACCGGCCGTCCCCTGCCGGCCGAGGAGTGGCGCTCCGCCGAGTACTGGGTGCGGCACGTCCGTGAGGCGGTGCGGTTCGCCGACGCCGTCGGATCCCTCGCCGCCGAGGGCGCGGGCACCTTCCTGGAGATCGGCCCCGGAGGCGTCCTGACGGCCCTGGCCGCACACCTCCTCGACGAGCGGGCGGTCGTGGTCCCCGCCCTGCGTCCCGGCCGGCCCGAGGACCAGGCCGTCACCGCCGCCGTCGCCCGCCTCCACGTCCACGGCACCCCCGTCGACTGGGAAGGGGTCTTCGCGGGCCGCGGCGCCCGCCGCGTGGACCTGCCCACGTACGCCTTCCAGCGCGAGGAGTACCGGCTCGCGACCCGTCCCGCCACCGGCGACCTCTCCGGCGCCGGCCTCCGGCCCGCCGACCACCCCCTCCTCGGCGCCGTCGTCACCCTGGCCGACGGCGAGGGCGCCCTCCTGACCGGCCGCGCGTCGCTCACCAGCCACCCCTGGCTCGCCGAACACCGCGTACTCGGCACCCCCCTCCTGCCGGGCACCGCCCTGGTCGACCTGGCCGTCCGCGCCGGCGACCAGGTCGGATGCGGCCGCATCGGACACCTCACCCTGGAAGCCCCGCTCGTCCTGCCGCCGCACGCCGGCGTCCGGATCCAGGCCGTCGTCGACGCCGCCGACCGCCACGGGCGGCGCGGCATACGGATCTACTCCCAGCCGGACGAGGCCCTCGCCGCCGACACCTGGACCTGCCACGCCTCCGGCCTGCTGGACGCCGCCCCCGCCACCCTCCCGGACCCCGCCGCACTCACCGTCTGGCCCCCCGCCGACGCCGAACCCGCCGACCCCGCTGCCCTCTACGACCGGCTGACCGGCCTCGGCCTGGAGTACGGACCCCTGTTCCGCGGGGTCCGCGCCGGCTGGCGGCGGGGCGCGGAGCTCTTCGCCGAGATCGCCCTCCCCGAGGGGACGGACACCACCGGATTCGGCCTGCACCCCGCGCTCTTCGACGCCGCCCTCCACACCGCGGGCCTCGCCGACGACGGCCCGCACCACGGGCCCCGCATCCCCTTCGAGTGGAACGGCGTCACCCTGCACGCGACCGGCGCCACCACACTGCGGCTGCGCCTGGCCCCCGCGCCGGACGCCGAGGGCGCCGTCACCCTGCTCCTCGCGGACGGCGCGGGCCGGCCCGTGCTCTCCGTGGACTCCCTGGCGCTGCGCCCCGTGGCAGCCGACCAGCTGGCCGCCGCGGCGGACACCGGCGGCGGCCGGCTGTTCCGGCCGGTGTGGACCCCCGTGGAACCCGGCGCCGCCGAGCAGGCCGTATCCGCCCCGTCCGACGCGCTGTCGGCCCTGCGCGCCGAGGACGTCCCGGTCCCGGACACGGTGGCGGTGACGGTCACGGCACCGGCCCGCGGGGACACCCCCGGCGCGGACGCCGAGCGGCCCGCCCTGGCCGCGCGCGCCGCGCTCGACCTCGTCCGGGAATGGCTCGCGGACGCCCGCTTCGCCGCCTCCCGGCTGCTGGTCGTCACCGAAGGCGCCGTCGCCACCGGCCCGGCCGAGGGCGCCGACCCGGCACAGGCCGCCATCCGGGGCCTGGTGCGCTCGGCACAGTCGGAGAACCCCGGCCGGTTCCTCCTCCTCGACACCGAGGAAGCCGCCGACGTGGACCCCGCCCTGCTCGCCGCCGCTGCCGCCACGGGGGAACCGGAACTGGCGCTGCGCGGCGGAACCCTGCTCGCACCCCGGCTGGTACGCGCCGACCCGCCGGCTGCCGGACGGGACACGGGCGCGGAGACCGGCCCGGCCCGGGCCCTCCCGCCGCACGGCACCGTGCTGGTGACCGGAGCCTCCGGCACCCTGGGACGCCTGGTGGCACGCCACCTCGTGGCCCGGCACGGCGTCCGCCGGCTGCTGCTCCTCAGCCGCAGCGGCCCGGACGCGGAAGGCGCCCGCGAGTTCGCCGACGAACTCACCGCCCACGGCGCCGTGGTGGACACCGCGGCCTGCGACGTGGCCGACCGGCAGGCGCTCGCCGCCCGGCTGGCCGCGCTCCCGGCCGAGCACCCCCTGACCGCCGTGGTCCACGCGGCGGGCGTCACCGACGACGGCGTCGTCCAGGCCCTCACCCCCGAACGGATCCAGCGGGTGTTCGCCCCCAAGGTGGAGGGCGCCCTCCACCTGCACGAGCTCACCCGCGACCTGGACCTCTCCGCCTTCGTCCTGTTCTCCTCCGCCGCCGGGGTCTTCGGCAACCCCGGGCAGGGCAACTACGCCGCCGCCAACACCGCCCTGGACGCCCTCGCCCAGCAGCGCCGCGCGGCCGGCCTGCCCGGAATCTCTTTGGCCTGGGGCCTGTGGGCCGACAGCAGCACCCTGACCGCCGCCCTCGCCGAAGCCGACCAGCGCCGCATCGGCCGCTCCGGACTCCTCGCCCTCGACACGGACGAGGGCCTCCGGCTCCTCGACCACGCCCTGGACTCCGCCGAACCCCTGCTCGTGCCCGTCCACTGGAACCTCCCGGTCCTGCGCGAGCAGGCCCGCGCCGGCACCCTGCCCGCCCTGCTGCGGGAACTGGCCCCCGCCCCCGTACGCCGGAGCGAGGCCGCCGCGGCCGGAGCGCCCGACAGCGTCCGCGACGCACTGGCGGAGCGCCTGGGCGCGCTGCCCGACGCCGCCCGGACCGCCCTGCTGGTCGACCTCGTCCGGACGCACGCCGCCGCCGTCCTGGGCCACGGCCGCCCCGAAGCCGTCCAGGCCGGCCAGGCGTTCCGGGAACTCGGCTTCGACTCGCTGACCGCCGTCGAACTGCGCAACCGGCTCGCCGCGGCGACCGGAGTACGACTCCCGGCCGGCCTGGTCTTCGACCACCCCACCCCGGACGCCCTCGCCCGCCACCTCCTGCGCAGGCTGACGGACACCCCCCGCCCGGCGGCCGCCACCCGCCCCGCCGCACCCGCCGGAACCACCGGGGACGACCCCGTGGCCATCGTCGCCATGGGCTGCCGCTACCCCGGCGGCGTACGGTCCCCCCAGGACCTGTGGCAGCTGCTCACCGACGGCACCGACGCCGTCGACGGCTTCCCCGAGGACCGGGGCTGGGACCTCGACCTGCTCTCCGCGAGCGACGGCGCCACCGGCTCCAGCAGCACCCTCCGCGGCGGATTCCTTTACGACGCGGGCGAGTTCGACGCCGCCTTCTTCGGGATCTCCCCGCGCGAGGCCCTCGCCATGGACCCCCAGCAGCGCCTGCTCCTGGAAACCTCCTGGGAGGCCTTCGAACGCGCCGGAATCGACCCCGCCACCCTGCGCGGCTCCCGTACGGGCGTGTTCACCGGTGTCATGTACCACGACTACGCCTCCTCCCTCCAGACGGTCCCCGAAGGGGTGGAGGGCTTCCTCGGCACCGGCAACTCCGGCAGCGTCATCTCGGGCCGGCTCTCCTACACCTTCGGCCTCGAAGGCCCCGCGGTGACCGTGGACACCGCCTGCTCCTCCTCGCTCGTCGCCCTGCACCTGGCCGTGCAGGCCCTGCGCCAGGGCGAATGCGACCTGGCCCTCGCGGGCGGCGTGACCGTGATGGCCGGCCCCGGCGCCTTCGTCGAGTTCAGCCGCCAGGGCGGACTGGCCGCCGACGGCCGCTGCAAGGCCTTCGCCGCGGACGCCGACGGCACGGGCTGGGCGGAGGGCGCGGGCGTGCTGCTGGTGGAACGGCTCTCCGACGCCCTGCGGAGCGGCCACCCGGTCCTCGCCGTGGTCCGGGGCTCCGCCGTCAACCAGGACGGTGCCTCCAACGGGCTCACCGCCCCCAACGGCCCCGCCCAGGAACGGGTGATCGAGCAGGCCCTGGCGAACGCCGGACTCGCGGCGGCCGACGTGGACGCGGTGGAGGCGCACGGCACGGGCACCCGGCTGGGCGACCCGATCGAGGCGCAGGCCCTCCTCGCGACGTACGGCCAAGGCCGGCCGGAGGACCGGCCGCTGTGGCTGGGCTCCCTGAAGTCCAACATCGGCCACACCCAGGCCGCGGCCGGCGTCGGCGGGATCATCAAGATGGTCGAGGCGCTGCGCCACGGCGTCCTGCCCAGGACTCTGCACGCCGAGGAGCCCTCCCCGCACGTCGACTGGACCTCCGGCACCGTCCGCCTCCTCACCGAACCCGTGGAGTGGACGCAGGGCCGGCGGCCCCGGAGGGCGGCCGTCTCCTCGTTCGGTTTCAGCGGCACCAACGCCCACGTCGTCCTGGAGCAGGCCCCGCAGCCGGCCGCCGGGCCCGGCCCCGCGGCACCCTTCGCGGCGCCGTGGCTCCTTTCCGCCAAGAGCCCGGAGGCGCTGCGCGCGCAGGCCCGCAGCCTCCTGCCGTACGCCCAGGACCCGGACCGGACGACGGCGGACGTGGCCTATTCCCTGGCCACGGGACGCGCCGCCCTGGAGCACCGGGCGGCCGTGATCGCGGAGGATCCGACCAGGGTGCTGGAGGCCCTCACCGCCCTGGCGGAAGGCACCCCCTCGCGCGCGGTGGTCCGTGCCACGGCCGCACCCGGCAGCGGGAAGCACGCCGTCCTGTTCTCGGGGCAGGGCAGTCAGCGGCTGGGGATGGGGCGTGAACTGCATGCCGCGTTCCCGGTGTTCGCCGAGGCGTTCGACGCGGTGTGTGCCGCTCTGGACGCGCACCTCGATGTTCCGCTGCGTGAGGTGGTGTTCGGTGAGGACGCCGCGTTGTTGAGCGAGACGCGGTATGCGCAGCCGGCGCTGTTCGCGGT
>NZ_JBBDHD010000166.1:0-12214 GCF_044129415.1 Streptomyces racemochromogenes
GCGCCCCCGCCCGGCGCGTCCACGGCCGGCGGGTGCGCTACGTGATCGGCTCCGAGCCCGGTCAGGTCAACGGCATGCGATGGCGCGGCGGAGCCGCGTCGTAACGACGGCTCCGCCCGCCCGGTAGCCCTGGGCACCGGGCGCGGCCGGCCGCGTACGGCCCTGCGCCCCGAGCCGTCCACCGGCTCCCGGCGAGGACCGCTCCGTCCGTACCCCCACCCCCTCCAGCGGGGTGCGCGGGCGACGGACCGACGGCGCAATACGGTGCACACCAGCCACCCGTCGGATCGCATACCGCACCACGTAGGAGTAGTGGCATGTCCACCAGCTCGTTCTTCCTCCCGGACCCGGAGGGCAGCGTCCCCAACGCCGAGGGCTACTTCGGCGACTTCGGCGGCAAGTTCATCCCGGAGGCCCTCGTCGCCGCCGTGGACGAGGTCGCCGTCGAGTACGAGAAGGCCAAGAGCGACCCGGCCTTCGCCGCCGAGCTCAACGACCTCATGGTCAACTACACGGGCCGCCCCAGCGCCCTGACCGAGGTCCCCCGGTTCGCCGAGCACGCCGGCGGCGCCCGGATCTTCCTCAAGCGCGAGGACCTCAACCACACCGGCTCGCACAAGATCAACAACGTGCTGGGCCAGGCGCTGCTCACCAAGCGCATGGGCAAGACCCGCGTCATCGCCGAGACCGGTGCCGGCCAGCACGGCGTCGCCACCGCCACCGCCTGCGCCCTCTTCGGCCTCGACTGCACCATCTACATGGGCGAGGTCGACACCCGGCGCCAGGCCCTCAACGTGGCCCGCATGCGCATGCTCGGCGCCGAGGTCGTCGCCGTGAAGTCCGGCTCCCGGACCCTCAAGGACGCCATCAACGAGGCCTTCCGCGACTGGGTCGCCAACGTCGACCGGACCCACTACCTCTTCGGCACCGTCGCCGGCCCGCACCCCTTCCCGGCCATGGTCCGCGACTTCCACCGCGTCATCGGCGTCGAGGCCCGCCGCCAGATCCTGGAGCGCGCCGGCCGCCTGCCCGACGCCGTCGCGGCCTGCGTCGGCGGCGGTTCCAACGCCATCGGCCTCTTCCACGCCTTCATCCCCGACACCGGCGTCCGCCTCGTCGGCTTCGAGCCCGCCGGGCACGGCGTGGAGACCGGCGAGCACGCGGCCACCCTGACCGCCGGCGAGCCCGGCATCCTGCACGGCTCCCGCTCCTACGTCCTCCAGGACGAGGAGGGCCAGATCACCGAGCCCTATTCCATCTCCGCGGGGCTGGACTACCCGGGCATCGGCCCCGAGCACTCCTACCTCAAGGACTGCGGCCGCGGCGAGTACCGCGCCGTCACCGACGACGCCGCCATGCAGGCCCTGCGCCTGCTCTCGCGCACCGAGGGCATCATCCCGGCGATCGAGTCGGCCCACGCCCTGGCCGGCGCCCTCGACCTGGGCAAGGAGCTGGGCCCGGACGGCCTGATCGTGGTCAACCTGTCCGGCCGCGGCGACAAGGACATGGACACGGCAGCCCGCTACTTCGGGCTGTACGACGGCACGGAGCCCGAGGGGGAGAACAAGTGAGCCACGGAAACGTCCAGCTGCTGAGCGACACCCTCGCCAAGGCCAAGTCCGAGGACCGCGCCGCGCTCGTCGCCTACCTCCCGGCCGGGTTCCCGACCGTGGACGGCGGCATCGAGGCCGTCAAGGCCGTCATCGCCGGAGGCGCCGACGTCGTCGAGATCGGCCTGCCGCACAGCGACCCGGTCCTGGACGGCGCCGTCATCCAGACCGCCGACGACATCGCCCTGCGCGGCGGGGTCAAGATCGCGGACGTGCTGCGCACGGTCCGCGAGGCCTTCGAGGCCACCGGCGTCCCGATCCTGGTCATGACGTACTGGAACCCCATCGACCGCTACGGCGTCGAGCGGTTCACGGCCGAGCTGGCCGCCGCCGGCGGCGCGGGCTGCATCCTGCCCGACCTGCCGGTCCAGGAGTCCGCGCTGTGGCGCGAGCACGCGGCCAAGCACGGTCTGGCGACCGTCTTCGTCGTCGCCCCCAGCAGCAAGGACGAACGCCTCGCCACCATCACCGCGGCGGGTTCCGGTTTCGTCTACGCCGCCTCCCTCATGGGCGTCACCGGCACCCGGGACTCGGTCGGCCAGGAGGCCCAGGAACTGGTCCGCCGCACCCGCTCCACCACCGAGCTGCCGGTCTGCGTGGGCCTCGGCGTCTCCAACGCCGTCCAGGCCAAGCAGGTCGCCGGCTTCGCCGACGGTGTGATCGTCGGCTCGGCCTTCGTGAAGCTGCTGCTGGACGCCCCCGACCTGCCGACGGGCCTGGAGGCCGTGCGGGCCCTGGCGGGCGACCTCGCGGAGGGCGTACGCAGGTCCTGACGCGGGACGGGCCCGGATCGGGGTTCTGTAGCCCGATCGGGTGGATTCGGGAGCGGGGAGGCACGCGAGTGCCTCCCCGCTTCGTTTGGCGGAACGTGAGCGAGAAGAACGACGGTGCGAACCGCGATGTGACGAAACGATCGGCCCGGGAGCGACTCCAGGCGGAGCGCGAGCAGCAGAAGAGGAAGGACAAGCGCAGGCGCGCCCTCGTGGTCGGCGGGGCGGTGGTGGGCGTACTCGGCCTGGCCGCCGTCGTCGGCGTGATCGCGGCCAACACCGGCAAGAGCGACAAGTCCGCCCAGGGACCCGTCGCGGCGCCCTCGGGCGCCACGGGCAAGGACGCCCTCGCCATCCAGACCGGCAAGGACGGCGCCAAGTCCACCCTCACGGTCTGGGAGGACTTCCGCTGCCCCGCCTGCAAGGCCTTCGAGGACAACTACCGCGACACCCTCCACGACCTGGAGAACAGGGGCCTGCTCAAGATCCAGTACCACCTGGTGACCCTGATCGACGGCAACATGCGCGGCAGCGGCTCCCTGAAGGCGGCGAACGCGGCGGCCTGCGCGCAGGACGCCGGCAAGTTCGCCGCGTACCACGACGTCCTCTTCGTGAACCAGCCGCAGGAGACGGACGACGCCTACAGCGACAACGCGAAGCTGCTGGAGCTGTCGGGGAAGGTCGGCGGACTCGACACCCCCGCGTTCCGCTCCTGCGTGCAGGACGGCACCCACAACAGCTGGGTCGGTGCGTCGCACGAGGCGTTCCGGGCCGGAAAGTTCAAGGGCACCCCGACCGTCCTGCTCGACGGCAAGGACATCTTCGGTGACCAGGCCAACCCGCTGACCCCGCAGAAGCTGAAAGAGAAGGTCGAGGCCAACGCGGGCGCGGCGCCCAAGCCGCCGGCCTCCGCCTCCGCCCCGGCCTCCGCTTCCGCTTCCCCCTCGGCCTCCGCTTCCGGCCGGTCCGGCTCCGCCCCCAAGGCCGGCTCCTCGGGGACGCCAGGCTCGAAGGCGGTGTCCAAGGGGACGACGGAGGACTGAGCCGCGGCGACCGCCGTGTGTGGTTTTGGTTTCAGCTTGCCGGGCGGGTTGCGGTGGCCACCGCCCGGCAGGGTAGCGTCAGCCTTGCCATGACCCTTGCTTACATCCCCAGTCCGTCGACCGGCGTGCTCCATCTCGGGCCGATCCCGCTCCGCGGCTACGCGTTCTGCATCATCATCGGCGTCTTCGTCGCCGTCTGGCTCGGCAACAAGCGGTGGATCGCGCGCGGCGGACAGCCGGGCACCGTCGCGGACATCGCCGTGTGGGCGGTGCCGTTCGGCCTGGTCGGCGGTCGCCTCTACCACGTGATCACCGACTACCAGCTCTACTTCGGCGAAGGCCGCGACTGGGTCGACGCCTTCAAGATCTGGGAGGGCGGCCTCGGCATCTGGGGTGCGATCGCGCTGGGCGCGGTGGGCGCCTGGATCGGCTGCCGGCTGCGCGGCATCCCGCTGCCCGCCTGGGCCGACGCCCTCGCCCCCGGCATCGCCCTCGCCCAGGCCTTCGGCCGCTGGGGGAACTGGTTCAACCAGGAGCTGTACGGCCGTCCCACGGACCTGCCGTGGGCGCTGAAGATCAGTGAGGGACCCAACCGGGTGGCCGGCCTCTACCACCCGACCTTCCTGTACGAGTCCCTGTGGTGCCTGGGCGTGGCCGGCCTGGTGATCTGGGCCGACCGCCGCTTCAAGCTCGGACACGGGCGGGCCTTCGCCCTCTACGTGGCGGCGTACTGCTCCGGCCGGGTCTGGATCGAGTACATGCGGGTCGACGAGGCGCACCACATCCTGGGTCTCCGGCTGAACGTGTGGACGGCCATCGTGGTCTTCGTCCTCGCGGTCGTCTACTTCGTCCTCTCGGCGAAGCTGCGGCCGGGGCGCGAAGAGGTCGTGGAACCGGTCCCGGCCCCCTCCGGGGAGCCCGGGGAGCCCGGGGACGGGGCGGCTGCGGCCAAGACCGAGGACGCGAAGCCGGAGGCCGGCGCCGCCGCCACCGCCGAGGGCCCGGAGCCTTCCGCCGAGGCCGAGGCCGAGGCGAAGCCGGTGGGGCTGACGAAGTCCGGCCCGGAGGCCGACAAGAGCTGAACCCGCACCCGAAGGGGGCGCCGCACCACCTGCGGCGCCCCCTTCGGCGTACCGGCACACCGCGGGGCCGGGCCTAGCGGGCCCGCTGTGACAGGGAGAGGGTGCGGTGGGCGGCGGCCACGACCGCGGGGTCGACGAAGCGGCCGTCCGGAAGGGCGAGGGCCCCCGGGGCGGCCCGGGCCGCCGAGACGATCTCCTGCGCCGCGGTGACCTCCTCCGGCCCCGGGAGGAAGGCCCGCTCGATCACCGGCAGCTGCCGAGGGTGGATCGCCGCCCGCCCCAGGAACCCCAGCGACCGCCCCCGCGCACAGGACGCGGCCAGCGCCTCCAGGTCCCGGATGTCCGGGAACACCGACTGCGCCGGCGGTGCCAGCCCGGCGGCCCGGGCGGCCACCACCACCCGGGAACGCGGCCAGTCCAGCCCGCCCTCCGCACACACCCCGAGGTCCGCGCAGAGATCGGCCTCGCCCAGGGTCAGCCCCTGCAGGGAAGGATGCGCGCGGGCGATCTCGTACGCCCGTTCCACCCCCAGCGCGGACTCCAGCAGCGCGTACAGCGCCACCCCGCCCATCCGGTCCGCGACCCGGACGATCTGCTCCGGGGCGTCCACCTTCGGCAGCCGCAGCCCCGCCAGCCCGTGCAGCCGGGCCAGGGCCGAGAGGTCGGCGCCCGCCCAGGGGGAGCCCAGCGCGTTCACCCGTACGTGCACCGGTACCGGCGGCCGTTCGCCGAGCAGCTCGGCGGTGGCGGCGCGGGCGTACTCCTTGCGGGAGGCCGACACCGAGTCCTCCAGGTCGACGATGACGGCGTCCGCCCCGCTGCGCAGGGCCTTCTCGACCACCGCCGGGCGGTCCCCGGGCGCGTAGAGCCAGGTCAGGATCACAACGCACCCTCCGTGCGCAGAGCGGTGATCTCGGCCGCGGTCAGGCCGAGTTCGGTCAGTACGGCGTCGGTGTCCGCGCCGTGCGGGCGCCCCGCCCAGCGGATCCCGCCGGGGGTCTGCGACAGCCGGAACAGGACGTTCTGCATCCGCAGCGGTCCCAGCTCGGGGTCCTCGACCTCGGTGACGGTGTCGAGGGCCGCGAACTGGGGGTCCGCCAGCACGTCCCGTACGTCGTAGACCAGGGCGACGGCCGCCTCGGCCTCCTCGAAGGCCGTGAGCACCTCCTCCGCCTTGTGGCGGGCGATCCAGCCGCCGACCGCCTCGTCCAGGACATGGGTGTGGGCGGCCCGGCCGGATCCGGTGGCGAACCAGGGTTCGTCGGCCAGCTCCGGCCGCCCGACCAGGCGCACCACCCGCTCGGCGATGGACCGGGCCGACGCGGACACCGCCAGCCAGCGGCCGTCCGCGCTGCGGTAGGTGTTGCGGGGGGCGTTGTTCGCGGAGCGGTTGCCGGTGCGGGGCTGCACGTAGCCGAGCTGGTCGTACCAGAGCGGGTGCGGGCCCAGCACCGTGAGGATCGGCTCGATGATCGCCAGGTCGACGACCTGGCCGAGCCCGGTCCGCTCCCGGCCGGCGAGCGCGGTCATCACGGCGTAGGCGCAGGTCAGCGCGGCGATCGAATCGGCGAGGCCGAAGGGCGGCAGGGTCGGCGGCCCGTCCGGATCGCCGGTGATCGCGGCGAAGCCGCTCATGGCCTCGGCGAGGGTGCCGAAGCCGGGGCGGCGGGCGTACGGGCCCTGCTGGCCGAAGGCCGTGACGCGGGCCAGGACGAGGCGGGGGTTGGCCGCCGACAGCTCGGGCCAGCCCAGGCCCCACCGCTCCAGGGTGCCGGGGCGGAAGTTCTCGATCACCACGTCGGCGGTGGCGGCCAGCCGCAGCAGCGTGTCCCGGCCGCCGGGGGTGGACAGGTCGAGGGTGATCGTCCGCTTGTTCCGGCCGAGCAGCTTCCACCACAGTCCGACCCCGTCCTTGGCGGGCCCGTGCCCGCGCGAGGGGTCGGGCCGCTCCGGGTGCTCGACCTTGACCACCTCGGCCCCGAAGTCCCCGAGCAGGGTGGCGGCGAGGGGCCCGGCGAACAGCGTGGCCAGATCCAGTACCCGCAGCCCGGCGAGGGGGCCGGGCGCCGGACCCGGGGCGGCGGCCGGGCCGGGTCCGGCGGCCGGACCCGGGGCGGCGCGGGCGGGCGCCTCGGACCGGGCCGCCGGATCGTGGGCGCAGCCGTCTCCGGCCGCGGCGCCGGCCGGAGTCATCGGGCCGTCCTGTCGGGCGGGGCGGCCGCGGTCATGCGGAGCCTCCCGGTGCGAGGCCGCCGGACTCCGGATCCGCGACCCCGGCCAGGGCGGCGGCGTCCGTCTCGGCGCGCGTCGGCATCGAGGACTGCGCCCCCGGCCGCTGCACGGAGAGGGCCGCCGCCACCGACGCCCAGCGCAGCGCCTCCGGCACCGCCCGGCCCTCCCCGAGACCCACCGCGAGCGCCCCCACGAAGGTGTCCCCGGCGGCGGTGGTATCCACGGCCCGCACCCGGGGCGCGGGCACCTCCAGGGGCTCGCGCCCCCGGGCCGCGTACAGGGATCCCGCCGCGCCCAGCGTGATCACCACCTCGGGGACCTCCCGCAGCAGGGCCTCGGCGGCCCGGTGCGGGTCGGTGAGCCCGGTCAGGGCGGCGGCCTCGTGCTCGTTGGGGACCAGCAGGTCGGTGGCGGCGAGGAGTTCGGGCGGCAGCGGCTGAGCCGGGGCCGGGGTGAGGACCGTCCGCACCCCGTGGGCGCGGGCGGCGCGGGCCCCGGCGAGCACCGCCTCCAGCGGCAGTTCGAGCTGGAGGAGCAGGCAGTCCGCGGCGCCGATGCGCGAGTCGTCACCCGGCTCCAGGCCGGTGACGCGGCCGTTGGCGCCCGGGATGACGACGATGCTGTTCGCGCCCTCGTCGTCCACGGTGATGTGGGCGGTGCCGCTGGCGCCCTCGACCGTGCGCAGGGCGGCCGTCTCCACCCCCGACGCGGCGAGGGCCGACCGCAGCCGTACGCCGAACTCGTCCGCGCCGACCGCGCCGATCATCACCACCTCCCCGCCGAGGCGGGCGGCGGCCACCGCCTGGTTGGCTCCCTTGCCGCCGGGGACGGTGCGGAACTCCCGACCGGTGACGGTCTCCCCGGCACGCGGAGCCTTGGGGACGTAGGCGACGAGGTCCATGTTGGTACTGCCGAGCACGGCGATGGCCGTCATGGGCGGGCTGCCTCCTGGGCGGTGAGACGGGCGAGGGTGTCGAAGCCGGCGCCGTCGAAACCGGCGACGGTGGTGGAGAGGCGGTTCTTGAGCGGTGCGGTCCAGCGTTGCGGGATCCGGTCGGCGGAGCCGGCCAGCAGCCCGGCGACCGAGCCTGCGGTGGCCCCGTTGGAATCGGTGTCCCAGCCGCCGGACACGGCGCCGCACACGGAGCGGGTGAAGTCCCCGTCCGCGTGGGTCAGCGCGGCCGCGATCAGGGCGGTGTTGGGCAGGGCGTGCACCCAGTGGTAGCCGCCGTAGCGGGCGTGCAGCCGGTCCACCACCCGTTCGAAGTCGTCCTCCGCACGGGCCGTGCGGATCCCGAAGCGGACGGCTGCGGCGAGGCGCGAGCGGGGCGGTACGACGGCCAGCCCGGCCCGGAGCGCCCCGTGCACGTCGGCCCGGCCGGAGGCGGCCTCGGCGAGGGTGGCGGCGGCGAAGAGGGCGGCGTGCACGCCGGAGGCGGTGTGGCTGAGGGAGGCGTCCCGCCAGGCCTGTTCGGCGGCGGCGGCCGGGTCGCCGGGGTTGGTCCAGCCGTGGACGTCGGCGCGGATGAGGGCGCCGATCCACTCGCGGAAGGGGTTGTGGTGGGTGGCGGTGAGCGGGGGCTCCAGGCCGAGCAGCAGGTTGCGGTACGCGCTCCGCTCGGCGGTGAAGGTCCGGCCCGCCGGGAGCTCGTCGAGCCAGAGGCGGGCGAGGTCGGCGGTGGCGAAGCGCTTGCCGTGCCGCTGGAGGAGGAGCAGGCCGAGGAGGGGGTGGTTCAGGTCGTCGTCCTCCGGGGCGCCGTCGATGTTCTCGGCGAGGGAGGTGGTGGCGGAGCGGCGGTTCCAGGGGTGCGTGGCGAGCACCTCCGGCGGGACGCCGCGGGCGGTGAACCAGTCGTCGAGCGGCCAGTTCCCGGCGGCCCGGGCCAGCGCCCGGATCCCGTGCAGCGGCAGCTTCTCCACGGGCTTCCCGAGCACGCACCCCACGGCCCGCCCCACCCAGGCGGCCTCCAGCCGCGCACACAGAAGGCCGTCGACCGCCCCGCCCCTCGACCCCGGCCCGGCCGGGCCCGGCCCCGCTCCGGGGACGGCACGGGCGGGGGCTGCGGGGGACCGGTGCCGTTCCGGCCGGGGCCGCGGCCGGCCGGCCCCGCCGGGCCACGTCGCGCGGATGGCGGGCCAGGCGGTGGGCTCGTCCGGGGCCGAAGGCACCGGGAGGGCGGCGAGTTCGTCCAGCAGACGGGTCGCGAGGGCGCGCAGCTCCGGCCCGGCGGGGGCGGGGGAGGCGCCGGCCCGGGCGGGCGCCGGGTGGCCGCCCGCCTCCCGCCAGGCCCGCAGCAGCGGCCCGGCGTCCCGGCCGTCCTCGGCGGCCTGCCGCAGCTCGTGCCCGACCAGGTCCTCGGGCTGCGCCCAGGTCAGCCGTACGAGCTCCGCCCCGGCACCGGCCGGCCGCCTCCCGGCGGCCGGAGGAGCCGGCTCGCATCCTGCCGGGGTGTGTCCGTTCGGTGTGTGGGCCGCCCCGGCCGGCCTCCGGGCCGGGCGGGGCGGGCCGGCGGGGGGTCTCGTCATCGGGAGGCCGCCAGGGCCGTGAAAGCCGACTCGTGGGCGCGGCGGCGGGTGCGGTCGCGGGCGAAGACCTCCCGGGCGACGGCGGCCAGCTCCGCCGCCGGGGCGTGCAGGTCCAGCCGGCTGGCCTCGGCCACCCGCTTGGCCCAGCCGGCCGGCACCGCCCCCGCCCCGCCGAGCGCTCCGGCGAGCGCCCCGGCCATACCGGCCGTCGAGTCGCAGTCCCGCCCGTAGTTGACGGCTCCGAGCACCGCCGTCCCGTACCCGCCGTCCGCGACCAGCAGCATCCCGAGCGCGATCGGCAACTCCTCGATGGAGTGCAGCCGGGACGGCCGCCGCGCGCCGAGCGAGGGCGCGCGGTAGTCCGGGCCGACCGAGTCGTACGGGGCCACCGCCTCCCGCAGCGGTCCGAGCGCGGACTCGAAGTCCCGGTGGCGCAGGGCCGCTTCCCGTACCGCCGCGATGGCCTCCCGGGTGCCGTCCTTGGCCAGCTCCAGCGCGGTGTCCACCACCGACGCCGCCGTCGCCCCCGGCACGCACGCCGCGGCGACGGCAGCCGCGAAGACCCCGGCCGCCTCCCGCCCGTACGAGGACTGGTGCGCCCCGGCGACGTCCAGCGCCTCGGCGTAGGCGCCCTGCGGATTCCCCGCGTTGACCAGTCCGACCGGTGCCATGTACATCGCCGCCCCGCAGTTGACGATGTTGCCGTTGCCCGCCTCGCGCGGGTCGGCGTGCGCGTAGTGCAGCCGCGTCACGATCCACTTCTCGGCGAGGAACACCCGCTGGAGCGGCAGGGCTTCGGCCTCCAGCTCGGGGATCCAGCGGGGGACGGACATCAGGTCGGGGACGAGGTGGTCGGCGACCGCGTACGCGTCCAGGTGGTCCCGTACGGTCGCGTACACGCGGACCAGCGCGTGCGTCATGAGGGTGTCGTCGGTGACGTGCCCGTCGCCCTTGTGGTACGGCGCGAGGGGGCGGGCGGTGCGCCAGTCCTCGTACCAGGGGCCGACGATCCCGTGCACCCGGCCGCCGTGCCGTTCGGCGATCTGGTCGGGGGACCAGCCCTCCACCGGACCGCCGAGGGCGTCGCCGACGGCGGCGCCGACGAGGGAGCCGGTGATCCGGTCCTCCAGTGTGAACGTCATGTCCGAATCATCCCTTGGGTGTGGTGAGTTCCGTACGGGTGAGGAGCGCGGCGAGCTCGACCAGGTCGGTTCCGGCCAGGCGGGGCAGCGCGCAGCCGGACAGGACGCGGCAGGCCTCACGCCAGGGGGCGGGCAGGCAGTCGCCGCCGCCGAGGGCGCCGGTGAGGGCGCCCGCGAGGGCGGGCGCGGAGTCGGCGACGCGGGAGAGGCAGGCGGCGGCCGGGACGGCCTCGGCGACCCTGCCGCGGGCGGCGGTGGCCAGGGCGAGGGCCACGGGGACGGTCTCGGCGGCGGCGATGCCGTAGCTGTAGACGTGGTCCACGATCTGGTGCTCCAGGAGCGGGACCAGGGCGAAGGCGCCCTCCCCGTCGCCGCGGGCGAGCGCGACGGCGTGCCGGGCGTTGCGGCCGATCTCGGTGGCGGCGGGCAGCTGTTCGAGCGCGGCCTCGACGGCGGCGTCGGTGCCGGCCCCGGCCAGGGCGGCGGCGACGGCGGCGGCCATGGCGCGGGCCCCGTGGACGCCGTCGCCGTCCTGGGTGTAGCGGGCGTCGAACTCGGCCAGATCGGCGGCCGCGCGGGGGTCGCCGGGGTGCACGACGGCGAGCACGCAGGCGCGGACGCAGGCGGCGTCGTCGAAGTAGTGCGGGTTGTCGTGGCCGGTGGCGGGCGGGCGCAGGCCGGCGGCGAGGTTGCCGAGACCGGCCCGTACGGAGATCCGGGCGCGCATCGGGAGCACGGCGGACTCGACCTCGGGGGCCCGTTCCGCCGCTGCGGCGACCTCGCTGGCCAGGGCGTTCCAGGCGAGGTCGATGGCCGCGCGCATGCGGCGGGACCGGGAGAGGTCGCTGAGCAGGGCGCCGGCGGCGGTGAGGACGGACTCGGCGGCGAAGGCGGCCCATTCGGCGTCGTCGGAGGGGCCGAGGCGGAGCGGTTCGGGGGGCTGGTTGAGGGCGATGGGGACGGGGAGGGTGGTGGTGGCGTTCTGCTCGGCGAAGGTGTCGAGCTCGCGGGTCAGGCGGCGGGTCCACTGGGGCATCCGGCTGGCCCGGTGCCGGGCGGCGGGCCAGCCGGCGGCGTCGCCGGCGGCGAGCCCGAGCAACAGCCCCTCGATCCGCCGCACCGCCCCCGCAGGCCCGCCCCGGCCCCGGCCGGCGGGGGCCGCGTCGGGCGGTGCGGACGGGACCCGTTCCATCTGCACCGCCCCCCGCGCCTCGTCCGGGACGCGCCCCGTGCGGTGTGCCTCCGGCGGTGTGGGCCGGGTGCTGTCCGTGCGGGGGGCCCGGAGGGGGGTCGGGTCCGCCTGCGCCTGGTTCGGGGGCGCGGGGCGGTTGCCGTCCGTGCGGGGCGTCTCGGTGTCCGGGGGTGCCGTGGGGGAGTGGTCGGTGCGGGCTGCCGCGGCAGCTTCCGGGCCGGTGCGTGCGGTGCGGGTCGGCCCCGGCGGTTCGTCTGTCCCGTCGGCCGCCCCGCCCGTGGCGAAACCTTCCCCCATCCGTGCCTGCCACGACTCCGGGAGCAGGCCGCCCACGGCTCCGTACGGGGTGGGGGCCGACGTCCAGCCCCCGCGCCGGGGCGCCCCCGCTCCGCCGGGGTCGGTGGCTCCGGGCTTCCGGCCCGGGAGGGCGGGACCCGTCCCGACGGCCGTCACCGGCGCCGGGTCGGGGGCCCCCGGCTCCTGTCCCGGCGCCAGGACAGCGGGCGCGGCCGGGGCGTCGGGGTCCGGGGCGGTGGCCGGCGGGGGGCCGTCCGCGGGCGTCGGCGGAGCGGGGCGGTGCGGCGGGGTCGCGCGGGGCCGGCCGGCCGGCGGCGGGG
>NZ_JBBDHD010000167.1:0-12072 GCF_044129415.1 Streptomyces racemochromogenes
CCGCCGGCACCGGCCCGACGCCGTGGTCGTCAACGCGGGCCGCCCCGGCGGCGGCGACCTGGTGGGGGCGGTGGTCGGGGCGCGCCGCGAGGAGCCCTCCACCCCCGCACTCCTCTACACCAACCCCCCCCAACCCCACATGCGTAAAGCGTACTGGTGGGGTCGTATTTTTTAATAATAGACAGCGCGCGGCCCTGCCCCGCCCACGGCACCGCTCACCGGCCCGGCAGGGGCCGGCCGGAGGCGAGCCCGGCCCAGGGTGGCGGCGACCCGGGGCTGGGCGGCGACCCAGGGTGGGGCCGGGGCGGTGGCGGGCCAGGGCGGCGGCCCACGGTCGGTGGGGCCGGGTCAGGGGGTGTGGTGGCCGGGGGTGGGCGGGGGCGCGGCGCGGGCTCGGAGGCGGCGCTTGTCCGGCTTGCCGCGGTCCGTCAGGGGGATCTCGCGTTCCCAGAAGACCGCCGTCGGCCGGTGCGCGGGGGCGAGCTCGCGGGCCGCCAGCTCGCACGCCTCGGCGGCAGCGGCTCCGCTCGGGGCATGGCCGGCGGCCGGTACGAGGAAGGCGCAGAGCTCCTCACCGGTGGTCGCGCTGGGCCGTCCGACCACGACCGCCTGGGCCACGGCCGGGTGCCGGGCGAGCGCCGCCTCGACCGGCAGGGTGTGGATGTTGACCCCGTCGACGATCACGACGTCCTTGAGCCGGTCGTCCAGGTACAGGTACCCGTCGGCGTCGACGTGGCCGAGGTCCCCCGTCCGCAGCCAGCCGTCCCGCAGCACTTCGGCGGTCAGCCCGGGCTGGTTCCAGTAGCCGGTCATCATCGCCGCCGAGCGGATCCACAGCTCCCCCGTACGCCCCACGGGCAGGACCGCGCCCCGCTCGTCGCGCACCCGTACCTCCACCCCCGCGGCCGGGCGGCCCACGGAGGCCAGCAGTCCCGGCCGGCCGGCGACGGCCGCGTCGTGGTCGGCGGGGGTGAGGCGGGAGATCACGGCCGCCTCGTTCATCCCGTAGCCCTGCCGCCACCGCCCGCCCCAGCGGGTCACCGCCTCACGCAACCGCTCGGGAAGGATCGGAGAGGCCCCGTACGAGACGGCCTCCAGACCGGGGATGCCCCCGGCGGTCACCGGGTCGTCCAGCAGCCGGTACACCATCGGGGCCGTCAGGTACGTGGAGACCCGCCCCAGCCGCCGGCAGGCCGCCGCGAACTCCGCCGGCGTGAAGGGGTCGAGGATCTCCACCCGCCCACCGGCCCGCAGCTGCTCCAGGCACCGGCCGCCGGCCCGCTGGGCGAGGCTGGTCACCGAGAGGTGCACCGACTCCGTCCAGGCGGCCCCGCGCCTGCCGTCCCGCGCGGCCATGGCCCCGAACGTGGAGGCCACCCCCTTGGGCCGGCCCGTGGTCCCGCCGGTGTACGTCACCCGGGCGACGTCCTCCTCCCGGGCCCGCACCGGCACGTCGGCCGGCGCCCGCCCGGCCGCGCGGGCCAGCAGGTCGTCCAGGCCGAGCAGCGGCACACCCGTCGCCGGTACCGGGACGTCGTGCACCACCAGGCCGGGCAGGCAGTCCCGCAGGATGAACTCCAGCCCGTACACCGCCGGTCCGGCCACCACCTGGGTCAGCCGGGCTCCCAGCAGATGCGCGGCGATCCGCACCAGCAGCGCCTCCGGCCGGTTGCCGCCCGTCACGCAGGCCAGACCCGACCCCCGCCCGACGCCGGTCTCGGCCAGCGCCCCGGCCAGCCGGTGGACGGCGTCCAGCACCTCGGAGAACCGCAGGACCCGCGGCCCCGCCCCGATCGCGGGCCGCGCCCCGTGCCGCTCCAACGCCGCGACCAGCTCGGTCACATACCGCGCCGCCATCCGTGCATCCACCTCTCCGGCCCGCTGCCCGGCGGCCCCTCACCGGGCATCATGCAGGGACCGGCGGCCCGAGCGGGTCAGGACCGGGGTATGAGGGGCCCCAGGGTCCGGTCGAGTCCGTCGGCCAGCATGCCGAAGGCCCGGTCGGCGTCGCCGACGGCCGCCGGGTAGGCCTCCTCCGCCGTCATGCCCGCGGCCATCCGCCGCCAGTTCTCCCGGCCCAGCTCATGGCGGACCGCCACCAGATGTGTCGCGGCGAGGCGGGCCGGCAGCGGCTCGGCCCCCTCCGCCTCCAGGGCGGCGGCGAGCAGTTCCACCTCACGGGCGGTGTAGTGGGCGATCCGGCCCTCCAGGCTCGCGGTGGAGTACAGCAGGCCCTGGAACGCGAGGACGTCCGGATGGTCGCAGAGTCCGGTGATGGGGTCGCGCTCGGCGAGGGCCGCCAGGAAGTGGTCGTGGAGCGCGCCCACCGGCCCGCGGCCCGCCGGCCGGTCGCGCACGATCCGCGCCGCTTCGTCCTGATGGTCGGCGAACCGGTCCAGGACCAGGTCCTCCTTGCTCGGGAAGTACCGGAACAGGGTGGGTTTGGAGACCTCGGCCGCCGCTGCCACATCGGCCACGGACACGGCGTCGAAGCCCCGTTCCAGGAAGAGTTCCAGCGCCGTGGCCGCCAGCTGGCGTCGCGTACGCAGTTTCTTGCTCTCGCGCAGACCCGTCGTGTTCTCCATGCGACCACCGTAGGGGAAAATCACAACCAAGTCAATTTCTTGACCGGGTTGCATTTTCCTGTCCGACGCGCTTTCCTTGGTTCAGCGACGAAGGAATCGACGAGAGAGGACCCTTCCGATGACCGACGTACTGATCGCGGGCTCCGGCCCCACCGGACTCGCCCTGGCCTGCGACCTGGCCCTGCGCGGGATCTCCGTCCGCGTCCTCGACCAGCGGTCCGGCCCCCACCGGGAGTCCCGCGGCAAGGGACTCACCCCGGAGAGCCTGGAGGTCCTCGGCCGGCTCGGGACCGGGGAGCGGATCGCGGCCACCGGCACCCGCGGCCTGGTCCTGCGCAAGTACTTCGACGGCGCTCACGTCAACGACACACCGGACACGGGCGGCGGCCTCCTGATCGGCCAGTGGCAGGTCGAGGAGATCCTCCGCGACCGGCTCGCCGGGCTCGGTGTCCGCGTCGAGTACGGCACCCGGGTCACCGGGCTCGCCCAGGACCCGGCCGGGGTCACGGCCCGCCTGGCGGACGGCCGTTCGGTGCGCGCCGGGTACGCCGCCGGCTGCGACGGCGGCCACAGCACCACCCGTGAGCTCCTTGGCATCCCCTTCGAGGGGTACACCGAGGCGAAGGCGACGATGGTCGTCGGGGACGTGCGGGCCCCCGGGCTGAGCCGGGAGTACTGGCACCAGTGGTTCACCTCGGAGGGCGCCGGGATCATGCTCTGCCCGATGCCCGGGACGGACACCTTCCAGCTCCAGGCCTCCCCGGAGACCGACGGGCGGGGCGAGCCGCTGCCCGCCACCCTGGAGGGCTTCCGCCGGATCTTCGACCGGTGCGCGGGGGTGCCCGGCATACGGCTGACGGAGGCCACCTGGCTCTCGGACTGGCGGGTCAACGTCCGCCGCGCCGCCCGGATGCGGGAGGGCCGGGTCTTCCTCGCCGGGGATGCCGCCCATGTCCACCCGATCGCCGGCGGACTGGGCATGAACACCGGCATCCAGGACGCGGCCGCCCTCGCCCGCACCCTGGCCGCCGTCCCTACCGGCACGGCGGGGGCCGGCGCCCTCGACGGATACGAGGCCGAGCGCCTCCCGGCGGCGGAGCGGCTGCTGGCCGACACCACCGAGCGCCACCGGCGGGTCCTCGCCGCGGTCCGCGAGCCCGGCCGGGGAACGGAGGCCGGTATGCGCTGACGCCCGCGCGGTCCCGGCCCGGTCCCGCTACCTCACCGGGTGGGTACGGCGTCGCAGAGCGAGAGGGTGTGGATGCGGTCGGGGGAGCCCGGGCGGGCGTAGTACCAGCCCTGGGCCGTGTCGCAGCCGAGGGCCCGGAGCTGGGCCGCCTGGGCCCCGGTCTCCACCCCCTCGACCGTCACCGCCAGCTCCAGGCTGTGGGCCAGGGCGACGATGCCTTCCACGATCTTGACGTCCACGGGGTCGGCCGGCTCCTGCTGCATCCCCTGGGTGAAGGAGCGGTCCAGCTTCAGGACGCTGACCGGCAGGCGCCTCAGGTTGGCCAGGTTCGAGTAGCCGGTGCCGAAGTCGTCGAGTGCGATGTCCACCCCGAGGGCGGCGAGCCGGCGCAGCGGTTCGAGGAGTTCGTCGTCGGCTCCGATCAGCGCCGACTCCGTGACCTCCAGGCACAGCGCGCCGGGGGCCAGGCCCGAGGACTCCAGGACGCGCAGGGTGTCGGCGACCAGCCCGGGGTGGGTCAGCTGGGTGGGCGAGAGGTTGACGTTGACGCGCAGGGGCGCCCCGCCGTGCTGGCGCTGCCAGGTGCGGGCCTGGCGGACGGACTCCTCCAGGACCCAGCGGCCGAGCGGCACGATCAGCCCGGTCCGCTCCGCCAGCGGGATGAAGCGGTCCGGGCCGAGCACCCCGTACTGGGGGTGCGACCAGCGCACCAGCGCCTCCGCCCCGTGGACGGTGCCGTCGTGCAGGTGCACGAGCGGCTGGTACTCGATGAAGAACTCGCCGCGCTCCAGCGCCGCCGGCAGGGCGTTGGTCAGGCCGTGCCGGGTGATGGCGCGCGCGTCGGCCTCGGCGTCGGCGAACTCGAAGCGGTTGCCGCCGGCCGCCTTGGCCCGGTACATGGTGATGTCGGCGCTGCGCAGCACCTCCGCCGGGGTGCGCTCGCCCGCCGTGCCTTCGACGATGCCGATGCTGCCGCGCACCGACAGCTCCCGGCCTTCCAGCCGGATGGGTGTGGACAGCGCGGTCAGGATGCGGACGGCGAGGTCGGTGACCTTCTCCTCGGTCTGGGCGCCGGGGCCGGTGGTGAGGGCCACGAACTCGTCCCCGCCCAGCCGCGCGACGACCTCGCCCGGGCCGGTGGCGCAGCTCTGCAGCCGGTCGGCGACCTCCACGAGGAGCCGGTCGCCCGCCGAGTGGCCGAGGCTGTCGTTGACGGTCTTGAACCCGTCGAGGTCGAGGTAGCAGAGGCCGAAGCGGCTGCCGGGGGCGGCGTTCAGGGCCTTCTCCAGCCGTTCGAAGAACAGCGTGCGGTTGGGCAGCCCGGTCAGCGCGTCGTGGGTGGCCTCGTAGCGCAGGCGGAGGTTGAGCAGCCGGCGTTCGGTGGTGTCCTCCATCAGGGCCAGCTGATACTGGGGCACCCCGTCGGCGTCGCGGAGCAGGGACACCGTGAGGTTGGTCCACAGGACGGTGCCGTCGTGCCGGTAGTAGGGCTTCTCGACCCGGTAGTGCTCGCGCTCGCCGCGCACCAGCTCCCCGTACATCTTCCAGACGTGCGGGGTGTCGTCGGGGTGGCCCCATTCGCTGACGTTGCGGCTGCGGACGTGGCCTTCCAGTCCGCCGAACATCTTCAGGAGGGCGTCGTTGACCTCCAGGATGTTGCCGTCGAGGTCGGCGATGCCGATGCCGACGGCGGCGCCCTCGAACACGGCCCGGAAGCGTTCCTCGCTGGCGTGCAGGGCCTGCTGGGCGTCGATGCGTGCGGTCAGGGCGGAGCAGGCGATGGCCTCCTGCTCCCGCAGGGTCCGCTCGCGCAGCGCGCGGGCGTACCCGGCGGCGATGCCGTGCTGGAGCCGGGCGCAGCGGGAGCGGTACTCCTCGGTGCTCTCGCCGCGGTCGGCGGCGGCGTCCGGGCCGCAGTAGAGGACCAGGTAGGACTCGACGACGCCGAGGGTGCCGGCGAGGGCCTCGGGGTCGGTGCAGTGCACGGCGACGAGTTCGGCGCCCACGCCCTGGGCGACGCTCGCGTCGAAGGGGCGGGCGTGCAGGGCCTCGGTGAGGGTCCGGGCGAGCGGGACGAGGTGCTGTTCGAACTCGGGGCGGGTCAGGGAGGTGGCCGTGACCGGGAAGATGGCCCGTCCCCAGATGGTCGCGAAGCGCCCGATCCGGTCGTCGAGGTCGCTGAGCGGGTCGCGCCGGGGCGCCCGGCCCGCGTCCGGGACGGGCGGTTCGGCCCCGGCCGCCGGCAGCCGGGCGGGGGCAGGACCGGCGCCCCCGGCCGGGTGGTCCTGGCCGGGGGTCGCGGGCGGGGGCGTCGGGGCGGGGAGTCTCACGCCTTGCGTCCCACGCCGCCGAAGCCCGAGAAGGCGTACGGGTCTTCCGGGGTCTCGCCCTCCGCGAGCGGCCCGGTGCTGTCGGGGCGCCAGTCGGGCATCGAGACCAGGCCCGGCTCCAGCAGTTCGAACCCGTCGAAGAAGCCGGTGATCTCCTCGTGGGAGCGCATGACGAGCGGGTTGCGGATGTCGCGGTAGACGCCGACGGTGCCGGCGGCGACCTCCTCGCTGAGCGGGATGCCCTCGTAGGAGGCGTGGGTGAGGATCAGCATGCTGCCCGGGGCGAGGGCGTCGCGCAGTTCCGCCACGGCGGCGTACGGGTCGTCCGCGTCCTCCAGGAAGTGCAGGACGGCGACCAGCATCAGGGCGACGGGCCGGTCGAGGTCCAGCAGCCGGCGGACCTCGGGGGCGGCCAGGATGTCCTGGGGCTTGCGCAGGTCGGCGGCGACGACGCCGGTGCAGTCGTCGCCGGCCAGAACGGCGCGGCTGTGCGCGACGGCCACCGGGTCGTGGTCGACGTAGACGACGCGGGCCTCGGGGGTGGCGGCGCGGGCGATCTCGTGGACGTTGCCGAAGGTGGGGATGCCGGAGCCGATGTCGAGGAACTGGGTGATGCCCTCGGCCACGGCGTGGCGGACGGTGCGGCGCATGAAGGCCCGGTTGGCCTGCATGACCTTGGGCAGGCCCGGCATGAATTCCATGGCCCGGCGGGCGGCCTGGCGGTCGACCTCGAAATTGTGGGAGCCGCCCAGGTAGTAATCGTAGATTCGGGACACGCTCGGCACCGATATGTCGATGCCTGGCGGGGCCCAGGCGGGGCGTTCCATCGGGGTCTCCAAGCCGTTGTCGTGTCGTGGTCGTACCTGGTCCGCCCGGGGGTCGGGCGGCCGTCGGACTCCTTGTCCGAGCCGAATGTACTGATCATTGCCCAACAGGGCGAGCAAAAGCGGAAATTGCCGGTCCGTTCTTGGTCACACACCAAAGGCGTCGGAGGGCCTCCACGGACGCCACGGAAACCGACAAATACCTTTTGGGAATTGACCAACGTTCAATCACAACCGATCAGAACCTGTCTCAAACCTCACCGTCCAGGAACCGCCCGTTCGGGCGAACCGCCCTCCGCTCCCGCGTGCGCGGGCGCGGGCGAGCCCATGCTCCCCGGGTGAACAGAGCCTTAGCCAGACGCCTGCTGGCCGTGCCGGTCCTGCTGTGGGCGACCCTGTCGGCCACTCCGGCGGTGGCCGATAGCTGCGCCTACGCGGTGATCGGCACCGGAGACGACGCAGACACCGTCGAGGTGTACGCGTACGCCGGAAGCGGCGGCGGCGCGACCTCCCGGGGTGGCGGACATCACGGCGACGGACCCGGAAAGGGCCGCGGCCACGACAAGGGCCGCGGCCACGGGCACGAGCACCACTGCCCGCCGCCCCCTCCCCCGCCGTGCCCGCCGACACCCACCCCGACACCCACCCCGACGCCCACACCTCCCCCGCCCAAGCCGACCCCGCCACCCCGACCCACCCCTCCGCCTCCGCCGCCCCCACCGCCGGCTCCCGCGCCGCCCGAGCCCGCGCCCCCCGCGCCCGAGCCGCCCGCGCCGAAGCCCGCGCCCCTGGTGCACCGGGCACCCGCGCCCCCGCCGCCGCAGCCCGCTGCGCCCCCGCCGCCTGCCCCCGCGCCGAAGCCGCCCGCACCGAAGCCGAAGGTGCCCCGGCCCGCGTACCACACCGCGGCACGCAAACCGGTCGAACACCACATCTCACCGGTCACCTTCACCCTCATGACCGCCGCCCCCGCCGTGCTCGCGATTGTCGCGCTGCGCCCGCGCTAGGCCGCGCCCGCCACGCTCCGCCCACCGAACGCCCTGCCCACCGATTGGGAGCCCGTCTTGTCCGAATGGCTCGTCCTGACCCTCGCGATGGCCGCGGCATGCGCCGTGGTGCTGTCCATCGCCTTCTTCAACCACCGCAGGATCACCGAGGACGACGACCCGAACGAGACCCCGGACGTCATCGAGTACATGACGATGATGATCGGGGTGATCTACGCGATCGTGCTGGGCCTGGCGATCGCCGGCGTCTGGGAGGGCCGCGGGGCCGCCCAGGAGTACGTGCGCCAGGAGTCCCAGGCCCTGCACGAGATCAGCGTCCGCTCCGAGGTCTACCCGGCCGAGGTGCGCAAGAGGATCCGTGCCGACGTCGACGCGTACGTGACCTACGTGGTCGACACGGAGTGGGACCACATGTCCAGGAAGAACGAGCTCACCGACAGGAGCGCCGAACTGCTGGAGAAGATCCGCCGCGACGTGACGGACTACGAACCGCAGACCGACCACGAGGGCCAGGCGTACCAGCCCCTCGTCGACCAGGTCGCATTGGTCGACGACGCCCGCAACGCACGCGGCCAGAGCGCCGGGGCCACCATGCCGGGGGTCGTGTGGTTCGGGCTGATCACCGGGGCCCTGGTGACGGTCGGGCTGATCTTCACCCTGCAGATCCGCCGCTCCTTCCGCGAGCTCCTGCTGGCCGGCCTCTTCAGCGCCCTGATCGCCTTCCTGCTGTTCCTCATCTGGGACTTCGACGCGCCCTTCGGACGCGGGGTCGCCGCCACCGCCGAGCCCTTCCTCGCACAGTTCCCGCACCTCGGCCTGAAGAGCTGAGCGACCGGGGCGGGTGCGGGCCCGGCAAACCGGGGACGGGGGCCCGTCCCCGGTTCGGCCTACGGCCATGCCCCATTCGCACGCCCCTGATCGCGGGTCACCGGGCCGGGACCTAGCGTGGCGGGCAGCGAGGTGCACGACCCCCCACGTGCGGAAACGCTGCGCGACTGTGCCTCGCAGATCCGGAGGACCCGACCATGGGTGCGATACGCAGCTCCGCCACCGCCCTCCTGAGCGCCGGCGTCACGGGCCTCGCCCTCTCGCTCGGCGCCTTCGGCGTGCCCGCCGCCCTCGCGGCCGAGGAGGCGCCCGCCACCTCCTTCGCGTTCGCCGTCACCCCCTCGACGGTCGCGCCCGGCGGCACGGTCACCCTCTCCGTCAGCAACTGCGGCGCCGCCTACGCCACCGCCTCATCCGGGGTCTTCGACACCGTGACCATCGAGCGGGGCAGGACCGTCAAGGTCACCGTCGACCGCGACGCCCGGCCGGGCGCCCTGTACTCCGTCACCTTCACCTGCAACGGGGAGAACGGCTCCGCCGACCTCACCATCGCCGGGGGGACGACGAAACCCAGCACCAGCTCCACCACCGGCCCGCGGCGCACCCCCTCCCCGACCGCCACCTCCGGCACGGGCCTGCGCCCGCCGCCGCCCCCGGCCACTCCGCCGGCACGCACCACCCCGCCCGTCCGCACCACACCGCCGGCGCGCACGGCACCCGTCCCCCGTGCCACCGCGACCGCCACCGCCCGCGCGAGCACCGCCCCGCTCGGCGTCCGCGGCGGGATCGGCGGCAGCATCGCCGGAGCGGACCCCGCCGAACTCGCCGCGGGCGCGGGCCTCTTCATCGCCGCCGCGGGCGGTACGGCGTACGCCCTGCGCCGCCGCCGTGCGGCCCGCGGACACTGACACCGCCCGGGCCCCCGCCGACGCGGCCGGGCCCGGGGGCGGCGCAGCGCACCGTGGAACGCCTCAGGAGCGGGCGGCGGCGGGACGGCGGCGGCGCACCACGTGCACGCCCGCCCCGAGGGCCGCGGCGCCGACCAGCCCCGCCCCGATGGCCGTCTCGGCGGTGGACGGGCCGAAGGAGCCGCCGAGGCCGCCCTGCGCCCCGTTGCCCGCCAGGATCGTGAAGCGGTGCGTGGCGACGAGGCTGTTGTCGTGGCACTTGACCGACAGGGTGTGGTGGCCGGGCGACGCGTGGTTGAAGATCCGCACCGTCGCGAAGCCGATGGAGCCGGCCGACAGGTTGGTCTGCGGAAAGTTGCCGTGCGACCAGACCGTGCCGCCGTGGCCGCAGCCGGCCGCGCTGACCTGCATCGAGGCGCCCTGGTGCACGGAGTAGGGGTTGACCGTGACGTTGCTCGGCCCGTTGCCGCCGTTCGGATTGTTCGCGGCGGCGAACGGGGCACTGAGCCCGAGCGCGGCGCAGGCGGCCGCGGCCACGGTGAGAGCGCGGAAAGCACGCATGGTGGAACCTCCAGCGGGAGAACGCCCCGGAGCGGTGGCCCGGGCAGATCGACGAGAACGCCTCCCATCACGAACCCTCGCGGCGGCGCGCAGCCGGCGCATTTCCGCCCTTGGGCCGCCCGGTTGAGCGACACGCCGAGGCGCGCCGGGCTCATCTGACGGATCCGCAGGTCACGAGCCGTCAGACATTTATGTGATGATTACCTGGATGGCCGCACCCCGACCGGACGCACCACCCGTTCGCCCCTCCCCGATCGCCGTCCCGCCCTTCCAGCCTTAGCGTGCGGGAAGAAGGGCGTACAGGGGAGGGACTGGAACGCGGGTCGGGACCCCCGCGTCGGGAAGGGAGAGCCATGCTCGATGACGAGACCGAGCAGCGGCCGAGGAGACGCTCCCCATGGGGCGTGCTCGCACTGGCGCTGCTCAGCGGCCTCGCCATGATGCGGAACGGGGCCAACGTGGAGGACGGGCCGCCGCAGCCCACCGCGGCGGCGGCCGTCGCGACGCGCGCCGACCAGCAGCCGGCCAACGCGCCCACGCCGCCGGCGGACATGGAGGTGCTGGACCACTCGTCGGTGCAGCGCATCCGGATTCCCACGATCAACGTGGACGCGCCGGTGATGACGGTCGGGCTGGACGCGCAGGGCTGGATCGACGCCCCGCCACCGCAGGACCGCAACCTGGCGGGCTGGTACCTCAACGGCATCTCGCCGGGCCAGCAGGGGTCAGCCGTGATCGTGGGCCACGTGGACAACGCACAGGGACCCGCCGTCTTCTACGGTCTGGGCTCGCTGAAGCCGGGCCACCACATCGAGGTGGAGCGCTACGACGGCCGGACCGCCGTGTTCGAGGTGTACGGGGTGGAGGTGTTCGCCAAGGACGCCTTCCCCGGCGCCCGCGTCTACGGGGACACCGGGCACCCGGAGCTGCGGGTGATCACCTGCGGCGGCGGCTACTCCAAGGCCAAGGGCTACGACGGCAACGTGGTGGTCTTCGCGCGGATGGTGGAGGCCCGCTGAGCAAACGTTTCACCGCGCCGCGCCGCGCAGGGCCGCCCCCGTACGGCGGCCCTGCGCGGACGGGCCCGGCCTCAGCGGGGCGGCAGGACCGGGAGGGTCATCCGGTAGCCCCGCGCCAGCAGCTGGGGCAGGTACGCCTCCAGCGCCCGGACGCTCTGCGACCGGTCTCCGCCGGCGTCGTGGTTCAGCACGATCACGCCCGGCGCGGCCCCGTCCAGGATCCGGGAGACGATGGTGGTGGTCCCCGGCTCCGTCCAGTCGAGGCTGTCCACGGTCCAGGCGAGGGGTTCCATCCCCAGGTCCGCCCCGATCTCGAAGGCCGCCCGGTTCCACGCGCCGTAGGGGGCCCGGAACCACAGCGGGGGCTGCCCTACGGCCTGCTCGACGACCTCGCTCGTGCGCCCGATCTCCCACTCCAGCGCCGACCGGCTGAGCTGCGGGATCTGCGGGTGCGTCCAGGTGTGGTTGCCGATGACGTGTCCCTCGGCGGCCATCCGGCGCAGCAGGTCGCGGTTGTCGGTGGCCATCTCCCCGCAGACGAAGAACATCGCGCGGACCCCGTACCGGCGGAGGGTGTCCAGGATGGCCGGGGTGTAGCGGGGGTCGGGGCCGTCGTCGAAGGTGAGCAGCATGGCCCGGTCGCCCGCGGCCGGCCCCTGGGGCAGTTCCAGGATGGGGCGGGTCCGGACGGCCGGTTTCACGGCGGGCGGCTTGGCGGGCGCCTCGGCCGTCATCGGCTGGAGCCGGTGGGAGGCGCCGGGCAGCCCGTCCGGCTGTGCTCCCGGGGCGCCGGCGGCCGCGGGCCCGCCGGCGGGCGGCGC
>NZ_JBBDHD010000168.1:0-11459 GCF_044129415.1 Streptomyces racemochromogenes
CGCCTCCCCCGGCCACCGCCGGGGGAGGCGACGGGCGCGGAGGTCAGGCCCGGCCGCCCCGCTTCGCGGCGTGGTTCGCGCGGCCCTCCGCCGCCTTGGCGCGCCAGTCGCGGCGGATCTCCGCCCGCAGGCGGGCGTCCGTCTTGGCCACGATGCGCTGGTTCTCGCGCAGCAGCTTGCGGTAGCTCTCCAGGCGCCGCTCGGGGAGCGCCCCGTCGGCCACCGCCGCCCGCACCGCGCACCCCGGCTCGGCCTGGTGGGCGCAGTCGTGGAAGCGGCAGTCCGCGGCGTAGTCCTCGATCTCCGAGAACACCTGCCCCACCCCCGCCTCCGCGTCGAAGAGCCCGACGCCCCGCAGACCCGGGGTGTCGATCAGGACGCCCCCGCCCGGGAGGGCGAGCAGGTTGCGGGTGGTGGTGGTGTGGCGGCCCTTGCCGTCGACCCCGCGGGTGGCCCGGACGTCCATGACGTCTTCTCCGAGGAGGGCGTTGGCCAGCGTGGACTTGCCCGCGCCGGAGATCCCGAGGAGCACGCTCGTCCCGTCGGACACGACCGCCGAGAGGACGTCCGTGCCCTCGCCGGTGTGGGAGGAGACGGTCAGGACCTGGACGCCGGGCGCCGCGGTCTGCACGTCCTGGACGAGGTGGCCGAGGGTGTCCGGGTCCGGGACCAGGTCGGCCTTGGTGAGGACGACCAGCGGCTGGGCGCCCGACTCCCAGGCCAGGGCGAGAAAGCGTTCGATCCGGCCGAGGTCGAGCTCGACGGCCAGCGAGACCGCGATGATCGCGTGGTCGACGTTGGCCGCGAGGATCTGCCCCTCGGAACGCTGCGAGGAGGTGGACCGCACGAAGGCGGTGCGGCGCGGCAGGTACGCCTTCACGTAGCGGGGGTTGCCGGTCGCCTCGACGGCGGCCCAGTCGCCCGTGCAGATGACCCGGAGCGGGTCGTGGGGGGTGACGAAGGCGGTGTCGGCGCGGACGGCGCCCCGCTCCGTCATGAGGTCGCACTGGCCGCGGTCCACGCGGACGACCCGGCCGGGAAGGAGTCCTTCGGCGGCGTACGGGGCGAACTCGGCGGCCCAGGCCTCGTCCCAGCCGTAGGGGGCGAGGGCGTGCGGCTGGGCGGAAAGGGAGGAAGAGAGAGTCAAGGGGAACCCTTCACAGGGTGGCCCCGGCAGGGTGCGCGCGGCGGCGCACGAAGAGGTGTGAGGTCAGCCGGAGACCACGGGGGCGGAAACGAAGACGAACTCCTGAACGCGGGCGGCACCCGTCACCGTGACAGTCATCGACGTTCTCACCTCCTGTGGGGATCTCGGCGAGCCAACGAGGCTCTTCCGGAAGGCGGTTGTGCCCCGCTCTTCCGCACTCCGGCACCATAGCCCGGTCCAGGAGAACCGCACCACCGAATTAATCCCCGGGTGCGGCCGCCAGCCCGTGCCGGAAGGCGTAGCGGACGGCCTGGGCGCGGTCGCGCACCCCGGTCTTGGCGAAGAGGTTGTTGATGTGCGTCTTGACGGTGGACTCGCCGATGGTGAGCCGGCGGGCGATCTCGGCGTTCGACCGGCCGTCGGCGATCAGGGCGAGCACCTCCCCCTCGCGCGCCGTCAGCCCGTCGGGCAGGCCGGTTTCCCGTGGCCGCGCGGGCGGTTCGGCGGCGACGGCGGCCGCGACGAGGCGTTCCTGGGCCGCCCGGCCGAGGCTGGTGGCGCCGGCGCGCACGTCCGCGAGGGCGCGGGCGATCTCCTGCGCGTCGGCGTCCTTGGTGAGGTAGCCGCGGGCGCCGGCCCTGAGGGCCTCGATGACGGAGGTGTCGTCGCTGTAGGTGGTGAGGACGACGACCCCGGTCGCGGGGTGGTTCCCGGTGATCAGCCGGGTGGCTTCCACGCCGTCCATGCGGGGCATGCGCAGGTCCATCAGGACCACGTCGGGGGCGTGTTCGGCGACGAGCCGGACGGCTTCGGCGCCGTCGGCGGCGGAGGCGACCACCTCGGTGCCGGGGAGCAGACCGAGCAGCAGGACCAGCCCCTCCCGTACGACGGTCTGGTCGTCGGCCACGACCACGCGGATCGGGGCGTCGCTCTCGTTCACGGTGCGAGGGGTCCTTCCAGGCGGACGCGGAAGCCGGTGCCGTGCGGTCCGGCGTCGAGTGAGGCTCGGATGAGTGCGGCCCGTTCGGCCATGCCGACGAGGCCGTATCCGCCGCCGGTGGCGGCGTACGGCGCGGCTCCGGTGCCGCCGGAGTCGGTGACGCACAGCTCGTAGCGCCCGTCGGCGCAGCCGAGGGTGATCTCGACGCGGGCGCCGGCGGCGTGCTTGCGCGCGTTGGTCAGGGCCTCCTGGGCGGTGCGGACGACGGCGAGCGCCGCCTGGGGCGGCAGCGGGCACGGCCCGGGGCCGAAGGTGAGGGCGCAGGCGGCTCCCGTCGTGCGGCGGTACTCCTCGGCGAGGGCGGTGAGGGCCTCGCGCGGGGCCGGGGTGTCGCCGCGCAGCACGGCGACGGCCCGGCGGGTCTCCTCCAGTCCGCCCTTGGCGAGGGCGCGGGCCCGCTCCACGAGGACCCCGGCCTCGTCGTAGCGGCCGGCCTCCAGGGTCAGCCGGGCGCTCTCCAGGTGGATGAGCTGGGCGGAGAGGGAGTGCGCGAGGATGTCGTGGACCTCGCGGGCCACGTGGGCCCGTTCGGCGAGCAGGGCGCGCTGGCGTTCGGACTCGGCGGCGGCTCGCCGGGAGCGGCCGGCCCGGATGTAGGCGAACATCCCGCAGAGGCCGACGACGTTCCACAGCTCGACCGGGTCGCGTCCGCGCCCCAGGGTGACGGCGACGGCCGCGGCCGCGGCCGTGGCGAGGAGGACGGCGGCGGGGACGGCCCCGAGGCGGGCGGCGGCGAAGCCGCACACGGCGAAGAGGAGGACCACCCAGGGGGTGGCGGGCGCCAGCAGACCGGTGGCGGTGGCGGCGGCCAGGGCGGCGGCGAGCACGGCCGCCCCGGTGCGGGGCCTGCTGTCGAGGAGGGCGACGCCGAGCAGGGTCAGGCCGAGGCCGGCCAGCCCGCAGGCGAGGGCCGCGGCGCCGGGCGGGGGCGTGAGCAGGCCGTGTACGAACCAGACGAGCAACGCCGCCTGGACGGCGACCCTGACGTGGGCGTCGGTGGGCAGGGGCAGGGTGCGGGGCGACATCCCCGCCCACTGTAGCCAGCCCTTCTCCGGGAGCGCGCGGTGCATCGCGACGGCCCTCACACCGCCGCGGGGATCCGGTGGGCGCGGGCGGCCAGGGACAGGCCCTGGGCCAGGATCCAGGTCGCGAGGGTCACCAGCAGGGCCCCGTTCCCGACGGGGACGCCGGCCGCGGCCCCGAGGAGGGCGAGGCCCGCCCGGGTGGCGAGGGAGAGCCCGAACAGGGCGAGGACGGCGCGGTTGCCCTTGGCCCAGAGGGTGCCGTCGGGTTCGCGCCACAGGGTCATGGCGCGGCCCATCAGCAGACCGGTTCCGGCGGCCGCGGCGATCCCAGCGGCGAGCAGGACCGCGCTGAGCACCGGGTGGGCGGGGGTGACCAGTCCCCCCTCGGCGACGCCGACGGCGGCGAGGATCGCGGGCAGCACCCAGAGGCGGTCCTGGTCCTTGACGGGCCGTCCGCCGAACCTGCGTACGAGGACGAAGGCGACGACCAGCGCGATGACGAGAACACGTGCGATATCCATGCCCTTCACGCTAGGAACGGGCCGCGTCCCTGTGATCGGCGCCGGGGTGGATCCCGGGTGGAGGTTCCCTCTCCACCCACGGGTGGAGAGGGGGCGCCGACGCCGGGCCGGTCAGTGTTTGCGCAGGCGGGAGGTGTAGTCGTCGGGCGGCAGGAAGTTCGACCAGCGCTCGGGGAACTCCGAGGGCATCCCGGCGTCCTCGTCGTCCTCGGACTCCCCCTCGGCCAGGGCCCGCCAGGCGGCGGCGCGGGCGACGAGCTGGGCGGCCTCGGCCTCGCGGGCGCGTTCGTTGGCCTCGCGGGCGGCGGCGGTGGCCACCGAGGGCCAGACGCGGTCGATGGCGGCGTTGACGGCGGCGCCGACGAGCACCGCGAAGGCGGAGATCCCGATCCACAGCAGGACCGCGACGGGCGCGGCCAGCGAGCCGTAGATGGTGGGTCCCTCCATGGTGTTGGTCAGGTAGACCCGCAGCAGGAACGAGCCGAGCACCCACATGGCGAGGGCGACGAGCGCGCCCGGGGCGTCCTCGATCCAGGGCGAGCGGACGGGCACGGAGACGTGGTAGAGCGTGGTCAGGAAGGCGATGGAGAGCAGGGTGACCACCGGCCAGTAGAGGACGGCGATCACCTCGGTGCTCCAGGGCACCAGGCGGACGACGGCGTCGGGGCCGACCACCATCAGGGGCAGCACGACCGCGCCGATCACCAGGGCGATGACGTAGAGGAGGAAGGCCAGCAGCCGGGTCTTGACGATGCCGCGCCGGCCGTCGAGCCCGTACATGACGGTGATGGTGTCGATGAAGACGTTGACGGCGCGGGAGCCGGACCACAGGGCGAAGGCGAAGCCCAGGGAGATCAGGTCGGGGCGGCCCTCGCGGGTGACGTCGTCGAGCATCGGGCGGGCGATGTCGTTGACGCCCCGGTCGGACAGGACGGTGCCGACCGCGCGCAGGATGTTCTCCTCGATGCTGGCCACCGACTGGGTGTTCGTCCATCCGTCCACGTAGCCGAGGAGGCCGAGCAGGCCCAGGAAGAGCGGGGGCAGGGAGAGGAGCGTGAAGAAGGCGGCTTCGGCGGCGAGGCCGAGGATCCGGTACTCGATGCACGAGTTGACGGTGTCCTTGAGGAGCAGCCAGCCCATCTTGCGCTTGGAGACGTTGCGGTAGAGGACGCGGGCCCGGTGGAGCCTGCCCGGGCGTGCCGGGGTCCCCTCGGGTGTTTCTTTCGCTGGCTGCACGTCCTTACCGTAGCCGCATGGCAGCCACCACCCACACAGTCGGCAACCAGGCCCCTCCGCTCGTCGGGTACGAGGTCTACCTCGGAGACCGGGCGCTCACGGAGGGGGTGGAGCGGCACCTCGCGCAGGCGCCTCCCGGGGTCCGGGAGGAGGTGCGGCGGGAGCTCTCCGCTCTCGGACGCGCGGCGGGTTCGGCGCAGGCCCAGGAGTGGGGGCGGCAGGCGAACGAGAACCCACCGGTCCTGCGGACGCACGACCGCTACGGCAACCGGATCGACGAGGTGGAGTTCCATCCGGCCTGGCACCGGCTGCTGGGGCACGCGGTCGGCGCGGGGCTCACCGACGCCTGGGGGCGGCCGTCGGGGCATCTGCGGCGGGCGGCGGGCTTCTTCGTGTGGTCGCAGGCGGAGGCGGGGCACGGATGCCCGGTGTCGATGACGCACGCGGCGGTGCCGGCGCTGCGGGCGGATCCGGAGCTGGCCGCCCAGTGGGAGCCGCTGCTGACCGCGCACGTGTACGAGGAGGGGCTGCGGCCGGCCGGGGACAAGGCCGGGGTGCTGTTCGGGATGGCGATGACGGAGAAGCAGGGGGGCAGCGACGTACGGGCGAACACGACGGTGGCGGTGCCCCTGGACGCCGCCGGGGAGTACCTGCTGACCGGGCACAAGTGGTTCTGCTCAGCGCCGATGTCGGACGGCTTCCTGGTGCTGGCGCAGGCGGCCTCCTCGGGGAAGGAGAGGCTGACCTGCTTCCTGGTGCCGCGGGTGCTGCCGGACGGGACGCGCAACGCGTTCGCGGTCCAGCGGCTGAAGGAGAAGCTGGGGAACCGGTCGAACGCGTCGGCGGAGATCGAGTTCGACGGGACCTGGGCGCGGCGGGTGGGCGAGGAGGGGCAGGGGGTGCGGACCATCATCGGGATGGTCGCGGCGACCCGGCTGGACTGCGTGACCGGCTCCGCCTCGCTGATGCGGCAGGCGCTGACGCAGGCCGTCCACCACGCGGAGCACCGCTCTGCCTTCGGAGCACCGCTCATCGACCAGCCGCTGATGCGCAACGTCCTCGCAGACCTCGCCCTGGAGTCGGAGGCGGCGACCGCCCTGACCCTGCGCCTGGCTGCCGCGTACGACGCGGACACGGAGCAGGAGCGGGCGTTCCTGCGCCTGGCGGTGCCCGCGGCGAAGTACTGGGTGACCAAGCGCTGTACGCCGATGGTGGCGGAGGCACTGGAGTGTCTGGGGGGCAACGGCTACGTCGAGGAGTCCGGACTGCCGAGACTGCTGCGCGAATCGCCGGTGAACTCCATCTGGGAGGGTTCGGGCAACGTGCAGGCGCTGGACGTGCTGCGCGCCCTCCGCAGGGAGCCGCAGGCCCTGAACGCCTTCCTCCTGGAGATCGGCCTGGCCAGGGGCGCCGACCACAGGCTGGACGCGGCCGTCAGGCACCTGTTCACGGACCTCGCGGACCTGGAGGGGATCGAGGGCCGGGCCCGCCGGGTGGTGGAGCGCATGGCGCTGGTGCTGCAGGGTTCGCTGCTGGTGCGGTGGGCCCCGCCGGAGGTGGCCGACGCGTTCTGCGCGTCACGGCTCGGCGGCGACTGGGGGGCGGCCTTCGGGACGCTGCCGCACACCCTGGACCTGCGGGCGGTCGTGGCACGGGCGCGGATCGCGGGCTGAGCGCGGTCCCCTGACCGCTGCGGTTCGCGTGGTTCGCGGAGGTCCCCAAACCGCCCGTGACCGCGGGGCCGCGGCGGTCCCCAAACCACCGCGACCTTGAACCGTTCAGCGCCGGGATCCGAGCCCGTCCAGGTGGGACCGGGGGTGGCGCCGCGCCGACTCGGCACCACCCCTGGACCCAAGAGCCCCGAGGAAGGAGCTGTCACGCCGCTCTGCGGCGTGCCGATAGTTTCGGTCGCGCGACCGGGGGTTGGCGAGAGTTGCATACCGTTGCAACCCTTCGGTCCACAGGTGGTCGCAGGTGCCCGCCGCACGTGCCCGGGTAAGGGGCGCGTACGCCGGCCCCGGTGTCTTCCGCAGTACGTCCTGTTCAGCACGGGGAGGTTCCGGTGGCCAACACCGCAGGCAGCACGGTCGACGTGGCGCGCATCTCGGCCATGGACGCGCGGGAGGCCGCGCGTCTGCTCAAGGGAGTACGGGCGGCCGCGCTGGCCGGGGACCGCCTGCCGGCCTCCCCGCGCCCGGAGATCGCCGAGTCCTGGCGGCGGATGATGGCCGGCGGCGTCCACCCCGACCGGGACGCGCGGTCGCGGATGCTGTCGGCCGCCGAGACCGAGGAGCGGCGGCAGGTCTCGCCGCTGCGGGAGATCCTGCCGGTGCTGCGGGAGGGGCTGCTGCCCGCCCTGGACGAGTCCCTGCACATCATGGTCGTCGCCGACTCCGACGGCAGGCTGCTGTGGCGGGAGGGGCACAGCAGCATCCTGCGCAAGGCGGACCGGCTGGGTTTCGCGGTGGGGGCCGACTGGGACGAGTCCGTGGTCGGCACGAACGGGGTGGGGACCTCGCTCGTGACCCGGCGGCCGGTGCAGGTGTTCTCGGCGGAGCACTTCGTCTCCAGCCACCACGACTGGACCTGTGCCGGAGCCCCCGTGCACGACCCCCGGGACGGGCAGCTGCTGGGCGTGGTCGACGTGAGCGGGCCGCTGGCCACCATGCACCCGGCGACGCTGGCCTGGGTCAGCTCGGTGGCCCGGCTCGCCGAGCGGGAGCTGCGGGTGCGCCACCTGGAGTCCCTGGAGCGGCTGCGGACGGTGGCGGCCCCGCTGCTGGCCCGGCTGCCGGGGCGGGCCGTGGCCGTGGACCCGCACGGCTGGACGGCTGCGGTGACGGGGCTGGCGCCGGCGGACCGGGTGCAGCTGCCCAAGGCGCTGGGCCCCGGGCGGCTGTGGATCCCGCAGCTCGGCGACTGCGTCGCGGAGCCGCTGCCCGGCGGCTGGCTGCTGCGCCTGACGGAGTCCACGGCGGCGGCGGCCGCGAGCCGGGTGGTGCTGGACCTGAGCCGGCCCCGGTCCTGGTCGGCGACGGTGTACGGCGCCGCGGGCAGCTGGTCGCAGGAGCTGAGCCCGCGCCACGCGGAGCTGCTGTTCCTGCTGGCCGAGAGCCCGCGCGGGCGGACGGCGGCGGAGCTGGCGCAGGAGCTGTTCGGGGACCCCGGCCGTACGGTGACGGTGCGCGCCGAGCTCTCCCGGGTGCGGCGCCGCCTGGCGGGGGTGCTGAGCCACCGGCCGTACCGGTTCGCGGAGGACGTGGAGGTGGAGCTGATCCGCCCGCAGGACCCGGCCGGGCTGCTGCCGCACTCGACGGCCCCGGCGGTGGTCCGGGCCCGGCTGGGTCGCGGGGGTCCCCGGGGGACCCCGGGGCGGCGGCCGGGCGATGTGGTTCCCTGATGCGCATGAGCACCATCACCCTGACCACCTGGTCCCTGGAAATGACCTCGCCCGAGGACCTGGTCCCGGCGGCCGAGCCCGGCCCGGAGATCACCGTCCGCCGGGCCGAGGTCCCCTCGCCCGAGTTCAGCCGCTTCCTGTACGCCTCGGTGGGCCAGGACATCCACTGGACGGACCGGCTGTCGCTGACCCGCGCGGAGTGGGCGGCGCATCTGGACCGGCCGGGCGTGGAGACGTGGGTGGCGTACGACCGGGGCACCCCGGCGGGGTACATCGAGCTGGACCCGCAGCCGGACGGTGTGGTGGAGATCATGTATTTCGGGCTGCTGCCGGCCTTCCGGGGGCGCCGCATCGGCGGTCACCTCCTGACGCTGGGCACGGCCCGCGCGTGGGACCTGGCGCAGCGGTGGCCGGACCGGGAGCCCACCCGCCGGGTGTGGGTCCACACCTGCAGCCAGGACGGGCCGACGGCGATGGACAACTACCAGCGCCGCGGCTTCAAGGTCTTCAGGACGGAAACGGAAGAGAAGCAGGACACCCCCACCCCTGGCCCCTGGCCGGGCGCCTGAGCCCTGGCCGGGCCTCCGCCCTTGTCCGGGCCTCCGCCCCGCCCGCAGCGCATGCGGAACCTCCGTACGGCGTGACCCCCGTCACGCCGTCCCACGATCCGGGACGAGTTCGTCCGGATCGTGGACACTAGTGGACTCCTCCAATCGGCCCGTGACACGCTTCGGCCATGAATGGAGCTGGAATCGCCTTGGTGAGTCGACGTCACGTCGACCTCGGCCGCATGTCCAGCGCCATGTGTCCGGCGAGCTGACGGAACCAGCCACCGCCGCACGTCGCCGCCGTCCCCGCCGCCGCGGACGCGTCGACCACCTGCAAGCCCCCTGAAGGCCGAACGCCGCCCCCGCGCGCCGGTAACCCCGGCAAAGGGGCGGAAATCGGCCGCACCTGCTCGGAGATACCAGCGTGACAGGGGCGCCCCGCCGCTCCCCTGCCCTGCCTCCAGCCGTTGAAGAAGGACGTACCCTCCATGGCCGCCACCCCCGAAACGCCCGCAGCCGCCCCCGCAGCCGCCGCGCGCCGCAAGACCGGCCGTCACCGCGGTGAGGGCCAGTGGGCCGTCGGACACCACACGCCCCTCAACGGCAACGAGCAGTTCAAGAAGGACGACGACGGTCTCAACGTGCGGACGCGCATTGAGACGATCTACTCCAAGACGGGCTTCGACTCGATCGACCCCAACGACCTGCGCGGCCGTATGCGCTGGTGGGGCCTCTACACCCAGCGCAAGCCCGGGATCGACGGCGGCAAGACCGCGATCCTGGAGCCGGAGGAGCTGGACGACAAGTACTTCATGCTGCGCGTCCGCATCGACGGCGGCCGGCTGACCACCGAGCAGCTCCGCGTCATCGGCGAGATCTCCGAGGAGTTCGCGCGCGGCACCGCCGACCTCACCGACCGCCAGAACGTGCAGTACCACTGGATCCGGATCGAGGACGTCCCCGAGATCTGGCGCCGCCTGGAGGCCGTCGGCCTGTCCACCACCGAGGCCTGCGGTGACACGCCCCGCGTCATCCTCGGCTCGCCGGTCGCCGGCATCGCCCAGGACGAGATCATCGACGGCACCCCCGCCATCGAGGAGATCTACCGGCGCATCGTCGGCAACAAGGACTTCTCCAACCTGCCCCGCAAGTTCAAGTCCGCGGTCTCCGGCTCGCCGCTGCTCGACGTGGCGCACGAGATCAACGACATCGCCTTCGTCGGCGTGAACCACCCGGAGCACGGCCCCGGCTTCGACGTCTGGGTCGGCGGCGGCCTGTCCACCAACCCCAAGCTGGGCGTCCGCCTGGGCACCTGGGTCTCGCTCGACGAGGTCCCGGACGTCTACGAGGGCGTCATCTCGATCTTCCGCGACTACGGCTACCGGCGCCTGCGCACCCGCGCCCGCCTGAAGTTCCTGGTCGCCGACTGGGGCGCGGCCAAGTTCCGCCAGGTGCTGGAGGACGAGTACCTGAAGCGCAAGCTGACCGACGGCCCCGCCCCCGAGCAGCCCAGCGGCCAGTGGCGCGACCACGTCGGCGTCCACCAGCAGAAGGACGGCAAGTTCTACGTCGGCTTCGCCCCGCGCGTCGGCCGCGTGGACGGCGCCACCCTGACCAAGATCGCGGACATCGCCGAGCAGCACGGCTCGGGCCGCCTGCGCACCACCGCCGAGCAGAAGATGATCGTCCTCGACATCGAGGCCGACCGGGTCGACTCCGTCGTCGCGGCCCTGGAGGCGCTGGACCTGCGGGTCAAGCCGTCCCCGTTCCGCCGCGGCACGATGGCCTGCACCGGCATCGAGTTCTGCAAGCTGGCCATCGTCGAGACCAAGGGCCGCGGCGCGTCCCTGATCGACGAACTGGAGCGGCGCCTGCCGGACTTCGCCGAGCCGCTCACCATCAACATCAACGGCTGCCCCAACGCCTGCGCGCGCATCCAGGTGGCGGACATCGGTCTCAAGGGCCAGCTGGTCCTGGACGACGAGGGCAACCAGGTCGAGGGCTACCAGGTCCACCTGGGCGGCGCCCTGGGCCTGGAGGCCGGCTTCGGCCGCAAGGTCCGCGGCCTCAAGGTCACCTCGGCCGGACTGCCCGACTACGTCGAGCGGGTCGTCACGCGCTTCTCGGAGCAGCGTGAGGACGGCGAGCGCTTCGCCGCCTGGGTGTCCCGCGCGAAGGACGAGGACCTGTCGTGAGCGAGCGCGCCGCACCGTTCTACTGCCCGTACTGCGGCGACGAGGACCTGTTTCCCCATGAGACGGGCCACGGCGCCTGGGAATGCAGGGCCTGCAACCGGGCCTTCCAGCTGAAGTACCTCGGGCTGCTGGCACGGGGTGTCCGGACCGACACCGCTGGAGGGGACGAGATATGACCACGGTTCAAGACACGCGTCTCACGGAGCTGAAGGAACTCGCCGAGCGGGCGGGCCGGGAGCTGGAGGACGCCTCCGCCCTGGAGATCCTCACCTGGGCCGCCGACACCTTCGGCACGAAGTTCTGCGTGACCTCCTCGATGGAGGACGCGGTGGTCGCCCACCTCGCCTCCCGTGCCTTCCCCGGCGTGGACGTGGTGTTCCTGGACAC
>NZ_JBBDHD010000169.1:0-11416 GCF_044129415.1 Streptomyces racemochromogenes
CCCCCCCCCCCCCCCCCCCCCCCCCCCCCCCCCCCCCCCCCCCCCCCCCCCCCCCCCCCCCCCCCCCCCCCCCCGACCCCGCCCCCGGAACTCACCACGGACTGCCCGAGCGGGCCCACGCAGGAGAGCCAGGTGCCCATGCCCGCTCCTCCTCGCAGCCCACCAACCCCCCTCCGGGCATTCCAACACCCCCACCCCCCACCCGCACCCCACACACCGCCACCCCGGTCACCGCGGGACGACTGTCAACCGCTCAGCCCCCACCACCCCATCGACCTATTTGCTCACTCTTCGTAGTGGATGTCCCGCTGCCCCCAGAGTCGCCAGGCCACCCGGAGGAGTTGCACGGCTGAAAGGACAATCCGTCGAAAGGCATCAGACATGGCCGCCCGTTACGCACTGCGTGTCACCACAGCCGTGGCCGCAACAGCAGCGCTCGCGTTCTTATCCCCGGCGCACGCATACGCCGGGGCCATCGGCTCCAGCCCCGTGGCCAGCTTCGACTATCAGGTGGGGGGTGTGACGATGAAGGTGCCCACGGGCTGCATGTTCACCCACATCATCCGCGGCGACGGCAAGAAGATCACCTACCAGAACGCCGGGGTCGACTGCGGGTTCATCGGAGCCCTGAACTCGGGCTTCTGTAACTGGCGCATCGACTTCACCTACGCCAACACGGACAACAAGACGTACAAGACATCGCGCGGCAAGACCCACACTGAGTGCGAGATCCATCCGATGCGGAACAATGCGCCCCAGACCCTGCCGCACTACGGGAAGGCGTGCGCGCACCTGCACGTCAACGGTGTCCGTCGGGTCAGTCAGTGCCACCACATCACGAAGTGAGCAGCACATGACCACCCAGTCCCCCAGGGAAGACCCCGCCCGGGCCGCCAAACGCCGCCGCGGCGGCATCATCGCCTTCGTCGTCGGAACCGCCGCGTCCCTCGCGTTCTTCGCGTTCGGCCCTGGCCTCCCCCACGTCATCGACTGGGGTGCGATTCTGGTGTCTCTGGCGGTAGGTGCAGTTGCGCAATGGGCCTACCGGACCTGGTCCTCGAAGAGCCGACCGCCTTCGGAGTGACCACGAGCGGCCGATGCCGGCAGAGGACCACCAACACCACTGCACGGCTCGGCCCGCCACCTGGCCAGCCCCGGACTGGCCCCCCGAACGTAGGCGACGGCCATGAAGCCGACCTTCAGACCTGCCCCGACCCCGGTGTCACCCAGTCAGCCATCCGGCCCCCACACGAATCGGTAGGGGCCGGACCGGGTCTTCCTCTGTGGTGGCACATCTCGGTGCCCTCACTGATCCGGGTCACGAGGGCGAGTCGAGGATCATTGAGGGGCGACCGACGGCGCATGGTCTTTGTGGTACCGCCCGCGTCAGCCCCGCACAAGCGGACCCGCGATTCGGCTGGAAATCATCGCATTAGCTGACACTGCGTCGGGGAGAGATGAGCGGTCATCACTGGGAGTGAAGTGGGGGTTGCGTGCGGCGGAGGGACGAGACGGAAAAGACGCTGAGTCAACTCGACGTCATACGGGGCGCGCTCCAGGACCCCGCGACGGGTCTGAGCGCGCTCTACCTGACGTTGGACCAGACACGGCAGAAGGTTCTCGAAGCCGTGGCGCAAGGCACGATGGGCCTGCGCGAGGAGAACCGTGAGCTCCGGCGACGTCAGGAACGGATGCTCACCGACCTGGCGGAGACACGGGGCAGTCTTGAGGCCCTGAGCCGGCGCCTGGAAGAGACCAGCCAGGCGGAGCCTCCGGTGCAGCCGCCTGTGACGAGTCTCCCGGCCGTCGGTGCCCCGGCCATTGTCGAGCCCGCTGAGCAGCAGACCGCCGGGCTGGGACCGGCCGCGCCGGAGATCGACGAGCCGGCCGAGGCGACCGAGGAATCCGATGGGAAGGAACCCCAGGTGGACCTGCTGGAAGAAGTTCGCACCGCCCACGGCCAGGGGACTGCCATGACGAGGAAGGCCGCTGAGCTCCAATCGCCGACCCAGGAGCCCGCTCGGATCAGCCAGGAAGACCAGCGCGCCCATCTGGAGCGCCTGCTGTCGGCGGCATCGATCGCCTCCGCGACCCTGATCTGCCACCGGGAGACGTGGGACTTCATCGCGGAGCAGACCAGCGGGCACGCGCACTTCCGGCTCCCAGAGCGGATCGACGACGCGGACAGCGGCCGGATCGAGACGGCCCTGTCGGGAAGGTCCCTGCTCGCCCTGCTCACCACGATGTGGAAGGTGACCCGGGGCCACGAGGCCGGCGGCGCGCCCGGTGAAGATCAGGACCTGGCCACGTGGGCGCTGGCTGCGGCGGTCTACCGCCGGACCGCGCTCGCGGTGGAACGTGTGACAGATCAGGCCGAGAAGGAGAACGGCCCCGCCTTGATCATCCTCGACGACCGGAGCACGCGCACGGTTCCCCCGGACCCCGGCAACGCCGCTGCCTGACCGGCTCCCCATCGGAGCCGGATTCCGGGGTCGGCTCCCAGACGGCTCCCAACACAAGGCCGTAAACCACTCAGGGGCCTGATCCGCGATGCGGATCAGGCCCCTGACCTGGTCTTACTCTGTCGGGGTGGCGGGATTTGAACCCACGACCTCTTCGTCCCGAATCAACGTGGGCGGTGCATGGACCAGGGTTGATCGCCTGTCTCACCTGCGGCGATAGCCCGTCGGTGTCCGTGGCCGTCCGCCGATGTGCGGCCCTGTTGTCACTCAGTTAGACACTCACCTGGCACTGCTTGCGTGGTTCCGCCCCGCGTCGGTGTCGACGGCTAGCGGACGACGGAAAGCACCACCAGCGCCACTAGCAGGACACCAAACCACAGCGGAACGCCGGTCGTGGTGAACCGCCCTCGATTGTCCCTGGGCTGCGGACGTCGTCGCTTCGCCATCGCCACCTCCATGCCGGGCCTCCAGCAGGCCCTTGGGCACAGGGTGCGGAAGGAAGCCGCTCGCCGGCAGGCGTACGGAGGTTGCTACGGGAGCACCGCAGCTTCACCGCGCACCACCTGGCACACGTGTTGGGCTAGACGAGGTCGGCACGCAGCGTCGGAGCCCGTTGGATCACCGATCCTGCCCGCTACTCTCCACCCTTGCGGTGCGGATCACGTGTCAAGAAAATCCCATTCATCCCCCATGATCCAGCGCAGAGCAGACAGCTTGCCGTGCATGAAACCCCATTCCCAGTCATCGACGGGAGGGAGGCTCTCTGAGCCATATTTCTCTTCGATGCGCCGCCGGGCAGCCAAGATGGTGCGCTCCAGCGACTCGGATGTTCCTGGATGGATTCGCCCATCCTCCGTGTCACGCATAATACTTCGGCCGTACCAGATTTTTTCGAAGTACTCCTCGTGGGCCGCGAGAATCTCTACCAGAGATCGAGTGACGGTTTCGGACTGAATGAACTCCACATCTTCGGCCTCTTCGAGGTAATCGCTACCGAGTTTTTCACCCAAAACTGCCACTAGGCCGTCGACGTCGTATACGTAATGAGAGTTGGGCGCTGCAAAAACTTCCGCCAGGTCCGGATGAGGCTGCCGTCGATCTCCCTTAGGTGCGGAGAAATCGGTGTAGTTGGCCGTCGCGAAAACGTACTCACTACACGCTTCCTCATCGGACTTCAGGGCTGAGGCATACTGCTCGATCAGTAGCGCGTCCGCGACACTATTTTTGTCCTGGTGGAGTGGGGCCTTTTTCTCAAGGCCTCTCCGGACGACCGACGCGTGATTCTCTGGACTCGGCTCCAGGAGGGTCCCTCGGCGTATCAGGTCAGAGATCTCGGAGAAATTCTGCAACGATCGCGCACTGACATGCGGAATCTGGTGCGCCATTTCTGCGATCCAACCCTGCGCCTCGTCGTCGCCGTAATCTTGCAAGTCCTGACGTAGGAGCCTGAACCTCTCCCTCACGCTTTGGGATGTTGCGGCCTCGGCTCGCGGCCTGTTCCGGTCAAACTCGTCCAAGATGAGAGCGGGCACCAAGATCTCTAGCTTATTCTGGTGCAGCAAGACGCGCAAAGGGGCGATGATTTGTTGGCCATCGCGCCGCTTCGCAATGTTCAGCCATACAGAGGTGTCAATCAGCAATCGAAGCACAGCAGGATGCTAGAGGAAACCTCAGGGTATGCGGGTCGGTTTGACTTAGAGCTGTCAAGGGGAACTGGTCCGCCGGCCTTGCCCACGACTCACCCCCAACTCCCATCCCGTCTGCCGTCGACCCACACGTATGTGGAGCGGGCGCGGTGCCGGGCGTCCAGGTGGAGCGCCCAACTGGACGTACGACCTGGACGCCCGGTGCCGTGTCTGCTCGGCTTGTCCTGGGTCGATGGCAGACGGGATGGGAGTTCCCCCGCCTCAACCACACTCCGGCCGGCACTCGCGAGCGGGGCCCTGGCCATCCCGGAGCCTGAGCGCCCCCGCCGGAGGCATGTTCGGTGAGGGAGGGAACCAGCGGCCTCTGGGGACTCGGCTCATGCCTTCGGGCCTATCCCGTCTTGTAGGGGCGGGCGTCGGCGCAGCGCGCGCGGAGCGGGCCGAAGGCAGGAGCGTCGCGCGAGAGCGGAGCCGGGAAGCCCGCCCGGCGGAGCGGAGCGCAGCCGGGTGCTTGATGAGGTAGAGAAACCTGTAACAGGTCCGCTCGGCTCCTACGGCTGTGCCGTGGTGAGGGCTTCGGCGATGGCGTGCATGGTGTCGGTGATGGTGTCGGCTCCCGCTTCGGCGAAGAGCGCGGCCTTGTGGGGCTTGTTGGCGTAGGCCACGACCGTTGCACCGGCTGCGTGAGCGGCCTGGACGTCGGTGAGCGAGTCATCGATCAGGGTGTAGTCCGCTACCCTCCCATCCGCTCCATCGCCCTCATGATCGGGAATGGCTTCGGCTTGATGAGGTGGGGTCGTCCGGCAGGGCGCTCGACGACACCCCTGCCCCCGCCCGTGAACCTCCGAGAAGGGCCGGGGCACCCGTCAGACCAATCGCACAGCCTTCAGCAGGGACTCAGGGTCCCCGTCGTAGACAAGGTGGGGCTCGTCAGGCTCCGGGGGCACGAACCGGGAGCGGTACCGAAGCAGGTCTGATTCTTCGAAATAGATCGAGTTCGGATCGTCTTCGTGCTGAGCGTTGCGCTTACTGACGCGGGACCAGAGCTCTTCGTGGCTAGCCTGGAGGTAGACCAGCACCGAGACGGCGCCAGCCTCGATTGCGATTGCCTGCCAGTGAGCTCGGTCTTGTGGCGTCCAGAATCCGTGGTCGACCACGACGTCGTGCCCGGCTTTGAGTTGTTCGCGGAGCTCGGCCGAGATCTCTTCGAGGATCGGGCGCTCAAGCGTCGGAAACGTGCCTCGGGGAAAGTCGACACCGTACACGCCGTGCCGGCGGAACATCTCCTCGTCGGGGCAGAGCCTGACGAACCCGCGGGCGGTCAGAGCGCGGGCGAGGGTCGTCTTGCCGGAGCCGGGTAGTCCTGCCATGAGGACGCAGACCGGTTGGGCGGCCGTCACTGGGCAACTTCCGATTCTGTTTGCCACGTGCGCCCAGGGCCGCCGAGGTCGACGCCGTACTCAACGACGATGCCTTCGCTGTCTACGAACTTCGCAGTCATCACGACCACTGGTTCGTACGGTGCCGTGGTGGGATCCAGCCCCAGAAGTTGTGCATCCTCAGGCGTCAGAAACCGGGCCGAGGCGGTGTCGAACCGGTGCGTGATCGGTCGGCCGGTGGCCTGTGCGATGAGTTGCAACGACGTTCCTCCGGTGAGCCGCGCACTCTTCGCGAGTTGTGGGACCAACTCTTCGAATCGCGCAGGGATCCACGAGGTTGAGTGCGCCACGATGCCGTGCCGGTCGCGGTAGACCCGACTCCGCCGAATGACGTTCGAGCCGGGCTTCACGTCCAGGGCCTGGGCCACGTCAGCGGGCGCCGGCACGACCGAAGCTTGATGGGAGTCGGACCGTTCACCAGTCCCCCAGCTGGAGCCGGTGCGGTGGCCTCGGTCCTGACGCTGAGAACCTGAGGACATGGGGGCGGGGCGATCCAGAACCTCGGTCCCGATTCCGTGAATCCCCCTGACGAGGCCCTCATTGCGGAGCTTGCGCAGTGCCTTCTCCGCTGTCGCGGTGCTGACGTTCCACTCCTGCGAGAGGTTCTTGATGCTCGGCAGAAGCGTGCCCGGCTGGAGATCGCCGGATGTGATCAGTTCCGCGTAGTGGGCGGCAATCTGCGCGTAGGGCGCTCGATTGTCGGCCTGGTCTGCCATGGCTCCAACTCCCCTTTCCCTGCTGCTACTTCCCTAGCGTACCCCTTGACACCCTAGGGTGCCCTAGGGAACCTTAGGCATGTGCCGCTCGCTGGATGGATGAGCGAGCTGCGGCACCACCTAGGCCTTGCCCAGGGGCGGCGCTCAACCGCCAAGAAGAACCGCCGCCCCTGGCTCCCTCGAAGGGAAGTCTCATCATGCCCACTCTGCCCTCTGCCGCGCACAGCACACTGTTAGTCCCGGGCGGCTCTGACGTCTGCGATGAGTGTCAGGGTTCGCTGCTTGCTTCGGACGATGGCTCGATGACCGGTCTGATCGGTGAGGCCATCCCGTGCGGGTGCGCGGTCTTCGACGGCCCGCAGTGTGCCTGCGAGATGATCGGCTGGCCGCTGAACGGCGGCTTCACGGGCTGGATCGAACTGACCCGCGCCGAGCTGCGCCACGCCCCGGACGACGCCCCGGTTTACCGGCCGTGCCTCCAGCACAACACCAGTGCCCGGTCCGCTACCCGCATGGCGGTGGCAGCGTGACGGTCTTTCCCGTCGCCCCTGAGGCCGTGGCTGGTGCTGCGGCCTCGCTGGGCACCGACCCGCTCACCCTCGCCGATCTCTTTCGTGTCGCCTCTGCTCCGGGCTTCGACCGCTGGAGGGAACAGGTCCGCCGGACCGGCGGCTGCTCGGACCCGGTCCACCTGTCCGGCTCCACGGTCACCCGGGACCGGCGAACCGGGGACGTCCTGTACGCGTACTCGACCGCCGATGAACCCGGAGGCCGGTTGCGGGTCGCTTGCGGCAACCGGCGGGCCTCCCGTTGCCCCTCATGCGCCTGGACCTATGCGGGGGACACTTACCACCTGATCCGGGCCGGGATCACCGGCGACGAGCGCAAGGACGTACCCGTCACGGTCCGCTCCCACCCCCGGGTCTTCGCCACCCTCACCGCCCCGTCCTTCGGCCCGGTCCACAACCGCCCCGCCTCCGGCCGCTGCCGCTGCGGTACCACCCACCCCGAGGCTGACCCGCTGCTGGGCACGGCCCTGGACCCCGGCCGATACGACTACGCGGGTGCGGTGCTCTGGAACAACTACGCAGGACAGCTCTGGCAGCGCTTCACGATCTACCTGCGCCGCGAGATCGCCGCCCGCGCCGGAATCACGCAGACGGCTCTGAAGGAGTCCTGCCGGGTCTCCTTCGGGAAGGTTGCCGAGTTCCAGAAGCGCGGAGCGGTCCACTTCCACTCCGTCGTGCGTCTCGACGGACCGGACGGACCGCCGACTCCTCCACCCGCCTGGGCCTCCGTCGGCCTGCTGGACGACGCGATCCGGGCCGCTGCCAGCCGGGTCGCCGTGAGCGTCCCCGCCTCCGGCGGCTTCGCCGCCCGCACCCTGGGCTGGGGCAAGCAGGTGGACGTCCAGCCGATCGGCGGGCTCGGGCACGAGGACCTGACCGAAGCCGCGGTGGCCTCCTACGTGGCGAAGTACGCGACCAAGGCTGCCGAGACCACCGGCACCGCCGACCGCCGCATCGGCGAACTCGCCGAACTGGACAAGCTCCACCTGCCCGCACACACCCGACGCCTCATCGAAGCCTGCTGGCGCCTGGACGATGCCTACCCGGACCGGCTGCTGGCGCAGTGGTCGCACATGCTCGGCTTCCGAGGCCACTTCTCCACCAAGTCCCGCGCCTACTCCACCACCCTCGGCGCCCTCCGACAGACCCGCGCCGACTACCGAGCCGCCCAAGAACGACGGGAACGCGGACTGCCCGACCCCGACGACACCCCGGAGGACTCCACGCTCGTCCTTGCCCACTGGACCTACGCCGGGCACGGACACACCCCCGGCGAATCCTGGCTCGCCGCCACCATCGCCCGCGACATCAAGACCAACCGAGACACCGCCCGCGAAGCGCTCGCGGATCTGACTGAAGACCAGGAGGGGAAACGATGACCGTGACGGTGCAGCAGCCGGTTCTGTACCGAGTCGCCGACGCGACGCGGCTGTTGGGGCTGAGCCGGACGGTCCTCTATGAGTTGATCCGCTCGGGGCGGCTTCGGACCGTTACGGAAGGCCGGGCCCGGCTCGTGCCGGCGTCCGCCATAGCCGAGTACGTCGCCCTGCTGGAGCGAGAAGCGGGGGCCCGGCCATGACCAAGAGGCGTAGCCGTGGGGATGGCGGCCTTCACTGGGACGAGCGCCGACAGCGCTGGATTGCCACTGCGCAGCTCGGCTTCGACGCGAGCGGCAAGCGCATCGTGCGGCGGGGGAGCGGCCGGACCAAGACCGAGGCCAAGAACAAGCTGAAAGAAGTGCTCAGGGACCATGAGGACGGGCTCGCCATCGCGCCCACCAACTACACGGTGGCCGATGCGGTGAACGACTGGCTCATGTACGGGCTCGCCGGCCGCGACGCCAACACCGTGGCTACCTGCACCTCGCTCAGCCAGACCCACGTCATCCCCGCGCTCGGCGCCCGGAAACTCCGGGAGCTGAGCGGCGAGGACGTCGACCGGTGGTTGGCCGCGAAAGCCAAGACGCACAGCACCCGCACCCTTCAGGCTATGCACTCGTGCCTGAACAGGTCCGTGAAACGGGCCATGGTCCGGGACAAGGTGAAGCGGAACATCGTGGAACTGTGCTCGATCCCCACCGGCCAGCCCGGCCGACCGTCGAAGGCCCTCAGCCTCGCCCAGGCCGAAGCGGTGCTCAAGGCAGCAGAGGGAACGTCGGCGCACGCCTACATCGTCGTGGCCCTGCTCACCGGGGCCCGGACGGAGGAGATGAGGGCGCTCACCTGGGATCACGTCTTCCTGAAGGGGGACCCGAACGCGGGACCGCCCGTGCCGCCGCACATCGCGGTGTGGCGGTCGGTCCGCTCCACAGGGGACACCAAGACCAAGAAGTCGCGCCGGACGATCGCGCTGCCTGCCCGGTGCGTGGATGCGCTGTGGAAGCAGTTTGAAGATCAGGGGTGGGATCGGCTTGCTGCCGGTGATCAGTGGACGGAGAAGGGCCTCGTGTTCTCCTCCGCGACGGGGACAGAGCTGGACTCGACCAACGTCCGTCGGGCCTTCCGGCAGGCCATAGCCGGCGCCGAGGAGATCGACGCGAAGGAGTGGACCCCGCGTGAGCTACGGCACAGCTTCGTGTCGCTGCTCTCCGACAGCGGGGTCCCGTTGGAAGAGATCTCCCGGCTCGTGGGCCACTCGGGTACGGCCGTCACGGAAGCGGTCTACCGGAAGCAGATCCGGCCCGTGATCCAGATCGGAGCAACGGCCATGGACGAGATCTTCAAGGCCGGTCCGAACCCGTAGTCACTCAGTTAGCCACTCAACAGAAACAGGTCAGGCACCTACCAGTACTGGTAGGTGCCTGACCTGGTCTTACTCTGTCGGGGTGGCGGGATTTGAACCCACGACCTCTTCGTCCCGAACGAAGCGCGCTGCCAAGCTGCGCTACACCCCGATCGTCACCCTCGGCGTTTCCGCCTGGCGACATCGATTACTTTAGCGGACCCGGCGCCGGAGACGAAATCCGGTTTTCGCGGGGGTCCGGCGGGGTCCGGCCGGGGGCTACGCCTTCGGGGTCAGGGTCAGGAGGGTGGCCTCCGGGGGGCAGGCGAAGCGGACCGGGGTGAAGCGGTTGGTGCCGCAGCCCGCCGAGACGTGCAGGTAGGAGCGCTCGCCCTGGGCCTCGTATGTGGACAGGCCCTTCACGCGCTTCGTGTCGAGGTCGCAGTTGGTGACGAGGGCCCCGTAGAAGGGGACGCACAGCTGGCCGCCGTGTGTGTGCCCGGCCAGGATCAGGGGGTAGCGGTCGGCCGTGAAGGACTCCAGGACCCGCAGGTACGGGGCGTGCACGACGGCGATCGAGAAGTCCGCGTCCGCTTCCGGGCCGCCGGCGACCCGCTCGTAGCGGTCGCGCTTGATGTGCGGGTCGTCCAGGCCGGTGAACGCCAGCTCCATGCCGTTCAGCTTCAGCCGGCCCCGGGTGTTGGTCAGGTTCAGCCAGCCCGCCGCGTCGAAGGCGTCCCGCATCCCCTCCCACGGGTTGTGGACGGCGCCGACCACCGGCTTGTTGCCGTTCAGGCCGTGCCGGCCCTGGGCCTTCTCGATCAGGTAGCGCCCGGGGTTGCGCAGCCGCGGCCCGTAGTAGTCGTTGGAGCCGAACACGTACACGCCCGGGAACTCCATCAGCGGGCCGAGCGCGTCGAGGAGCTCCGGCACGCCCTCGGTGTCGGAGAGGTTGTCGCCGGTGTTGACGACGAAGTCGGGGCGCAGCCCGGCCAGGGACTGGAGCCAGGCGCGCTTCTTGCGCTGTCCGCCGACCATGTGGATGTCCGACACCTGGAGCACGCGCAGCGGACGGGCCCCGGCGGGGAGCACGGGGACGGTGACCCGGCGCAGCCGGAACGAGCGGGCCTCGAACCCGGCGGCGTAGGCCACTCCCGCGGCCCCCACCGCCGCGATTCCGGCGGTGACCTTCAGGGGTACTCCGTAACGCGCGCGCATGGCCCCATGGTCGCAGACGCGGAAAACCGATGGGCGCCACAGCCCCCGCACCTGGCAGACTCAAGGGCATGACCACGCTCAAGGCCAAGCTCCAGGAAGACCTCACCACCGCCATCAAGGCGCGCGACGGACTCGGTTCGTCCACCCTGCGTCTGACCCTCGCCGCCATCACCAAGGAGGAGGTCGCGGGCAAGGAGGCACGCGTCCTCTCCGACGACGAGGTCCTCAAGGTGATCGCGAAGGAGGCGAAGAAGCGCCGCGAGGCCGCGGAGGCCTTCGCCCAGGGCGGCCGCGACGAGCAGGCCGCGCGCGAGACGGCGGAGGGCGAGTTCCTCGACGCCTACCTGCCCAAGCAGCTCGGTGACGACGAGCTCGCCGAGATCGTGGCGCAGGCGGTCGAGGAGGCCAGGGCGGCGGGTGCCGAGGGGCCCCGGGCCATGGGCGCCGTCATGAAGATCGTGAACCCGAAGGTGGCCGGTCTGGCGGAGGGCGGCCGGGTCGCCGCCGCCGTCAAGAAGCAGCTTTCGTAGGGGGCGGAACCAAGGGGAGGGGCCCCGCCGGGTTTTCCGGCCCGGGGGCGCCCCCTCTTGTGGGGGGGGGCCCCCGACGGGGGGTGGGTTGGGCCGCGTACGGCCGGGTGCACCG
>NZ_JBBDHD010000017.1:0-94175 GCF_044129415.1 Streptomyces racemochromogenes
CCCCCCCCCCCCCCCCCCCCCCCCCCCCCCCCCCCCCCCCCCCCCCCCCCCCCCCCCCCCCCCCCCCCCCCCCTTCCGTGTCATCCGCAGCCGTGCCCGGGACCGCCCCCGCCGCCGCTCCTCTCCCGCGCCCGCTCGCGCTCCGGGTCGGACAGTCCGCTGATGAAGTTCTCGAACCTGCGGCGCGGCCGGGCCCAGCGCCGGTCGTGGTGGAAGGCGCGGAGCCCCGCCTTGGCGCGGGCGCGCGGCCTGTGCGCGTAGAACCGCTTCGCGTACGGGGACCCGGGCCGGGCCAGCCGGACCGCCCCGATCAGGGCGACGAACGGGATGACCGTCCCGAAGATCGCCGTACGGGGCTTGCCCTTCCACAGGGCGATCAGCGCGAGGAAGAAGTTGGTGGCGGTGTTCATGACGACGATTCCGCGGCTGTGCCGCTCCCCGGGGGACAGCTCGTTGACCCCGAACGGCAGGAAGCCGCCCAGCACCAGGGCGACCACGGCGGCCGTCAGGACGACGACCTCGACGCTCTTGCGGCCCTGCTCGCTCCAGTAGACGTCGTCCAGGTGCAGGATCAGCGCGAACTCGTCCAGCACCAGTCCCGCGCCCAGCCCGAAGAGCACGGCCGACAGGCCCGCGCCGAAGCTGTGCCCGCCGCTGCCCACCGCCCCGAACCCGCCGATGATCACCAGCACGACGCCGGGGACCACGTGGTGGACGTGCAGGCCGCCCGGGGTGATGTTCTTGAAGGGGCCCCGGCCCGCCCTGATCAGCCGTGTGATCACGCGGGTGATCAGGAACGACAGGACGAACGACAACAGGGCGAGCAGCAAGGGGAGCTTGCCCGGCTCGACGATGTTGCGCTCCCACCAGTGACCCACGACACCCGCTCCCGATATGACACCTAATGAGCAATTTACCGCTCACCGTAAGCGGGTAGCGTTCGCGCCGATGACAGATTCGACCGATGATCGACCGCCGCTCCCGCCCGCGGAGCGCGCCACGCTGGCCGACGGGATCCGCTTCGCCTTCGGCACGCTGACCGTCCTGCCCGCGCGCATCACCCGCTGGGACCGGCCGGCGGCCCGCACCGGCATGGCCTGCGCCCCGCTCGCCGGTCTCGTCGTCGGACTCCTCGCCACCGTACCCGGCGTCCTCCTGCTGCGGCTCGGCGGCGGCCCCCTGCTCGCCGCGGCCGTCAGCGCCGCCGTCCCGGCCGTCCTGACCCGCGGGCTCCACCTCGACGGGCTGGCCGACACCGCCGACGGGCTCGGCAGCGCCAAGCCCGCCGAGGACGCCCTGCGGATCATGAAGCAGTCCGACATCGGCCCCTTCGGCGTCATCACCCTCCTCTTCGTCCTCCTCGTCCAGGTCGCCGCCCTCGCGAACGCCTACGCCGACTCCTGGGTCCGGGGGGCGCTCGCCGCCGTGACCGCCGCCGTCACCGCCCGCCTCGCGATGACCCTGGCCGCCCGCCGGGGCGTCCCCGCAGCCCGGCCCGGCGGCCTCGGCGCGGCCGTCGCCGGCGTGGTCCCGCCCGGCGCGGCCGCCGCGGTGGCCGCTCTCGTCCTGGCCGCCGCCGCCCTCGCCGCACTCCCCGCCGGGCCGGCCGCCGCCGCCCGGCACGCGGCGGCCGTCCTCGCCGGCCTGCTCGCCGCCGAACTCCTGCTGCGCCGCTGCGTACGCCGCTTCGACGGGGTCACCGGCGACGTGTTCGGCGCGGTCTGCGAGACGGCCGCCACGTCCGCCCTGGTCGTCCTCGCCCTCGGCTGATCCCGCGCCCCACCGCCCGCGTACCCTCGGGGCGTGGACGAGAACCCGACCCGGGAGCGGGGCCCAGGCCCCATCAAGGTGCTCCTCGCCGACGATCAGGCACTGCTGCGCAGCGCGTTCAGGGTGCTCGTCGACTCCGAGCCCGGCATGCGCGTCGTCGGCGAGGCGTCGGACGGGGCCCAGGCCTACGCCCTGGCCCGCGAGGCCGGAGCGGACGTCGTCCTCATGGACATCCGCATGCCCGGCACCGACGGCCTCGCCGCCACGCGCATGATCAGCCAGGACCCGGAGTGCGCCGGCGTCCGCGTCGTCATGCTGACCACCTTCGAGGTCGACGAGTACGTGGTCCAGGCCCTGCGGGCCGGAGCCTCCGGCTTCCTCGGCAAGGGCGCCGAGCCCGACGAGCTCCTCAACGCCATCCGCGTCGCGGCCGCCGGGGAGGCCCTGCTCTCCCCGGCCGCCACCAAGGGGCTGATCGCCAGCTTCCTCGCCCAGGGCGGCCGCGCCGACGCCCCCCTCGCCGGCTCGGCGCACGCCGAACGGCTGGCCGCGCTGACCGGACGGGAGCGCGAGGTCCTGGTCCAGGTGGCCGCCGGGCTGTCCAACGACGGCATCGCCTCCCGGCTGGAGGTCAGCCCGCTGACCGTGAAGACCCACGTGAACCGGGCCATGGCCAAGCTCGGCGCCCGGGACCGGGCGCAATTGGTGGTCATCGCGTACGAATCGGGCCTGGTCCGCCCGCGCGCCGACTGACCCCGGCCGACGGCCGGGCACACCGCAGTAGGGCGGCGTACTGCGGGCGCGGTATGCGGCGGATAAGGACGGGACCTGGGGCCGACGCAGCGGCGGTGCGGCGCGGGTGAGGCTGGGAGGACCCTCGCCCACGTCACAGCAGAGAGATCCCACGCCCATGTCCTGGCTGTCCCGCTTCAGCCTGGCCCAGAGAGCCCTGGTCGGCCTCGTGTCGATCATCGCGCTGCTCTTCGGCGCCATCGCCATCCCGCAGCTCAAGCAGCAGCTGCTGCCGTCCATCGAACTGCCGATGGTCTCCGTGCTCGCGCCCTACCAGGGCGCCTCGCCCGACGTGGTCGAGAAGCAGGTCATCGAGCCCATCGAGAACACCCTCAAGGGCGTCGACGGCATCACCGGCATCACCTCCACCGCCAGCGAGGGCAACGCGCTCATCCGCGCCACCTTCGACTACGGCGACGAGGGCACCAAGCAGCTCGTCGCCGACGTCCAGCAGGCCGTCAACCGGGCCCGCGTCCGGCTGCCCGCCGAGGTGGACCCGCAGGTGGTGGCCGGCTCCACCGACGACATCCCCACCGTCGTCCTCGCCGTCACCTCCGACAAGGACCAGCAGGCCCTCGCCGACCAGCTGAACCGTTCCGTCGTCCCGGTCCTGGAGGACCTCGACGGCGTCGGCCGGGTCAGCGTCGAAGGCGTCCGCGACCTCCAGGTCACCCTCACCCCCGACCCCGCGAAGCTCGCCGCCGCCGGCCTCGACGGCGCCGCCTTCGCCGAGGGCCTCAAGGCGGGCGGCGCGGCCGTCCCGGCCGGCTCCTTCGACGAGCAGGGCAAGAACCGCACCGTCCGCGTCGGCTCCGGCTACACCTCCCTCGCCCAGCTGGAGGACCTCCGGCTGACCGCGGGCCCCGGCAAGCCGGCCGTCCGCCTCGGCGACGTGGCCACCGTCAAGCAGGAGCCGGCCAAGGCCGACTCGATCACCCGCACCAACGGCAAGCCGAGCCTCGCCGTCGTCCTCACCATGGACAAGGACGGCAGCGCCGTCGCCATCTCCGACGCCGTCAAGGACAAGCTGCCCGAGCTCCGCTCCCAGCTCGGTTCCGGGGCCGAGCTGACCGTCGTCAGCGACCAGGGCCCGGCCGTGGCCCGCTCCATCTCCGGCCTCACCACCGAGGGCCTCCTCGGCCTGGCGTTCGCGGTGATCGTGATCCTGGTCTTCCTGGCCTCGATCCGCTCGACGCTGGTCACCGCGGTGTCCATCCCGCTGTCCGTGGTCCTCGCCCTGATCGTCCTGTGGACCCGCGACCTGTCGCTCAACATGCTGACCCTGGGCGCGCTCACCATCGCCATCGGCCGGGTCGTCGACGACTCGATCGTGGTCCTGGAGAACATCAAGCGCCACCTCGGCTACGGCGAGGAGCGCGAGGCCGCGATCACCGCCGCCGTGCGCGAAGTGGCCGGCGCCGTCACCTCCTCGACCCTCACCACCGTCGCCGTCTTCCTGCCGATCGGCCTGGTCGGCGGCATGATCGGCGAGCTGTTCGGCTCCTTCTCGCTCACCGTCACCGCCTCTCTGCTGGCCTCGCTGCTGGTCTCCCTGACCGTGGTCCCGGTGCTCTCGTACTGGTTCCTGCGGGCGCCCAAGGGCACCTCCGAAGACCCGGACAGGGCCCGCCGCGAGGCCGAGGAGAAGGAGGCGAAGAGCCGCCTCCAGCGCCTCTACGTCCGCGTCCTGGGCTTCGCCACCCGGCGCCGCCTGACCAGCATCGCGATCGCGGTCGTGGTCCTGGTCGCCACCTTCGGGATGACCCCGCTGCTGAAGACCAACTTCTTCGACCAGGGCGAGCAGGACGTCCTGACGGTCAAGCAGGAGCTGCCCGCGGGCACCTCGCTGGCGGCCTCCGACGAGGCGAGCCGCAAGGTCGAGCAGGCCCTGGCCTCCGTCGAGGGCGTCAAGGACTACCAGGTCACGGTCGGCTCCTCCGGCTTCCTCGCGGCCTTCGGCGGCGGGACGGGCACCAACCAGGCCTCCTACCAGGTCACCCTGGACGACGCCAAGCACTCCGAGGCCGTCAAGCAGCGCATCCAGGACGCCCTCGGCAAGCTCCAGGGCATCGGCGACACCTCCCTCTCGGCGGGCGGCGGCTTCGGCAGCCAGAACCTCAGCGTGGTCGTCAAGGCCGGTGACGGTGCCGTCCTCGCCAAGGCCGCCGAGCAGGTACGCGCCGAGGTGGCCACCCTCAAGGACGTCACCGACGTCCAGAGCGACCTCGCCCAGTCCGTGCCCCGGATCTCGGTCACCGCCACCCCGAAGACAGCCGAGGCGGGCCTCAACCAGGCCGCGCTCGGCGCGATCGTCGCCCAGGCCCTCCGCGGAAACCCGGTCGGCAAGGCCGTACTGGACGACACCGAGCGGGACGTCGTCATCCGCTCCGCCCACCCGGCCACCACGCTGGCCGAACTCCAGGCGCTCCCCGTCGGGCCCGCCAAGCTGGGTGACATCGCCGAGGTCAAGGAGGTTCCCGGCCCGGTCGCGATGACCCGGATCGACGGCGCCCGCGCCGCCACCATCACCGCCAAGCCGGTCGGTGACAACACGGGGGCCGTCAGCGCCGCCCTCCAGACCAGGCTCAAGGCCCTGCACCTGCCCGAAGGGGCCACGGCCTCCATCGGCGGCGTCTCCCAGGACCAGGACGAGGCCTTCGGCTCGCTGGGCCTGGCCATGCTCGCGGCCGTCGCGATCGTCTTCATGCTGCTGGTCGCGACCTTCCGCTCCCTGGTACAGCCGCTGATCCTGCTGGTCTCCATCCCCTTCGCCGCCACCGGCGCCCTCGGCCTGCTCATCGTCACCGGCACCCCCATGGGCGTCCCGGCGATGATCGGCATGCTGATGCTCATCGGCATCGTCGTCACCAACGCCATCGTCCTGATCGACCTGGTCAACCAGTACCGGGCGCAGGGCCTGGGCGTGGTCGAGGCGGTCGTCGAGGGCGGCCGCCACCGTCTGCGGCCCATCCTGATGACGGCCCTGGCGACGATCTTCGCGCTGCTGCCGATGGCGCTGGGCGTCACCGGCGAGGGCGGCTTCATCTCGCAGCCGCTCGCCGTGGTCGTGATCGGCGGCCTGGTCAGCTCCACCCTGCTGACGCTGCTGCTCGTCCCGACCCTCTACACGGCGATCGAGCTGCGCAAGGAGCGCCGCCGGGCCAAGCGGGCGACCAGGCGCCAGGCCGCGCTGACGGTGGTCCCGGCCCCGTCGGACGAGGCGGCCCCGGCCAAGGTCTGACCCCGTGAACGCCGAAGGGGCGCCCCCCACCGGGGGCGCCCCTTCGTGCGTGTCCGTGCCGCCTACGGGAGCGCGAGCATCCGCTCCAGCGCGAGCTTGGCGAAGCTCTCCGTCTCCTTGTCGACCTGGATCTGGTTGACGAGGTTGCCCTCGGCGAGGGACTCCAGGGTCCACACCAGGTGGGGGAGGTCGATGCGGTTCATCGTCGAGCAGAAGCAGACCGTCTTGTCGAGGAAGACGACTTCCTTGTCCTCGGCGGCGAATCGGTTCGCCAGCCGCTTGACGAGGTTCAGCTCGGTGCCGATGGCCCACTTGGAGCCGGCCGGGGCCGCCTCCAGCGCCTTGATGATGTACTCCGTCGAGCCGACGTAGTCCGCGGCCGCGACGACCTCGTGCTTGCACTCGGGGTGCACCAGCACGTTGACGCCCGGGATCCGCTCGCGCACGTCGTTGACCGAGTCCAGGCTGAAGCGGCCGTGGACCGAGCAGTGGCCGCGCCACAGGATCATCTTGGCCGCGCGGAGCTGTTCGGCGGTCAGCCCGCCGTTCGGCTTGTGCGGGTTGTAGACCACGCAGTCGTCCAGGGACATGCCCATGTCGCGGACGGCGGTGTTGCGGCCCAGGTGCTGGTCCGGGAGGAAGAGGACCTTCTCGCCCTGCTCGAACGCCCATTCCAGGGCCTTCTTCGCGTTGGACGAGGTACAGATCGTGCCGCCGTGCTTGCCGGTGAAGGCCTTGATGTCGGCGGAGGAGTTCATGTACGAGACGGGCACGGTGCTGCCGGCGATCCCGGCCTCGGTCAGCACGTCCCAGCACTCGGCCACCTGCTCGGCGGTGGCCATGTCGGCCATCGAGCAGCCGGCCGCGAGGTCGGGCAGGACGACCTTCTGGTCGTCGGAGGTCAGGATGTCCGCGGACTCGGCCATGAAGTGCACGCCGCAGAAGACGATGTACTCGGCCTCCGGCTTGGCGGCCGCGTCGCGGGCCAGCTTGAAGGAGTCGCCGGTGACGTCGGCGAACTCGATGACCTCGTCCCGCTGGTAGTGGTGCCCGAGGATGAAGACCTTGTCCCCGAGCTTCTCCTTGGCCGCACGGGCGCGGGCCACCAGGTCCGGGTCCGAGGGCGAGGGCAGGTCGCCGGGGCACTCCACGCCGCGCTCGCTCTTGGGGTCGGACTCGCGGCCGAGCAGCAGCAGGGCGAGGGGCGTCGGCTGGACGTCCAAGGGCTGGGCGGTGGTCACGACACGCACCCTTTCTGTTCTGCGACTAGGTGCCTTCCGAAGAGGGCTTCCGAAGGCGTCACTTCGACTTCTCGTCTATATGACGCTATCTATCATAACCGCTTCACGTCACTTTGACGATGGCGATAATGTCGATGTGACGCATTCGCCCACTCCGGACCGGCACACTCCAGTGGCCCTCCGCGAGGGGTCCACCGCTCCCCACGGGTGTGCGAGCATGAATATCTGAAACAAGGCGCCGGACCCGGAATGAAACCGCGGTCCCGCTGGTTGCCACCGACGGCAAGAGTCCGACGTTTCCCCAGCCACCGGCGGGGAGCCGCCCACTTCGGGAGTGAATGCAGATGTCCGTACAGGACGACAAGACCACTGTGAGCGACGGCATCCTCCTGTCCGACGCCGCCGCCGAGAAGGTCCGTACCCTGCTGGAGCAGGAAGGCCGCGATGACCTGGCGCTGCGCGTCGCCGTCCAGCCCGGCGGCTGCTCCGGCCTGCGCTACCAGCTCTTCTTCGACGAGCGCTCCCTCGACGGCGACGTCGTCAAGGACTTCGACGGCGTCAAGGTCGTCACCGACCGCATGAGCGCCCCGTACCTGGGCGGCGCCTCCATCGACTTCGTCGACACCATCGAGAAGCAGGGCTTCACGATCGACAACCCGAACGCCACCGGCTCCTGCGCCTGCGGCGACTCCTTCAGCTAGAACCGGCTGAACGCGCACGACGAGGGCCCGGGCCCCGGTCGATCCGACCGGCGCCCGGGCCCTCGCCCGTCCCGCCCTACCGGCGGGGAAGGGCCTTGCCGGTCGTCGCGTCGACCACCTTGCGCTCGCCCAGCGGCTGCTTCAGCTGCGCCGTGACGGACATCTCCTTCGCCAGCATGACGCAGGCCTGGCCGGGCTTGTTCGGGGTTTCCGTGATCTTCACCAGCACCGAACCGGCCTCCTCCCGCGCCTCCAGGGCGTAGGAGCTGCACACCCCGCCCCAGAAGTCGACCGTCAGCGTCCGGTCGGCCTGCGCGTACGAGAACCCCGGCACGGTGCGGTCCTGCGGGGGCACCGGCGCCGTGGTGCCGCCGTCCTCCCTGGCCGCGGGCTGGACCACCGTGCGGCCCGGCTTGCCGTCCGTACCCGCCACCTCGAACAGCCAGGCCGGTACGAGGCCCCGCCCGCCGTCGACCGTCCCCGCGACCAGCCCGAACACGGCCCCCTTCACGCTCTCGGTCCGCGGCGGCTTCATCGGGCGCGGCTCCGGGTTGCAGGGCAGGGTGTCCGTGGCCCCCGTCGCCGTGTCCGGGGTCAGCGGCACCGAGGTCGCGCAGCCGCTGGGGCCCGGACCGGTGCCGCCGCCCCCCTTGCTCGCGGCGTTGAGCCGGTCCAGGGCCTCGGCCGCGCCGACCACGGGCTGCTCCGCCCCGCGGACCGGCGCCTTCAGCTCCCCGCTGCCCGCCACCGGACGGCCGTCCGCCCCGACGCTGATCCGGCTCGACCAGCCCTGCGTGGGCAGCCCGCCCACCACCGGATCGGCGACCACCACCCGGACCGAGCCCGTCACCAGCCGGGCGTCCACCTTCGCGTCGCCCTGCCCGGCCGCCGCCAGCACCGGCGCCGCGGCGTCCTTGGCGGCCTGCTCGGAGACCGGAGTGCCGGAGCCCGTGTCCTGCGGCGCGGCCGGCTTCGCCGCACCCGGTCCCTCCGGGAGGGTGGCGGGGCCGCAGGTGTCCTTGCCGCGCACGCAGTCGTCGCCCGCGCCGCCGCCCTGGTAGCGGGAGAAGCTCCAAGTGCCCGGGGCCTTGCGGGTGACGCTCAGCCGGGGCCCGGAGCCGTCGCCGGTCTCCCCGGCCAGCCACTGCTCGCCGCTGAGCCGGGGCGCGCCGGAGATCCCGAGGGCCTGCGCGAGCCGGGCCACCTCCTCCGCGGTGACCTCCCCGGACGCGGCGAAGGAGGGCGCGGACGCCGGGGCCTGGGGGAGCGGCCCGTCCGCCCGGTAGGTGACCCCGCCGCCGTGCGGGTCCGGCTCCCCGGGGGCGATGCCCGGCCCCGAGGGGGACCCCGCGTCGCGCGGGGCGACCGCGGCGGTGTCCGCCGTACGGCCGCGGCCGCCCGGGGCGTCGCCGTACGCCGTCGACGCCCAGTAGGCCGTACCGCCGCCGGCCAGCAGGACGGCGGCCGCGATGGAGCCGATGGCCCAGGCCGGCCGCCGTCGTGTGGCGCGTGATGTGTCGGGCTGTTCGCTGGTCACCGCTTGCTCCTTCGCGTGTCCCGCCGTACGTGATGCGGGTGTGACGCGCGGACCGCGCAACCGGTTCCCCCGTCCTCCTTCCCTCCTACTCCCCGTACTCCGCCGTGGCGGCGATCAGCCGGGCGGAGGCCGGCGGGACGCTGACCCCGTGGATCTGCGAGGGGGCCACCCGCACCGGCGAGGGCTCCGGCGGGACCGCCCAGTGCGGGGCCATACGGGCGCAGTCGCCCAGCAGCCGTGCGAAGCCGGGGCGGGCGCCCCCGGCGTACTCGGTGTAACCGAAACCATCGGTAGAGGTCATGGAGGCACGGTAGGCACGCCGGGTCGAGCGAAGGAAGTCCTACTACGGGGTAGTTCCGGCCGGTCGGTCAGGGGGCGGGGGCCGAACGGGTGGCGGCCCGGGACGCGCAGGGGCGTGCGGCCCGGCGGATCGATTCTCCACCGCACGCCCCTCCTAGGGTTGGGCCCGCACCACCCTTGATCATCCAGGGAACGGATCCCTCCCATGAAACTGCGCACCACCCTGGGCGGCTGCCTCGGCGCCCTCACCCTCGTCCTGTCGACGACCGGCTCGGCCCAGGCCGCCGAGGGCTACTTCCACTACAAGTACGTCGACGGCTACGGCCAGGAGCAGGTCGTCACGCTGCACGACCCGCTGAGCGACCACTGCATCAACCTCTACGCCGTCGGCGACGACGACGAGCTGCCGGGCTACGGCCCCCACAACCAGACCGACACCGCGGTGACCGTCTACCTCGGCGCGAACTGCAAGGGCGCCAGCTGGCGGCTGAAGGCCAACGGCAATCCGGCCAAGGACACGTTGGAGGTCCGCTCCGTCCGCTTCGGAGACCCGGCCAAGTAGGCCCGGCGCACGCGGCCGCCCCGGTCCCGTCCCGTCCCGCGAGGACCAAGGGACGGGACCGCTCCGGGGACGCGGGGGAGACAACCGGCCAGGCCGGTGCGCGGGGATCCGGCCGATGGTGACCGCCGAGGCGGGGAACGGTAACTTTGACTGTCACCCGCCGTCATCAGCAGGAGCATCCACGCCGTGCGCATCGCAGTCACCGGCTCCATCGCCACCGACCACCTCATGACCTTCCCGGGCCGCTTCGCCGACCAGTTCGTCGCCGACCAGCTCCACACGGTCTCCCTCTCCTTCCTCGTCGACAACCTCGACGTGCGGCGGGGCGGCGTCGGCCCGAACATCTGCTTCGGCATGGGCCAGCTCGGCAGCCGTCCGATCCTGGTCGGCGCGGCCGGCTCGGACTTCGACGAGTACCGCGCCTGGCTGGACCGGCACGGCGTGGACACGGCCTCCGTGCGGATCTCCGAGGTGCTGCACACCGCGCGCTTCGTCTGCACCACGGACGCCGACCACAACCAGATCGGCTCCTTCTACACGGGCGCGATGAGCGAGGCCCGGCAGATCGAGCTGAAGGCCGTCGCCGACCGGGTGGGCGGGCTGGACCTCGTCCTCATCGGCGCCGACGACCCCGAGGCGATGCTCCGCCACACGGAGGAGTGCCGCACCCGGGGGATCCCCTTCGCGGCGGACTTCTCGCAGCAGATCGCCCGCATGGACGGCGACAACATCCGCACCCTGATGGAGGGCGCGACGTACCTCTTCTCGAACGAGTACGAGAAGGGCCTCATCGAGACGAAGTCCGGCTGGACGGACGAGGAGATCCTCGCCAAGGTCGGCACCCGGGTCACCACGCTCGGCTCGAAGGGCGTGCGGATCGAGCGGGCCGGGGAGGAGCCGATCCTGGTCGGCTGCCCGGAGGAGACGGCGAAGGTCGACCCGACCGGTGTCGGCGACGCGTTCCGGGCCGGGTTCCTGACGGGGCTGGGCTGGGGCGTCGGGCTGGAGCGGGCCGCGCAGCTGGGCTGCATGCTGGCCACGCTCGTCATCGAGACCCTGGGCACCCAGGAGTACACCCTGGCCCGCGCGCACTTCATGGAGCGCTTCACGAAGGCGTACGGCGACGAGGCCGCCGCGGAGGTCCGCGCCCACCTGGAGGCGTAACCGCCGGCTGGAGGCGGGGGGCCGCTGCGCGGGGCGGACCCCCCGGCTACCGCTGGGCGGTGCCCCCAAACGCCGGCGGGGCTGATTCCGGCCCCGCCGGCGTTCGAGGCGCGGGGTCTGGGGCGGAGCCCCGGAGAACGGGTGAAGGGCGGGGCGGGGAGACGGCTCCGCGCAGCGGCCCCCCGGCCGGCCCGGCGGTGGCGCCCCGGCCGGCCCGACGGCGGGCCCGGGTCAGACCGCCCGGCGGACCCGGTAGGCCGCGCCGATGGGGCGCGGGGTCTCGTCGAGGTAGACGTGCCCCCGCATCGCGCACCACGCGGGAATGTCCAGCCGTGCGACCTCGTCGTCCGACAGGACCGTCACCGTCCCGCCGACCGGGACCGTCCCGATCGCCCGGGCCAGCTCGATCACCGGCTGCGGGCAGCGCAGCCCGAGGGCGTCGACCTCCACCGACTCCGCCACCGGCGTGGCGGCGGAGGCCGAGGGGTCCGGGACGCCCAGCTCCGCCCGCACCCCGGCCACCGCCCGCGGCAGCACGTCCAGGAAGCCGTTGACCTCCTCCGCCGTCGTCCCCCGCGGCAGCGACACCCGTACGTTCCCCTCCGACAGCACCCCCATCGCCCGCAGCACGTGACTCGGGGTCAGCGTGGAGCTGGTGCACGAGGAGCCCGAGGAGACCGACCAGCCCGCGCGGTCCAGCTCGTGCAGCAGGGTCTCGCCGTCGACGTACAGGCAGGAGAACGTCACCAGGTGCGGCAGACGCCGGTCCGCGTGGCCGACCACCTCCACGTCCGGCACCAGCCGGGCCACCCGCCGCCGGATCCGGTCCACCAGCACCCGCAGCCGGGCCGCCTCCGCGTCCGCCTCCGCCCGCACCGCCCGCAGCGAGGCCGCCGCCGCCACCACGGCCGGCAGGTTGCCGAAGCCGGGGGAGCGGCCCGACTCCCGTTCGTCGGCGGGGCCTTGGGGGGCGAAGCGGACCCCCTTGCGGACGGCCAGCAGCCCGACCCCGGGCGGGCCGCCCCACTTGTGGGCGCTGGCCGTCAGCACCGACCAGCCGCCCTCCACCGGACCCCACCCCAGCGACTGCGCCGCGTCCACCAGCAGCGGCACCCCCGCCGCCGCGCAGACCTCGGCCACCTCGGCCACCGGCTGGACCGTGCCCACCTCGTGATTGGCCGACTGGAGGCACGCCAGAGCCGTGGTGGAGGTCAGGGAAGCGGCGTACCCGGCGGGAGAGGCCGCGCCGAAGCGGTCCACCGCCACCTCCGTCACCGTGCCCCCGCCCGCCGCGTGGGCCTGCGCCGCGTGCAGGACGGAGCTGTGTTCGACCGCCGACACCACCAGATGGCCGCCCACCCGCCGGCGCCCGGCGAGGGCCCCCGCGACGCCCGCGTGAACCGCGTGCGTCCCCGAAGGAGTGAACACGAGCTCGTCGGGGCGACATCCGACCGCCTCGGCCGCGGCCTCCCGTGCCGCGTCCAGCAGCAGCCGGGCCCGCCGCCCCTCCCGGTACAGCCGGGCCGGGTCCGCCCAGCCCTCGTCCAGTGCGGCCAGCAGCGCCTGCCGGGCCACGGGATGCAGCGGGGCGGCGGACGCGGTGTCGAAGTACGGCATCCGGCCACCGTAAGGCAGGGGCGGGGGGAGGCGGGGTGTTGAGGGGCGCCCGTCCGGCCGGGCGGCCCCGGGGATGGCGATCGGCCCTGGTCGCGCGGGGGTTCAAGGGCCGTCAGATGCCGTCCGGAGCCCGCCGTTCAGGGCCGGACGGCCTGTCCCCCGTACGGCGGATCCATCCCTTCGGGGGCAGTAGCGGCGCGTTGGGCACCCTCCCCGCGCGGCCTCAAATAGCGTCCAGTAGGGTTTGGTCCGCATAAACATCCAAACCCCTGCCTGCGTCAGGGCCGGCGACCGACCCGAACACGGCCGCGGCCGGCCGCGCGGGCCGAGACTCTCGGGAAGGCGCTACGTGAGTCCCTACGGCTCCGACCGCTCGCCGCGGCGCCCGATGCGGCGGAAGCTGCTGCAGGCGCTGACTGCGGGCGTGGTCCTGGCGACCGCCACTGGTTGCTCGTACACCTGGAAAGACTTCCCCCGCCTCGGAATGCCCAGCCCGGTCACGGAGGAGGCGCCTCGCATCCTCTCCCTGTGGCAGGGATCCTGGGCGGCCGCTCTCATCACGGGCATCCTGGTGTGGGGCCTGATCCTGTGGAGCGTCATCTTCCACCGGCGTAGCCGGACGAAGATCGAGGTCCCCGCGCAGACCCGGTACAACATGCCCATCGAGGCGCTGTACACCGTGGTCCCGCTCATCATCGTCTCGGTGCTGTTCTACTTCACCGCGCGTGATGAGTCGAAGCTGCTCACCCTCTCCAAGCCGGCGCACACGATCAACGTGATCGGCTTCCAGTGGAGCTGGGGCTTCAACTACGTCGAGAACGTCGACGGCGACGCCGCGACCCCGAAGGCGGGTGTGGTTCCGAAGGAGCTCGCCTCCCTCCCGGACCGCTTCACCAAGGACTTCCCCGCGGGCGCCGAGGGCGTCTACGAGAAGGGCGTCCCCGGCGACCGGAACGCGGACACGAACAACCCGGGGCCGACCCTCTACCTGCCCAAGGGCGAGAAGGTCCGCTTCATCCTGTCGTCGAACGACGTCATCCACTCCTTCTGGGTGGTGCCCTTCCTGTTCAAGCAGGACGTCATCCCCGGTCACACCAATGTCTTCGAGGTCACCCCGAACCAGGAAGGCACCTTCATGGGCAAGTGTGCCGAGCTCTGCGGTGTCGACCACTCCCGCATGCTGTTCAACGTGAAGGTCGTCTCCCCGGCGGAGTACAAGGCGCACCTGAAGCAGCTCGCGGAGAAGGGGCAGACCGGCTTCCTGCCGGCCGGCATCAAGCAGACTGACCCCGCCCGGAATGCGGAAGTGAACAAACTGTGAGCATCCTCAACGAATCCCAGGGTGCCGCCGCCGACTCGTATGAAAACGAGCTGCCGGTGCGGCGCAAGCAGCCGGGCAACGTGGTCGTGAAGTGGCTCACCACCACCGACCACAAGACCATCGGCACGATGTACCTGGTCACGTCGTTCGTGTTCTTCCTGATCGGCGGCATCCTGGCGCTCTTCATGCGCGCCGAGCTGGCCCGTCCGGGCACGCAGATCATGTCGAACGAGCAGTTCAACCAGGCGTTCACCATGCATGGCACGATCATGCTGCTGATGTTCGCGACCCCGCTGTTCGCCGGTTTCGCCAACTGGATCATGCCGCTGCAGATCGGCGCGCCCGACGTGGCGTTCCCGCGGCTGAACATGTTCGCGTACTGGCTGTACCTCTTCGGCTCGACCATCGCGGTCGCCGGCTTCGTCACCCCCTCGGGTGCGGCCGACTTCGGCTGGTTCGCCTACTCCCCGCTGTCGGACGCCGTCCGCTCGCCGGGCATCGGCGCCGACATGTGGATCATGGGTCTGGCCTTCTCCGGCTTCGGTACGATCCTCGGCTCGGTCAACTTCATCACCACGATCATCTGCATGCGCGCTCCGGGCATGACGATGTTCCGCATGCCGATCTTCACCTGGAACGTGCTGCTGACCGGTGTCCTGGTCCTGCTCGCCTTCCCGGTCCTGGCCGCCGCGCTCTTCGCGCTGGAGGCCGACCGCAAGTTCGGCGCGCACGTCTTCGACGCGGCCAATGGCGGCGCCTTGCTGTGGCAACACCTCTTCTGGTTCTTCGGCCACCCAGAGGTGTACATCATCGCGCTGCCGTTCTTCGGCATCGTCTCCGAGATCATCCCGGTCTTCTCCCGCAAGCCGATGTTCGGCTACATCGGTCTGATCGCCGCGACGATCGCGATCGCCGGCCTCTCGGTGACCGTGTGGGCCCACCACATGTACGTCACCGGTGGTGTGCTGCTGCCGTTCTTCTCGTTCATGACCTTCCTGATCGCGGTCCCGACCGGTGTGAAGTTCTTCAACTGGATCGGCACCATGTGGAAGGGCTCGCTGTCCTTCGAGACCCCGATGCTCTGGACGATCGGCTTCCTGGTCACCTTCACCTTCGGTGGTCTGACCGGCGTCATCCTGGCCTCGCCCCCGATGGACTTCCACGTCTCCGACTCGTACTTCGTCGTCGCGCACTTCCACTACGTCGTCTTCGGCACCGTGGTGTTCGCGATGTTCGCCGGCTTCCACTTCTGGTGGCCGAAGTTCACGGGCAAGATGCTGGACGAGCGCCTCGGCAAGATCACCTTCTGGACGCTGTTCATCGGCTTCCACGGCACCTTCCTGGTGCAGCACTGGCTGGGCGCCGAGGGCATGCCGCGTCGTTACGCGGACTACCTGGCCGCCGACGGCTTCACCACGCTGAACACGATCTCGACGATCAGCTCCTTCGTCCTCGGCCTCTCCTTCCTGCCGTTCATGTACAACGTCTGGAAGACCGCCAAGTACGGCAAGAAGATCGAGGTCGACGACCCGTGGGGCTACGGCCGTTCGCTGGAGTGGGCGACCTCCTGCCCGCCGCCGCGGCACAACTTCCTCACCCTGCCGCGCATCCGCAGTGAATCGCCGGCGTTCGACCTGCACCACCCGGAGATCGCGGCCCTCGACCACCTTGAGGACCACGCCCCGGCGAAGGCCGTCACCGGTGGCAAGGAGGCCGGCAAGTGAAGATCCAGGGCAAGATGTTCCTCTGGCTCTCCGTCTTCATCCTGATCATGACCGTCGTCTACGGCGTCTGGTCGAAGGAGCCGGTCGGAACCACCGCTCTCGCGCTGGCCTTCGGCCTGAGCGCCATGATCGGCTACTACCTGGCCTTCACGGCCCGGCGCGTGGACGAGATGGCCCAGGACAACCTGGAGGCCGACGTCGCCGACGAGGCGGGCGAGCTGGGGTTCTTCTCCCCGCACAGCTGGCAGCCGCTCTCGCTGGGCATCGGTGGCGCGCTCGCGTTCATGGGCGTCATCTTCGGCTGGTGGCTCATGTACTTCTCGGCCCCGATCATCCTGATCGGCCTGTGGGGCTGGGTGTACGAGTACTACCGCGGTGAGAACCAGAACCAGTAGGCCGTAGCGGTACCAGCCGCACGAGCGGTACAGAGGGGCCCGGACACCTTTTCGGAGGAGTCCGGGCCCCTCGTTTGCAGTCACCCCGCGCGACGTAATAGTCATATGTTCATAGCGTTGAGCGTATGAAGCACTCACCGCGTCTTTGGACGGTACTCAGCTGCTCCCTGCTGGTCGCGTCCCTCGGTGCCGGCGCCACCGCATGCGGGGGGTCCGCAGACAACCCGCTGTCAGCCCGCCCGTACGACGCGGGCGAGCAGGTGACCTTCAACCAGCCGCCCGCGGGCGGCCGGGCCGCCGACCCCGACAAGCCGCTCGAAGTCACCGCCAAGGGCACGGAGTCCCGTATCACCGACGTGATGGCCGTGGACACCCACGGCCGCCGCCTGGCGGGCGAGCTCTCCGCCAAGGGCGACCGCTGGCACAGCACCTCGCCGATGGCCGCGGGCGTCCACTACACGGTCACCGTGAGCACGGAGGACCAGCACGGGGCCCCAGGGCAGCGCACACTCGCCTTCGACACCACCCCGGCGAAGAAGGTCCTCAAGGTCGAATTCGGCCCGGACGAGGGCAAATACGGGGTCGGCCAGCCCATCACGGCCGAACTCAGCGAACCCGTCAAGGACAAGGCGGCCCGCGCCCTCGTCGAACGGGGACTGGTCATCGACACCCCGGAGCCGGTCGAGGGCGCCTGGCACTGGGTCGACGACAAGAACCTGCACTTCCGCCCCAAGGAGTACTGGCCCGCCCACTCCTGGGTCTCCGTACGGAGCAACCTGGAGGGCGTCAAGATCGAGGACGACCTCCACGGCACCGCCTCCAAGCCCCTCAAGCTGGAGATCGGCGACCGGGTGGAGGTCACCACCGACGCCGCCGCGCACACCCTCACGTTCGAGCGCAACGGCGAAGTGATCAACACCATTCCGGTGACCACCGGGAAGCCCGGCTTCTCCACCCGCAACGGGGTCAAGGTGGTGCTGGGCAAGCAGTACTTCGTCCAGATGCGCGGGGACACCGTCGGCATCGGCGGCAGCGAGTACTACAACCTCCCCGTCTACTACGCCACCCGCGTCACCTGGAGCGGCGAGTACGTCCACGCCGCGCCCTGGTCGGTCGGCTCCCAGGGCTACGAGAACGTCAGCCACGGCTGCACCGGCATGAGCACGGGCAACGCCGCCTGGTTCTACGAGAACATCACCGAGGGCGACATCGTCCGGGTGATCAACAGTATCGGCGACGACATGGAGCCCTTCGGCAACGGCTACGGCGACTGGAACCTGGACTGGAAGGAATGGCGCGACGGCAGCTACCTCCTCAAGGGCACCCAGGAGGGCCGCAGCCCCGTCGACCAGGCCCGCCTGCGCCCCACCGTCTGACCCGCACGCCCCGCGAAGCACGCGAGGGCCCGCGGACGGCCGCAGAGCCGTCCACGGGCCCTCGCCCGCGTCCTCAGGCGGCGTTGGGCGCCAGCCGGGCGCGCAGGAGGCCCGCCAGGGCCTCGGGGAACTCCACCGGGTCCACCGGAAGGGTGACGGCCGCGTCCGCACGGCTCCAGGTGGCCAGCCAGGCGTCCTGGGGGCGCCCCATCAGCAGCAGCACCGGGGGACAGCGGAAGATCTCGTCCTTGATCTGCCGGCACACGCCCATGCCCCCGGCCGGGACCGCCTCGCCGTCCAGCACGCACGCGTCGATGCCGCCGGCGTCCAGTTCCTTGAGGACGGCTGGAAGCGTGGCACATTCCAGGAACTCCACCGGCGGCAGGTCGGCGGCAGGCCTGCGCCCGGCCGCCAGCCGCACCTGCTCCCGGGTGCCCGCGTCGTCGCTGTAGACCAGAACCCGCGCAGTCGCCCGCATTTCGTTCCTCCACGTGTCCGTGAATCACGCTGATGATGCGCGGGATGCTACTCCGTCCGACCCCGTGTCAACATCGGTTCCGCCAGCCTGGCGGGAGAGTCCGCGCGGGGGTGATCTGATGGGCCGTTCGGGCCTTGCACACCCCCCTGACACTCCGAACGGCACCCCCCGGGGTGAGGGCGGGATAAGCGACCGACATAATGTCGGTCGTGGCGACAGCAACGACAGTAGATACCGGGCACGCGCACCCGACGGTCAACCGGCCGAACCTCGTCAGCGTCGGAACCATCATCTGGTTGAGTTCCGAGCTGATGTTCTTCGCGGCCCTCTTCGCGATGTACTTCACCCTGCGATCCGTGATGGGTGCCGAGCACTGGGCGGAACAGGCCTCGGCCTTGAACCTGCCCTTCTCGGCGACGAACACCACGATCCTGGTGCTCTCCTCGCTCACCTGCCAGCTCGGCGTGTTCGCCGCCGAGCGCGGTGACGTGAAGAAGCTCCGGACGTGGTTCATCATCACGTTCGTCATGGGTGCGATCTTCATTGGCGGCCAGGTGTTCGAGTACACCGACCTGGTCAAGGAGGAAGGCCTGAGCCTCTCGTCCGACCCGTACGGCACGGTGTTCTACCTGACCACCGGCTTCCACGGTCTGCACGTGACGGGCGGCCTCATCGCCTTCCTGCTGGTCCTCGGCCGGACGTACGCGGCCAAGAGGTTCACCCACGAACAGGCCACGTCGGCCATCGTCGTGTCCTACTACTGGCACTTCGTCGATGTCGTCTGGATCGGCCTCTTCGCGACGATCTACCTGATCAAGTAGCGAACCCGTCGCCGGGCCCGTTCCCGGCGCACCATCCAGAAACACCGACGCAGAAGATCCTGACACCGGGGTAATCCGTGAAAAAGCTTTCCGCACGACGACGCCATCCGCTGGCGGCGGTCGTCGTTCTACTCTTCGCGCTGGCGGTCACGGGGGGGCTGTACGCCGCCTTCGCGCCCGCGGGCAAGGCGCAGGCCGATGAAACCGCCCAGTCCCTCGCCATCGAGGAGGGCAAGAAGCTCTACGCCGTCGGCTGCGCAAGCTGCCACGGAACCGGCGGTCAGGGTTCCTCTGACGGCCCGAGCCTGGTCGGCGTCGGCTCCGCGGCCGTCGACTTCCAGGTGAGCACGGGCCGCATGCCCGCCCAGCAGCCCGGCGCCCAGGTGCCGAAGAAGCGGAACATCTATTCGCAGGCCCAGATCGACCAGCTCGCGGCGTACATCGCCTCCCTCGGCGCCGGTCCGATCACGCCGACCGAGAAGCAGTACGACCCGGCCGGTGCCGACATCGCCGCCGGTGGCGAACTGTTCCGCAACAACTGCGCGCAGTGCCACAACTTCACCGGCGAGGGCGGCGCGCTGACGAACGGCAAGTACGCCCCGAACCTTGAGGGCGTCGAGCCGAAGCACATCTACGAGGCCATGCTCACCGGCCCGCAGAACATGCCCTCCTTCCCCGACAGCACGATGCCGGAGAAGCAGAAGAAGGACATCATCGCGTACCTCCAGAACGTGAACGGCGAGAAGTCGGTCAGCCCTGGCGGCCTGAAGCTCGGTGGCCTCGGCCCCGTCTCCGAGGGTCTGTTCGGCTGGATCTTCGGTCTGGGTGCGCTGATCGCTGTCGCCGTCTGGGTCGCGGCCCACACCGCTAAGGCCAAGAAGTCATGAGTAGCCAAGACATTCCCGAAGACAAGCACCTGCCGAGTGAGCAGGGCGACGCGCACCACGGTGCCGTAGCGGTCGCGGACGACCCGTTCGCCGACCCGGGCCTCCCGGTCCACAAGCCGCGCATCCAGGACATCGACGAGCGGGCCGCCAAGCGGTCCGAGCGCACGGTCGCGATGCTGTTCACGCTGTCGATGCTGGCCACCGTCGGCTTCATCGCCTCGTACGTGTCCATCCCGGTCGACAAGATCATTTACGTCTTCCCGATCGGCAAGGTCAGCGCGCTCAACTTCGCCCTGGGCCTGACCCTGGGCGTGGCCCTCTTCTGCATCGGCGCGGGCGCGGTCCACTGGGCCCGCACCCTGATGTCCGACGTCGAGGTCGCCGACGACCGCCACGAGATCGCGGCGCCGGCGGACGTCAAGGCCAAGGTCATGCAGGACTTCGCCGACGGTGCGAACGAGTCCGGCATCGCCCGCCGCCCGCTGATCCGCAACACCCTGCTCGGTGCGCTGGCCCTGGTGCCGCTCTCCGGCGTGATGCTGCTGCGCGACCTGGGCCCGCTGCCCGAGAAGAAGCTGCGCAAGACCGTCTGGGCCAAGGGCAAGCTGATCATCAACCAGAACACCATGGAGCCGCTGCGCCCCGAGGACGTCCTGGTCGGCTCGCTCACCTTCGCCATGCCCGAGGGCCTGGAGGAGGACCAGCACGACTTCCAGGTCCAGATCGCCAAGGCCGCCCTGATGCTCGTCCGGATCAAGCCGGAGGACATCAAGGACAAGCAGGAGCTGGAGTGGTCCCACGAGGGCATCGTGGCCTACTCGAAGATCTGCACCCACGTCGGCTGCCCGATCAGCCTGTACGAGCAGCAGACGCACCACGTGCTCTGCCCGTGCCACCAGTCCACCTTCGACCTCTCCGACGGCGCCCGTGTCATCTTCGGCCCGGCCGGTCACGCGCTTCCGCAGCTGCGGATCGGCGTGAATGACGAAGGCTTCCTCGAAGCGCTCGGCGACTTCGAAGAGCCCGTCGGTCCTGCATTCTGGGAGCGCGGATGAGCACTGCCACCACCACCGAGCGCAAAGCGCCGCGCGGTGAGCGCGTAGCCGACTGGGCGGACGGCCGCCTGGGCATCTACAGCCTCGCCAAGGCCAACATGCGCAAGATCTTCCCGGACCACTGGTCCTTCATGCTGGGTGAGATCTGCCTCTACAGCTTCATCATCATCATCCTCACGGGTGTGTACCTGACGCTGTTCTTCCACCCGAGCATGAACGAGGTCGTGTACCACGGCTCGTACGTGCCGATGCAGGGCGTCCAGATGTCCGAGGCCTTCGCCTCGACGCTGGACATCAGCTTCGACGTCCGCGGCGGTCTGCTCATCCGGCAGATCCACCACTGGTCGGCGCTGATCTTCGTCGCCGCGATGGTCGTGCACATGATGCGCGTCTTCTTCACCGGCGCGTTCCGCAAGCCGCGCGAGGTCAACTGGATCTTCGGCTTCCTGCTGCTGGTCCTCGGCATGTTCACCGGCTTCACCGGTTACTCCCTGCCGGACGACCTGCTCTCGGGCACCGGTGTCCGCTTCATGGAGGGCGCGATCCTGTCCGTGCCGATCGTCGGCACGTACCTGTCGTTCTTCCTCTTCGGCGGCGAGTTCCCCGGCGGCGACTTCGTCGCGCGCTTCTACTCGATCCACATCCTGCTGCTGCCCGGCATCATGATGGGCCTGCTGGTGGCCCACCTGATCCTGGTCTTCTACCACAAGCACACCCAGTTCGCGGGTCCCGGCAAGACGAACAACAACGTCGTCGGCATGCCGCTGCTGCCGGTCTACATGGCCAAGGCCGGAGGCTTCTTCTTCCTGGTCTTCGGTGTCATCGCGGCCATCGCGGCCCTCGCCTCGATCAACCCGATCTGGGCGCTCGGCCCGTACCGCCCGGACCACGTGTCCACCGGTGCGCAGCCCGACTGGTACATGGGTATGCCGGAAGGCCTGATCCGTGCCATGCCCGGCTGGGAGATCAACCTGTGGGGCCACACGCTCGTCCTGGGCGTGTTCATCCCGCTGCTGCTCTTCCCGCTGGTCCTCGGCGCGATCGCCGTCTGGCCGTTCATCGAGTCCTGGGTCACCGGCGACAAGCGCGAGCACCACATCCTGGACCGCCCGCGCAACGTCCCGACCCGTACGGCCTTCGGTGTCGCCTGGATCGCGGAGTACATCGTGCTCCTCATCGGCGGTGGCAACGACATGTTCGCCCAGTACTTCCACCTGTCGATCAACTCGATCACCTGGTTCGTCCGGATCGGCTTCTTCGTCGTCCCGGTCCTGGCCTTCATCGCCACCAAGCGGATCTGCCTCGGCCTCCAGCGCCGGGACCACGACAAGGTGCTGCACGGTCGCGAGACCGGCATCATCAAGCGTCTGCCGCACGGTGAGTTCATCGAGGTCCACGAGCCGCTCCCGCAGGGCAAGCTGCACACGCTCACCTCGCACGAGCAGTACAAGCCGATCGAGCTCGGCCCGACGGTCGACGAGAACGGTGTCGAGCGCAAGGTGACGCGCGGCGAGAAGCTGCGCGCCAAGCTCAGCAAGGGCCTCTACGCGGAGGGCAACCAGATCCCGAAGCCCACCGTCGAGGAGTACAAGGAGATCCAGTCGGGCCACGGCCACCACTGATCTCCGGCAGGACCGCTTGAGGGATCGATCCAGGTCGATCCTGCTGTCGCCACGGCATGAGCCCCCGTCCAGTGTCTGGACGGGGGCTCATTGCCGTCTCCGGGGCTGGATAGGCTGAGATCCTTCCCATCCGACGTGGGCCCCGCACCGGTGGGCCGACGAGCAGCAGGAGCTGACCATGAACGTTGCGACCCCGGCAGGCGGCGACAGCGTGGCGGCCCGCGGCTGGCCGGGCATCCTGGAGGCCCTCCTCAGCGGCCGTGACCTCGCCTCCGACGACACCGCCTGGGCGATGGAGCGGATCATGCGCGGCGAGGCCACCGACGCGCAGATCGCGGGCTTCGCGGTGGCCCTGCGGGCCAAGGGCGAGACCGTGCAGGAGTACACCGGCCTGGTCCGCACGATGTACGCCCACGCCAACCTCATCGAGGTGCCCGGGCGGACCGTGGACATCGTCGGCACCGGCGGCGACGGCGCCAAGACCGTCAACATCTCCACCATGTCCGCCATCGTGGCCGCCGGCGCCGGGGCGAAGGTCGTCAAGCACGGCAACCGGGCCGCGTCCTCCGCCTCCGGCTCCTCCGACGTCCTGGAGAAGCTCGGCGTCAACCTGTCGCTGACCCCGCAGCGGGTGGCGGAGGTCGCCGAGGAGGCCGGCATCACCTTCTGCGCGGCGGTGGTCTTCCACCCCGCCCTGCGGTACGCGGCCTCGGCCCGCCGGGACCTCGGCGTGCGCACCGCCTTCAACGGCCTGGGCCCGCTCACCAACCCCGCCCGGGTCACGGCCCAGGCCGTGGGCGTCGCGGACGGCCGGCTCGCCCCGATCATGGCCGGGGTGCTCGCCGAACGGAACACCTCGGCCCTCGTCTTCCGCGGCGACGACGGCCTGGACGAGCTGACCACCACCGGGCCCTCCCGGGTGTGGTGGGTGCGCGAGGGGCGGGTCACCGAGCACGCCTTCGACCCGCGCGACGTCGGCATCGAGACCATCGACATCTCGGCCCTGCGCGGCGGAGACCCCTCCTACAACGCCGACGTGGCCCGCCGCCTGCTGGCGGGGGAGACCGGCCCGGTCCGCGACGCCGTCCTGCTGAACGCGGCGTCCGCCCTGGTCGCCCTGGACCCGGGCACGGGCTCGCTGGAGGAACAGCTCGCCGCGGGCATCGCCCGCGCGGCCGGGTCCATCGACTCGGGCGCCGCCCGGGCCACCCTGGAGCGGTGGGTGGCGGCCAGCAACGCGTGACCCTTCCGACGAGACCCCGGTCCCACATCGTGGACCGGGGTCCCGTGTTCGGCGGTCCGTGTGGCAGGATGCTCTCCAAGGTCACGAGTGACAGCGTTTTGGCCCCGGCTTGCTGTCCGGCAACCCTCCTTCCGTGGCGGGGTGCCCCGGGTGATGACCAGGCCGTAGGCAGCGAGGTCTACGGCAAGCGCGGATCCCTCGACACCAGGGGTCCTGGTCTTTCGAGGAGCGTTTTCCGTGAGCAAGCGAATGCGATAGGGCGTCTCCGCCCCTTCTTCACCCCTCGGAACAGGGTCCCTTCCGCGTACCCGCACCCCGTCCGAGGCACTTCCCGTACCCCCTGACGGCCGGCTCCGCGCCGCGTGCCGCCGTACCCGCGTACGGGCAACACCGAAGCCATTCCGCCCTGCCTGCCGGGAGATACCGCCATGTCCGCATCCCTGAACGCCGCCACCGCCACCGCCCGCACCGCCGCCGCCCCCGCCGAGGGCCCCGCCTGTGCCGAGCCCCTGCCCGTGCTCGGCCGGGACGTCACCGTCCCGCTCGTCACCGGCGGTGAGGTCGCCTACGCGGCCCTGGACTACGCGGCCAGCGCCCCCGCGCTCCAGCGGGTCTGGGACGACGTCGCCGCGTACGCCCCCTACTACGGCAGCGTCCACCGCGGCGCCGGGTACCTCTCGCAGCTGTCCACCGACCTCTTCGAGCAGAGCCGGGCCACCGTCGCCGCGTTCCTCGACTGCCGCCCCGCCGACCAGGTGGTCTTCACCCGCTCCACCACCGACTCCCTCAACCTGCTCGCGGCCGTGCTCCCGGCCGACTGCCAGGTGTTCGTCTTCGAGACCGAGCACCACGCCTCGCTGCTGCCCTGGGGCGACGCGCGGGTCACCTACCTCAACGCCCCGCGCACCCCGTCCGAGGCCGTCGCCACCCTGGAGCGGGCACTGGCCGACCGCGACCCCTACGGGCCGGCCCTGGTCTGCGTGACCGGCGCCTCCAACGTCACCGGTGAACTGTGGCCGGTCAAGGAGCTCGCCGCCGCCGCGCACGCGCACGGCGCGCGGATCGTGCTGGACGCCGCCCAGCTGGCGCCCCACCACCCCGTCTCGGTGCGGGAGCTGGACGTGGACTGGGTCGCCTTCTCCGGGCACAAGCTGTACGCGCCCTTCGGGTCGGGCGTGCTCGCCGGACGCGCGGACTGGCTCCAGGAGGCCGACCCGTACCTCGCCGGGGGCGGCGCCTCCCGCAAGGTGGCCCGCCGCGAGGACGGCGGCGTCGACGTCGAGTGGCACACCACCGCCGCCCGCCACGAGGCCGGCTCCCCGAACGTGATCGGCGTCTACTCCATCGCCTCCGCCTGCCGGGCCCTGGAGGAGGCCGGGTTCGACCACCTCGTCGCCCGGGAGCGGCACCTCATCGCGAAGGTCCGCGAGGGCCTGGCCGAGGTCCCGGCGGTGCGGGTGCTGTCCCTGTTCGGGGACGACGCCCCCCGCGTCGGCGTCATCTCGTTCGTGGTCGACGGCTGGAACAGCTCGCACTTCGCGGCGGCGCTGTCCGCGGAGTACGGGATCGGGGTGCGGGACGGCCTCTTCTGCGCCCACCCGCTGGTGCGGACGCTGCTGGGCAGCGAGCCGCAGGCCCAGGGCGAGTGCGGGGCGCCGGAGGCGGCGCCGGGGGAGCGGTCCCTGAACGCGATCCGCGTCAGCTTCGGGGCGGGGACCCCGGACGAGCACGTCGACCGCTTCCTGCGCGCGGTGAAGGAACTCGTCGCGGACGGCGCGAAGTGGCGGTACCGCACCGAGGACGGCCGCTGCGTCCCGGCGGTGTAGTCGGGACGGGGAGCGGACCTACGCGTCCAGGCCGATGGCGAAGGCGGCTTCCAGGTCGTGCTGGGAGTACGTGCGGAACGCGACGTGCGTGTCCGTGGCCTCGACGCCGGGGATCTTGCTGATGCGGCCGGGGATGACGTCCGCCAGGTTCTCGTGGCGGGCCACACGGACCAGTGCGATCAGGTCGTACGTACCGGTGACGGAGTAGACCTCGCTGACGCTGTCCAGCTGGGCGATGGACTCGGCGATCTCGGGGATCCGGTCCACGCTGGTCTTGATGAGCACGATCGCGGTGATCACGGTTGGCTGTCTCCCTCGCCGGCAGTCACTGGTCGCCTCACTCTAGTCGTACGGCGATAACGCGCCCAGGCGTAGCAGAACCCCACGGAGAAGCCCACGACGTGGGCGAGGTAGGCCACCCCCGGCCCGCTCCCCGCGCGGTGCGCGGCCAGCCACTGGAGCCCGAACCAGAACAGCAGCACGATCCACGCCGGGAACCGCAGCGGCAGGAAGAGCAGGAAGGGGAACAGGGACGTCACCCGTGCCCGGGGGAACAGGCACAGGAAGGCGCCCAGCGCCGCCGAGATCGCGCCGGACGCCCCGACCAGGGTCTGGTCCGAGGAGGCGTTCGCCGCCGCGTAGGCCGCCAGGGCCACGTAGCCGGTGCAGAGGTAGAAGACGAAGAACGCCGGCCGCCCCATCCGCTCCTCCGTCATGGCGCCGAAGACGTAGAGGAAGAGCATGTTCCCGAGCAGGTGCAGCCAGCTGCCGTGGACGAAGAGCGCCGTCAGCGGGGTCAGCAGCGGGCGCGCGGCGCCCGAGAACAGTTCGTCGGGGACCACGCCCCAGTGCCGGAAGTAGGCCGTACCCGTCGCCAGCAGCCGCTCGCCCGTCCCGAAGGACGGGTTCAGGCCGGAGGCCGGGCTCGTCAGGAACGCCACGCAGCAGCCGGCGATCAGCGCGTACGTGACCACGGGGCCCCGGGCGGCCTCGCGCACGGCCCGCCACTTTACGATCATGCGACAGAGCATGACGCAGGCGGACCCCCCTGAGGGTGGTGCCAGGCCGTAGGGTTACGTGCTGCGGTCCGCCGACCGCCGCGGAAGGCTTTAATTGAATGAGTTACGAAGGAGAGAGCGGCCTGATGACGACGGTTCCCCTGCCGACCGACACCACCCGGTGGCGCTGCACCCTGTGCGGCAACCTCACGCGGTTCGATGTCACCCGATCGTCGAAGGTGGTCGAGTACGTCCACCTCGACCTCGCCGGGGAGCCCAAGGTCGAGGAGCGCGAGGTGGTCAGTGAGACCATCGAGTCGGTCCGCTGCCGCTGGTGCAACGCGGTGGACCAGATCGAGCTCGTCGACAGGCCGGGCACCGACTCCTGAGGGAGCCGGGCCCACAGGAGATCACGGTAGGGGTGACGGATTGTGGAGCCAGCAAGCGGCGACGGGCCGGCCGACGGCGCCCGCGACGCCGCGGAGGTCCTCGACCGCCCGCTGCCGGAAGGCGTGCGGCGCCGGGTCGTCTCGCTCGTCTCGGACGCCTTCGGCGGCCTGACGGTCGCAGACCTCCCGGCGCAGCTGCGCCAGTACGCCCGGTTCACCCCGACCCGGCGCGCCAAGTTCGCCGGCAACGCCATGGCCGCGGCCGTGGAGAGCGACGGGGTCTTCCGCAGCCGGGTCGCGGAGAAGGTGCGCGAGGCGCAGCCCGAACTGGCAGGGGCACTGGAGTCGGGTGCCCCGCCGGCCGCCGCGGACCCCCTGGACGTGGCGGCCGCCGCGTACGTGCTGCGTCCCGCCGGGTGGGTCAAGCTGGTGGCCGCCGCGGGCGAGGAGGCGCAGCGCGCCGACGCCGAGCGGGTGGACGACGAGACCCGGCGCGAGCTGGAGCGGCTCCGCGGGGAACTGGCCCAGCTGCGCGAGTCCCAGCGCAGCGGTGGTGAGCAGGTGCGGGCCGAGCTGGACGCCGCCCGCAAGGAAGCGGAATCGCTTCAGCGCAAGCTGCGCAGCGCCCTGAGCGACGTCAAGCGGGGTGAGGCGGCCCTGCGCAAGCTCGGTGCGGAGATCGACGGGATCCGCGGTGAGGCGGCCGCGCAGGTGGCCGCCGCCGAGAGCGAGTCCCGGCGGCTGAAGTCCCGGCTGGCGGAGGCGGAGTCCGCGCTGGAGACGGCGCGCCGGGCCACCCGCGAGGGACGCAGCGTCGAGGACATGCGGCTGCGGCTGCTGCTGGACACCGTGCTCGACGCGGCGGCGGGGCTGCGCCGCGAGCTGGCGCTGCCGCCGGTGTCGACGCGTCCCGCGGACACCGTGGACGCCGTGGAGCCGGGCCGGATGACCCCGAAGGACATCGCGGCACGGGCCCTGTCGGAGACCGATCCGGCGCTGCTGGACCAGCTGTTGGCGCTGCCCCAGGCGCATCTGGTGGTCGACGGCTACAACGTGACGAAGACCGGCTATCCGACGATGCCGCTGGAGAAGCAGCGGCTGCGGCTGCTGGGCGGGCTGTCGATGCTGGCCGCGCAGACCGGGGCCGAGATGACGTGCGTCTTCGACGGGGCGGAGCTGGCGGCGCCGGTGCTGCTCGCGCCGCCGCGCGGGGTGCGGGTGCTGTTCTCCAAGGCGGGGGTCACGGCGGACGAGTTGATCCGCCAGCTGGTGCGTGCGGAGCCGCCGGGCCGTCCGGTGGTGGTGGTCTCCACCGACCGCGAGGTGGCCGACGGGGTGGCGAAGGCGGGCGCCCGGCCGGTGGCGTCGGCGCTGCTGCTCAAGCGGCTCGCGCGTGTTTCGTAGCGCTTGGCGGCTTGTGCGTCCGATGTAACCACTGTGTGGGATGCCCGGATTGACGGTGCGTGGAGAAGACGTACCGTCAAGGGGGCGACACGCAGCGTGGGCCCCGGGTAAAGAAGCCGGAAGGCGGGCGGATTTTTACGTTCCGGGATTTGAAGTGATCACGGACGGGTCACTAGGGTCTGCTCAAACCTTCGTTCGGTAGGTCACTCATTCGGAGTGTCGACGGAGGTGTGCTGCCGAAGGAGCTCGCGTCCGTGGCGTCCCACCGTCGACCCAAGCCGCCGACCCGCACCCGCGTGAGCGTCCTCACCGCCCTCGCCACCGCGGCCGTCGCCCTCTCCTCCCAGTCGGCCCTGGCCGCACCCGCGCCGGACAAGCCGAACAAGGACGAGGTCAAGACCAAGGTCGACGGCCTCTACGAGGAGGCCGAGCAGGCCACCGAGAAGTTCGACGCGGCCAAGGACCGCCAGGACAAGCTGGAGAAGGAGATCGGCTACCTCCAGGACCAGGTGGCCCGCGGCCAGGCCGACCTCAACGACCTGCGCAACACGCTCGGTTCGATGGCCACGGCCCAGTACCGCGGCGGCGGCATCGACCCGTCCGTGGAACTGCTGCTCTCCGGCGACCCGCAGAAGTACCTCGACAACTCCTCCACCCTCCAGCAGCTGAGCGGCCGGCAGGTCGAGGCGATATCCAGGATCCAGGCCAAGCAGCGGGAACTCGCACAGCAGCGCGCGGACGCCACCGCCAAGCTCAACGACCTGGCCGCCGTCCGCAAGGAGCTCGCCGACAACAAGGCCGCCGCCCAGAGCAAGCTCGCCGACGCCCAGGCCCTCCTCAACTCCCTGACCGCCGAAGAGCGCAACCGGCTGAAGAGCGACGCGGCCCAGGACGGCGCCGCCTCCGCGAAGGCCGCCGGCGGCGGGACGGCCGCCAAGCCCGGCGCCGCCAAGGGCTCGGGACGGGCCGGAGCCGCCCTCGCCGCCGCCATCACCCAGGAGGGCGACGCGTACCACATGGGCGACACCGGCCCCAACTCCTGGGACTGCTCGGGCCTGACCCAGTGGGCCTACGCCCAGGCCGGCGTCAGCATCAGCCGCACCACCTACACCCAGGTCAACGACGGCACCCGCATCGGCCGCAGCGAGCTCCAGCCCGGCGACCTCGTCTTCTTCTACAGCGACCTGCACCACGTCGGCCTCTACGCGGGCAACGGCCAGGTCTTCCACGCCTCCAACCCGACCGGTGGCGTCCGCTACGAGGCCATGAGCAACATGCCCTTCCAGTTCGGCGTCCGCGTCGGCTGACCCGGACCCCGTCCCCGGGACGCGCCGTACACCGCCCATCCGGGCGAATTGCGCGGACCCGCACTGACCCCGCGCCCCGCCCCTGACCTGTGTCAGAGGCGGGGCGCCGGTGTACCGGGCCCCCGGCGGTCGTTGGCCGGTGCGTGGCCGCGCGACTACTGTCTGCCAGCGCGGAACCCGGCACACGGCCGTCCTCGGGGGCGGACCCGGGCCCGCGCAGCGGAAGGGAGCGGTGCCACGTGGGGTCCCATCGCCGGCCCGGGAGCGGCGGCCTCGACCGGAACGCCAGGGTCACCGTCCTCACCGCCGCCGCGGCCACCGCCGCCGTGGCCATGACGGGCGCACCCGCCAGTGCCGCCCCAGGCCTCCCGCAGGATCCCGCCAAGAGCTCCCGCGCCCAGGTCGACCAGCTCTTCGAGGAGGCCGAGCAGGCCACCGAGAAGTTCAACCGGGCCGGGGAGAAGGCCGACGCGCTGCGCGCCGAGATCGCCCGCGCCCAGGACGCCGTCGCCCGCGCCCAGGACCGGATCAACACCATGCGCGGCGTCCTCGGCACCTTCGCCGGCGCCCAGTACCGCTCCGGCGGCCTCGACCCCACCGTCGAGCTGATGCTGTCCGAGGACCCCGGCGCCTACCTCGACAAGGCCGCCGTCCTCGACCGGCTGAGCGGCCGCCAGGCCCGGCAGCTCGCCGAACTGCGCGAGGAACAGCGGCGGATCGGCCGGCAGCGCCAGGACGCCTCCCGCAAACTGGCCGAACTGGAGGCCCTGCGCACCGAGGTCGCCACCCAGAAGCGGGCCGTCACCGCGAAGCTCGCCGCCGCCCGCAGGCTCCTCGACGAGATGCCCTCCGAGGAGCGCGCCGACTTCGAGCGGGCCTCCCGCTCCGGCGGCCGCGCCGACGCCCTCCCGGACCTGCCCGGCCTGCCCGCCGGCGGCGGCCACGCCTCGGGCCGTGCCATGGCCGCCGTGATGGCCGCCCGGGCCGCGGTCGGCAAGCCGTACGTGTGGGGCTCCACCGGCCCCTCCGGCTTCGACTGCTCGGGGCTGATGGTGTGGTCGTACCGGCAGGCGGGGGTCTCCCTGCCGCGCACCTCGCAGGCCCAGCGGTACGCCGGCCGGCGGGTGCCGCTCTCGCAGGCCCAGCCGGGGGACCTGGTCACGTACCGTTCGGACGCCAGCCACGTCGGCATGTACGTCGGCAACGGCCAGGTGATCCACGCCCCCTACCCCGGCGCCCGGGTCCGCTACGACCCCGTCGGGATGATGCCGGTGTCCTCGGTCACCCGGCCCTGAGGAGCCGTCTGCGTACGATCGGCGGATGGATCCCGCCCGCCGTGCCCTCGTACGCCTGCTCGCGGCGGCCCCCTGCGCGCTCGCGGCCGTCGCCGGGTGCTCGGCGCCCGCCCCGCCCGTCGACGCGGCCGTACGCCGGGCCGTCGCCGACTGGGCGGCCGCCCCGCCGCAGCGGCTCTCCGGGATCCCGCTGGAGGGCTGGTCCTACGAGGTCACCTCGGTCCGGCAGGAGGGCGCACGGGCCTTCGCGCACGCCGAACTGCGCTACCGGCTCGCCGGCTACGACAGCGCCCCCGCCGGGTCGGCCCGCGAGCTGGTGCTCACCCGCGACGGCAGCCGTACGACCTGGCGGGTCGCCGCCGAATCGCCCTCCCCGGGGGCACCCCGGCAACTGTGGGACCAGCCGGGCCCGGTCGCCGTCGTACGGGGCGCCCACTGCCTCGTCCTCGGGGCCGGCCAGAGCCGGGAGACCCTGTCGGGGATCGCCGCCGAGGCGGACCGGGCCGTCCCCGCGGTGAGCGCCGCCTGGCCCCGGCCGTGGGCGGGCCGGGTGGTGGTCCTGGTCCCCGGCACCCTCGACGCGATGGCGGCCCTGCTGGGCCGGCCCGCCGACACCTACCGCGGACTGGGGGCCGTCACCACGGGCGCCACCGGCGGCGGCCCCGCTCCGGCGGACCGGGTGGTCGTCAACCCGGAGGGGTACGCGCAGCTGTCCCGGGCCGGCCGGCAGATCGTCCTCACCCACGAGACCACCCACGTCGCCACCCGCACCGCCACCACCGCCCGCACCCCGCAGTGGCTCTCCGAGGGCTTCGCGGACTGGGCCGCCTACCGGCAGGACCCCCCGGCCCCGGCCCAGGCCGCGCCCACCCTCGCGCGGGCCGTCCGGCTCGGCGACCTGCCCGCCGCCCTCCCGGCGGACGAGGCCTTCGCCTTCGGCGGCGACCAGGACGCCACGGCCCGGGCCTACGAAGGCGCCTGGCTGGCCTGCCGGCTCATCGCCGCGCGCTGGGGGGACGCGGCCCTGGTCCGCCTCTACGAACTCGCCGGCCGCGAACCCCTGCCCACCGCCCTCGACCAGGCCCTGGGCACGGACCCGGCCGCTCTGACGAAGGCCTGGCAGCAGGCACTGCGCGAGGAGCTGGCCTAGGGCCTGTCGTCACACTCCCGTCTGCCCCGCGACGCCTGGCACGCTCCCCCGAGCTCTTCGAGCAGGGGGTGCCCCCACTCGCCGCACCGGGCGAAAGCCGAGTACGTCCAGTACGCGGGCTTCCGCCCGGCGCACCGAGAGCGCGCTCCCCCAAGCTCTCGACTTCGCTCGACCAGGGGGACCCCCATGACGCCGCGGGGCCGCCCTGCGGGCGACGACGGGAGTGTGACGACAGGCCCTAAGCCCTGTCGTCAAGGTCCCGTCCGCCCCCCGAGGCCGGGGCCGGCCCCCGGGGCGGGCGGCGCCGCTGTGCGGGCGCCCCCCGGCCGTCCGGTACGTTGGCGGGGATGCACAAGACGCTGATCGTGACCAACGACTTCCCGCCGCGCCCGGGCGGCATCCAGGCCTTCCTGCACAACATGGCCCTGCGGCTCGACCCCGAGCGGGTCGTCGTCTACGCCTCCACCTGGAAGCACAGCGCCGAAGGCCGCGCGGCCACCGCCGCCTTCGACGCCGAACAGCCCTTCACCGTCGTACGCGACCGCACCACGATGCTGCTGCCGACGCCCCGCGTGACCCGGCGGGCGGTGTCCCTGCTGCGCGAACACGGCTGCGAGTCGGTGTGGTTCGGGGCGGCCGCCCCGCTCGGCCTGATGGGCCCCGCCCTGCGCCGGGCGGGCGCGCGCCGGCTGGTCGCCACCACCCACGGCCACGAGGCGGGCTGGGCGCAGCTGCCGGCCGCGCGGCAGCTGCTCCGGCGGATCGGCGAGGGTACGGACACCCTCACCTACCTCGGCGAGTACACCCGCTCGCGGATCGCCTCGGCGCTGACCGCGCCGGCGGCGGCGCGGATGGTGCAACTGCCGCCCGGCGTCGACGAGAAGACCTTCCACCCCGGCTCCGGCGGCGCCGAGGTCCGCGCCCGGCTCGGGCTCAGCGACCGGCCGGTCGTCGTGTGCGTCTCGCGGCTGGTGCCGCGCAAGGGCCAGGACACCCTCATCGAGGCGATGCCGAGGATCCGGGCGCAGGTGCCGGACGCCGTGCTGCTGATCGTGGGCGGCGGCCCCTACGAGGCGGACCTGCGGGCGCTGGCCGGCGCCAAGGGGGTCGCGGACGCGGTGGTCTTCACCGGTGCTGTCCCCTGGTCGGAGCTGCCGGCCCACTACGGGGCGGGGGACGTCTTCGCGATGCCCTGCCGGACCCGGCGGGGCGGGCTGGACGTGGAGGGCCTCGGCATCGTCTACCTGGAGGCCTCGGCGACCGGCCTGCCGGTGGTCGCCGGGGACTCGGGCGGCGCGCCGGACGCGGTGCTGCCGGGGGAGACGGGGTGGGTGGTCCCCGGCGGTGATCCCGCCGCGGCGGCGGACCGTATCGTCCCCCTCCTCCAGGACCCCGCCCTGCGGGCGCGCATGGGCGCGGCGGGCCGGGCCTGGGTCGAGGAGAAGTGGCGCTGGGACCTGCTGGCCGACCGCCTCCGCGAACTCCTGTAGCACCACGGGCCGGGGGCCCGCACCGGCGGAGCGACACGGCTGACTGTCACTCAGATGCGTGGCACCCCGCCGTCTGGCCGCTTCGGCGGAATCCGCTCATCATGCCGCCATGACACCCGAACTGACACGGCGTCAACTCGGCCTCGCCGCGCTCCACACCGCCGCCGCCCTCGGTCTCACCCGCATCGGCCTGACCACCGCCACCGCCGCCGAGGACCCGCCCGCCGCCCGCTACGCCCCCGCCATCGTCGTCGGGTCCGGCTACGGCTCCGCCGTCGCCGCGCTCCGGCTCGGGCAGGCCGGCGTCCGCACCGTCGTCCTCGAAATGGGGAGGCTGTGGGACACCCCCGGCCCCGACGGCAAGGTGTTCCCCTCCACCAGCGCCCCCGACCAGCGCTCCATGTGGTACCGCACCCGCACGGAGGCCCCCCTCGCCACCTTCCTCTGGCTGGACGTCGTCAACCGCGACATCAGCCCCTATCCCGGCGTCCTCGACCGGGTGAACTACGGCGACATGTCCGTCTACGTCGGCCGCGGCGTCGGCGGCGGATCGCTCGTCAACGGCGGCATGGCACCCACGCCCCGCCGCTCCTACTTCTCCGAGGTGCTGCCCCAGGTCGACGCCGACGAGATGTACGGCACCTACTACCCCCGCGCCCGCGCCATGCTCGGCGTCAACTCCGTCGACCCCGACTGGTTCGAGTCCACCGAGTGGTACCGCTTCGCCCGGGTCTCCCGCAAGCACGCCCAGAACACCGGCCTGAAGACCACCTTCGTGCCCAACGTCTACGACTTCGGGTACATGCAGCGCGAAGCGGCCGGCACGGCCCCCCGGTCCGCGCTCGCCGGAGAGGTCATCTACGGCAACAACCACGGCAAGAAGAGCGTCGACAAGACGTACCTCGCGGCCGCCCTCGGCACCGGCAACGTCACCATCGAGACCATGCAGCGCGTGGTCGCCGTCCGCCCGGACCCCGCCGGCGGCTACGTCCTCACCGTGCGGACCAGCGACACCACCGGCAAGGTCACCCAGGTCCGCGAACTCGGCTGCGACCGGCTCTTCCTCGGCGCCGGCAGCCTCGGCACCACCGAGATCCTGCTGCGCGCCCGCGAGACCGGCGCCCTCCCCGCCCTGAGCGACCGGGTCGGGCAGAACTGGGGCACCAACGGCAACGTCATGACCGCCCGCGCCAACCACCTCTGGGACACGGTCGGCGCCAACCAGGCCACCATGCCCGCCCTCGGCATCGACGACTGGGACAACGCGGCCAACCCGGTCTTCGCGGAGATCGCCCCGCTCCCCATGGGCATCGAGCACTGGATCTCGATGTACCTGGCCATCACCCGGAACCCGGAGCGCGGCCACTTCACCTACGACGCCGCCACCGACTCGGCGCGGCTCCAGTGGACCCGGGACCAGAACGCCCCCTCGGTGGCGGCGGCCAAGAACCTCTTCGACCGCATCAACCTCAGGAACTTCACCATGTACCGCTACGACCTGTTCGGCGACAACAAGGCCTTCGCCGACACCTTCACCTACCACCCGCTCGGCGGCTGCGTCCTCGGCGAAGCCACCGACGGTTACGGCCGGGTCAAGGGCTACCGGGGGCTCTACGTCACCGACGGCTCGCTCGTCCCCGGCTCGCTCGGCGTGAACCCGTTCGTGACGATCACGGCCCTCGCCGAGCGGAACATGGAGCGGATCCTGGCCGAGGACCCGCGTTAGGGGGTGCCCGCGTCAGGAGCGGTACAGGGCCTCGATCTCGTCCGCGAAGTCCTTCGCCACCACATTGCGCTTGAGCTTCAGCGACGGCGTGATGTGGCCCGACTCCTCCGTGAACTGCGAGGGCAGGATGCGGAACTTCCGCACCGACTCCGCCTTGGAGACCGCCGCGTTGCCGTCGTCCACGGCCTTCTGGACGGCGGCCATCAGGTCCGCGTCCTCGCGCAGGTCCGCCGCCGTCGACCCGGCCGGCTTGCCGTTCTCCGCGGCCCACCGGCCGAGGAACTCCTCGTCGATGGTGACCAGCGCCGCCACGAACGGCTTGCCGTCGCCGACCACCATGCACTCGGCGACCAGCGCGTGGGCCCGGATCCGGTCCTCGATCACGGCGGGGGCGACGTTCTTGCCGCCCGCCGTGACGATGAGCTCCTTCTTCCGGCCGGTGATCTTCAGGTAGCCGTCCTCGTCGAGGGTGCCGACGTCACCGGTGTGGAACCAGCCGTCGGACATCGCCTCGGCGGTGGCCGCCTCGTTCTTCCAGTACTCCTTGAAGACGTGCTCGCCGTGCACCAGCACCTCGCCGTCGTCGGCGATGCGCAGCACCGAGCCCGGCAGCGGCTGGCCGACCGTGCCGATCTTCTGCTTGTCCCACGGCAGGAACGCCGTGGCCGCGCAGGTCTCCGTCAGGCCGTAACCCTCCAGCACCGTGAAGCCGATGCCGCGGAAGAAGTGGCCGAGCCGCTCGCCCAGCGGGGCGCCGCCGGAGATCGCGTACTCGCCGCGGCCGCCGAGGACGGCGTGCAGCTTGCTGTAGACCAGCTTCGAGAAGATCCTGTGCTTGAGCTTCAGGCCGAAGGACGGACCCGAGGGCAGGTCCAGCGCCCGGCTGTACGCGATCGCCGTCTCCGCGGCGGCGTCGAAGATCCTGCCCTTGCCGTCGGCCTGGGCCTTGGCGCGCGCCGAGTTGTACACCTTCTCGAAGACGCGCGGCACGCCGAGGATCAGCGTGGGCCGGAAGGACTGGAGCTCGTCGGTGAGGTTCTTGATGTCCGGCACGCAGCCCAGCCGGATCGGCGCCAGGACCGCGGCCACCTCCACCAGGCGGCCGAAGACGTGCGCGGCGGGGAGGAACAGCAGCACGGAGCACTCGCCGGTGCGGAACAGCGGCTTCAGGCGCTCGACGACGTTGCCGCACTCGGCGAAGAAGTTGCGGTGGGTCAGCACGCAGCCCTTGGGGCGGCCGGTGGTGCCCGAGGTGTAGACGATGGTGGCCGGATCGTCGGCGTTCGCCAGCGAGCTGCGGGCGTCCACGTCCGCGTCCGGCACGCCGGCGCCGGCGGCCTTCAGCGCGCCGAACGCGTCCTGCTCGATCTCCCAGACCTCGCGCAGCTCCGGCAGCCGGTCGCGCAGGGCCGCCACGCTCGCGCTGTGCCCCGGGCTCTCCACGATGGCCGCGACGGCGCCGGAGTCCCCGAGGATCCACTGGATCTGCTCCGGGGAGCTGGTCTCGTACACCGGCACGGTGACCGCGCCCGCGCTCCAGATCGCGAAGTCGAACAGGACCCACTCGTAGCGGGTGCGGGAGATCAGCGCCACCCGGTCGCCGGGCTGGATGCCCGCCGCGATCAGGCCCTTGGCGGCGGTCCGGACCTCGGCGAGGAACTCCGTCGAGGTCACGTCGCGCCACTGTCCGTCGACCTTGCGGCTCATGACGGCGGTGTCTGGGTGCTGGGCGGCGTTGCGGCGGATGAGATCCGTCAGGTTCCCGTCCGACGGGACCTCGTACAGGGCCGGAAGGCTGAACTCGCGCAAGACTGCTGCTCCTCTGGGCGCCATCGCCACCGTGTGGACCGACCGGACGTTACCCACCGGTAGTGGGTTCCCGATAGAGGGAACCGGCCAGATGTTCCGTGCGTCACATTCTGGACTTCGCCGTGCATCGCGTACGTCGCCACAGCGCTGCCGACAGTAGTCGACCGCCTCCAGGACTCGGAAGTAACCGCAGGTCCGGCCGCCTGCGAGCCCCCCTCTACCCGGCGGCCGACGACACCCCTAGGGTGGCCGCATGGGTGGCAGCAAGAGGCGTACACGGGTCCACGTCGTCAGCGACGTCCACGGCAACACCGAGGCCCTCGCGCGGGCCGGCGACGGCGCCGACGCCCTCGTCTGCCTCGGTGACCTGGTCCTCTTCCTGGACTACGCGGACCACTCCCGCGGGATCTTCCCCGACCTCTTCGGCGTCGAGAACGCCCACCGGATCGTCGAACTGCGCACGGCGCGCCGCTTCGCCGAAGCGCGCGAATTCGGCCGCCGGCTCTGGGACGGGCTGGACAGGGACCGGATGATCGAGGACGCCGTCCGCCGCCAGTACGCCCAGATGTTCGCGGCCTTCCCCACCCCGACGTACGCCACCTACGGCAACGTCGACGTGCCCGGCCTGTGGCAGGAGTACGCCGGACCGGGCACCACCGTCCTCGACGGACAGCGCGTGGAGATCGGCGGCCGCGTCTTCGGCTTCGTCGGCGGCGGCCTGCCGTCACCGATGCGCACCCCCTACGAGGTGGACGAGGACGAGTACGCCGCGAAGGTCGAAGCCCTCGGCGAGGTCGACGTCCTGTGCTCCCACATCCCGCCGGAGGTCCCCGAACTCTGCTACGACACGGTCGCGCGCCGCTTCGAGCGCGGCAGCAGCGCCCTGTTGGCCGCGATCCGCCGCACCCGGCCGCGCTACGCCCTCTTCGGCCACGTCCACCAGCCGCTGGCGCGGCGGATGCGGATCGGCGGCACGGAGTGCGTGAACGTCGGCCACTTCGCGGCGACGGGACGGCCGTGGGCCCTGGAGTGGTGACCGCGCGCCGCCGGGCCGGGGCCCCGCAGTGTCGGCCCCCACACGCGCGGTAGCCTTCACGCGGCGGGAGGCCCCCGCACCCTTGCCGAACACTCTCCCCCGGAGGAGCGACCGCGATGGCGGAACACACCAGCTCTAGCATCACGATCGAGGCCTCGCCGGCCGCGGTCATGGCCGTCATCGCCGACTTCGCCCGCTACCCGGAGTGGACGGGCGAGGTGAAGGAGGCCGAGGTGCTGTCCACCGACGCCGAGGGCCGCGCCGAGAAGGTGCGGCTGCTCCTGGACGCCGGCGCGATCAAGGACGACCACACGCTGTCCTACAGCTGGAAGGGCCAGGACGAGGTCAGCTGGACCCTGCACAAGTCCCAGATGCTGCGGCAGCTGGACGGCTCCTACCGCCTCGCCCCGCTGGACGGGGGCCGTCGCACGGAGGTCACCTACCAGCTGACCGTCGACGTCAAGATCCCGATGCTCGGCATGATCAAGCGCAAGGCGGAGAAGGTCATCATCGACCGCGCGCTGGCGGGCCTGAAGAAGCGGGTCGAGTCGACCTCCTCCTGACCCGCCGCCGACGCCGCAGCGCCGCCCCCGTCCGGCGGCCCCCGGACGGAGCCGCGCGCGACGCCCGCACGGCCTCAGCTCCGCCCGAAGGCCGCCCAGCGCCCCCCGGCCTGCCAGCATCGGCCCCCCGGCCCGCCGGCCCGCCGGCACTGGCCCACGGGCCTGCGGGTACCGGCTCACGGGTCTGCGGGTACCGGCCCGTCGGCCTGTCGGCACCAGCCCCCGGGTCTGCGGGGACTAGCCAACGAGTCTGCGGGCATCGGCCCCGGGCCTGCGGGCATCGGCCCCCGGGCCGGCTGGCATAGGCCTGTCGGCACCGGCCCCCGGGCCTGCCGGCATCGGCCCGTCGGCACTGGCCCACGGGCCTGCGGGTACCGGCTCACGGGTCTGCCGGCATCGGCCCAGGGGCCTGTCGGCACTGGTCCGCGGGCCTGTTGGGACCGGCCACAGGCGATGGGACCGGCTCACCGGTACCGGCCTGCCGGGCCATCGCCGCGGCCCGGCGGCGGCGGTGCGCCGGCGGTGCCCCCGTGGGCCCGGTCGGCGGGGCGGGCCTGCACCGTGGGCGGCGGTGCGGGCAGGACCCAGGCTCCGGTACCGGCACCCGGCGGCGTAGCGTGCGGGGGAGGATGATCTACCACCCGGAGCACCGCATGCCGCACACCCTGCTCGTCACCGGCCCCGGAGGCTCAGGCCGCACCACCGTCGCCGCCGCCACCGCCCTCGCCGCGGCCCGCGCCGGGCAGCGCGTGCTCCTGCTGTGCGCCGACGACCCCTGGGCGGGCGCCCCCGCCCCCGAGCGGCTCCGCCTGGCCCGCATCGACTCCGGCGAGGAGTTCCGCACCGAGCTCGCCGCCCTCCAGGAGCGCGGCGCCACCCTCCTCGGCATGCTCGGCGGCAGCCCCCTCGGCGCAGAGGAACTCACCGAGCTTCCCGGCGCCGAACAGTTCGCCCTCCTGCGCGGCCTGCGCCGCGCCGCCGCCGCACCCGGCACCGACCTCGTCGTCGTGGACATGCCCCCGCTGCACCAGGCCCTGACCACCCTCGCCCTCCCCGCCCAACTGCGCCGCTACCTCGCCCGCCTGCTGCCCGCCGAACGCCAGGCGGCCCGCGCCCTGCGCCCCGTACTCGCCCAGCTCGCCGGCGTCCCCATGCCCGCCCAGTGGCTCTACGAGACCGCCGCCCGCTGGGACGAGGAGCTCGCCGCCGTCCAGGCCGTCGTCGAGGCCCCCACCACCCGCGTCCGCCTCGTCGCCGAGCCCGGACCCGCCGCCGACACCGCCCTGCGCACCGGCCTGCTCGGCCTCGCCCTGTACCAGCTGCCCGTCCACGACCTGGTGGCCAACCGGCTCGTCCCGCAGCACTCCGCCGACCCCTGGCTGGCCGGTCTCGCCGCCCGGCAGTCCGAACACCTCACGCGGTGGGAGCGGGAGCTCCCCGTCGTCCCGCTGGCCCACCTCGGCCGCGACCCCGAGGGCCCCGACGAGCTCGCCACCGCCGACGGCATCGCCCCCGCCACCGCCCAGGCCCCCGCCGCCCGCCCCGGCTGGCCCGTCGAGGACCGGCTCGCCGAGGACGGGGTGCTCGTCTGGGCCGTCCCCCTGCCCCGCGCCCGCAAGAGCGAGCTCGACCTGATCCGGCGTGGCGACGAGCTGCTCCTCGCGGTGGGCCCCTACCGCAGGACCGTTTCCCTCCCCTCCGCGCTGCGCCGCTGCACCGTCTCCGGCGCCGCCCTCACCGACGGGGTGCTCCGCGTCCGCTTCACCCCCGACCCGCAGCTGTGGCCCCGCGCGCGCTGAGAGGCGTACGCGGGCACGTACCCCCGTTCGGGTACCGTCGGAAGTAGCCCCTTTCGCAGCCGCCGCAGGAGAGTCCGCCATGAGCGAGGCCACCGACCGCCCCACCGACGACGACGCCTGGGCGAAGGCCTGCGCCGAGGACCTCGCCGCCGAACAGGAGCGCCGCCGGGCGGAGCGCGAGCGCCGGGACGCCGGGGCGGGCGCGGCCACCGGCACCGCCGCCGAGGAGCTGTTCAAGCTCTTCGGCGCCGTCGCCGACAAGGTCTCCGCCCTCAACAACCCGGAACTCGCCGCGGCCGCCCAAGGCGCCGTACGCCAGTTCGTCAACCAGGCCAAGAGCGCCGCCAAGCCCGTCATCGAGCGCAACCCGGAGGTCTTCGGCCACCTCGCGGCCGCCGGATCGGAGCTGCTCGCCGCCTACCGCTCGGCCGTCGAAAGCCACGAACGCCGCTGGGTCCGCGACGAGCCCCCGGCCCCCCGCAAGCACACCGACGGCGACGACGGAGGGCCCGAGGAGGGCCCGGCCCAGCGGATCGATCTCGACTGAGACTCCGTCCGCCTCGGGTACGGTTGGCCGTGGCGGGGCTTGACCGGAAACCGAGGGACTAATGGGACTCACCATCGGCGTCGACATCGGCGGCACCAAGATCGCGGCCGGCGTGGTCGACGAAGAGGGCACCATCCTTGAGACGTACAAGGTGCCCACCCCGCCGACCGCGGACGGCGTGACGGAGGCGATCTGCCTCGCCGTCTCCGAGGTCAGCAGCAACCACACCATCGAGGCCGTCGGCATCGGCGCCGCCGGATACGTGGACGACAAGCGCGCGACCGTCCTCTTCGCGCCGAACATCAACTGGCGGCACGAGCCGCTCAAGGACAAGGTCGAACAGCGCATCGGCCTTCCGGTCGTCGTCGAGAACGACGCGAACTGCGCCGCCTGGGGCGAGTACCGCTTCGGCGCCGGCCAAGGCCACGAGGACGTCATCTGCATCACCCTCGGCACGGGGCTCGGCGGCGGCATCATCATGGGCAACAAGCTGCGCCGCGGCCGCTTCGGCGTCGCCGCCGAGTTCGGGCACATCCGGGTCGTCCCCGACGGCCTGCTGTGCGGCTGCGGCAGCCAGGGCTGCTGGGAGCAGTACGCCTCCGGCCGCGCGCTCGTCCGCTACGCCAAGCAGCGCGCCAACGCCACCCCCGAGAACGCGACCGTCCTGCTGGGCCTGGGCGACGGCACCCCCGACGGCATCGAGGGCAAGCACATCAGCGAGGCCGCCCGCCAGGGCGACCCGGTCGCCGTCGACTCCTTCCGTGAACTGGCCCGCTGGGCCGGTGCCGGCCTGGCCGACCTGGCCTCCCTCTTCGACCCGTCGGCGTTCATCGTCGGCGGCGGCGTCTCCGACGAGGGGGACCTCGTCCTCGACCCGATCCGCAAGTCCTTCAAGCGCTGGCTGATCGGCGGAGCCTGGCGGCCGCACGCCCAGGTGCTGGCCGCACAGCTCGGCGGCAAGGCCGGGCTGGTCGGCGCCGCGGACCTGGCCCGTCAGGGCTGAGCCCCGCTCGGACACCTCTGGAGCCGCCCGCCGCGCCCCCTGTGGGAGCGGCGGGCGGCTGCGTATCGTGCGGACATGGTGCCCGACACGCTGCCCCTGCCCCAGCCGCTGCCCGATGCCGACGCCCTCCCCGACGCACTGCCCGCCTCCCACACCGAACCGGACGGCTCCGCCGTCATCCGCGTCCTCGGCTACAACGTGCGTTCGCTGCGCGACGACGAGGAGGCGCTGGCCCGGGTGATCCGCGCCTGCGCGCCGGACCTGGTCTTCGTCCAGGAAGCCCCGCGCTTTTTCCGCTGGCGCAAGCACGCCGCCCGGCTGGCCGCCAAGACCGACCTGGTGGTCCTGAGCGGCGGCGCGACGGCGGCGGGGCCGCTGCTGCTGTGCTCGCTACGGGCCTTCGTGGAGCGGACCGAGGACGTCCTGCTCCCGCTCACGCCCGGGCTGCACCGGCGCGGCTTCGCCACCGCGGTGGTCCGCTTCGGGTCGGCGCGGGTCGGTGTGGTCAGCGCCCACCTCTCCCTGGAACCGACCGAGCGCGCCGCCCAGGCCGAGCTCCTCCTGGACCGGGTCGAGACCCTGGACACCCCGCACGTGATCGCCGCCGCCGACGTCAACGAAACGCCGGGCGGCCCCGCCTTCACCCGCCTGTCGGACACCCTCCAGGACTGCTGGACGAAGGCCCCCTGGGGCGGCGAGAACACCTTCCCCGCCGCAGCCCCGTCCCGCCGCATCGACGCGGTCTTCGCCTCCCGCAGCGTGGAGGTCCTCGCCTGCGGCGTCCCGACGGGCCTCCCCGCCACCGACCTCCGCACCGCCACGGACCACCTCCCGCTCCTGGCGGCCCTGCGCCTGCGGGCGGGGGCGTAGGGGCCCGGCAGCCCGGCGGGTAGCGGCTGGAAGGACGATGAGACTGGCGGGAACCCCCCAACCCTCCCTGAGACCGGCCTGCCGGAACCCGGTCATCGCAGGTCCCGGCCGTCTTTGCGCTTCCGTCGGCCGATCCGCCGCCAAGCCCCCCGTCCCGGGCCGCTGTCCTGGTTCCGGCCGGCGGGGTGCCGGCGCCCGCCCACCCAGCCGCACCCGGGGAGGCGCGTGGGCCCCTCGCGGGGGAGATGGCCCGCGCTACGGGCGGTATGGCCGCCTCCTACACCACCGCCCCGCGGCCCGGGTCGTCGTCGTCATCGGTGTCGCCCGACATGCGGGCCACCAGGGTGGCGAAGCCGCCGAGGAAGCCGCCGATGCCCAGGGTGGTGAGCCACCAGGTCATGTCCCACTGGAGCAGGACCGCCAGGAGCAGCAGCACCGGGCCGCCGACGACCGCCAGCCAGGCGAACTTCGCCGTCGTGTCCGCCGCCGGGAGCTCCGGGGGTTCCGGCGGGACGAAGTGGCCCTCGTCGGCGCTGTCTTCCGACGCGTCCTCGTCCTTCGGCTCGGCCGGGGAGTGGTCGCGGGGCCCGAGGCCGACGCCCGGGGCGAAGACCACCGAGCTGCCCAGGGCCGTCGGTGCCGACGGCGCGGCGGACGGCGGCTCCGGCTGGACGTCCTCCTCCGGCAACATCAGGTTCTCGATCGGCCGGAACGGACGCGCTCCCGGCGGGTCCGGCGGTTCCTGCCCGTACCCGGCGACGATCGCGGCCCACGCCGCTTCCTCGTCCAGCGGGGGCACCCCCCCGGAGGATTCCTCGTGCTCAGCCACCGCTGGCCGCCCCCTCCCTGCCGACGCTCTCCGCGAGCCGCCCGACGAACGCATAGCTGTCCGCGAAGATCCGCTCCGCGTCATGGTCCAACGTCGCGACGTGGTAACTCTGTTCCAGCAGGGTCTCGGTGACGTCCGTCGAGGAGATCCGCGCCAGGATCCGCTCCGAGTCCACCGGCGGGACCACGTGGTCCTGGGGGCTGTGGAGCAGCAGCACCGGCTGGGTGACCTGCGGCAACTCGGTGTCGACCAGCCGGAAGAACGTGCGCAGCGAGTGCGCCGCCTTCGTCGGGACCCGGTCGTAGCCGACCTCCGCCGAGCCCGGCTTGGCGATGTCGCTGGCGATCCCCGGCGTCGAGCGGATGAAGTGCTTGGCCACCGGAAGGGCGACGGCCAGCCGGTCGTGGACCTTGTTGGCCGGGTTGACGAGGACGATGCCGCTGATGGCGTCCCCGTGCTTGGCGGCCAGCCGCAGGGTCAGCGCGCCGCCCATCGAGAGCCCGAACACGAACACCTGCGAGCACCGCTCCAGCAGCTCCCGCAGCGCCCGGTCCACCTCCGCGTACCAGTCCTGCCAGCCGGTGAGCTGCATGTCCTGCCAGCGCGTGCCGTGCCCGGGGAGCAGCGGCAGCGAGACCGTCAGTCCGCGCTCGGCCAGGTACTCGGCCCAGGGGCGCAGCGACTGCGGGGAACCGGTGAAGCCGTGGCAGAGGAGCACGCCCACCTCTCCGCCCTCGTGGCGGAACGGCTCTGCTCCAGGGAGGACGGGCACCACAGTCTCCTTGATGGGTGAGGACTTCGACTCGACGATGACCATGACGCGTGCGGGGTACGGGTACGTACGGGTGCGTCGCGCTGTGTGACTTCACCGTACGCGACCGGGATGACACCGACCAGGGTCGTCGGGCGCTCTCGGTGGAGCCAGGGGTTATGGTCTGATCGACAGACACAGGAAGGCTTTCGAGTTGATCTACGGCGCAATGAAGTTCTCCATCGGCGGTTCGCTGAAGCTCGCCTTCAGGCCGTGGGTGGAGGGCCTCGAAAACATTCCCGCCGAGGGGCCGGCGATCCTCGCGAGCAATCACCTGTCCTTCTCCGACTCCTTCTTCCTGCCGGCCGTGCTGGACCGGAAGGTGACCTTCATCGCAAAGGCGGAGTACTTCACCTCCCCCGGGGTCAAGGGCAAGCTGACCGCGGCCTTCTTCAAGGGCGTCGGCCAGCTCCCCGTGGACCGCTCCGGCGCCCGCGGTGCGGGCGAGGCCGCCATCAAGAGCGGCATCGAGGTCATCGAGCGCGGGGAGCTGTTCGGTATCTACCCGGAGGGGACCCGTTCACCCGACGGCCGCCTCTACCGCGGCAAGCCCGGCGGTCTGGCCCGGGTGGCGCTGGCCACCGGTGCCCCCGTGATCCCGGTGGCGATGATCGACACCGAGAAGATCCAGCCGCCCGGCAAGGTGGTCCCGAAGCTGATGCGCCCGGGCATCCGGATCGGCAAGCCGCTGGACTTCAGCCGTTACCAGGGCATGGACGGGGACCGCTTCATCCTCCGCTCGGTGACCGACGAGGTCATGTACGAGATCATGAAGCTCTCCGGCCAGGAGTACGTCGACATCTACGCGACGGCTGCCAAGCGGCAGATCGCGGACGCGGAGAAGGCCGCCAAGGACGCCGCCAAGGCGGACAAGGGCGACAAGGGCGAGAAGAGCGCGGAGAGCGCGGAGTAGTCGCCGCGGACGGCCGAGGCCGCCGTCCGCGCGGCGGGGGTGGGGGAGATGGCGCCGAAGCGCGAGCGCGTCGTACGGATGTCGGTCGAGCAGCCGCTGTGGCGGGCGCTGACCGCGTACCGGCTGCTCACCATGGTCTACGCGGTCCTGCTGTTCGCCTCCGCGTACAAGGACTTCGTCCGCCCCTGGCTCGCGGCCGGCTACCTCGCCGCCCTCGCCGTCTGGACGCCGGCCACCCTGCGCCGGGTGGCCGGGGCGGCGCGCTGCACCCGGGGTTTCCTCGCCGCCGACCTCGCCGTCGCCCTCGTCGGGATCGCCCTCACCCCGCTCGCCGACACCCACGCCCGCATCCAGGCGGGCGGCCCCACCCTCCCCAGCATCTGGACGGCCGGCTCGGTCCTCGCCTTCGCCCTCAAGGGCGGGTGGCGCTGGGCCGGCATCGCCTCGACCTTCGTGGCGGTCGCCAACATCGCCATCCACGGCGGCGACCCCACCCGGGACACCCTGCACAACGTCCTGCTGGTCTGGGTCGCCTCCATTGCCCTCGGCTACGTCGTCGAGGTCGCCCGGGCCAGCGAGGCGACCCTCGCCCGTGCCCTGGAGATCGAGGCCGCCACCCGCGAACGCGAACGCCTCGCCCGTGACATCCACGACGGGGTCCTCCAGGTCCTCGCCATGGTCCAGCGGCGGGGCACCGAGCTGGGCGGAGAGGCCGCCGAGCTCGGCCGGATGGCCGGGGAGCAGGAGGTGGCGCTGCGCTCGCTGGTCTCCAGCGGGCTGGTGCGCCCCTCCCGGGTCTCGCGCGACGAGGCGCTCGGCGCGCTGGTGGACACGTACGAGGTGGAGGAGCCGGGCGCCGACGGGGGCGAGGTGGACCTGCGCTCCCTGCTGGCCCCGCACGCCGGCTCCCGGGTGAGCTTCGCGGAGCCGGGCACCCCGGTGCCGCTGCCGGTGCCCGCGGCGCGGGAGCTGGCCGCGGCCGTGGGCGCCGCCCTGGACAACGTGCGCAAGCACGCCGGGGAGGGGGCCAGCGCCTGGATCCTGGTCGAGGACTGGGGCGACGAGGTGATCGTGACCGTACGGGACGACGGCCCAGGCATCCCGGCCGGCCGGCTCGACCAGGCGGAGGGCGAGGGGCGGATGGGCGTGGCCCTGTCCATCCGGGGCCGGCTGCGCGACCTCGGCGGCAGCGCCGAACTGGTGTCCGTCCCCGGGCAGGGCACCGAAGTGGAACTGAAAGTACCGAGGGGGAGAACCCAGTGAACGACAGCGAGAGCGGCGGCGGGAACGGAGTCGGCGGCGTCGACGGCGGCGAGCTCCGCGACATCAGGGTGATGGTCGTCGACGACCACCCGATGTGGCGGGACGCGGTGGCCCGCGACCTGGCCGCCGCCGGGTTCGACGTCGTCGCCACCGCCGGGGACGGCCCGGAGGCGGTCCGCCGGGCCCGCGCCGCCGCCCCGAGGGTGCTGGTGCTCGACCTCAACCTGCCCGGCATGCCCGGCGTCCAGGTCTGCAAAGAGCTGGTCGGCAGTGACCCGTCGCTGCGCGTGCTGGTCCTGTCGGCGAGCGGGGAGCACGCGGACGTGCTGGAGGCGGTGAAGTCCGGGGCGACCGGCTACCTGATGAAGTCCGCCGGGGCCCGGGAGCTGATCGACGCGGTCCGCCGCACCGCCGTGGGCGACCCGGTCTTCACGCCGGGCCTGGCCGGGCTCGTCCTCGGCGAGTACCGGCGCCTGGCCACCGACCCGGCGCCGGCCGCCGCCGACGTGCCGAAGGCCCCGCAGCTGACCGACCGGGAGACCGAGGTGCTGCGGCTGGTGGCCAAGGGGCTGTCGTACAAGCAGATCGCGGAGCGGCTGGTGATCTCCCACCGCACGGTGCAGAACCACGTCCAGAACACCCTGGGCAAGCTCCAGCTGCACAACCGGGTGGAACTCGTCCGGTACGCGATAGAACGCGGGCTCGACGACGCGTGAGGCACGGAGCGACGCGTAAGGGGGACGCGCAAGGCCGCACCGGTCGTACTTACTTCCCCTTACGAGTGAACACGCGTACGCAACGCCCCGTAATTCCACCGGAATTGACCCCTCCAGAGCCCTCGCTGTGACCTGCGTCACCACTAGCGTGGCCGTCATGGCGAAGGGAGATTCCATGAAGGTCGGAGTGCTCACGGGCGGCGGCGACTGCCCCGGGCTCAACGCGGTGATCAGGGGCGTCGTCCGCAAGGGCGTCCAGGAGTACGGATACGGGTTCGTCGGCTTCAAGGACGGCTGGCGCGGGCCGGTCGAGGGCGACACCGTCCCCCTGGACATCCCCGCCGTCCGCGGGATCCTGCCCCGCGGCGGCACCATCCTCGGCTCCTCGCGCACCAACCCGTTCAAGACGGACAACGGGGTCCGCGCCATCAAGGAGAACCTCGCCAAGGCCGAGGTCGACGCGCTCATCGCGATCGGCGGCGAGGACACCCTGGGCGTGGCCGCCCGGCTGTACGAGGAGTACGGCATCCCCTGCGTGGGCGTGCCCAAGACCATCGACAACGACCTGTCGGCCACCGACTACACCTTCGGCTTCGACACGGCCGTCGGCATCGCGACCGAGGCCATCGACCGGCTGCACACCACGGCCGAGTCCCACATGCGGGTGCTGGTCGTCGAGGTCATGGGCCGGCACGCCGGCTGGATCGCGCTGCACTCGGGGCTCGCGGGCGGGGCGAACGTCATCCTCGTCCCCGAGCAGCGCTTCGACGTCGACCAGGTCTGCGCCTGGGTCACCTCCCGGTTCAAGGCGAGCTACGCGCCGATCGTGGTCGTCGCCGAGGGGGCCATGCCCAAGGACGGCGAGCTGGTGCTCAAGGACGCCGTCTCCCGGGACTCCTTCGGGCACGTCCGGCTGTCGGGCGTGGGGGAGTGGCTGGCCAAGGAGATCGAGGCGCGGACCGGCAAGGAGGCCCGCACGACGGTCCTCGGACACATCCAGCGCGGCGGCACCCCGAGCGCCTTCGACCGCTGGCTGGCCACCCGCTTCGGACTGCACGCGATCGACGCGGTGCGCGACGGGGACTTCGGGAAGATGGTCGCGCTGAAGGGGACGGACATCGTCCGCGTCCCGATCGCCGAGGCGACGGCCAAGCTGAAGACGGTGGACCCCAAGCTGTACGAGGAGGCCGGGGTCTTCTTCGGCTGAGCCGCCGCCCCGCCTCTGCGGGAGGCCGGACCACGGGACGTATCGTGACGAAAGCGATGGAACGGCCCGTGGTCCGACCTTTCGGGAGTGAACGTGGAGATCCTGGCCTTCGGCGTGACCGCCGACGAGGCACCCCTCCTGGAACGGGCCTTCGCGCGAGAGGGCCGGCACGAGGTCCGCTGCCTGGACGTCTTCCTCGGCGAGGACACCGCCCCGATCGCCGCCGGGTACGAGGTCGTCTCCTCCAGCGTCAACGCCGATCTGGGCGGCCGCGTCCTGAACGTCCTCGCGGCGGGCGGCACGAAGCTGATCGCCCAGCGGTCCACCGGCTTCAACAACATCGACCTCGACGCGGCGCGGCGGCTGGGGCTGACCGTCAGCCGGGTCTCGTACTACTCGCCCCACTCCGTCGCCGAGTTCGCCTGGACCCTGGCGATGGCCGTGAACCGGCGCATCGTCCGCGCGTCGAACCGCACCCGTGACTTCGACTTCCGGCTGAACGGGCTGATGGGCCGCGACATGCGGGGGCGGACGGCCGGGGTGCTGGGCACGGGGAAGATCGGGGAGGCCTTCACGCGGATCGCGCACGGGTTCGGGATGCGGCTGCTGGGCTGGGACCTCGCACCGAACCCGGCGTGCGTGGAGCTGGGCATGACGTACGTGGAGAAGGGGAAACTGCTCGCGGCGGCGGACCTGGTCAGCCTGCACGTGCCCCTGATGGAGGCGACCCGCCACCTGATCGACGCGGAAGCGCTGGCCTCGATGAAGGACGACGCGATCCTGGTGAATTCCAGCCGGGGCGGGCTCATCGACACGGAGGCCCTGGTCGGGGAGCTGCGGGCGGGGCGGTTCGAGGGGGTGGGGCTGGACGTGTACGAGGCGGAGGCGGGGGTGTTCTTCCTGGACAAGTCCCTGGAGGCGGTCCCGGACGACACCCTCGCGCGGCTGATCACGTTTCCGAACGTGCTGGTCACCTCGCACCAGGCGTACTACACGCACGACGCGGTGGGGCAGATCATCGAGGCGACCGTCCGGAACGTGGGGGACTACCTGGCGGGGCGCCGCTCCGAGAACACGCTGGTCCCGGCCCCGGCCTGAGGTCCGCCCGCGGCGGCCTCGTTCCCCACCCCGCCCATCCACCGTTCCCGGGGGCTCCGCCCCCGACCCCACGCCGGCGTTTCGAGGCGCGGGGTCCGGGGCGGAGCACCCCCGACGGCTAGGCCCGCCCCACCGGGGTCAGGCCCCGGACCAGGTCGGACAGCAGCTCCGCGCCCCGCAGCGTCAGCACCGACTCCGGATGGAACTGCACCCCCGCGAAGCCCCGCGCAGCGCACCGCAGGGCGTGGACCTCGTCGGTGACGGGGTCGCGGGAGACCTCGACCCCGTGCGCCGCCAGCTCCGCCTCCGCCTCCGCGTCACAGGCGGCGGTGTACGTGTTGTAGAAGCCGACGACCTCCGGCCTGCCGAACAGGTCGATCCGCACCTGCGCCCCCTGCGCCGGCTCCGCCTTGCGGACGAGGGGGAGGCCGATCTCCGCCGCCAGCAGCTCGTGCCCCAGGCAGACCCCGAGCAGGCCGCCCCGGTGCGAGGCCAGCAGCTCGCCCGCCAGCCCGCGCAGCACCCGCATCTTCGGGTCCGCCCCGTCGCCCGGGTCGCCCGGGCCCGGGCCCAGGACCACCGGGCCGTCCCAGGCCAGCGCCGTCTCCCGCAGCCCCGGCGCGTCGTAGCGGCGGACCGTCACCGCCAGCCCCGCCGCCCGCAGCACGTGCGCCAGCATCGCCGTGAACGTGTCCTCGCCGTCCACCACCAGCGCGTGCCCGCCCACCGCGGGCAGTCGCTCCTGCATCCGCAGCCAGAACGGCGCCAGGTCCGCCCGCCGCGAGGCCAGCGCCGCCTGGACGCGGGGGTCGTCCGCCAGCCGGGCGCCGCCGGCGCGGTCCGGCAGGGGCGCCGCCGCCCGCACGCCCAGGGCGGCCAGGACCCCGGCCGCCTTGGCGTGGGTCTCCGCGACCTCCCCGTGCGGGTCCGAGTGGCGGACGAGGGTGGCCCCGACCGGCACCCGCAGCGTCCCGTCCGGGGCGATGTCGGCGGTGCGGATCAGGATCGGGGAGTCCAGCGTCTGCGAGCCGGAGGAGTCCAGGCCGAGCAGGGCCAGCGCGCCCGCGTAGTATCCGCGGCCCCCGTGCTCGTACCGCTCGATCACGCGGCAGGCGTTCTGCACCGGTGAGCCGGTGACCGTCGCCGCGAACATGGTCTCCCGCAGCACCTCCCGCACGTCCAGGGAGGAGCGGCCGCGCAGCTCGTACTCGGTGTGCGCGAGGTGCGCCATCTCCTTCAGCCGCGGGCCGACGACGGTTCCGCCCATGTCGCCGACCGTGCACATCATCTTCAGTTCCTCGTCGACCACCATCGACAGCTCCTCGGTCTCCTTGCGGTCGCCGAGGAAGGCGAGGAGCGACTCGGCGGTCGGGCCGCCCGCCGGGTAGCGGTAGGTGCCGCTGATGGGGTTCATCACCACCGTGCCGCCCGTCATGCGGACGTGGACCTCGGGGCTGGCCCCGACCAGGGTCCGGTCCGGGGTGTGGACCACGTACGTCCAGTACGCGCCCCGCTCGCCCTCCAGCAGCCGCCGGAACAGGGCCAGGGCGTCGGCCCGGCCGAAGCCGTCGATCCGGCCCCCGTACGTCCGCCGGATCACGAAGTTCGCGCCCTCGCCCCGGCCGATCTCGTCGCGGATCACCCGCTCGACGGTGGCGGCGTACTCCTCGTCGCCGACGTCGAAGCCGCCGCCCTCGACCCGTACGACGTGGTCCGGGAGCGCGGCGAGGGCCTCGGCGAGCGGGACCTCGTAGGCCTCCTCGGCGGCCAGCACGCTCAGCGGCGTGCCGTCGTCGCGCACGTCGAAGCCGCGCTCGCGGATCTGCCGGAAGGGCACCAGGGCGAGGGTGGGCAGCTCGCGGACGGGCAGGTCGGCGAGGAGTCCGGCCTCGTGGACGGGGCCGAGGAGCACCTCGACGGTGTCGTGGTCCCGGCCGGGCGTGCGCCGGCGCAGCAGCGCGAAGGGCGGGGCGTTCTCGTCGAGGAGCCGGGAGAGGCGGAAGGGGGAGGGGGAGACGTCGGACGGGGAGACGTGGGACTGGTGCACGGTGGCGGGCGTCCTTCCGGTGGGTGTCGGGAGGAGGGGCGGCCGGCCGGTACCTGCGGGTACACGCAGAAGGCCGCCCCTCGGGGCGGCCTTCGTTTCGCTCGTGTCAGTGGGTACGCACGAGGGGTGGGCCGCCGGGAGCGGACCACCACCAGGTCTGGCTGGAGAGCGCGTACATGGAAGGCACCATAGCCCACAGCGCTCCCGCACCGCCGCATCCCGGCTCATCGGTCGCCTGAACCTTGCATTCCGTTCATCTCGGGCCATGTGGACCTTCGAACGAGATCATCTCACCTGGTGGGCATCAGGCCGGACACGGCGTTTGACGCCGTAATGTGTACGGGGTGACCGTGAACGCTGAAACCCACGCCCTCGCCGCCAAGGCGACCTGGCGAGACCTTCCCGCGGCGCAGCAGCCTTCGTACCCCGATGCCGAGGCCCTGCGCGCTGTCGTCGCGGACCTCGAATCGTATCCTCCGCTCGTCTTCGCGGGCGAGTGCGACCAGCTGCGCGCCCGCCTGGGAGCCGTCGCCAAGGGCGAGGCGTTCCTGCTGCAGGGCGGTGACTGTGCGGAGGCCTTCGACGCCGTCTCCGCCGACCACATCCGCGCCAAGCTGAAGACGCTGCTCCAGATGAGCGCCGTCCTGACGTACGCGGCCTCCGTGCCCGTCGTCAAGGTCGGCCGCATCGCGGGCCAGTACTCCAAGCCCCGCTCCAAGGACACCGAGACCCGCGACGGCGTGACCCTGCCGACCTACCGCGGCGACTCGGTCAACGGCTTCGCCTTCACCGAAGAGGCCCGCGTCCCGGACCCCGAGCGCCTCAAGCGCATGTACCACGCGTCGGCCTCCACGCTGAACCTGGTGCGCGCCTTCACCACCGGCGGTTACGCCGACCTGCGCCAGGTGCACGCCTGGAACCAGGACTTCGTGAAGTCCTCCCCGTCCGGGCAGCGCTACGAGCAGCTCGCACGGGAGATCGACAACGCCCTGAACTTCATGAAGGCCTGCGGCACCGACCCGGCCGAGTTCAAGGCGGTGGAGTTCTACTCCTCGCACGAGGCCCTGCTGCTGGACTACGAGGGCGCCCTCACCCGTACGGACTCCCGCACCGGCAAGCTGTACGACACCTCCGGCCACATGGTCTGGGTCGGTGAGCGCACCCGCCAGCTGGACCACGCGCACATCGAGTTCTGTTCGCAGATCGCCAACCCGATCGGCGTCAAGCTCGGCCCGACCACCACGGTCGACGAGGCGCTGACGTACATCGACCGCCTGGACCCCGAGCGCGAGCCGGGCCGGCTGACCTTCGTCGTCCGCATGGGCGCCGACAAGGTGCGCGACAAGCTCCCCGAGCTGGTCGAGAAGGTCACGGCGTCCGGTGCGACCGTCGCCTGGGTCACCGACCCGATGCACGGCAACACCTTCGAGGCGGCCTCCGGCCACAAGACGCGCCGGTTCGACGACGTCCTGGACGAGGTCAAGGGCTTCTTCGAGGTCCACAAGGCGCTGGGCACCCACCCGGGCGGCATCCACGTCGAGCTCACCGGTGACGACGTCACCGAGTGCGTGGGCGGCGGCGACGAGATCTTCGTCGACGACCTGCACCAGCGCTACGAGACGGCCTGCGACCCGCGTCTCAACCGCAGCCAGTCCCTGGACCTGGCGTTCCTGGTGGCGGAGATGTACCGCGACCAGTGAGGTGCGCTGAGCACTGAGTGAGGACGGGGCGCGGATCGATGTGATCCGCGCCCCATCCTCGTCTCCGGGCCTTTTAGGCAACCCTAACTTTGGGTACGGTTAGGTAAGCCTCACCGCACCGGGGATGGCTGCAGAACCATTCCGCTCAGGGAGGTGAACCGCGTGTACGTCTGCTCTTGTTTCGGGATCACCGACAGGCAGGTCAAGGAACACGCGGCCGCCGGAGCCTGCACCCCCCGCCAGATCGCCTCCGTCACCAAGGCCGGCACCGACTGCGGCTCCTGCGTGCGGACCATCCAGGGGATCCTGGGCCGCGGCGCGTGCCCGCGCCGGGAACTGCTGGAGAAGGGCGACGCGGCGGCCGTCCTCGCCGCCGCCCCGGCTCCGCAGCTGGCGGAAGCCGCCTGAGCGGTCCGATCCGCCGGAGCCGTCAGCTCGGCTGTTCGATCAGCTGTGCGATGTAGAGCGCCTCGCCCAGGGACTCGATGAGCTCCAGCTGGGTGTCGAGGTAGTCGATGTGGTGCTCCTCGTCCTCCAGGATCTCCTCGAAGAGGCGGGCGGAGGTGATGTCGCCCTTCCCCCGCATGACCTCGATGCCGCGCTTGAGGCGGTCGATCGCCTCCACCTCGACCTGCCGGTCGGCCTGGAACATCTCGGTGATCGTCTGTCCTACGCGCACGTGGAAGAGGCGCTGGTAGTTCGGCAGACCGTCGAGCATGAGGATGCGCTCGGTGAGTTTGTCCGCGTGCTTCATCTCGTCGATGGACTCTTCACGCGTGTACTTGGCGAGCTTCGTCCACCCCTTGTTGTCCTGGATGCGGTAGTGCAGCCAGTACTGGTTGATGGCCGTGAGCTCGCCGGTCAGCTGCTCGTTCAGGAATTCGAGGACCTCGGGGTCGCCCTGCATCGCAGAGGCTCCTTCCAGGCAATGTCAGCTAGGTGACTGGGCAGTGCGCGCATCTTTGCACCGCCGTAGGGGACCGTCCAGTAAGTACCTCCTTAGTGGGAGTTACCGGGACTTGCCCGTTTCGGCTCGTACCTGGTCGTGACCACCCCGCCACGTCTGTCACCATGGAGACATGGGTCAGCCGGACAGCCGGGAATTTCCGGGAGCAGAGCAGGTCGAGCTCCCTCCGGGGCAGCGGTTGCAGAGGGGCTGGCCCGTCACCCACTACGGTCCCGTGCCCAAGTTCAAGCCGGACCGCTGGGAGTTCCGCGTCTTCGGCGCGACGGCCGACGGTGAGAAGCGCTGCTGGAGCCACGAGGAGTTCACGGCACTGCCGTTCAACTCGGTGGTGGCCGACCTCCACTGCGTGACCAAGTTCAGCATGCAGGGCGCCGAGTGGGGCGGGGTGCTGGCCCGGGACGTCCTCGCCCTGGCGCCGCCGGCCCCGCAGGCCACGCACGTGATGGTGTGGGCCGAGTACGGCTTCAGCTCCAACCTGAGACTGGCGGACTTCGCCTCCGACCGGACCGTCTTCGCCACCCACATGGGTGGCGAACCCCTGACGGCCGAACACGGCTTCCCGCTGCGCCTCGTGGTCCCGCACCTGTACGCCTGGAAGGGGCCCAAGTGGGTCCGGGGCATCGAGTACATGACGGCCGACCGTCGCGGCTTCTGGGAGGAGCGCGGCTACCACAACATCGGCGACCCCTGGCGCGAGCAGCGGTACTCGTACCAGGAGGGGCCGGGTGACGGTCCGGAGCTGTGACCGTCCTCCAGTGGGGCGCGGTGCGCGTCAGTGGTGGTACTGGTGGACGACGGCGTGGCCCTTGCCGCGGCCGATCATCCACTTGTTGACCGGGGTGGTCACGACGAAGGCGAGCGCCAGCGAGATCGCCAGGGCGCCCCAGAACAGGGCCTCGGAGAGGTGGGCGTCCATGGCGCCGGGCCAGACGGCGATGACGCCGTTGTCGATCAGCTCCATGACGGCGATCGACAGGGTGTCCGCGGCGAGCGCCACCCGGACGGCCGAACGGAAGTCCACGCCGGCGGCGAGGATCCCGCGCAGGGTGAGGGCGTAGCCGAAGAAGAACGCGAGGACGATCGCCAGGACCATCGTCGGCAGGTTGCCCCAGCCGAAGGCGGTGCCGACGACCATGCCGAGCACCTCGCCGATGGCGCACCCGGTGAGGCAGTGCAGGGTCGCCTTGGCGGCCATGCCCCAGCCGACGGGCCCGGCGTGGTGGTGGGCCTGGTGGCCGGCGTGGCTGCGGTGGTCCTCGTGTGCGGGCTCGTGAGGTCCGTGGTGGCCGTGGTGCTCTTGGTGCTCGTGGTGTTCGTGGTGTTCGTGCGCCTGTTCCATGACAACCCCCTGAAGGTCTGGCGGAACGCCGGGTGACGGTCCCGCCGACTGGTGGAACCGTATACCCCCCAGGGGTATTCCCTCAAGGACTGTGGCCGTGGTCAGTGCAGGTCGCGGAGCTCCTTCAGCAGGGCCACGTCGGCCGCGTGCCCCTCCTTGCCGCCCGGGGTCTCGATGACCAGCGGGACGCCGTCCGTCTCCGGGTGCGAGAACAGCTCGGCGAAGGCCTCCCGGCCGATGTGGCCCTGCCCGATGTTGGCGTGCCGGTCCTTGTGCGCGCCCACGCCCTCCTTGGAGTCGTTGGCGTGGATCAGCTTCAGCCGGCCCGGGCCGACCGTGTCCACCAGCAGGTCCAGCGTCTGCTTGGTGCCGCCCGGCTCGGCCAGGTCGTGGCCCGCCGCGAAGATGTGGCAGGTGTCCAGGCAGATGCCGAGCTTCTCGTGGTGGTCGAGCGCCTCGAAGTACGGGCCGAAATCCCAGGTCCGCGAGCACAGCGAGGAGCCCTGGCCCGCCGTGGACTCCAGCAGCAGGAACGGGTCGTCCTCGTGCGTCAGCTCGTCCAGGAGCGGCAGCATGTGCTCCCTGACCTGCGCGTACGCCGCCTCACGCGGGCGGCCCCCGGTCGCCGACCCGGTGTGCACGACCACGCCGAGCGCGCCGATCGACCGTGCCCGGCGCAGCGAGTGCCGCAGGGACTCCACCGACTTCTCGACGGTGGCCTCGGTGTGGGAGCCGAAGTTGATCAGGTAGGGGGCGTGCACGTACGCCGGGACCGACTCCTCGGCGCACTGCGCGCGGAACAGCTCGTCCTGCGCCGGGTTCCCGGTCGGGGTGGCCCAGCCGCGCGGGTTGGCGACGAAGACCTGGACGGCCTCGGCGCCCATCTCACGGGCGTAGGCCAGGCCCACGGAGGCCAGCCCGCCGGCGACGGGCACGTGCCCGCCCACGGGATTGCGAAGCAACGGTGCTCAGAGCCCCTTGGTCTTGATGGTGATCGTGCTGCCCTCGGGGGCGGTCTGCCCGGCGGGCACCGACTGGGTGTCCACCGTGCTGCTGAAGGAGAGGAAGGGGCGGTCCACCTTCACCTTGAAGCCCAGCGCCTCCAGCGTCTTGCGGGCCGTCTCCACCTCCTGGCCGGCCACGTTCGGGACCGGGACCGGACGGGGCCCCTTGGAGAGGGTCAGCGTGACGGTGTCCCCGGCGGCCGCCTGGGTGCCCGCGCCGATCGACTGGTTGGCGACCGTACCGGCGGGGGAGGGGGAGTTGACCTGGTCGGGGGCCGTCTCCACCTTCAGGCCGAGGGCCTCCAGCGCGGCGCGCGCCTGGTCGCCGGGCTGGCCGGTGACGGGCGGGACCTGCACCGGGCGGCCCTTGCTGACCTGGAGGGCGACGGCGGTGTCGGGAGCCCGCTTCTGGCCGCCGGCCGGATCGGTGGAGATCACGGAGCCCTGGGCCACGTCCTGGCTGAAGGCCTGGGTGACGATCCCGGGCGCCAGCCCCGCCTTGGTCAGCTCGGCCTTGGCCTCCTCCAGCGGGCGGCCCTTGAGGTCGGGCACGCTGACCAGCTCGGGCCCCCGCGAGACGGTGAGGGTCACCGCGCCGTTGCCGCGGATCTTCTTGCCGCCGACGGGATCGGAGTTCATGACCGTCCCGCGGTCGAAGGCCTCGCTGAACTTCCGGTCGACCTTCTTGACGCCGAGACCGGCGGCGGAGAGCTCCGCCCTGGCCTGCTCCTCCGTCTTGCCGAGGAGGTTGGGGACCTTGGTGAACTGCCCGGAGTTGATGTACCAGACGCCGGTGCCCACGCCCAGGGCGAGCAGGATCCCGGCGATCACCAGGACCATGCCCCGGCGCTGCCGGCGGGGGGCGGGTACCGGCTGCGCGGGAGGGGGAGTGTGCGGGCGCTCCAGGCGGGAGGTGTGGTGCAGCACGGGCTCTTGCGCCGGCCCCGGCACCGGGCGCGGGATCACGCTGGTGCGGTCCTCGGCGGCGGACCGCTCGGCGGCCCGCGCCTGCGGCGGTACGGCGTCCAGCTCGGCCTCGCCGATCCGCGCCCGGGCCTCGCGGGCCAGACCCAGCAGCGCCGCGGCGTCGGCGGGGCGCAGATCGGGGGTGCGGGCGGTGGCCTGCGCGACGAGCTCGTCGAGCGCGGAGGGCAGCCCGGGGACGGCGGCCGACGGGGGCGGGACGTCCTCGTTGAGGTGCTGGAAGAGCACCTGCGCCGGGGTGCCGCCGGTGTGCGGCTTGGAGCCGGTGAGCATCTCGTACAGCACGACGCCGCAGGCGTAGACGTCCACGCGGGTGTCGTAGACCCCGTCCTCGATCTGCTCGGGCGCGAGGTAGGAGACGGTGCCGAGGATGGAGCCGGTGGTGTGGGTGGCGGCGTCCACGGAGCGGACGAGGCCGAAGTCGGCGACCTTCACCCGGCCGTCGTCGCCGATCAGGACGTTCTCGGGCTTGATGTCCCGGTGGACGAACCCGGCGCGGTGGGCGGTGCCGAGGGCGGCGAGGACCGGCTCCAGGATGTCGAGAGCGGCCCGCGGCTGGAGCGCGCCGCGCTCGCGCAGGACGTCGCGCAGGGTGCAGCCGGAGACGTACTCCATGGCCAGGTAGGTGTAGGGGCCGTCGGTGCCCTGGTCGAAGACGGCGACCACGTTGGGGTGCGCGAGGCGGGCCACGGACTTCGCCTCGCGGATGAACCGGTCGACGAAGGCGGCGTCGGCGGCCAGGTCCGGGTGCATGATCTTCAGCGCGAGGACGCGGTCGAGACGGGTGTCGAGGGCCCGGTAGACCGTCGCCATGCCGCCTGCGGCGATACGGGCGTCGACGCGGTAGCGGCCGTCGAGCACGCGCCCGACGAGGGGGTCATCCAGGGTCGTATCCACCCGGCGATTCTACGAGGGGCCCCGCCACCCCCGGCCGGGGTGCCCACGCTTGCAGCGCACCCGTGACATGCGGGGGCCCGGGGCGGGCCCGTACGGCGTTCGCGGCGCGGGCCCGCCATCGCCCCCTTGAGGGGCCGGTGGCTGCCCACCCGCCTCCCCGGGTGCGGGCGGGTGGGGCGGGGGCGGGATCCCGCCGGGGCGGGAGTGGGGGGCTGGCCGGGACATCCGCCCGGCGGGGTCCCGCCGGGCGGTGCCCGGACGGCTGCCCGGGGCGGATGGGCCGGGGTCTGACCTGGGCGGTCTCGGAGACGGTCTGGGGGTTTCCCGTCAGTCCCACTGTCCTTCCGGTTCGGGCCGGCCTGTCAAGGGCGCTCCTTCGTCGCGTCGCTGCGCGATGGCCTCCGGCCACCCTTGACAGCCCGTCCCGAACCGAAAAGACAAGGACTGTCGGGAAGCCCCCAGAGGAACGGTCCGGTCCAGAGTCGGACATACGGCGGGACCAGCAGACCGGACGGCCGCCCGGGGGCCGGCAGACCGGGCATCCGAGCCGACACCAGTCCCCATCGGGGCCGCCCTCCGCGCCAGATCGCTACGCGCTCCTCTTTTCTCGGCGCCCGCCGCCCGCCTGTGGCCGCTGCCTGCAGCAAAGGACGACAGAAGTGTCCTCCGGGGCCGGGAGGCGCGTGAGATCGCTACGCGCTTCTCATTTCTCGGCGTCCGGCGCCCGTCTCGGGTTGATCGTCCTCTTGCCCGCAAGGGACGCCGAACAGACCGGCCCGTCAGCCCCCGCCGTCGATCCTCAGCCGGAGGCGAAGGGTGCAGCCTCCGGGGCGGCTGTCGGTGTCGATGCCGATGGTCTCCGGGCCCCGGTCGGCCGACACGGTGCGGGTCGAACCCGGAGGCAATGCGTTCGGGCACTGGCCGGCGTTCCCGTCCGCGTAGTACTGGAAGTCGAGCTGGACGAGGGTGATCCCCGTCTGCTGCACGGCGAAGGTGAGCGCGCAGCCACCCATGCGGTCGTCGGTGTCGATGCGGATGCCGGGGCCAAAGGTCCGGACGTCCGACCTGATGGGCACGCGGTGTTCGCCCTGGTTCCCACACTGGTTGGGGTCCGCGAACGGCGTGGCCCTCCACTCGTAGGTGAGTCCGGCGTTCTGCATGAAGCCTTCCCGGTCGAAGACACCGAAGGCCAGCTGGCAGCCGCCTCGACGTCCGTCCGTGTCGAATCGGATCACATCCGTCCACCGGTTCTCCTCGACCCACTGGTCCCCCGTTCTGCCGCCACATTGACCGGGATCGCCGTCAGGGTTGAACCGGATGCCGATCTCCGTGGGGTCGAACAGCCGGTCCTGGGCCAGTGCGTGGGGTGCCGGGAGAACGGCACTGGCCAGCAGGGTCATTGCTGCCGAGCCGAGGACTGCGAGCCTGCGTGCGATGCGCTTCACGTCGTCGATTCCCTTCGATGCGAGATCGTCGGGACCCAGCAAAGTCAGCAGCGTGGACACGCCAAGCCGAAAGCCCACCCGACAGGCCCCAGACCACCCGAAAAGGCCAACTGCAGGCGCCGGATGACGATCCGTTCGTCCTTTGGCGCGGGGACCGGCCCCAGACGGACTGCGGACGCCGAGACGGGAGGAGCGCGTAGCGATCTGAGGCGTGGGGTGGCCCCGGAGGGCATTCCCGGCGGGCCGGATGGCTGGTCTGCCGGCCCCCCGCGGGGGAGTTGGCCGGGCCCACCCGCGCGGCCCTCACTCCCACTGTCGGGCGGCCAGCGACTCCACCGGCTGGGGCTTGCCGATGACGGCCAGGGCGATGAAGAAGCCGATCTGGCCGATCGCGATGGTCAGGGTGGCCATCGCCTTGTCGTCGTAGTGCTCCGCCGCCTGCGCGTAGAGCTCGTCCGGTACGCGCTCCTTGCCCGGTGCGGCCGGCTGGAAGGTGGCCTCGACCAGGGCGAGGGCAGCGCGTTCGGCCGGGCTGAAGTACGGGGAGTCCTGCCAGGAGGCGACCGACGTGATCTGCTCCTCGGGCACGCCGGCCTTGCGGAGGAAGCCGGTGTTCAGGATGGTCAGGTAGGTGTTGCCCACGATCTGTCCCGCCCGCAGGTGGACGAGGCTCATGGTGCTGCGCGGCACCGACCGGTTGCCGGTGGCGCGGAAGAGGGCCGAGCTGATGTCGGCCAGTTCGGGCACGAACGCGCCGGGGTCGGGCATGCGGGAGATCGGGGTGTTCGAGGCGGTCGGGGTCTGCGTCATGGCTGCTGCCTCCCGGTACGGGGGCCGGCGCGGTGTGCGCCGGCCTTCACCCCACTGACCCGGCGGCGCCCGGCGATGTGACAGCCCCCGGAAGGTTTTCTTCAGGCGCCGCCGTCCGGCTCCGTCGGCTCGATCGGTTCCGTCGGTGCCGCGCTCGGCTCCGGCTTCGTGTGGAGGATCTCGCGGGCCTGTTCCGCCGCGCGGGTGATGCTCTCGGACACGAAGTCGACGAACCGCGCGATGTTCTCCAGGCGGGCGCCGGCCGGGGTCTGGGCGCCGAAGACGTGCACGCCCTGGCGTGCGGTCTCGGCGAGGTGGGCGGTGCCCTGGGCGCTGGCGATCATCGACTGGTACCAGACGTCGTTGTCGGCGACGTACCGCTCGCGGCGGCGTTCGTCGCGTTCCCGGCGGACGAGCCCCTGGGTCTCCAGGAACGCGATCGCCTTGGAGATCGACGCCGGGCTGACCTGGAGCCGCTGGACGAGTTCGGCCGCCGTGAGGCTGCCGGAGTCGCTGGTGTAGAGGCAGGTCATGACCCGGGCCATCATCTTGGGCGTGCCCGACGCGATCAGGACCGTCGTGAACGTCTCCTCGTACGCGGCCACCGCCTCCGCGTCGCGCCCGTGGGCCAGCGGCGGAGCCGCCGCCCCGCGCGGTGCGGCCTGCTTGCGGCGGTGGGCGCGGTGCTCGGTGGCGCGGTGGGCGAGGTCGGCGCGGTAGGAGGCGGGGCCGCCGTTGCGCATGACCTCGCGGGTGACGGTCGAGGTCGGGCGGTCGAGCCGTCGGGCGATCTCGGCGTACGCGAGTCCGTCGGCCAGCCCCAGCGCGATCTGCTGGCGTTCGGACTGGGTGAGTCTGCCTCCGGGCATGTGCCGCCTCCTTGGTGGTCGGGGTGGGTCCAGCATAGCGTTCACGCCCATTCGATTGCAACGCGCGCCAGGTATTCGTTGCGTTAGATCCAGCGCCGATGCAACGATTTGAATGCTGTGACCTGGCTAAACATCAATCGTGTGCAACGAGTGCGTTGCCAGCTCCTTGAACGCAACTTAGCGTTTCTCCTGTCGGAAACGCCGACGGGCAAGGTCGAACACAGGAGACCACCATGCAGCAGTTCCCCGCCACCGCCGCCGTCTCGGCCGTCCTCGACATCCCGGCCGGACGGATCCGGCTCGTCGCCGCCGACCGGGCCGACGCCACGGTCGAGGTCCGTCCGGCCGACGCCGCGAAGGGCCGCGACGTGAAGGCCGCCGAGGAGACCCGGGTCGAGTTCCTCGACGGGGTCCTGCGGATCGCGGCCGCCCCGGCCAAGAACAAGATCATGGGCAACTCGGGTTCCGTTGAAGTCACGGTCCACCTCCCCTCCGGCTCGCACGTCGAGGCGAAGGTGGCCGCGGGCGAGGTCCGGGGCGTCGGCCGGCTCGGGAACGTCGCCGTCGAGGGCGCGCAGGCCGGGATCGCGCTGGAGGAGAGCGCGTCGGCGCGGCTCACCGTCCAGGCGGGAGACATCTCCCTCGGCCGGCTGGACGGCCCCGCGCAGATCAGCACCCAGAAGGGCGCCATCACCATCGCCGAGGCCGTCCGGGGCGAGGTCGTCCTCACCACCCAGCACGGTGACATCACGGTCGGCGCCGCCTCCGGAACCTCCGCCACCCTCGACGCCGGCACCTCACACGGCCGCGTCCACAACGCCCTCACCCACGTCGACGGCGAGGCCGCGGCCCTCCACCTCCACGCCACCACCGCCTACGGCGACATCACCGCCCGCGGCAACTGATCGCGGCGCCCTGCATGACGTACTCACCCCACTTAGCCAAGGAGCACACCACCATGTCCGAGCAGAACCGCCCCGAGCTGCAGCAGGCCCTCCAGGAGATCGCCGGTGCCGGCTGGGCCGGGGTCCAGCTGCGGGTGAACGACGCACGGGGCGAATGGGTCGGCAGCGCCGGCGTCGCGGAACTCGGCGGGAGCGCCGAGCCGCCGACCGACGGACACTTCCGGATCGGCAGCAACACCAAGGTCTTCACCGCGACCCTCGTCCTCCTCCTGGTCGCCGACGGCCGCTTGGCGCTCGACGGCCCGGTCGCCGACCACCTTCCCGAGTACGACCTGGACCCGCGGATCACCCTGCGGATGGTGCTCCAGCACACCAGCGGCCTGTTCAACTTCACCGGGGAGTACTACGAGGACGGCACCGTAGCGCCCGGCATCGACTGGGAGGGACCGGTGTGGGTGGACAACATCCTCCGCACCTACCGGCCGGAGGAGCTGGTCCGGCTGGCCCTGTCCCGGCCGGCGCGGTTCGAGCCGGGGACGGACTGGAGCTACTCCAACACCAACTACGTGCTGCTCCGCCTGCTGGTCGAAAAGGTCACCGGCCGCCCGTTCGCCGAGGAGATGCGCGGCCGGATTCTCACCCCGCTCGGCCTGACGGGCACCGTGGTGCCCGACGCCTCGCCGGAGATCCCCGAGCCCCATGCGCACGCGTACTACACCTACCAGCGCGACGGTGTGTGGGAGACGCGCGACGTCACCCGCTCGAACCCCTCCTGGATCTCCGCCGCCGGCGACATGATCTCGACCACCCGAGACCTGCACACCTTCTTCTCCGCCCTGATGGGCGGCCGGATCCTGCCCGGCCCGCTGCTGGACGAGATGCGCACCCCGCACCCCAAGCTCGGTTACGGCCTCGGCCTGTTCGTGCAGCAGACGGAGGCCGGCGCCACGGTCTACACCCACAACGGCGGCATGTGGGGCTGGGGGGCGCTGCTGTTCGCGTCCCCGGACGGCGCAACGACCTTCGTCGCCTCGCTGACCTGCGGCGACGCCCGACTGGACATGCCGCAGACGGGCGTGCTGTTCGGGCAGGCGCAGCAGCTGCTCGTGAACGCGGTCTTCGGCGACGGAGGGTCCGACGGAGGGTCCGGCGGGCAGGCCGTGTGAACGACGGAGGGGCGGGCGCGCGCGGTGTGCGCGGCCCGCCCCTCCGGTGTGCGGCCTACAGGAACGAGTTGATCTCGATCGTCTCGGTGCGGCCCGGGCCGACACCGATCGCGGAGATCGGGGCGCCCGACATCTCCTCCAGGGCCTTCACGTAGTTCTGCGCGTTCTTCGGCAGGTCGGCGAAGGTCTTGGCCTTGGTGATGTCCTCGGACCAGCCCGGCAGGGTTTCGTAGATCGGCTTCGCGTGGTGGAAGTCGGTCTGCGAGTAGGGCAGCTCCTCGACGCGCTTGCCGTCGATCTCGTACGCGACGCAGACCGGGATCTCCTCCCAGCCGGTCAGCACGTCGAGCTTGGTGAGGAAGAAGTCCGTCAGGCCGTTCACGCGGGTGGCGTAGCGGGCGATCGGGGCGTCGAACCAGCCGCAGCGGCGGTCGCGGCCGGTGGTCACGCCGCGCTCGCCGCCGATGCGGCGCAGCGCCTCGCCGTCCTCGTCGAAGAGCTCGGTCGGGAACGGACCGGCGCCGACGCGCGTGGTGTAGGCCTTGAGGATGCCGATGACGCGGCTGATCTTCGTCGGGCCCACGCCGGTGCCGGTGCAGGCGCCGCCGGCGGTCGGGTTCGAGGACGTGACGAAGGGGTACGTGCCGTGGTCGACGTCGAGCAGGGTGCCCTGGCCGCCCTCGAAGAGCACGACCTTGTCCTCGTCCAGCGCGTTGTTGAGGATCAGGGTGGTGTCGGCGACGTACGGCTTGATCTGCTCCGCGTACTGGAGCATCTCCTCGACGATCGCGTCGACCTCGATGGCGCGGCGGTTGTAGAGCTTGGCGAGCAGCTGGTTCTTGTTCTCCAGCGCCGCCTCGACCTTCTGGCTGAGGATCGACTCGTCGTACAGGTCCTGGACGCGGATGCCGACGCGGTTGATCTTGTCCGCGTAGGTCGGGCCGATGCCGCGGCCGGTCGTACCGATCTTGCGCTTGCCGAGGAAGCGCTCGCCGACCTTGTCGAGGGTGACGTTGTACGGCGTGATGAGGTGCGCGTTGCCGCTGATGAGCAGCTTGGAGGTGTCGATGCCGCGCTCGTTCAGGCCGCGCAGCTCGGAGAGCAGGACGGCCGGGTCGACGACGACACCGTTGCCGATGACCGGCGTGCATCCGGGGGAGAGGATGCCGGAGGGGAGGAGGTGCAGCGCGTACTTCTGGTCGCCTACGACGACCGTGTGGCCGGCGTTGTTGCCACCCTGGTAGCGCACCACATAGTCAACGGAACCACCGAGCAGGTCGGTGGCCTTTCCCTTGCCCTCGTCACCCCACTGAGCTCCGAGCAGCACAAGAGCGGGCACAGGCGTACACCTCTTCCGGATGGGGCATGTCCAAGGTCAGGGGGCGTACGACGATGTACACCGCAGGCTGAGCCGTCGGACCGGTACCCCGGAATAGACGAAGGCCCTGGCGCAATAGCGCAAGGGCCTCTTGCACAAAGATGCTACCCGAGGAAGGACCGAGGTGTCGGCTCCAGAGCCCACCATGAGCCATGCGGGCGCGCCGGTAGGCGGTCTGCTCGTGCTCGTCGACCCGGTCGCCCGCCGTCTTGACGGCGAGTCCGTGCGAATCGCGAAGGATGTGTTGTCAGCGGGGGCGGCGGCGAAAATCTGCCTCCCGGATTCGCAGGAGGAATTTGCGCGGGCGCTCGCCCGCCGGGGCCATCGGCGGCCGGTGGTGGTGGGTGACGACGGCGCGCTGGTGCGCGCCGTGGGGCTGCTGTACGGGGAGCCGGGGGCCGGGGACGCCGCCGTCTCCCTGGTACCGGTGGGGGCGGTGGGGTCGCTGGCGCTGGCGCGTTCGCTCGGGGTCCCGCTGTCGGTGGTGTTCGCGGCGCGGGCGGCCCTGGACGGGGTGACGCGGCCGCGGGACCTGCTGGTGGACGACTGCGGCGGGGTGGTGCTGGGCGGGCTGCGGATCACCGCCCCGTCGGTGTCGGCCGCGCGGCGGACCGGGGGGTACCGGTCGTTGCTGCGGACCCTGCTGCCGGCTCAGGCGGCGGCGCCGGGGGCGGGGCCGGGGGCGGGGCGGCCGGTGCAGCGGCTGCGGGTGGAGGTGGACGGGGTGGTGCTGGTGGACGAGGACCGCCCGGTGGAGGACGTGGCCGTACGGCCCCGGGAGGACGGAGGCCCGGCCCGGGTGGTGGTCCGGGTCCGGGGCGGTGCGCCGCTGACGGGTTACGGGGACGCGGTGACGGTGTCCGTGACGGGTCCGGCGGCGGCGTTCCACTACCGGGCCGACCACGCCCAGCCCGGCGCCCCGGCCCGCCGCCGCACCTGGACCCGCCACCCGTCGGCCTGGTCCCTGACCCTGCCGCGCGGGCCGGGTTCGTCCGGCCCCGCCGGTCTCTGAGGCCAGGGGTGAGGGGCGCAGCCCGGGACCAGGGTCCGGGGCTCGCCCCACCGGGCTGCCCCGCCGCGGCCGCTCAGAACTCGACGAGCAGCTCCCGCAGCCCCCGGATGACGTAGCCGTCCTGCCAGCGGGGCTCGCGTACGAGCCGCATCGGCGGGACCTTCTCGTCCAGCAGCGCACCGAAGGAGGAGACCAGCTCCAGTCGGGCCAGCGGGGCGCCCAGGCAGTAGTGGATGCCGGCGCCGAACGTCAGGTGCGGGTTGTCGGTGCGTCCGAGGTCGAGCGCGTCCGGGTCCTCGAAGCGCGCGGGGTCCCGGTTGGCGGATCCGAACAGCAGGGCGACCTCGGCGCCGCGCGGGATCACGGTGTCCCCGACCTCGATGTCGTCGAGCACCCAGCGTTCGAACATCTGGAGCGGGGTGTCGTAGCGCATGAGTTCATCCACAGCTGTGGACAACTTTTCCGGAGTGGGCGATCCGGGGAGCGCGCGCAGCCCGGCGAGCTGCCCGGGGTGGCGGAAGAGGGCCCACCAGCCGTTGACCGTGGTGTTGACCGTCGCCTCGTGGCCGGCGTTCAGCAGGAGGACGCAGGTGGAGATCATCTCCTGCTCGCTGAGACGGCCCCCCTCATCGTGGGCGGCGATCAGCGCGGAGATCAAATCCGCGCCGGGGCTCCGGCGCCGCTCGGCGATCAGCTCCCGCAGATAGGCGCTGAACTCCACGCTGGCCGTCACCGCCCGGCGCGCGGTCTCCGCGTCCGGCCGGAGCTCGAACATTCCGCAGATGTCCGACGACCAGGGCCGCAGCAGCCCCCGGTCCGCCTCCGGGATGCCCAGCAGCTCCGCGATCACCGCCACCGGCAGCGGCTCGGCGACCGCCGTGAGCAGGTCCCCGCCCCCGTCGGCCAGCAGCCCCGCCACCAACTCCCGCGCCAGCCTTTCCACGGCGGGCGCCAGCCGCTCGACCGTGCGCGGGGTGAACGCCTTCGACACCAGCCGCCGTACCCGCCCGTGCGCCGGGTCCTCCAGATCCAGCAGGCCGTTGCCGTTGAGGACGTGGAAGGGCTCGTGCTCCGGCGGCGGCGCCTCGCGCCCGAACTCCTCGTGGCTGTAACGGTGCAGGTAGGTCCGCCCCAGCCGCCGGTCCCGCAGCAGCGCGCTCACGTCGGCGTAGTGCGACACCAGCCACTGCCCGGTCGCCTGCGACCACTCGGCCCGCCCCCGTTCCCGCAACTCCCGGTAGGCGGGGTACGGATCGGCGACGAAGCCGGCATCCCACGGATCAAAAGCCATCCCCACAGCCTAAGCCGGTGTCACCAGCCGTGTCTCGTAGGCGTACACCGCCGCCTGCGTGCGGTCCCGCAGCCCCAGCTTCACCAGGATCCGGCTCACGTGCGTCTTGATCGTGGACTCCGCGACCAGCAGCCGGTCGGCTATCTCGGCGTTGGCCAGACCCTGCGCGATCAGCACCAGCACCTCCGTCTCCCGCTCCGTCAACTCCCCCACTCCCGAGGGGTCCGCGACCCGGGAGACCTCCGACAGCTTCGAGAACTCCACGATCAGCCGCTTCGTCACCGAAGGGGCCAGCAGCGCCTCCCCGGCCGCCACCACCCGCACCCCCTCCGCCAGCTGCCGCGCCGACGCGTCCTTCAGCAGGAACCCCGACGCCCCCGCCCGCAGCGCCTGGTACACGTACTCGTCGAGGTCGAAGGTCGTCAGGACCAGCACCTTCGCCTCCGAGTCGGCCGCCACGATGTGCCGCGTCGCCTCCAGCCCGTTCATCTCCGGCATCCGGATGTCCATCAGCACCACGTCCGGCCGCAACGCCGCTACCTGCGCGATGGCCTGCCGGCCGTCGACCGCCTCGCCGACGACCTCGATGCCCTCCATCGCGTTCAGCAGGACCGAGAAGCCCTCGCGGACCATCATCTGGTCGTCGACGATCAGCACCCTGATCGTCATGCCGGAGCCTCCTCGGGCTGAGGCCGGCTGCGCACCGGTATGAACACGGCCACCTCGTACCCGCCTCCGGCGCTCTCCCCTGCCGTCATCTCCCCCTCCAGCATGGCGACCCGCTCCCGCATCCCGGTGATCCCGTGCCCGGCTCCCTGCGATGGCCGGACGTCCCCGGCCGCCGGGCCGTTGACCACCCGTATCCCCAGACCGCCCAGTACGTACGAGACCTCCACCTCGGCCGCCGCCCCCGGAGCGTGCCGCAGGCTGTTGCTCAGGGCCTCCTGCACGATCCGGTACGCCGACAGCTCCACGCCCTGTGGCAGCTCGCGCACCGCACCCGTGACCGTCTTCTCCACGCTCAGCCCCGCCTCCCGCACATTGGCCAGCAGCCCGTCCAGCGAGGCCAGCGTCGGCTGCGGCGCCTCGGGGGCCTCGTAGTCGGCGGAACGCACCACCCCCAGCACCCGGCGCAGCTCCGTCAGCGCCGCCACCGCGTTCTCCCGGATCGTGGCGAACGCCGCCTCCAGCTCCGGCGGCGGGTTCTTCACCCGGTACGGGGCCGCCTCCGCCTGGATCGCCACCACCGACATGTGGTGGGCGACCACGTCGTGCAGCTCGCGCGCGATCGTCGTCCGCTCCTCCAGCAGGGTCCGCCGGTCCCGCTCGACGGCCGTCACCTCCAACTGCGCCGTGACCTCCTCCTTCGCCTCCCGCCGGGTGTTGCGGACGGTCACGGCCAGCAGCGCCACCGCCGAGACGACCGCCATCGGCGCCGGCTGCACCGAGTCCGCCGAACCGACGAGGACCGGCAGGGCCGTTCCCACCAGCACCGTGATGACCCACATCCACCCGGCGACCCGGGGCCGGGACCGCATCGCCACGATGGTCATGACGGCGAGATGGCCGACGAACGTGGCCGGCGACCACGGCCAGACCATGATCCGGTCCTGGAGGACGGAGAGCAGCGCCGCGGCGGCCAGCGCCGCCCAGAACGCACCCACGGGCCGCACCAGGGTCATCAGCACCGGTGCCGCGGCCAGCAGCCCGATCACCAGCGCCTGGACCGGCGGCATCCCGAAGTCGGCGGTGTTCCCCAGCAGGAACACGAAGAACGCCACCGCCGCCACCGCCGCGTGCGGCAGGAACGCCGCCTTCGGCCGTATCCTCCGCGGCAGCAGCCGCGGCAGCCGCCCGTCCGTCCGCATCGGGGCGAGCGGCCGGTAGGCGAAGGCATCGGTGAGCAGGTCGTCCCGCAGGCTCTGGAGCAAGCCCGAAGCCAGTCGCAGTTCGGGAGGCCGGGAGGCAGCCCCGGCGGTCGTCTCGTTCATGCCCAAACCGTAGGCCGGGACCGCCCTCGTCCGCGTCGCCACCGAAGGGGATTTCCCGGGGTCCCCCTCAGGTACTACACGGGCCCCTCAGTAGCCCGTCGGACGGACCAGACCCGTCTCGTACGCGAAGACCGCCGCCTGCGTCCGGTCCCGCAGGCCCAGCTTCACCAGGATCCGGCCCACATGCGTCTTCACCGTCTGCTCGGCCAGCACCAGGTGCTCCGCGATCTCCGCGTTGGACAGCCCCTGGGCGATCAGCGACAGCACCTCCGTCTCGCGCTCCGTCAGGTCCTGGATCCGCGCCCTGGACGGCGCGCGCGGGGCGCCCAGCCGCGAGAACTCGGTGATCAGCCGCTTCGTGATGTTCGGCGACAGCAGGGCCTCCCCGGCGGCCACCACCCGCACCGCCTCGGCCAGCTGGTCGGCCGAGGCGTCCTTGAGCAGGAAGCCGGAGGCGCCCGCGCGCAGGGCCTCGTACACGTACTCGTCCAGGTCGAAGGTGGTCAGCACCAGCACCTTCACGGTGCTGTCCGGGATGCCCGTGATGACCGAGGTGGCCTCGATGCCGCCCATCCCGGGCATGCGGATGTCCATCAGCACCACGTCCGGCCCGAGTTCGCCCGCCTTCGCCACGGCGTCCGCCCCGTCGACGGCCTGGCCGACCACCTCGATGTCGGGCTGGGCGTTCAGCAGGACGGTGAAGCCCTGCCGGACCATCATCTGGTCATCGGCGATCATCACCCTGATCGGAGTGCTCATACGTCCTTCTTCGTCTAGGAGGAGGACCGGCCGGGCGGGTCCATGGGCAGGACGGCGCGCACCTCGTACCCGCCGTCGGGACGCGGACCCGCGGCCAGTTCGCCCCCCAGCATGCCCGCCCGCTCCCGCATGCCGAGCAGCCCGTGCCCCGCGCCGGGCGACGGCGGGGCCGGCCGGGTCGGCGTCGAGTTCGCGACGCACAGGTACAACTCGTGGGGCCCGTAGGCGATCCCCACCTCGACACGGGAACCCGGGGCGTACCGAAGGCAGTTGCTCAGCGCCTCCTGCACGATCCGGTACGCGGTCAGCTCGACCCCCGGGGTCAGCGGTCGCCGTACGCCGGCCACCTCGGTGGTGACCTCCAGCCCGGCGCCGCGCACGTTGTCGACGAGTCCGTCCAGTTCGGCGAGGGTGGGCTGGGGGTGGTGCGGGTTCGCGGGATCGCCGGGGTGCTCGGACCGCAGCACGCCCAGCACCCGGCGCAGCTCCGTCAGCGCCTCCAGCGCGTTCTCCCGGATCCCCGCCAGGTTCTCCTTCAGCTCCTCGGACGGATCCTCCACCAGGTACGGGGCGACCTGTGCCTGGATGGAGATCACCGACATGTGGTGGGCGACCACGTCGTGCAGCTCGCGGGCGATCCGGCTGCGCTCCTCCAGCAGGGTCCGCCGGGCCCGTTCCTCCTCCGTCAGGGTCTCCTGGGCGACGAGCTGGCTGCGGGCCAGCCGGGTCGCCCGCAGCGCGTATCCGAGGAGCCCGGCGAACCCGAAGACCAGGAGCGCGCCGATGGCGCTGCTCTGGCTGTGCGCGGGCTTGAAGAGCGCTTCGGCCGCGCCGGTGCAGGCCAGGGAGATCCCGATGACGGCGGCCGTCACCTTCGGCGGCACGCGCAGGGCCACAAGCAGGATCAGCGGCGCGAAGGCGAAGGGCCCGACCGGGGTCCAGGGCCAGGTCTGGCCCGGACCGACGTCGCCGTGGATCGTCGCGGCGATGAACCCGGCCGTCACCAGCCCGAGCCACCAGGCGGCGAGCGGCCGGAACATGGCGACCACGATGGAGAAGCCGGTGAGGAGGGAGAGGATGACGATGCGGCTGTCGTTCACCCCGTAGTGATCCTGGAGCTGAACGGACGTCAGGAACCCGAACAGGACTGCCGCGTACCCGACCAGGCCGTGCGGGAGCCGGGCCAGCCAGCGGGGCCGCTTCATGGGGGGCAGCGGGTCCGGCCTGAGGGTGAACAGCTGCCGGACCACCCCGCGCAGGGCGGGGCCCTCCCGCTCGGAGGGCGGAACCGGGGCCGGGGGCGCAATCTGCTCGCTCACGCCGCCCAGCCTAGGCACGGGATACCGCGGGCGAGGGCGCCGGACGGCGATTTCCGGGCACCCGGGCGGGCTCCGCGGAGACGCCCGATCCGGCGGCGATCCGTCCGGTGGTCCGGCCGGCGGCCCGGGCCCGGGGCTGCTCGTGGACCCGGAACGCGGCCCAGCAGACGGCCAGGACCGCCGCGAACACCGGCAGCCACAGCAGCCGGGCCGCGACCCAGCCCGCCGAGGTGGGCACCGTGTGCAGACCGGGAAGGTCGGGGGAGACCATCAGTCCGACGGCCGTGACCGCCATCATCGAGGTCTGGTGCCACAGGAACACGGTCATCGCCGACAGGTTCAGCAGCGCCACCTTCGCCCAGGTCCGCGGCCGGCTCATCGCCCGGGCCAGCGGCTCGCGCACCAGCAGCGCCAGCCCGCACTGGGCCAAGCCGAACGCGACGGCCGCCAGCGTCGGCGGGTTGAGGTTCGATATCGCCTGGTTCGGCACACCCACCATGGACGCGGGGTACCCGCACCAGAGGACCAGCGCCGTGGCGGCGGCCGCACCACCGCCCAGCAGGAACAGGGCCGGACGCCGCCCGGTCAGGGCGCCGCGGGACCAGGCGGCCCCCAGGGTGTACGGGACGAGCCAGCCTGCGGCCACGTTGACCCAGCCGATCCACTCGGGCCCGCCGAGGCCGAACCGCCACGCGTCGACCGCCGCCACCACGGCCAGCGGCCACACCGGGTTGAGCCGGGCCACCAGCGGGGTGGCGGCGGTGAGCGCCGCGAACACCAGCAGGAACCACAGCGGCGACCACACCAGCTTCAGCAGCGTCCGTACGGTCTCCCACTCGACCCCGCCGAGCAGCAGGCTGGCCGCCACGACCGCCCAGAGGGCGACCACCGCGGCCACGGGCCGGAACAGCCGCCCCAGCCGCTGCCCGACCCACGCCCCGTACGAGACCCCGCGGGCCCGTGCCGAGGCGTAGCCCTGGGCCGCGACATGGCCGCCGACCAGGAAGAACACGGCCAGGGTCTGGAGCACCCAGGACACCGGTGCCAGCCAGGGCATGTGCTCCAGCGGGCTCGTGCCGTGCAGGCCGCCGTCGCGGGCGGTCAGGGCGGTGACGAGCCAGTGACCGAGCACCACTCCGAGGATCGCGAAGGCCCGCAGGGCGTCCACGGCCCGGTCCCGCCCGGCCGGGGTCGCCCGGTCGACACGGTCCGCGAGCGTGGCCCAGCGGCGGTGTACCTCAAACACGGGGGACCTCCTGGCCGGTGAGGGAAGGGGCGGAGACGGCGGCGGAAGCCGGCGATCCGGCCGCGGGGGAAGAAGGGGCGGGGGAGGAGGGCGCGGGGGAGGAGGGCGCGGGTGCCACCGGGCCGATGACGATGCGGGCCAGGCTGTCGAGGGACGTGGTCCCGGGCTTGAGGTAGTCGCTGTGCCCGCCGGTGCCCGCGGCGAAGGGCCGTGCGCCGAAGGCGGGGTCCACGGGGTCGGTGCCGAACCCGACGCCGCCCAGGCGGACATGGGGGACGTTCCCGATCCAGTCGTCGCTGCCCCGGCCGGCCCAGACCTGGGCCCGGGTCGGCAGTGCGGCGGCGGAGCCGGCCCCCGTACCCGGGCTGCCGAACAGGGCCATGTCCGTCACCCCGGGGCCGGTGGCCGTACGGGCGCAGACCACCGAGCCGTAGGAGTGGCACAGCAGCGATATCCGGGCGTCGGCGGTGGTGAGCCCGCGCAACCGGGTGAGGAACGGGCCCAGTTCGGCGGCGGCCTGATCGGCGCGGTCGGCGGTCAGCACGGTGGTGCTCACGGTGCCCGGGGTGTCGTACCCGAGCCAGGCGACCACCGCGGAGCGCGGGTGCTGCTCGCTCAGCCGCCGGTGGAGGCTGAGCGCGCCGTCGCGGAAGCGGCGGTAGGTGTCGAGGGTCGTGTCGGAGCCCGGCACGAGCACCGCGACCCGGTCGGCGGTGCCCAGGTCCCCGAACACCTCGACGGCCCGGCCCTTGCCGCGACCGTCGAAGGTGAGGAAGTGGGCCTCCTGCGCCCCCGTCGTCGTCATCTCCCGCAGCTTCGCGGCCCGTCCGGTGCGGCCCGCCCCCTCGGCCATCCGGGCCGACTCGGCCAGGTTGGCGAGGTTGGCGGTGTAGCGCTCCTGGGGCCCCGCGGACCCGGCGAACACCGCCGGCGCGGGCGCCGGGACCTGGGGGGACGCGGCGGCGGACACGGGCACGACCACGGCCGCCGCGACGAGCCCGGCCAGCAGCGTGCGGCGGATCCGGGCCCCGCGGCCACCGCTCCCGCCGGCGCGGCCGCCGCTGCGGCCCCTGCTGCCGGCGGAGTCGTCCGTGCCGCTGCCACCGTTCGCGCTGAGCCCGCTGGTCATGGCCGTGTCCCCCCGTGCTTCGCTCCCGATCGGGCACTCGCCCGCTCTGGTATCGAAGTTAGGGATCACCACCCCTGGTCGGCGTCCCGCTGCGGAGCCGCCTTCGGAGGTAGCTCTCAGGTATGACATCCCCTACCTGAGAGCCAACCCGCCCGCGATTACGACGCCTTGACGGGACGCCGGTCAGGGTCCGCCGATGACCGAAGACGACTGGCGGCACGACCGCATCGGCAGCGCCCACCAGGGCCGGAACCCCACCGTCCTGCGCCGCCTCGATGCCGGATTCGCCGCGATCGGGGACCGGCAGTTCCTCCCCGGCTATTCCGTCCTGCTCACCGACGACCCCGCCGTGACCCGCCTCTCGGACCTCCCGCCGGCCCGCCGGGCCGCCTACCTCACCGACCTTGAGCGGTTCGCCGAGGCCGTCGAGCGGGCCTGCGCCCGCCTCGACCCGGCCTTCCGCCGCGTGAACATCGAGATCCTCGGCAACACCGACCCCTACCTCCACGCCCACATCTGGCCCCGCTACGACTGGGAGCCCGAGGACCTGGTCCGCATGCCGGTGTGGCTCTACCGGGACCAGGAGTACTGGCGCGGCGACCGCCACGCCCTGGCCCCCCGCCACGACGCGATCCGCGCCGCCCTCACGGAGGAACTGGACCGGCTCGTCGGCCAGGCCGTCCCACCCGGATCCCGCTGACCCGGCTACCGGTCGGGCCGGCACCTTCAACCCGAACCCCGCCCCGGCTACGAGGCCGACGCCGCCACCCGCACCCCGAACCCGATCAGCACCGCCCCCGTCACCCGGTCCATCGCCCGGCGGACCCGCGGCCGGGCGAAGAAGCGCCGGGCGCGCGACAGCACGTAGACGTACGTGCCCAGCCAGACCACGGTCAGCAGGACGTGGACCAGGACCAGCAGCGCCATCCCCGCCGCCGGGCGCAGCCCCGGCGGCGCGAGGGTGGGGAGCAGGCCCGTGTAGAACACGGCGATCTTCGGATTGAGGGCGTTGCCGACCAGCCCGGTCCGCCACGCACCGCCCCGGTCGCCCCGGCCGGAAACGGCCTCCCCGGCCGTGTCCCCGGCCGCGTCCCCCTCCGGCGGCGCCCCCGCCCCCGGCCGGCGCAGCGACTGCACACCGAGGAAGCACAGGTACGCCGCGCCCGCCAGCCTGACCACCAGGTACACCTGCGCCGAGGCGGCGAGCAGCGCGGCGAGCCCGGCCGCGGTGAGGGCGCCCCACAGCAGCAGCCCGGAGGCGATCCCGCCGACGGTGCACAGCCCGTCGGCCCGCCCGCGCGAGACGGCCCGCCGGGTCACGACGGCCATGTCCGGCCCGGGCACGAGGGTCAGCAGCGCCAGGACCCCGGTCGCCGCTGCGAGTTGCGTGAGCACGCGGCCAGTGTGCCACCCGCCCCGCCGCCGGGGGCCGGTGCGGCCCGCCCCTCCAGCGGGACGCGAGGCCCGGTCCGGCCCGCCCGGTCGGCGCGTCCGGGTCGCCGCCCGGAAAGAGACGACCTAGTCCCGGTCGTACGTGAGGGGGGCGCTGGCCGACCCGTCCAGTTCGCGGCGGAGGCTGCCGTCGGGCAGCAGGCGCAGCCGGCTCCAGCCGCCGGGGGTGCAGGTGGGCGGGGCGCCGGAGACGACGGTCGAGGCGTCGAGTTCGACGGGGTCGGGGGCGCTGCGCAGGGTGGCCCGCCAGGAGCAGGAGTAGCCGGGGGCCTCGACGCTCAGGGTCATCACCGGGTCGCCCACGGCCCCCGGGGTGAGGACGAGGTGCCAGCTGGAGGAGCCGGAGGCGGAGCGCCAGCTGCCGGCGTACCCGGACGGGAGTACTCCCGGCGGTCCCGCCGGGGTTCCGCTTCCCCGCCCGTCCTGGCCCGCCGCGGACGCGGAGCCGGTCGTCGGAGCGGCGCCGGACGCCGGGGGCCGGGCCCGGTCCGGGGGCTGGGACGTGCGGCCGGAGTTCATGACCGCGTACACGGTGCCGCCGGCGGCGAGCGCCACGACCAGCGCGATCGAGACCAGGAACGCGGTCGAAGCGGTCGACGCGCCGGACGCCCGGGGCGCGGGAGCGGTGGGGAGAGGGTACGCGCCGCCCTGCGACGGCGGATAGCCCTGCGACGGCGCATAGCCCTGCTGCGGCACCTGATGCCCCTGCGGCGGCCCGTACGGGTCGAAGGGCGCCGCCAGCGTGGCGGGGTGGGGGGCCGGCGGCGCGGGGACGGGAGCCGGAACGGGCGCGGGGGCCGGCCCGATGTCCTCGCGGTCGAGGAGCTGGACGGCGTGCCGCCCGAGCTGGGCCACCAGCGACGCCGGAAGCCACGGTTCCAGAGCCCGCCCGTCCGCGACCGTACCGCCCGCGCCGACCCGCGCCAGGACGGCATCCGTGTCCGGCCGCGCGGCGGGGTCCTTGCTCAGGCACTGCGCGACGAGCTCGCGCAGCTCGGCCGGCACGCCGTCCAGCGCGGGTTCCGCTTCGACGATGCGCAGCAGCAGCGCCGCCGTCCCGCCGGGCTGCTCCGCGTCCCCGAAGGGCAGCCGTCCGGTGGCCGCGTACGCCAGGAGGGCGCCGAGGCAGAACACGTCGCAGGCCGGGGTGACCGTGTCGCCGCGGACCTGCTCCGGGGCCATGAAGCCGGGCGAGCCGACGAGTTCCCCGGTGCGGGTCATCCCGGCGGCGTCCTCCAGGGCGCGGGCGATGCCGAAGTCGATGACGCGGGGGCCGTCGATGGTGAGCAGGACGTTGGAGGGCTTCAGGTCGCGGTGGATGAGCCCGGCGCGGTGGATGTCCCGGAGGGCGTACGCGAGTCCGGCGGCGAGGATCCGTACCGTACGGGCGGGGAGGGGGCCGAAGTCGTGGGCCACGACCTGGCGCAGGCTCGGCCCGGCGACGTACCCCGTGGCGAACCAGGGGACGGCGGCCTCGGTGTCGGCGTCGAGGACGGGCGCGGTCCAGGCGCCGCCGACGCGCCGGGCGGCGGCGACCTCGCGGCGGAACCTGGAGCGGAAGTCCTCGCGGGCGGCGAGGCCGGGATGGACGAGTTTGACCGCGACGGTGCGGCCGCGGTCGGAGCGCGCGAGGTAGACCTGGCCCATCCCGCCGGCGCCGAGCCGGGACAGCAGGCGGTACGGGCCGATGCGGTGCGGGTCGGACGGGTGCAGCTGCTCCATCGCCGGGTAGGTCCCTTCCCCCTGGGGTTGCCGGACGGGGTGAGCGTAGCCGTGGTGGGGCCCGGGGGGAGGGTCCGTGCGCGGGGCGACCGGGCAGACAGACTGCCGAGGGCGGCCCCCCACCCCCATACAGTCCGCCGATATCCCTTCCCACCTGCGCACTTCTAGCGTGACGGCATGACCCCTCATGTCACCGGCGCGTCCGTCAAGGCCGCCGACCGCGCGCACGTCTTCCACTCGTGGTCCGCCCAGGCCCTGATCGACCCGCTGGCCGTCGCCGGGGCCGAGGGCTCCTACTTCTGGGACTACGACGGGAACCGCTTCCTCGACTTCTCCTCCCAGCTGGTCAACACCAACATCGGCCACCAGCACCCCAAGGTGGTCGCGGCCGTCCAGGAGCAGGCCGCCAAGCTCTGCACCCTGGCGCCCGGCTTCGCCGTCGACGTCCGCTCCGAGGCCGCACGCCTCATCGCCGAGCGCACCCCCGGCGACCTCGACAAGATCTTCTTCACCAACGGCGGCGCCGAGGCCGTGGAGAACGCCGTCCGCATGGCCCGGCTGCACACCGGCCGGCAGAAGGTCCTGTCCGCCTACCGCTCGTACCACGGCGCCACCGCCGCCGCGATCAACCTCACCGGCGACCCGCGCCGCTGGCCCTCGGACACCGCCTCCGCCGGCGTCGTGCACTTCTGGGGCCCGTTCCTCTACCGCTCGCCCTTCCACGCCACCACCGAGGCCGAGGAGTGCGAGCGCGCCCTCGCCCACCTCGCCGACACCCTCGCCTTCGAGGGCCCGCAGTCGGTCGCCGCGGTCATCCTGGAGTCGGTGCCCGGCACCGCCGGGATCATGACCCCGCCGCCCGGCTACCTGGCCGGGGTGCGCGAGCTGTGCGACCGCTACGGCATCGTCTTCATCCTCGACGAGGTCATGTCCGGCTTCGGCCGCACCGGCAAGTGGTTCGCCGCCGAGCACTGGGACGTCACCCCGGACCTGATCACCTTCGCCAAGGGTGTGAACAGCGGTTACGTGCCGCTCGGCGGTGTCGCGATCTCCGGCGCCATCGCCGAGACCTTCGCCACCCGCCCCTACCCGGGCGGACTGACCTACTCCGGGCACCCCCTGGCCTGCGCCGCCGCCGTCGCCACGATCAACGCGATGGCGGAGGAGGGCATCGTCGAGAACGCCGCCCGCATCGGCGCCGAGGTCATCGGTCCCGGGCTGGCAGAGATCGCCGAGCGGCACCCGTCGGTCGGCGAGGTCCGCGGGCTCGGCACCTTCTGGGCGGTGGAGCTCGTACGGGACGGGCGGACGCGCGAGCCGCTCGTCCCCTACAACGCGGCGGGCGCCGACAACGCGCCGATGGCCGAGTTCACGGCGGCCTGCAAGGCGTCCGGCCTGTGGCCGTTCGTCAACATGAACCGGACCCACGTCGTCCCCCCGTGCACCGTCACGGAGGCCGAGGCCAAGGAGGGCCTGGCGCTCCTCGACGAGGCCCTGACGGTGGCCGACCGGCACACCGCGGGGGGCTGATCGTCCGCATGCCGGTGGGTGTCTCCGTATAACGGAAAGGAACCGATCGGTTTCGGCCGCGCTGCCTGGCCTAAGGTGTCCGAAGATCTACCGAGGAGACGGACCCCTATGTCAGGCAGCGGCGGCGGAGGTGTCACCCGCAACACCCTGCGCCAGCAGATCGCGGACGCGCTGCGTGACGAGGTGCTCGCGGGCCGTCTGCCCCCGGGCACCGAGTTCACCGTCAAGCAGATCGCCGAGCAGTACGAGGTCTCCGCGACCCCGGTGCGCGAGGCCCTGGTCGACCTCGCCGCCCAGGGTCTGCTGGAGTCCGTGCAGCACCGGGGCTTCCGGGTGCGCGTCTACACGGTCGACGACTACCGGGGCATGATCGAGGCCCGGATGCTGATACTCGACGGGATCTTCCGCCGGCTCGTCGAGTACGGGACCGCGCCCGGGTCGGCCGAGCGGCTGGTGTCCGTGCGCCGCCGCGCGGAGGAGGCGCGGCGGGCCGCGCGCAGCGGTTCGCTCGAAGTGCTGATCGGCTACGACCTGAGGTTCTGGCGGGAGCTCAGCGGGCTGGTCGGCAACACCTACATCACCGAGTTCCTGCACCGGATCCGCGTGCAGTGCTGGGTCTTCTCCGTGCCCCACCTCCAGGCGGTCCCGGAGCTGGGGGCCGCGCTGTGGGACGGGCACGGCGAGCTGGTGGACGCCGTGACGCTGGCCGACGCCGAGGCGGTGCGCCGGATCGTCCGCGCCTACAACCAGCACGGGCTGGACTGGGCCGCGACCCTCTGAGGGGACGCGGCCGCCGTCGGGCCGTCACACCGGGTTCTGCGCACCCCTTCGCGGAGCGTGTCCGGCGCATTACGCTGGCCGGATAGGCGGCAACGACTGATCGGAGCCCGCGTGGCCTGTGACCTGTGGCTGGTCCCCCTTGTCGACGTGCTGTGCCACAGCCCCGACAACCCCTTCGCGGAGGAGATCGCCGCGTACGACAAGGCGCTGGGCGAGGCGGGTCTGCCGTCGGTGCCCGTGTTCGCCTACATGCCGGGCCTGAGCGGGGACGTGGCCCCGGTGGCAGGTTTCGACTACGACGCCCTGCACTTCCTGCGCCGGGCGTACCTGCTCCAGATCTGCGGACTGCCGGTGACTCCGGTGGACGAGCTGGGCGGGGACTACGAGCAGCTGCTGGAGATGTTCGAGGCCACGGCCCAGCAGTCGCACCTGGTGTGGCACTACGACCACGCCGGGGCGTACGTCCCGGTGGACTTCCCGGCGCCGCTGGCCAACGAGGAGCTGCTGGCCGGGGGCGGGCCGCTGGGGTCGTCGCAGGGGCTGCTGCGGGAGCTGGCCTTCGTCGCGCCCGCGATCGGGATAGACCCCATGAACCCGCCCGCCGCACCGGCCCCGCCGGGTGGCCCGACGGCGCTGGAGGAGCCCGCGGGGCCGATCCCGTACGACGCGAGCCCCTTCGCGCGGGAGCGGCACGTCTGGCTGGGCCTGCATGCGGCGGCCACCCGGAGCCTGGGCCAAGGCTCCATGATCATCTTCAGTTGACCGGCCAACCGGACCGGCCGACCCGACCGGCCACCCGGACCGGCCCCGTCAGCGGGGCTGCTCCGGCGGCCGCTGGCGGGGCATGTTCGGACGGGTGCCCGGCGGCAGGGGGAAGCGGGCCGGGGGGACCCCCGGGTCCGGACGGGCCGGGGCGGCGGCCAGGGACTGCATGGCCAGCGGCGTCGGCCCCGCACGGAACTCCACCATCCAGTCGGCCGTCTCGGAGCGCACCAGCTCCGTGACGTCCTCCGAGAACCGCCGCAGCACCGTCAGACAGCGCTCGGCGGCCTCGCTCGCCGTGCCCTCCGTCGGCCCGAGCACCTCGCGCACGTTCTCCGAGGCCCAGTCGAACTGGAGCGTCTGGAGCCTGCGCTGCACGGCCTGCGCCGTCGCCACGTCCCGCATCCACCCCGACGTCAGCCCGAAGAACCGGTCGCAGGCCACGCAGGCGGCGGCCAGCAGCAGCGAGAGGTAGCCGTACGGGGCCGCGCCCGGAGCCGAGCCGGTCAGTTCCAGCAGCGGCATCGCGGCACCGGTGACGGCGCCCACGGCCGCGCCGGCGCGCAGGGTCCGCGCGCCCCGCCGCTTCCAGGCCCGGTCGGACAGGTACCACTCGGCGGTGCGCAGCGCATCGGCCTCCACCCGCCGGTAGAGCTCGTCGAGCCGCTCGGCGGGCTCGCCCCAGTCGCCGAGGGGGAACGGCCGGCCGGTCAGGTCGCCGTCCTCTGCGGGATCCCGGGGTGGCCCCTCGGGCTGCATCTCCGGCTGACTCACCCGGGCACTCCCTCTGCCTGCACTGACGTGTCGTGGTGCGCGTGTGCGCAATGGTGCGCATGCTCTTCCTACCTTCGAATGACACGCGATGGGCGGCGAATCCCCGGTTTTCCGCCCGCAAGGAGGTCTCCAGCAGGGACGCGCACGCCCCGCCTCTCACCCGAAAGAGTTGGTCCTCCCGGCGTAGGGCGCCGCACGCGGGGAGCACGTAGGCTCGGATTGACCGAGCGTTCCCGACGGCCGCAGCCAGGCCGATGCGCAGATGGAGTGAGTACCCGTGATTCCCGGTGGTGGCCAGCCCAACATGCAGCAGCTCCTCCAGCAGGCCCAGAAGATGCAGCGCGACCTCGCCACGGCCCAGGAGGAGCTGGCCCGGACCGAGGTCGAGGGCCAGGCCGGCGGCGGCCTGGTGAAGGCGACCGTCACCGGTTCCGGTGAACTGCGGGCCCTGGTCATCGACCCGAAGGCCGTGGACCCGTCGGACACCGAGACCCTCGCCGACCTGGTCGTCGCGGCGGTCCAGGCCGCCAACGAGAACGCGCAGGCGCTCCAGCAGCAGAAGCTGGGCCCGCTGGCCCAGGGCCTGGGCGGCGGCAGCGGCATCCCCGGCCTCCCCTTCTGACCCCGGCCTTCCCCTCCGCTGCCCGTTCCCTGTAGAACACAGCACCTGTAGAACACAGCACCAGAACCGAAAGAAGGCAGTCCGTTGTACGAAGGCGTGGTCCAGGACCTGATCGACGAGCTGGGCAGGCTGCCCGGCGTCGGGCCCAAGAGCGCGCAGCGGATCGCCTTCCACGTCCTGCAGGCCGAGCCCACCGACGTCCGCCGCCTCGCGCACGCGCTGCTGGAGGTCAAGGAGAAGGTACGGTTCTGCGCGGTCTGCGGGAACGTGGCGCAGGAGGAGCGGTGCGGCATCTGCCGCGACCCGCGCCGCGACACGACGGTGATCTGCGTGGTCGAGGAGCCGAAGGACGTCGTCGCGATCGAGCGGACCCGCGAGTTCCGGGGCAAGTACCACGTCCTCGGCGGCGCGATCAGCCCGATCGAGGGCGTAGGCCCCGACGACCTGCGCATCCGCGAGCTGCTGGCGCGCCTCGCGGACGGGACGGTCACCGAGCTGATCCTCGCGACGGACCCCAACCTGGAGGGCGAGGCGACCGCCACCTACCTCGCCCGCATGATCAAGCCCATGGGCCTGAAGGTCACCCGCCTGGCCAGCGGGCTCCCCGTCGGGGGAGACCTGGAGTACGCGGACGAGGTCACGCTCGGGCGGGCCTTTGAAGGAAGGCGACTTCTCGATGTCTGACGCAACGCTGCACGCCCTGGGACAGGATCCGGACGACTTCGCCGCCTCGATCGCGGACCAGATCGAGTCCTTCATCGTCGCGGTCACCGAGGTGGCCAAGGGCGAGGACCCGGACAGCGCGGTGCCCTTCCTCCTCCTGGAGGTGTCCCAGCTGCTGCTGGCCGGCGGCCGGCTGGGCGCGTACCAGGACGTCCTGCCCGACGAGCGCTACGAGCCCGACCTGGGCCCGGAGCCGGACGTGGACGTGCTGCGCGAGCGCTTCGCGGTGATGCTGGAGCCGGTCGACGTCTACTCCGAGGTCTTCGACCCGTACGAGCCGCGCAAGGCTCCGGTCGCGCACCGGATCTCCGACGACCTGGCCGACGTGGTCGCCGACCTGCGCCACGGGCTCATCCACCACCAGGCGGGCCGGGTCACCGAGGCGCTGTGGTGGTGGCAGTTCTCGTACTTCACCAACTGGGGGCCGACGGCCTCGGCCACGCTGCGCGCCCTCCAGTCGCTGATCTCGCACGTCCGCCTCAACCAGCCGCTCGCGGCCCTCGACGGCCTGGACACGGACGAGGACCTCACGGAGGAGGACCTCGTGGAGCAGGCGGGGCAGGTCATGGAGCAGGAACTCGGCAGGCTCGGCCGTAAATAATTCCATCTCATGATGTGGTACGGGGCGGTCGGATCCCGGCCGCTCGTTAGACTGCACCCGCAATGAGACGGACCGAGCGAGGAGCGCACGTGGGCCTTGTCGTGCAGAAGTACGGAGGCTCCTCCGTAGCCGATGCCGAGGGCATCAAGCGCGTCGCCAAGCGGATCGTGGATGCCAAGAAGAACGGCCACCAGGTGGTCGTCGTGGTTTCCGCGATGGGCGACACGACGGACGAGCTGATCGATCTCGCCGAGCAGGTATCGCCGATGCCTGCGGGGCGTGAGTTCGACATGCTGCTGACCGCCGGAGAGCGGATCTCCATGGCCCTGCTGGCCATGGCGATCAAAAACCTGGGCCACGAGGCCCAGTCGTTCACCGGCAGCCAGGCAGGCGTGATCACCGACTCGGTCCACAACAAAGCGCGCATCATCGATGTGACGCCGGGCCGTATCCGTACCGCGCTGGACGAGGGCAACATCGCCATCGTCGCCGGCTTCCAGGGCGTGTCCGCGGACTCCAAGGACATCACCACCCTCGGCCGCGGCGGCTCGGACACCACCGCCGTGGCGCTGGCCGCGGCGCTGGACGCCGAGGTCTGCGAGATCTACACCGACGTCGACGGCGTCTTCACCGCGGACCCCCGCGTCGTGAAGAAGGCCCGGAAGATCGACTGGATCTCCTCCGAGGACATGCTGGAGCTGGCGGCCTCCGGCTCCAAGGTGCTGCTGCACCGCTGCGTCGAGTACGCGCGCCGCTACAACATTCCGATCCACGTCCGTTCGTCCTTCTCCGGACTGCCGGGTACCTGGGTCAGCAACGAGAAGCCCGAGTCGCAAGGGGACGAGCAGGTGGAGCACGCCATCATCTCCGGAGTCGCCCACGACGTCTCCGAAGCCAAGATCACCGTCGTCGGGGTCCCGGACAAGCCGGGCGAGGCCGCGGCGATCTTCCGCGCCATCGCGGACGCCGAGATCAACATCGACATGATCGTCCAGAACGTGTCGGCGGCCTCCACGGGCCTGACGGACATCTCCTTCACCCTCCCCAAGACCGAGGGCCACAAGGCCATCGACGCCCTGGAGAAGGCGAAGGGCCAGATCGGCTTCGACTCCCTGCGCTACGACGACCAGATCGGCAAGATCTCCCTGGTCGGCGCGGGCATGAAGACCAACCCGGGCGTCACCGCCTCGTTCTTCCAGGCGCTGTCCGACGCCGGCGTCAACATCGAGCTGATCTCCACCTCCGAGATCCGCATCTCGGTGGTGACCCGCCAGGACGACGTCAACGCGGCCGTCGTCGCCGTCCACACGGCCTTCGGCCTCGACTCCGACAGCGACGAGGCGGTCGTCTACGGAGGCACCGGACGATGAGCCCGCACCGGTCGGCCCCGGCCCCGGCGCTCGCCGTGGTCGGGGCGACCGGGGCGGTCGGTTCGATCCTGCTCCAGATCCTGTCCCAGCGGGCGGACGTCTGGGGCGCCATACGCCTGATCGCCTCTCCGCGCTCGGCCGGCCGCGTGCTGGCCGTCCGCGGGGAGGAGACCGAGGTGCTCGCCCTCACCGAGGACGCCTTCGAGGGCCTCGGGACGGGCGATGTCGTGCTCTTCCTGACCCCGGCCGAGGTCTCGGCGCGCTGGGCGCCGGTCGCCACCGCGCGCGGGGCCGTCGTGGTGGACCAGTCCGCCGCCTTCCGGGAGGACCCCGAGGTACCGCTGGTGGTGCCCGAGGTCAACGCCGCCGCCCTGCGCGGCCGCCCGCGCGGGATCGTCGCGGGCCCGGACTGCGTGACCGCCGCGATGATCGCCGCCCTGGGCGCACTGCACGCCGAGTACGGGCTGGCCGAGCTGGCCGTCTCCTCGTACCAGGCCGCGAGCCGCTCCGGCCGGGCCGGCGCGGAGGCGCTGCGCCGGCAGCTGTCCCTGGTCGCCGGGAGCCCGCTGGGGGAGCAGCCCGGGGACGTGCGCCGGGCCGTCGGCGAGGACACCGGGCCGTTCGCGGCCCCGCTCGCGCTGAACGTCGTCCCCTGGTCCGGGGAACTGCGCGCGGACGGCTGGTCCTCGCACGAGCTGGCCGTACGCGCCGAGACCCGGCGGATCCTGGGGCTGGCGTCCCTGCCGGTCTCCGTGACCTGCGTACAGGTCCCCGTGGTCACGGGGCACTCCCTGACCGTGCGCGCCCGCTTCGAGGGCGAGGTGGCGGCGGCGCACGCCCGGGAGATCCTGGAGGCGGCCCCCGGTGTGGTCCTCGTGGACGATCCGGCCGCGGGGGAGTGGCCCACGCCGGCGGACGCCGCCGGTACGGATCCGGCCTGGGTGGGCCGGCTGCGGAGCTCGCTCGACGACCCCAGGGCCCTGGAGTTCTTCGTGTGCGCGGACAATCTCCGCAAGGGCGCCGCCCTGAATGCCGCCCAGATCTCGGAACTGATCGCGGGTGAATTCGCGTAATTCGCTTTGTAGGATCGGTCGCGATCCCTTGATCAAGGTGATGGCTCGACCTGCCGCCTGGATAAATGGGGCATTCAGGAAGAGCGGGTACGCATGAAGGCAATAGGGAAATTGCTGAATACTCTGCCTCGCGCGTACAACCCTGACGGGGGGACGCGCGTCCAACGGGCGTGGCAGAGGCACTCTTGGACTTCGCCGTCGTGCCGGCGCGCTCGGGAATCGTCCCGCCGCGCCGGCGCCCCGGCGCATACGGCGGCTTTCCTGTGATCGTGCCCGTCCCGCAGGCCGGCGCACCCGCGGCGCCGCCCGTGGGGCCGGCCCCGGGCACCCGCGTGCCCTCCCCCCGCGACGGCGCGGAACCCGCCGGGAACGCCACCCCCGCCGGGGCCGTCGCCGCCGACGCGGCCGCCGACGCGCCGCCCGTCGTGGCCGGGACCACCGTCGACCACCTCACCGAGACCTACCAGGCCCACTACCGTTCGCTCCTCGGCCTGGCCGCCCTCCTCCTCGACGACACCGCCTCCTGCGAGGACGTGGTCCAGGAGGCCTTCATCCGCGTTCACTCCGCCCGCAACCGGGTACGCGACCGCGACAAGACCCTGGCCTACCTGCGCCAGACCGTGGTGAACCTCTCGCGGTCCGCGCTGCGCCGCCGCATCCTCGGCCTCAAACTGCTGTCGAAGCCGATGCCCGACATGGCCAGCGCCGAGGAGGGCGCGTACGACCAGCTCGAACGCGACGACCTGATCAAGGCCATGCGCGGACTCCAGCGCCGCCAGCGCGAGGTACTGGTGCTGCGCTATTTCGCGGACATGACGGAAGCCCAGGTCGCCGAGACGCTCGGCATATCGCTCGGCTCGGTCAAGGCGTACGGATCGCGGGGCATTGCCGCGCTGAGGGTGGCGATGGAGGCTGCGCAGTCATGAGGGACGACCACAGGAACCCGTCGGTGCCCGCCGCTCCGGCCACCGCCGACGAGCAGGTGCTGCGCAGCCTGTTCGCGGGGGCCGTGCAGGGCCTGGAGCCCTCCGAGGGGGCGCTGGAACGGCTGCGGCACGCGGTGCCCGCGCGGCGGGCCCGCAAGCGCAAGGTCCTCGTCGGCGGGGCCGCGGCGGTGATCCTGGCCGGTGTCGCCGTGCCGGCGGTGCTGCACCTGGGCGACGCCGACGACGGCGGTGCCGCCGTCCGGCACTCCGCCATGGCCGGCCACGGCGAGGCCCAGGGCGCCCGTCCCGGCGACCCCCGCCCGGGCATCCCCGACGACGAGGCCAGGCCGAGGCCGGCGAAGTCCCCGGACAAGGGGCACACGGCGGGCGGCGCGGCCGCCCGGTCCTCCCAGCAGCACGGCGGCTCCCCGTCCGGCGGCGTGTCGGCGGGCCCCTCCGGCGCCGGAGCCCCCACCGCCGCCGGCGGCAACGGCCCCCAGCCCCCGGCCGGGGCGGCCGCAGCGGCCCCCGGATGCACGGCCGACCAGCTCGGGGTGGCCGGCAGCGCCCGCGCCCCCGAGGCCGACGGCAAGGTGTACGGCAGCTTCAAGGTCACCAACGTCTCCGGCCGCGGCTGTACGGTCACCGGACCGGACACCGTGACGGCAGCCTCGGTGTCCCAGGGCCCGCCGGCCGCACAGCCCCGCGGGGTGACGGTGACGGGCCACACGGCGGGCGACCCGGCGAGCGGGCTGCCCGACCCGTCGGCGGAGGCCCCGGCGCTGGTGCTCCAGCCCAAGCAGGCGTACGAGGTGCTCTTCGCCTGGGTGCCCTCGGCGCAGTCCTGCCCGGCGGCCACCCCCGCCCCCACGGCCACGCCCCAGCGGCAGGACGGTACGGCGCAGCGTCCTGCGGGACAGGCCGACACCGGCGGGGCGGACGCCCCGGCCGGGGGGCCGGCGGGCGCCCCGACGGGGGCCGGGGAGACGGCCGGCGGCGAGCGGCGGCCGGACGGAACGGTCGACCCGGACCCGGCAGGGGTCGCGGTGTCCCACGCCCCGGCCACCGGAACGGGCGCTCCCGTCACCCAGACCACGATCCCGCAGGCCTGCGGCGGCACGGTCTACCGGACGGGGCTCATTCCGCAGCCGGCGCCGTAGCGGAGGCCGCGCCCGCGGACGCCGTGGTTGCGGGTGCGGGTGCGGGTGCGGGTGCGGGCGTGGGTGCGGACGCCGGGCTCGCGGCCGGCAGCAGGCCCGCCTCGGCGTCGCGCAGGGTCTCCACCTCGCGCCGGTAGAGCCGCCACCACATGAAGAGCACGAAGGCGGCGAAGACGAACCACTCCCCGGTGTAGCCCAGGTTCTGGAAGGCCTTCAGGTCGAGACCGGTGTTGCTCGGCGCCTTCGCCGGGACCGGGACCATCCCGTCCGACGCCGTCCGCACCGTCAGCCAGGCGTCGTAGAGCGGGTCCTGCACGAGGTTGACCAGCGTGGCCGACCCGATCACCCCGAGCTGGCCCGGCGGCAGCCCTCCCTGCGCGTGCACGCCCTTGCTGCTGGAGCTCTCCGAGGCCTGCAGGGCCCCCGTCACCTCGACCCGCCCGGCCGGCGGGGCCGGGGCCTTCGCCGCGTCCGCCGTACCCGGCAACCATCCCCGTACCACCGGGACGGTCTTGCCGGAGTCGGTCCGCAGCAGGGTCAGGACGTAGAAGCCGCGCCTGCCGTCGAGGTCCCGCTCGGGGACCAGCAGCTGCCGGCCGTACACACCGGACGCGGAAGCCAGCCGCCCGGAGGTCCGGGTGTCCACCGGCAGCAGGGAGTCCAGCGGCGCCGCCGCCTCCTCGGCGGGGCGCTCGGCGCCGGCCTCCCGGTGGCTGCCGACGCGGTCCTCGAACCGGCCGAGCTGCCAGGTCCCCATGAACAGGCAGAAGGGGATGGAGAGCGCGACGAAGACGTTGATCCCCCACCAGCGCGGGGTCAGGAGAAACCGGTGCACCCCACCAACGGTACGGGGGGCGCACCGGGAACCCGGCTCCGGGTCAGCGCGGCAGCCCCTGCGGCAGGTGCTTCAGCGCGAATTCCAGCTCCATCCGGACCTGCTTGATCCGCTCCTCCACCACCAGCGAGCCGTGCCCGGCGTCGTAGCGGTACACCTCGTGGACCGCGCCGCGCGCCGCGAGCCGGTCGACGTAGTTGTCGATCTGCCGGATCGGGCAGCGCGGGTCGTTCACACCCGCCGCGATGTGCACGGGCGCCTTCACCGCGTCCACGTACGTCAGCGGGGAGGACGCCTCGAAACGCTCCGGGACCTCCTCGGGCGTGCCGCCGAAGAGGGTGCGGTCCAGGGACTTCAGCGCCTCCATCTCGTCGTGGTACGCCGTCACGTAGTCCGCCACCGGTACCGCGGCCAGGCCCACCGCCCAGTCGTCGGGCCGCGTCCCGAGCCCCAGCAGGGTCAGGTATCCGCCCCAGGAGCCGCCCGACAGCACCAGCCGTGCCGGGTCCGCCAGGCCCGAGGACACGGCCCACTCGCGGACCGCCGAGATGTCCTCCAGCTCGATCAGGCCGACCCGGTACTTGAGGGCGTCCGTCCACTCGCGGCCGTAGCCGGTCGAGCCCCGGTAGTTGACCCGGACCACCGCGAAGCCGTGGTCCAGCCAGGCCGCCGGGGTCGCCGCGAAGGAGTCGGAGTCGTGCCAGGTCGGGCCGCCGTGGATCTCGAAGACCGTGGGGAAGGGGCCTTCGCCGCCCGCCGGCCGCTGCGCCAGGGCGTGGATCCGCCCCCCCGGGCCCTCCACCCACACGTCCTCCACCGGAACCGAGCCTGGCGGCCGGAACCCGGGCGGGTCCAGCACGACGCCGCCGGCGGTGGACCGTACGGAGGACGGCTCGGCGGCCGAGGACCACTGGTACTCGACGGTGCCGTCCGGGCGCGCCGTGGCACCCGACAGCGATCCCGGGGGCGTGTCCACCCGTACGAGCTCCCGCGCGGCCAGGTCGTAGCGCCACAGCTCGTCGCGCGCCTCGAAGCTGTGCTCGACGAGCAGCCCCGTCCCGTCCGGGTACCACTCGGCGCTCACGTCGCCCGGGAGCTCGATCGCCAGGTCCTCCTGGGCGCCGGTGGCCACGTCCCACACCATCGGCTCCCAGCGGCCGCGCCGCTGGTGGCCGACCAGCAGCCGGGTGTCCCCCTCGACCGGGGCGAAGCCGAGCACCTCCAGGCCCAGCTCCTCCGTGCCGCCGCACGAATCGTCCAGCTCGGCGACGGTGGTCCCGTCGAGGGTGATCACGCGCAGCGCCGAGTGCATCGCGTCACCGTGCTCGGTGTGCTCGATCGCGATCAGGGTCCCGTCGCGGGACAGGTCGCCGACGCCGGCCGACTCGCGGTGGCGGTAGACGACGGCCGGGGCGCTGCCGTCGGGCCGGACGACGTGGATCGTGGAGCCGTCCTCGTCGGTGGACCGGCCGACGACCGCCGTCCCGTCACGGCCGAGGGCCAGGCCGGCGGGGTACGAGGGTTCCAGACCGGGCGTGGCGGGCTCGTCGGGGCCGCCCGCGAAGGGCTGGCGGACCCAGGTCCCGAACTCGTCGCCGTCGGTGTCGGAGAACCACCAGATCCACTCCCCGTCGGGGGAGAGGGTGCCGTCGGTCGTGCCGTTGGGACGGTCGGTGGCCTGGCGCTGCGTTCCGGTGGCGCGGTCCCAGGCGTAGAGCTCGTAGGTCCCGGTGGCGTTCGAGACGAAGAGCGAGCGGTCCGGGGCGTCCTCGGCCCATTCGGGGAGTCCCACGCGCGGGGCCCGGAACCGCTTTTCCCAGTCGGGCATCTCGGAAGCGGGGGTCCCGCCGGGGATCAGATCGCTGTCGCTGCTGGTCATGCCCTCCATTCTTGCCCGACGGGCCGCCGGGAGGCCATCAGGACTCCGAGCGGGCGATGGCGAAGAACACGGCGGCCGAGGCACGTGCCAAGGCCGCGGGCAGGGACGCCCAGTCCCTCTCGGCGAAGACGCGCGGCATGCACCAGAAGGCACAGGCAAAGCGCGGCTGAGTGTTTCACGTGAAACGTGGACCGCGTGCGCCTAGCCTGGCGCCATGCGGATGATCGTCCGGGGCGCCCGGCTGCTGCACGAGCACGGTCTCCATGACGTGGAGGTCGCCGAGGACGGACGCATCGCGCGCGTCCTCCCGTACGACGACCAGAAGGAGCCGCCCGCGACGGGTGTGCTCATCGAGGCCCACGGCGGTCTCCTCAGCGCCCCCTTCGTCGAGCCGCACATCCACCTGGACACCGCCCTGACCGCCGGGCAGCCGCGTCCGAACGCCTCCGGCACGCTCTGGGAGGGCATCGCCTGCTGGAGCGAGCGCAAGCGCACCCTGACCCGCGAGGACGTGATCACGCGGGCCACGGAGGTGCTGCGCTGGCAGGCGGCCCAGGGCGTCCTGCACGTCCGCACGCACTGCGACGTCACCGACCCCTCGCTGACCGCCCTCGACGCCCTGCTGGAGGTCCGCGACCGGGTCCGGGACGTGATGACCCTCCAGATCACGGCCTTCCCGCAGGAGGGCATCGTCTCCTTCCCCGACGGCGAGGCGCTGCTGCGCGAGGCCGTGGCCCGCGGCGCGGACGTCGTCGGCGCGATCCCGCACTTCGAGGACACCCGCGAGGACGGGATCGCCTCCCTGCGGACCGCGTTCACCCTGGCCGAGGAGCACGGGCTGCGGGTCGACGCCCACTGCGACGAGATCGACGACGAACAGTCCCGCTTCGTGGAGGTGCTCGCCACCCTCGCCCTGCGCACGGGGCTGCGCGAGCGGGCCACCGCCTCCCACACGACGGCCATGGGCTCCTACAACGGCGCCTACGCCTTCAAACTCCAGAGGCTGCTCTCCCGTTCGGGCATCAACCTGGTCTCCAACCCCTTCGCCAACCTCAACCTCCAGGGCCGCTTCGACGCCTATCCCAAGCGGCGCGGTCTCACCCGGGTGAAGGAGATGCTGGCCGCGGGGGTCAACGTGGCCTTCGGGCACGACGACGTGATGGACCCCTGGAACGCGCTCGGCACCGCCAACCCGCTCCAGACCGCCCTCGTGGGCCTCTACGCCGCCCAGCTCACGGGGGCCGAGGAGATCCCGCTCGCGTTCTCGATGGTGACGGAGCGCGCGGCCCGCGTCCTGGGTCTGGGCGCGGACGAGTACGGGGTGGCCGAGGGCGCCCCCGCCTCCTTCGTCCTCCTCCCGGCGCCGACGCCCGAGGAGGCGGTCCGCCGCCAGGTCCGGCCGCGGTACGTGGTCGCGCGCGGCGCCGTCCTGGCCGAGACCCCGCCCGCGCCGACCCGGCTGTGGTGGCCCGGGCAACAGGGCCCGTTCGACGTGGACTTCACCCCGCCCCTCTAAGGTGCGGGGCATGACGTGGACCCTTCACAACCTTGACTCCGGCACGGCCCGCCGCGCCTTCGAGATCGCCTCGGAGTACGCGGACGCCGCCCTGCTCAACCACTCCGTCCGCTCCTACGCCTTCGGCGCCGAGTACGCGCGGCAGCACGGTCTCTCGTACGACGCCGAACTGTTCTACGTCAGCGCCCTGCTGCACGACCTGGGCCTGACCGCGCCGTTCGACAGCCACACCCTCCCCTTCGAGGAGGCCGGCGGCCACGTGGCCCGGATCTTCACGGCCGGCCTGGGCTGGGAGCCGGCCCGCCGGGCCCGCGCGGAGGAGGTGATCGTGCTGCACATGCGGGACGACGTCACCGCCGCCGAGGACGTCGAGAGCCACCTCCTCCAGGTCGGCACCAGCGCGGACGTCTCGGGCCTGCGCGTCCCGGAGTTCGATCCCGCCTTCCGCGCCGGCCTCCTGGCGGCCTACCCCCGCCTCGGCTTCGGCCCCGCCTTCCTGTCCCTGGTCGAGGACCAGGCGGCCCGCAAGCCCACCTGCGCGGCGGCCGCGTACGTCGCGGGCGGCGCGGCGAAGCGCATCGCGGCGAACCCCCTGGACGCCTGAGGCCGAGGACCCGGCCACCGCCACGGGCGCACCGGAGGGACCGGAACTCGCGCCGTACGCGCCTCCGTTCGCCCGCGGGGCGGGCACCGCCGGTGCCCGCCCCGGCTCCTGCGGAGACCTCCGGCAGGAATCAGGCCCGCTGGCCGGCGGGCTGCGCCGGCGCCTCCGGCTCCTCCGGCTTCCGGCGGACCCGCCGCACCGGCAGCACCTCGGCGGTGACCAGCGCGGCGACGGTCGCCAGGATCGCCACCGGCGTCATCGACGGACTGTCGATCAGCAGCAGCGCCATCACCGCGCTGGTGACCGGCAGCCGCAGCACGCCCGCACCTGCTGCGGCCAGCCCCGCCACCACCGCCGGCACCACCCCCAGGCCCGGCAGCGGCGCCGCGAGGACCCCGGCCGCGGCCCCCAGGAACAGGGCCGGGAAGATCGGGCCGCCCCGCAGACTGCCCAGGCACAGCGCGTACGCCACCGTCTTGCACAGCAGGAGGGCCACCAGCACCCCTGCCCCCCAGGCGTGCGGATCTCCGACGAGCCCGGCCATCGCGGCCTGCCCCGACGAGGCCACCTCGGCCGGGGACCGGCCCGTGACCAGGGCGTACACCGCGGCGCACACCCCGGCGCCGAGCGCGCACAGCGCCGTACGCCCCACCGTCTGCCGGGTCACGAAGGCCGCGACCCCCTGGCCCGCGCCCACCGTCAGCCGCAGCACCACCGCCACGGCCACCGCCAGCAGCAGCCCCCAGCCCACGTCCGCCGCATCCAGCCGGGGCACGGCGTCCGGGATCCTGACCGTCAGACCGCCGGTCTTCAGCCCGGTCCACCGCCCGAACCCGGTGAACACCAGCGCCCCCAGCCCGCTGGACAGCAGCGCGGGCAGCATCACGGCGACCAGCTGGGGCCCGCCCACGCCCACCACCTCGATCAGCAGCACCGCCGCGATCAGCGGGCTCCCGAAGATCACCGAGATGGCCGCCGCCGCGCCGGCCACCCCCATCAGCACGCTGGCCTGCGGCGTGCCCGGCCCGCGCGCCAGGTCCCGCAGCAAGAGCGCGAGCCCGCCGCCCAGGGCGATCAGCGGCGCCTCGGGACCCAGCACCGCACCCAGCGGCAGGCTCGCGGTCGCGGCGAGCACCACCCCGGGCAGCGCCTTGGTCGACGGCGCGCCCACGGCCAGCCCGGCCGCCGGTACGTGCCCGCCCGCACCGGGCAGCCGGGAGGCGATCCAACCCACGAGCACCCCCGACACCAGCAGCAGCGGCATCGGCCACCACCACGGAGCCCCGTCCCAGCCCAGCCCGTTCGGCAGGCTGTCCCACAGCAGGTGCTGCAGCTCTTGCAGCCCGGCCAGGAACCAGAAGCACACCAGCGACACCGGGATGCCGACCAGCGCGCACAACGCCAGCGTCTTGCGGTACGCCGGCGTCTTCAGCAGCCCCCGCAGCAGTTCGGCCTCCGCCGGCTGGGTCGCCGTCATGGCCCGCTCCTTTCGGGCCGCCGCGACAGCCCGGTCCGGACCGCGCCGGGGAACACCCCGGCGACGAGTCCCACCACGATCGGATCGGCCGGGGGGGGGGGGGGGGGGGGGGGGGGGGGGGGGGGGGGGGGGGGGCCGGCCCCCGCCCCCCCCCCCCCCCCCCCCCCCCCCCCCCCCCCCCCCCCCCCACCCCCCCCCCCCCCCCCCCCCCCCCC
>NZ_JBBDHD010000170.1:0-11187 GCF_044129415.1 Streptomyces racemochromogenes
GGGATACACCATGCTCGCGAACCGTAGGACCGCCGCCGCGATCGGCGCCGTCGCCCTGGCCCGGGGGGGGGGGGGGGGCCGCCCCCCCCCCCCCCCGCCCCCCCCCCCCCCCCCCCCCCCCCCCCCCCGCGGGCGGCCGCGATGAGCTGTGCCGTACGGGTCGCGGTGCCGGAGGGGGCGTCGACCTTGTTCGGGTGGTGGAGCTCGACGACCTCGACGGACTCGAAGTAGCGGGCGGCCTGGGCGGCGAACTTCATGGTGAGGACGGCGCCGATGGAGAAGTTCGGGGCGATGAGCACCCCGGTCTCCGGGGAGCCGGACAGCCAGGTGTTCAGCCGGCCGAGGCGGTCCTCGTTCCAGCCGGTGGTGCCGACCACGGCGTGGATGCCGTGGCCGACGAGGAAGTCGAGGTTGTCCATCACCGAGTCGGGGGTGGTCAGCTCGACGGCGACCTGGGCCCCGGCGTCGGCCAGCGCCTCCAGCTTGTCGCCCCGGCCGAGGGCCGCCACCAGCTCCATGTCCCCGGCGGCCTCGACGGCCCTGACGGCCTCGGAGCCGATCCGGCCCTTGGCGCCGAGGACCGCCACGCGCAGCTTGCTCATGTTGTTTCCTTCACTCCGTAAGGGACTAGGCGACCGCTTCGTCCAGCCGGGCCGCCTGCTTCTCCTTGAGGGGGCCGACCACCGCGAGCGAGGGCCGCTGTGCCAGTACATCCCGGGCGACCTCGCGGACGTCGTCCGGGGTCACCTCGGAGATGCGGGACAGCATGTCGTCGACGGACATCTGGTCGCCCCAGCACAGCTCGCTCTTGCCGATGCGGTTCATGATCGCGCCGGTGTCCTCCAGGCCGAGGACGGTGGAACCGGAGAGCTGGCCGACGGCGCGCCGGATCTCCTCGTCGGTGAGTCCCTCGGAGGCGACCTTGTCGAGCTCGTCGCGGCAGATCCGCAGCACGTCGTGGACCTGGCTGGGCCGGCAGCCGGCGTAGACCCCGAAGAGGCCGGTGTCGGCGAAGCCGGAGGTGTACGAGTACACGCTGTAGGCCAGGCCGCGCTTCTCGCGGACCTCCTGGAAGAGCCGGGAGGACATGCCGCCGCCGAGGGCGGTGTTCAGCACCCCGAGGGCCCAGCGGCGGTCGTCGGTGCGGGCCAGGCCGGGCATGCCGAGGACCACGTGGGCCTGCTCGGTCTTGCGGTTCACCAGGTCGACGCGGCCGGCGGTGCGGATGCGCTTGCTGCCGGAGCGGGGGCCGACGGGCCGGGCGTCGGTGTCCTTCAGCGCGCCGGCCTTCTCGAAGGCGGCCCGGACCTGGCGGACGACCTTGGCGTGGTCGACGTTGCCGGCGGCGGCGACGACCAGGCGGGTGGGGTCGTAGTGCTTCTTCCAGAAGCGGCGGATCCGGTCGGCGCCGAGGGCGTTGATGGTGTCGACGGTGCCGAGGACGGGGCGGCCGAGCGGCGAGTCCCCGTACATGGTCTGGGCGAAGAGGTCGTGGACCATGTCGCCCGGGTCGTCCTCGGTCATCGCGATCTCTTCGAGGATGACCCCGCGCTCGGCGTCGACGTCCTCCTCGCGGATCAGCGAGCCGGTGAGCATGTCGCAGACCACGTCGATGGCCAGCGGCAGGTCGGTGTCGAGCACCCGGGCGTAGTAGCAGGTGTACTCCTTCGCCGTGAAGGCGTTCATCTCGCCGCCGACCGCGTCGATCGCGGAGGAGATGTCGAGGGCGGTGCGCTTGGCGGTGCCCTTGAAGAGGAGGTGCTCCAGGTAGTGGGTGGCTCCGTTGAGCGCCGGCGTCTCGTCGCGCGAGCCCACGTTGGCCCAGATGCCGAAGGTGGCGGAGCGCACGGACGGCAGCGTCTCGGTGACGACGCGCAGTCCGCCGGGGAGGACGGTGCGGCGGACGGTGCCGATGCCGTTCTCGCCCTTGAGGAGGGTTTGGGTACGGGCGACGGCCCGCCCCTCCGAAGAGGGGCGGGCCGTCACACGGGAACTACGCGACGTCACTTGTCGGAGTCGTCCTTGTCAGCCTCGGCGGCGTCCTCGCCCTCGATCACGGGGACCAGGGAGAGCTTGCCGCGCTGGTCGATCTCGGCGATCTCGACCTGCACCTTGGTGCCGACCGCGAGCACGTCCTCGACGTTCTCCACGCGCTTGCCGCCGGCGAGCTTGCGGATCTGCGAGATGTGCAGCAGGCCGTCCTTGCCGGGCATGAGGGAGACGAAGGCACCGAAGGTGGTGGTCTTGACGACCGTGCCCAGGTACCGCTCGCCGACCTCCGGCATGGTCGGGTTGGCGATCGCGTTGATCGTGGAGCGGGCGGCCTCGGCGGCCGGGCCGTCGGCGGCACCGATGTAGATGGTGCCGTCGTCCTCGATCGTGATCTCGGCGCCGGTGTCCTCCTGGATCTGGTTGATCATCTTGCCCTTGGGGCCGATGACCTCACCGATCTTGTCCACCGGGATCTTGACGGTGATGATCCGCGGGGCGTTCGGGGACATCTCGTCCGGCGTGTCGATCGCTTCCATCATCACGTCGAGGATGTGGAGGCGGGCGTCGCGGGCCTGGGTGAGGGCCGCGGCCAGGACGGAGGCCGGGATGCCGTCCAGCTTGGTGTCGAGCTGGAGGGCGGTGACGAACTCCTTGGTGCCGGCGACCTTGAAGTCCATGTCGCCGAAGGCGTCCTCCGCACCGAGGATGTCGGTGAGGGCGACGTAGTGGGTCTTGCCGTCGATCTCCTGGGAGATCAGGCCCATGGCGATGCCGGCGACGGGGGCCTTGAGCGGCACACCGGCGTTCAGCAGCGACATGGTGGAGGCGCAGACCGAGCCCATGGAGGTCGAACCGTTGGAGCCGAGGGCCTCGGACACCTGGCGGATCGCGTAGGGGAACTCCTCGCGGGTCGGCAGGACCGGCACGATCGCGCGCTCGGCGAGCGCGCCGTGGCCGATCTCGCGGCGCTTCGGGGAGCCGACGCGGCCGGTCTCGCCGACGGAGTACGGCGGGAAGTTGTAGTTGTGCATGTAGCGCTTGCGGGTCACCGGGGAGAGGGTGTCCAGCTGCTGCTCCATGCGGAGCATGTTGAGGGTGGTGACGCCCAGGATCTGGGTCTCGCCACGCTCGAACAGCGCCGAGCCGTGCACGCGCGGGATGGCCTCGACCTCGGCCGCCAGGGTGCGGATGTCGGTCAGGCCGCGGCCGTCGATGCGGACCTTGTCCTTGATGACGCGCTCGCGCACCAGGGCCTTGGTCAGGCTGCGGTAGGCGGCGGAGATCTCCTTCTCGCGGCCCTCGAAGGCCGGGAGGAGCTTCTCGGCGGCGATGTCCTTGACGCGGTCCAGCTCGGCCTCGCGGTCCTGCTTGCCCGCGATGGTGAGCGCCTGGGCCAGCTCGCCGCGGACGGCCTGCTCCAGGGCGGCGTAGACGTCCTGCTCGTAGTCGAGGAAGACCGGGAACTCGCCCTCGGGCTTGGCGGCCTTGGCGGCCAGGTCGGCCTGGGCCTTGCAGAGGACCTTGATGAAGGGCTTCGAGGCCTCCAGGCCCGCGGCCACGATCTCCTCGGTCGGCGCCTCGGCGCCGCCCTTGACCAGGGCGATGGTGCGCTCGGTGGCCTCGGCCTCGACCATCATGATCGCGACGTCGCCGTCCTCCAGGACGCGACCGGCGACGACCATGTCGAAGACGGCGTCCTCAAGCTCGGTGTGCGTCGGGAAGGCCACCCACTGGCCCTTGATCAGCGCGACGCGGACGCCGCCGATCGGGCCGGAGAAGGGCAGGCCGGCCAGCTGCGTGGACGCGGACGCGGCGTTGATCGCGATGACGTCGTACAGGTGGTCGGGGTTGAGCGCCATGACGGTGGCGACGACCTGGATCTCGTTGCGCAGGCCCTTCTTGAAGGAGGGGCGCAGCGGGCGGTCGATCAGGCGGCAGGTGAGGATCGCGTCCTCGGAGGGGCGGCCCTCGCGGCGGAAGAAGGAGCCGGGGATCTTGCCGGCGGCGTACTGCCGCTCCTCGACGTCGACCGTCAGGGGGAAGAAGTCGAGCTGGTCCTTGGGCTTCTTCGACGCGGTGGTCGCGGAGAGCACCATCGTGTCGTCGTCCAGGTAGGCGACGGCGGAGCCGGCGGCCTGGCGGGCCAGGCGGCCCGTCTCGAAGCGGATGGTGCGGGTGCCGAAGGAACCGTTGTCGATCACGGCCTCGGCGTAGTGGGTCTCGTTCTCCACTAGCGTTTTCTCCATTTTCGTCGTCTCGTCCGCCACCCGTGTGGTGGAGGACGTCCGCCCGGCCACCCGTGTGGTGGGGGACGGTTGCGGAGAAGCGCTCCTGGCGTGCGGGCCGGTCTTCGATCGAAGCACCCGGTTCTCGGCCCCATCCACGGGGGTTTTCCGGATGCCACTACCGAGGACCGGCGGCGTAGGGAGGGCGCTCCTCCTCTTCAGTTGTGCGCTGTGTCCCAGCCTACAAAGCGTCGGGTACGTCGCGCACGTACGGCAAAGGGAGCGGCCCCATCGGTGTGGGAACCGCTCCCTTCACAGTGTGCTTACTTGGCGCCGGCCGCACCGCGGCGGATGCCGAGGCGCTCGACCAGCGTACGGAAGCGCTGGATGTCCTTCTTGGCCAGGTACTGCAGCAGGCGGCGGCGCTGGCCGACCAGGATCAGCAGACCACGACGGGAGTGGTGGTCGTGCTTGTGGGTCTTGAGGTGCTCGGTCAGGTCAGAGATGCGGCGGGACAGCATCGCGACCTGGACCTCGGGAGAGCCGGTGTCGCCCTCCTTGGCACCGAATTCGGCGATGATCTGCTTCTTCGTAGCGGCGTCGAGCGGCACGCTTACTCCTCGTATGGGTCTTCGTGGCCACCGAGTGCCCCAGGTCGAATTCTCTGGGGAGCTTCCGTGACTCGGGAGGCGGGGTCCGCTGAGCGCAGTCCCCAGAAGGTCTCCGGGGGCGCGTACACAAACGGCCGTCACACAGCGTACCAGGCTGCCGGGTCCCGCCGTCTCAGCTGGTGAGCGAGCGGGCACGGCCGTAGACGTCGAGGACGGCCAGGGCCAGCGGGACGAGGCTGAGCAGTACCGCGGCCTCGGTGAGGTCGAGCAGCCTTCCCCAGAAGGGTGACAGGCCCTTGCGGGGGATGACAAGCGCGATTCCCGCGAGGAGGGCCGCGCCGGCGGCGACGGCGGCCGACAGCCAGATCGTACGGAGCTCCAGGCCGGCCCGGTCGTGGTGGCGGGCGAACTCGGCCATCAGGTCGCCGGGCGGGTGCAGGGCGAGGCCGAGGACGAGCAGCGCGGTGGCCGCGAGGCCGGCGGCGAGGGCGCACACGACCTGCGAGGTGTAGCGGAAGAGCCGGGCGCGCAGCAGGACGGCCAGGCCGGTGGCCAGGGCCAGCAGGCGGCCCCAGGTGTTGTCGGAGAAACCGAGGACGGCGGCGGAGCCGACGGTGACGGCCGCGCACCCCCCGACCAGGCCGAGGAGCATCTCGTGGCCCCGGCGGGCCTGGGCTGCGACGGCCTCGGCGTCGACCGGGCCGGCCTGGTCCGGGCGGCCGTCGCCGGGCCGGTCACCGTACGGGTCGCTCTCGTGCCGGTCGGGGGTCTCGTAGTCGGGGGCGGCGCTCTGCGGGGCCGCGTAGCCGATGGGGAGGCGGGCGAAGCGGGCGGAGAGGCCGGGCAGGAAGGCGACGAGCCCGATGGCGGCGGGGGCGCAGACGGCGGCCGTGGCGGTGGCGGAGGCGCCGGTGCCGATGGCGGCGAAGGTGGCGAGGGTGCCGGTCGCGGAGAGGAAGGTGGCCGCGACGAAGGGGGCGTCCCCGTGCGGGGTGAGCGCGGTCAGGGCGACGGAGGCGACGAGGACGCAGACGCAGCCGAGGAGGAACTGCAGCCGTCCGGGTCCCTGGCCGGGGGCGACGGCGACGATGCCGGAGCCTGCGATCAGCAGGTGCGGCAGTCCGCCGAGGCCGAGGGCGGCGGCCGAGCCCCGGTCGCGGTAGACCCGGGCGCGCACCGCGGCGGCCGCGGTGAGCAGGACCCCGACGGAGCCGGCGATGATCCCGGGCAGGCCGTGCATGTCGTGGCGGACCGGGTCGGAGTACCAGAGGACGAAGCCGAGCAGGACGAGCAGGACGGCGGAGCCGGCCAGGCCCGCGCCGCGGAGCATGTCGTCGCTCCAGCGGTGGCGGTCGCGGACGACGGCGGAGGCGACGGCGTCGGAGACGTCGTCGAACACGGCGGGCGGGAGGGACTCGGCGAAGGGGCGCAGGCTGAGCACCTCGCCGTCGAGGACCTGCTGGGCGGCGAGGGTGCGGGCGCCGTCGAGGACGGTGCCGGAGCGGCGTACGAGGTGGAAGCCGGTGGGGGCGCCGACGGGCTGGGTCTGGCCGGTGAGGCGCAGCAGCTCGGCGTAGATGTCGGCGACCGCGATGTCCTCGGGGAGGGCGACGTCGATCCGGCTGTCCGGGGCCACGACCGTGACCCTGCAGAATCCGGTCGCCTCGGCCGTACTCACCTGTGTGACCCCCCTGGTTGGCGCCCTTCGGGGCGGCCGATTCGCGGATGCGCATGGGTGGATGCGCCTGGTGCGCGCGCCACCCTACCCGGCGGTGGCGGGAGCGGCGGCAAGTAGGATCACGGTCGCGTCCGGGCGCGGGGGTGCGGGAGTGGCCAGCGGGGCCCGGGAGTTGGGGCGGCGGTCGCGGCGTCCCGTCCGTTTTCGAGGGATTGATGCTCCGGTGAGCCAGATCGTCGTCAAGCGCCCGCCCCGGTCGCTGCCGCCCGAAGTCCCCGCGGAGGAGCTGAGGCTGGAGTCCCCGCCCGAGCTGCCGCGGGGGCAGCAGGAGGGGATGCTGATGCAGCTCCTGCCGATGCTGGGCATGGGTTCCTCGGTGGTGTTCTTCTTCATGCCGGGTGCGGCGCCGTTCATGCGCATCATGGGCGTGCTGATGCTGGTGTCCACGGTGGGCATGGTCGTGGCCCAGCTGGTGCGCCACCGGCGCGGTACACAGGGGCAAATGGCCGACGTGCGCCGGGACTACCTCAAGTACCTGGCGCAGACGCGCCGTCAGGTCCGCAGGACCGCGCGGGCGCAGCGCGACGCGCAGCTGTACCTGCACCCCGCGCCGGATCAGTTGTGGTCGGTGGTGGCGGAGGGTTCGCGGCTGTGGGAGCGGCGGGTGGGCGACGCGGACTTCGGGCAGGCCCGGCTGGGGCTCGGCGCGCAGCGGCTGGCGACCCCGCTGGTGGCTCCGGACACGGCGCCGGTGGACGAGCTGGAGCCGTTGACGGCGGGGGCGATGCAGCGCTTCCTGAAGGTGCACTCCTCGCTGGACGGGCTGCCGGTGGCGGTGTCGATCCGGGCGTTCTACCACGTGACGGTGTCCGGGGAGGCGGAGGCCGTGCGCGGGGCGGCGCGGGCGCTGGTGGCCCAGCTGGCGACGCTGCACTCCCCCGAGGACCTGGTGGTCGGCGTGGTGGCGGCGCCGGGGGCGGCGCCCTCGTGGGACTGGGTGAAGTGGCTGCCGCACACGCAGGTGCCCGGGCAGGTGGACGGGGCCGGTACGAAGCGGCTGTTCGGTGACGACCTGGGTGAGCTGGAGGGGCTGCTGGGGTCCCGGCTGGAGGGGCGTCCGCGGTTCAGCCGGGACGTGTCGCCGGTGCTGGACCAGCCGCACCTGGTGGTGGTCCTCGACGGGGGCCTGGTGCCGCCCGACTCGGTGTTCGCCGCGGCCGAGGGGTTGCAGGGGGTGACCATCGTGGAGGTGGTCGCGGGCGAGCTGGACGAGCCGCGCGGCGGGCTGTCGGTGGTGGTGCGGCCCGGACGGCTGCGGCTGGAGTCGGGCGCCGGGGTGGCGTACGAGGGGGTGCCGGACAGCCTGTCGCTGCCGGCGGCCGAGGCCCTGGCCCGGCAGCTGGCGCCGTTGCGGACGGGCGGCGGGGACGACGACGAGCCGCTGCTGGCGAACCTGGACTTCACCGATCTGCTGAACCTGGGCGACGCGGCCTCGATCGACGTCTCCCGCACCTGGCGGCCGAGGTCGGCCGGCGAGCGGCTGCGGGTGCCGATCGGTGTGGGCGAGGACGGCACGCCGGTGATGCTGGACCTCAAGGAGGCCGCGCAGGAGGGCATGGGCCCGCACGGCCTGTGCGTGGGGGCGACGGGTTCGGGCAAGTCGGAGCTGCTGCGCACGCTGGTGCTGGGGCTGGCGGTGACGCACACCTCGGAGACGCTGAACTTCGTCCTCGCGGACTTCAAGGGCGGCGCCACCTTCACGGGCATGGGCCAGATGCCGCACGTCGCGGCGGTGATCACCAACCTGGCGGACGACCTGACGCTGGTCGACCGGATGGGCGACTCGATCCGCGGCGAGCTCCAGCGCCGGCAGGAGCTGCTGCGCGCGGCGGGCAACTACGCGAATATCCACGACTACGAGAAGGCGCGCGCGGCCGGGGCCCCGCTGGAGCCGCTGGCTTCGCTGGTGCTGGTGATCGACGAGTTCAGCGAGCTGCTGACGGCCAAGCCCGACTTCATCGACATGTTCATCCAGATCGGCCGGATCGGCCGTTCGCTGGGGGTGCACCTGCTGCTGGCCTCGCAGCGCCTGGAGGAGGGCAAGCTGCGCGGCCTGGACACGTACCTGTCGTACCGGATCGGCCTGCGGACCTTCTCGGCGGCGGAGTCGCGGACGGCGATCGGCGTGCCGGACGCGTACCACCTGCCGTCGGTGCCCGGTTCCGGCTACCTGAAGTTCGGCACGGACGAGATGACGCGGTTCAAGGCGGCGTACGTCTCGGGCGTCTACCGCTCGGGCGGGCGGGAGCTGTCGATGGGGCCGTTCCCGGTGGAGCGGCGGCCGGTGCTGTTCACGGCGGCTCCGGTGCCGGTGGTGTACGCGGCCCCGGACCCGGCGTACGTGGCCGCGGGGCCGGAGCGGGCGGACGACGCGCTCGCGGACACGGTGCTCGACGTGATCGTGGGACGGCTGGAGGGGCAGGGGGTGCCGGCGCACCAGGTGTGGCTGCCGCCGCTGGACCGCGCGCCCTCGCTGGACCAGCTGCTGCCGGCGCTGGCGCCGTCGGCGGAACGCGGACTGCACGCCGAGGGCTACACGCGGCCGGGCGGGCTGGTGGTGCCGCTCGGGCTGATCGACAAGCCCTTCGAGCAGCGGCGCGAGGTGCTCTACCGGGACTTCTCGGGGGCGGCGGGCCACATGATGGTGGTCGGCGGCCCGCAGTCGGGCAAGTCGACGCTGATGCGGACGCTGATCTCGGCGTTCGCGCTCACGCACACCCCGCGCGAGGTGCAGTTCTACGGGCTGGACTTCGGTGGCGGCGGCATGTCGGCGGTGGCGGAGCTGCCGCACGTGGGCGGGATCGCCTCCCGGCTGGATCCGGAGCGGGTGCGGCGCACGGTCGCGGAGGTGGCGGGGATCCTGAACCGCCGCGAGGAGTTCTTCCGGTCGAACGGGATCGACTCGATGGCCACCTACCGGCGCAAGCGGGCGGCGGGCGAGCTGCCGGGCGAGGCGTGGGGCGACGTGTTCCTGATCATCGACGGCTGGGGCGGCTTCCGCAGCGAGTACGACGGCCTGGATCAGGTGGTCACGGACATCGCCTCCCGCGGTCTGGGCTACGGCGTCCACGTGGTGGTGACCGCGGCCCGGTACATGGAGGTGCGGGCCGCGCTGAAGGACCAGATGCTGGGCCGGCTGGAGCTGCGGCTCGGCGACGTCATGGACTCCGAGTTCGACCGCAAGGTCGCCGCGAACGTCCCGACGGGGATGCCGGGCCGCGGGCAGGTGCCGGAGAAGCTGCACTTCCTGGGCGCGCTGCCGCGCACCGACGGGTCGCACGAGGCGGACAGCCTCTCGCAGGCCACGGAGGAGTTCGTGGCGGCGGTGCGGTCGGGCTGGTCGGGCCCCTCGGCTCCGGGCGTGCGGCTGCTGCCGCGGCTGCTGCGCGCCGACCAGCTGCCCAAGGGCGGGGAGTTCCCCGAGCGCGGGATCGCGATCGGCATCGACGAGACGGCGCTGGAGCCGGTGTTCGTCGACTTCGAGTCGGACCCCTTCTTCCTGGTGTTCGGCGAGAGCGAGTCGGGCAAGACGAACCTGCTGCGGCTGATCACCCGGCAGATCGCCGAGCGCTACACCCCGGAGCAGGCGAAGCTGGTGGTCGGGGACTACCGGCGCGGTCTGCTGGGGGCGCTGCCGGAGGAGCACCTGCTGGAGTACGCGCCGATGGCGAACTCCCTCCAGACGCACATGGAGGCGCTGGGCGGGGTGTTCTCGCGGCGCCAGCCGCCCACCGACGTCACCCCGCAGCAGCTGCGGGACCGCAGCTGGTGGACGGGCCCGAACGTGTTCATCGTGATCGACGACTACGACCTGGTGGCCACCAGCCAGGGCAATCCGCTGGCCCCGCTGGTGGAGTACCTGCCGTTCGCCCGCGACACCGGGGTCCGGTTCATCATCGCGCGGAGTTCGGCGGGGGCCTCGCGGGCCATGTACGAGCCGTTCATGCAGCGGATCAAGGAGCTGGGGGCGCAGGGCGTGGTGCTGTCGGGCGATCCGTCCGAGGGCGACCTGCTCGGCTCGGCCCGGCCCCGTCCGATGCCTCCGGGCCGCGGCCACTACGTCTCGCGCCGGCGCGGGACCTCGCTGGTGCAGCTGGGGCGGATGCCGGGGCTGTGACCGGTGGCGGCCGGCGGCCGCGGCCGGAGCCCGGGGTTTCGTTTACGGCGGAAACGGCCCCGGGCGGCCGGCTTGCGCAGATAATCGGCTGCGAAGACCGAGCAGCACCGCACGACCGACGGGAAGGGCCGCATCATGGGCACCCAGCAGGAGAAGGACGAGCTGTACGCGCTCGACATCAGCGACGTCGAATGGCAGGGCCCGCCCGGGACCAGCCCGGACGAGGAGCGGGTCGAGATCGCGAAGCTGCCCGAGGGCGCGGTGGCGATGCGGTCGTCCCTGGACCGTGACACGGTGCTGCGCTACACGGCGGCCGAGTGGGAGGCGTTCGTGCTCGGGGCCCGCGACGGGGAGTTCGACCTCACCTGAGGGCTGCCGGAGCCGTGGGGGGGGGGGGGGGGGGGGGGGGGGGGGGGGGGGGGGGGGCGGGGGGGCGGGGGGGGGGGGGGGGGGGGGGGGGGGGGGGGGGGGGGGGGGGGGGGGGGGGGGGGGGGGGGGGGGGGG
>NZ_JBBDHD010000171.1:0-10818 GCF_044129415.1 Streptomyces racemochromogenes
GTGTCCAGGAACACCACGTCCACGCCGGGGAAGGCACGGGAGGCGAGGTGGGCGACCACCGCGTCCTCCATCGAGGACGTCACGCAGAACCTCGCACCGAAGGTGTCGGCGGCCCAGGCGAGGATCTCCGTCGCGGAGGCGTCCTCCAGCTCCCGGCCCGCCCGCTCGGCCAGCTCTTCTCTGTCTCCGTGTGCCTGGATCGTCGTCACCCGGCGGCTCCTTCGGGAGGGGAACGCGGCGAACCGGTCAGGATTTTTCTGAGCCGACATTAGCAATGCCGTCACATAAAGCGCTGACGGTCCGCTGATCGCCGGTATTTTCCGGACCAATCAGTCATCTCACGACCTTGACCAGCGGGTTTGAATTTTTTCATGGGTTTTGCGGGGTGCGGTCAGAATTCGGTAAGCGACCTGTCAGCGGGCTGCCAGAAGCCTTGTGTGATGGTGGGCAGAATAGCGCCGAAGGTTCCCCCACATTCTGTCCGATATCGCCGGAGAGGGCACGCGGAGAAATGAGCCTGCAAGGACCGCGCCGAGGAAGGCTTTTACGCCGCCTCGCACTCTGTCTGTCGGCGGTGGGACTCACCGCCTCCATGCTCACCGCGGCGGATCCCGCCGTCGCGGGCACCCCGGAGACCTGGACCTCCACCTTCCAGGGCTCGGACGGCGTCACCTACTCGGCGACCAACCACCTGGTGGCCCCCGCCGGCGGCCCGGGCCGGCAGTGGATGCTCGTCTGGTCCGGGCCGGCCAAGCAGCCCGCTCCCGACTTCCTCACCGTCATCGACGCGACCCCCGACTCGCCCACGTACGGCAAGGTCGCCAACACCGTCACCGTCGGCCCGAACAACGGCAACGAGCCGCACCACATGCAGTACGTGTGGCACAAGGGCGACCGGATCTACGCCGGCGGCATCATGGGCGACACCACCTTCGTCTTCGACGCGAAGGCCCTGCCCGCGCTGACCATCGCCGGGGTCAACACCGCCGCCGACACCCCCTGCGGCACCCTCCCCGACGCCTATCAGGTGCTGAGCGACGGCACCGCGTACGGCACGTACATGGGCGGCCCGAACGTGACCGGCGCCTGCACCTACACCAACGGCCAGGTGCGGGTCGGCAACGGCGCCGCCGGCTCCCCGGGTGAAATCGTCCGCATCGGTCCGGACGGCAGGACCCTCGCCGAGATCCCGGCCGCGACCGAGGCGGGCGAGGACCCGGCCCAGTGCGGCAACGTCCCGGCGCTGCCCGCCGCGACCTGTGCCAACCCGCACGGCATCGCGGTGCGCGAGGACCTGAACGTCATGGTGGCGAGCGACTTCGCCGAGGCCCGCAACTTCATGACGCCCGACTCGGCGCTGAAGGAGAACCTGGCCCGCCAGACCGTCCGCGTCTTCGACATCACCAGGCGCGACGACCCCGTGCTGAAGTCGGTGTCCAAGGTCGCCGACGGGCCGCGCGGGGCGCAGGAGCCGCGGGCCTTCTTCCGCGAGTCCCGCGTGGTCATGGAGACGGCGCTGACCAACCGGCCCGGCCACAAGGGGGCGTTCGTCTCGTCCATGGCGGGCGGCGCCGTCTTCTACACCCCGGACATCACCGCGCCCGCCCCGCAGTGGAAGGAGGTCTTCGACGACACGACCGCCTACCGGACCTTCCAGGGCGACCGGGAGATCACCGGCAGCGGGGACAACGGCAGCTGGCTGGCCGTCAGCCCCGACGACCGGTTCCTGTTCCACACGGTGATGGGCCAGTCCGTGCCGTACGGCAAGCCCCTCGACCAGACCACCGGCATGGTCTACGTCCTCGACATCCAGAAGCTCCTCGCGGCGGGCGACGGCGCGAAGTGCTCCGTCGACGAACTCGCCGAGGCGAGCCGCGGCGGACGCGAGCGGGACTGCCCGGAGCTGGTGAGCACCGTCCCGATCCGCGACGTCAGCTCCGGCGGCCCGCACTGGGGCGCCATGGACAACTTCAAGCGGGGCGCGGACGGCGTCTACCGGGAGACCACGCAGGTCAGCCGGATCGCGGTGGCGAACTACTTCGTCGCCGGCTCGTTCGGCGGCGGCGGCGACCACCGGGTGTGCATGTTCGACCTCGACCGGCGCGGCCGCGTGACCCTGGACCGGTCCTTCCGGGACGAGCGCACCGGCAAGCCGTGCGTCGGCTTCAACCGGGCCTCCTGGCCGCACGGCGACCACGGCGACGCGCAGCCGCACGGCGTGCTGTTCGTGGTCAGCGACGGCGTCGTCCGCCGGTGAACGCGGTCCTCTCGGCGGCGGTCGTCCTGACCGCCGCCCTGGCGCTCGGGATGCTGCTGCTCCTGCGCACCCGGCTGCTCGCCCGCCGCACCACCGCCACGGCGTACTTCGCCGGGGCGGTGGCGTGCGCGGCCCTGGCCGGGAGCCTGGCCGCTCCGGGAACCGGGGCGGCGGACCGGGCGGCCGGGGGGCCGGTGCTGGGCTCGGTCGGGCTCGGCGGCCGGCAGGTGCCGGTGCTGGTGGTGCCGAACCGGCCCGGGTACAACCTGGTGGCCGTCGCCGCCCCCGACGCATCCGCCGGCACCGGCCGGGACCGCCTCTCCCCGGGCGCACCCCGGCCCGGCTCGGCATTGACCTGGGTCCCGGTCGAACTGCCGGCCGGGCCCGGGCGGGTGTGGGTCTCCGCCGGCGGGGCCGTCGCCCCCCTCGCCGTGGACACCGGCCGCGCGGGCGCCGGGCCGGCCCCGGCCGGGCTGCGGGGCGCCGACGGGCCCGAGTGTGCGAGCGCCGCCGCCGGAGCGGTGCTGGGCGGCCGGGCGAAGCCCCCGGCCGGCTGCCCGTCCGACGCCCTGACGGAGGCGGACGCCGCCGCGCTGCGGGAGACCGTCTCCTTCCTCGCCGGACGCGGCACCCGGGCCGTCTCCCTCGTCGAGGACGCCTCCCCGCGCGGGCGGGCGGCGGCCGCCGAGGTGCGCGGCGCGGCCGCCCGGGCGGGGATCTCCGTGGCCGCCCCCGGCGCCGAGGGGCGCCGACCGCTGGTCGTCACCTCCGGCTGGGCAGGCGCCGACGCCGCCGTCCACGACGTCGAGGCCGGCCGTACCGTCGCCGAGGGCACGTACCTCGCGCCCTGGCTGCTGACCGCGCCGCTGCTCTCGCCGAGCGCCGGCCAGCTCATCCCGCTGCGCTACGCCCCGAACGGCCCGGCCGCCGTCGAGTACGCCGCCGCGCTGGGCGAGCGCCTGCCCGGCGAGGTGCCCAGCGCCGCCGGGTACGACGCCTGGCGCGCGGCCCGCGGGACTGCGGGCCCGGCGCCCGCGAAGCTCTACGCCGCGGCGGTGCTGTACGTACCGGGCAGCGGGGGCGGCGGCTCCGCCGGAGGCGGCCACCACCACACCGGATCCGCGAACTGGCTGCCCAGCGGAATGATCGTCCCGGTAGCGGCCCTCGGCACCACCTGACTCCTGGCCAACTTGACGCACACCCCGCCCCGCGCCCGACCCGACAAGGAGCAGGACCATGACGGAAACAGTCGCCGCGCCGCCGGTCCGGACCGCCAGAACCGCGCGCCCCGCCGCCGCCAAGCGCCCGGAGGGCCAGTGGGCACTGGGCGAGTACGAGCCCCTGAACTCCAACGAGGAGTTCAAGGCGGCCGAGGACCCCCTCCTCGTCCGCGAGCGCATCGAACGGATCTACTCCCGGGAGGGCTTCGCCTCCATCGACCCCGACGACCTGCGCGGCCGGATGCGCTGGTGGGGCCTGTACACCCAGCGCAAGCCCGGCATCGACGGCGGGAAGACCGGCTCGCTCGCCCCGGAGGAGCTCGAAGACGAGTACTTCATGATGCGGGTGCGCAGCGACGGCGGCGCCCTCGACGCCGCCCAGCTGCGGGCGGTCGCCGACGTCTCGGTGCGCTTCGCCCGCAACACCGCGGACATCACCGACCGGCAGAACGTCCAGCTGCACTGGGTGCGGATCGAGGACGTGCCGGCGATCTGGCGGCGGCTGGAGGAGGTCGGCCTGTCGACGACCGAGGCGTGCGGGGACTGCCCGCGCGTGATCGTCGGCAGCCCGGTGGCGGGGGTCGGCGCGGACGAGGTGCTGGACGCGACCCCGGCGGTCCGGGAGATCGCCGCCCGGTACGTCGGCGACCCCTCCCTGTCCAACCTGCCGCGCAAGTACAAGTCGGCGGTGTCCTGGCTGCCGGACGTCCCGTACGAGATCAACGACCTGGCCTTCCTGGGCGCGGTCCACCCCGAGCACGGCCCCGGGTTCGGCATGTGGGTGGGCGGCGGCCTCTCGACCGTCCCCGTCCTGGCACAGCACGTGGGGGTGTGGGTGCCGCTCTCCGACGTCCCCGACGTGTGGGCGGCGGTGGCCCGCCTGTTCCGCGACTACGGCTACCGGCGGCTGCGGAGCCGGGCCCGGCTGAAGTTCCTGGTGGCCGACTGGGGCGTGGAGAAGTTCCGCCGGGTCCTGGAGGAGGAGTACCTGGAGCGCCCCCTCCTCGACGGCCCGCCGCCCGCGCTGCCGCCGGCCCCGATCGACCACATCGGCGTCCACCCGCAGCGGGACGGCCTGTCGTACGTGGGCGCCGCCCCGGTGGCGGGCCGCCTCTCGGGCACGAAGCTGGCGGCCCTGGCCGACCTCGCCGAGACCCACGGCAGCGGCCGGGTCCGCCTGACCCCGTACCAGAAGCTCCTGGTCCTGGACGTCGCCGACCCGGAACCGCTGGTCACCGACCTCGCCGGGATCGGCCTCCAGGCACGGCCCTCCCCCTGGCGCCGCAACACGATGGCCTGCACGGGCATCGAGTACTGCAAGCTGGCGATCGTGGAGACGAAGGAACGCGCGGCGACCCTGGTCGCGGAACTGGAGAAGCGCCTGGCGGGCGAACCCGCCCTCCCCGACCTGAACATCAACCTCAACGGCTGCCCCAACTCCTGCGCCCGCACCCAGGTCGCCGACATCGGCCTGAAGGGCCAGCTGGTGGCGGACGAGGACGGCCGCCAGGTCGAGGGCTTCCAGGTCCACCTGGGCGGCGGCCTGTCGCTGGCCGCGGACCAGGAGGGCGCCTTCGGCCGCAAGCTCCGGGGCCTGAAGACCACGGCGGCGGACCTCCCGGACTACGTCGAACGCGTCACCCGCGCCTACCTGGCGGGCCGCACGTCCCCGTCGGAACCGTTCGCCTCCTGGGTGGCCCGCTGTGCGGAGTCGGAGCTCCAGTAGGGACGGTCAGGATCGGAGAAGCCCCGGCGGCGGTGGCGCCCGTAGCGTGAAGGACATGGAAACCACCGCCTCCACCACCACGTCCCTCGCCTCCGTCACCCTTGAGGTGGCCGACGTCGAAGCCGCCCGCCGCTTCTACGCCGCCTTCGGCCTGGAGGCCCACGTGCGCCTGCGGGCGTCCGAGGCCCGCACCAGCGGATTCCGCGGCTTCACCCTGGGCCTCACGGTCTCCAACCCGGCCACCGTCGACGGCTTCCTCGACGCTGCCGTGGACGCCGGCGCCACCGTCCTCAAGCCGGCCACGAAGTCCCTGTGGGGCTACGGCGGCGTGGTCCGGGCCCCGGACGGCACGATCTGGAAGATCGCCACCTCGGCGAAGAAGGACACCGGCCCCGACACCGGCCGGATCGACGACCTGGTCCTCCTCCTCGGCGTCGAGGCGGTCAAGACCACCAGGCAGTTCTACACCGACCGGGGCCTGACGGTCGCCAAGAGCTTCGGCAGCAAGTACGTGGAGTTCGCCGCCGCCCCCTCCAGCCCCGTCAAGCTGGCCCTCTACAAGCGCCGCGCTCTGGCCAAGGACCTCGGCGTCCCCGCCGACGGCACGGGCTCGCACCGCGTCGTCCTCGGCAGCACCGCCGACACCTTCACCGACCCGGACGGCTTCACCTGGGAACCGGCCGCCGCGTAGGCGCCCCTGCCGCGCACGCGCCCCGGCCGGCCCGTGGGGTCGTCGGGGCCGGCCGGGGGGTGGGGGGTGGGCGAGGGGTCAGGGGTTCAGTTCCGCCGTGAGGGACCGGAGGATGACGTCCGCGCTGCGGTCCACGTCCTCGCGCGTCGTGCGCCAGTTGACCACCGAGACGCGCATCGCCGCCCGGCCCTCCCACAGCGTGCCGCCGAACCAGCAGACGCCGCTGCGCTGGATGCGGGCGATGACCCGGCGGGTGGTCTCGTCGTCGTCGCCGAAGCGGACCAGGAGCTGGTTGAGGACGACGTCGTTGAGGAGTTCGACTCCGGGGACGCCCGAGAGGCGTTCGGCGAAGTGGCGGACGTGGTCGCAGCAGCGTTCGACCAGTTCGGCCACGCCCTCGCGGCCCAGCGTGCGCAGGGCCGCCCAGACGGGGAGGCTGCGGGCGCGGCGGGAGAAGTCGGGGACCCATTCGATGGCGTCGCGTTCGCCGTCGGTGCCCGGCGGGAGGTAGCCGGCGCGTTCGTTGAGCATGGCCGCGCGGTGGGCCTCGGGGTGGGCGATGACGACGATGCCGCAGTCGTAGGGGACGTTGAGCCACTTGTGGGCGTCCAGGGCCCAGGAGTCGGCCCGTTCCACGCCCTCGACGAGCGGGCGCAGCTTCGGGCTGGCGGCGGCCCACAGGCCGAAGGCGCCGTCGACGTGGACCCAGGCGCCGTGGCGGTGGGCGATGTCGCAGATCTCCCCGACGGGGTCGATGGCGCCGGAGTTGACGTCGCCGATCTGGGCGCAGACGATGACCGGCCCGTCGATCCCGGCGAGGGTGCGCTCCAGTTCGGCGGGGATCATGCGGCCCTTGTCGTCCACCGGGACGTTGCGGATGCGGGCCGTGCCGAAGCCGAGGTAGCGGGCGGCGAGGTCGATGGTCATGTGGTGCTGGGCACCCGCGACGACGGCCACGTCGGGCGCGCCCCCCAGGCCCTCGCGTTCGACGTCCCAGCCGGCCTCCGCGAGGAGCTTGTGGCGGGCGGCCGCGAGCGAGGTCAGGTGGGCCATGGTGCAGCCGGTGGGGAAACCGACGGAGGCGTGCGCGGGCAGGCCCAGCAGTTCCAGGACCCACTGGGCGGCCACGTCCTCGGCCACCGCGATGGCCGGCGAGAGGTTGTAGAGGCTGGCGGTCTGGTCGTAGGCGGCGACGAGCCAGTCGGTGGCGATGGCGACCGGCAGGGTGCCGCCGGTGACGTAGCCGAAGTAGCGGGGGCCGTTGGCCGTCGGGATGCCGCCCTCGGCCACCGCACGGCCGATGACCTCGATGGTCTCGGCCGGGTCGGCCGGGCCGGCGGGCAGCGGGCCACCGAACATTTTCAGCAATTGTTCGGAGCCGGCAGTGGCACCCACCGGCCGCTCGGCGAGGCCCGTCAGATATTCGGTGGCCTGCTGATAGGCCAATGCGAGAGGCGCACTGTCTGCTGTGGTCATACTACGAAGCTAGGCGGCTGGCACTGACGTGCGACTGACCCGAATGGCCGGAACTCCCAAAGCCTTGGACAGCGGGCCGTTGGACTGTATTACTTTCTCCTGTGGCCCCGGCCGGTGCGGTCAGTCCGGCCGGTCCGACGGTCCACATCCGTGCAGAGTCATGAGACTTGAGGAGTTCCGATGTCCGACGAGCAGACCCGCAAGGTTATCGAACAGTTCAACCAGGCATTCCAGCTGCACGACCCCGGCCTGCTGAAGGACATCCTCGGCGAGAACTGCCGGCTGGAGAACTCCGGACCGGCCCCCGACGGCACCAAGCACGTCGGTTATGACGAATGCCTGCAGTTCTGGACCGCGATCGCGGGCAACGAGCACATGACCTTCGAGGTGGAGGACGTCTGGGTGGCCGGCGAGCGCTCCGTCTGCCGCTGGACGCTGCGCTGGGGCGGCGGTCCGAAGGACTTCGTCCGCGGGGTGAACGTGCACCGCCTGGAGGGCGGAAAGCTCGTCGAGAGCTTCGGTTACGTCAAGGGCTGACAGCGGAAACCAGAAGGGCCCGGGCCTTCGAGGCCCGGGCCTTTCGCGTGCGGTGACGAAGCGTCAGTCCGCCAGCTGGGAGACGATCATCACGCAGTCCTCCAGGGCCTTCGTGGCGTGGCCCTTGCCCACCGTGTCCTCGACCAGCTGCGTGTTGCCGGGCACGAACGTGCGCCAGGTGCCGTCGCTGACGCCGCACTCCATCTTGCCGCTGACCAGGGTCATGATCTGGCGGCGCGGCGCCGGGTGGAAGTCGCCGAACCAGCCGGCCGGGATGTACAGGTACACGGCCTGCTTGGCCGGTATGCCCTCGGAGACGAAGAGCGACGGCGCGGGCGGGGCGAAATTGAGGGCCGTCACCTCCAGCTGCTCGTCGATGAAATGCGATTCGCCGTTCTCGTCGTTGTAGAGGCGGGAAACGGCGATTTTGGCGGTCTCGGCGGCCACGGGAACTCCCTGTGTACGTGAAGTCGGGATCGGGTCTGGGTCGATCGCCCCTCACTATCCCAGCCGGCACTGATGGGGCCCTGACCGATCGGGGCCGACAGGGGAATTCACGTCTCAGATATCCATCAGCCCCGTGTCAGCCGCCGCGTGCCAAGCTGAGGGCACGAGAAAGGCCGATGGAGAGGTACCCAAAGCGGCCGAATGGGGTCCGGCTCTTCGCCGGACGGGCTCTGCCCACGCAGGTTCGAATCCTGCCCTCTCCGCAGGTGCTCATCCCAGGCACGCGCATCCCGATCCGAGACCAGGGATGCGCGTGTCTTTGGCATGCGGCGCCCGGACCGCCCGGCAGGGCCTCCCCACGGCGCCCGTCCCGTCCTCCCGGACCCGCGGAGCGCACGTATCCAGCCCCTCCGGGCCTCGCGGCCCCTTCCGTCCGGGGGCCCGTCGACGGATCCGCCCTTTCCTTCCCCAGCCCGGCGCGACCCCGACAGGCGTCGCCCTCCCGAGCGACCCCGACAGACATGGAGACGCAGTTGCCCAGCAGCGACCACCACACCGTTCCCGTGCTCCGCAGGACGGACGCCGCCGCGCTCGTGGACGAGATCTCGTCCTGGCTGACCGTAGACGCCGACGAGATCGACGCGAAGTTCCTGGGCGAGCGCGCCCGTATCGTCGAGGCCGTCACCGACCTGAACGCCGCGGCCGTGGCCGGCCCCGGCCGTGAGGACGCCCACTACCACCAGCAGCTCCTGCTCTCGCGCATCTACCAGACCGTGATGCAGATCCCCGACCGGCCGAGCGCCGAGGGCTCGGTGCTGCTGCACGAGGTCACCCGGCTGCTGGAGAACGCCACCCTGGCCGCCGAGGACGCCCACCTGGAGCCCGGGCTGCTGGAGTCCGCGCCCACCGAGCCCAAGGCGTTCCTGTCCTGGCTCAAGGGACTGGTGCGCAAGCACCGCGCGTTCAAGCACCCCTACTACACCGAGTTCATCAACCGCGAGGCACGGGAGGAGGACCTGCGCACCTACGTCATCCAGGAGTCCCTGATCGACGGCCGCTTCGACGACTTCCTCGCGATGATGCAGATCGGCACGGCCGGCGCCAGCAAGATGGAGATCGCCGCCAACTACTGGGACGAGATGGGCAACGGCGACCCCGAGGCCGTCCACACCCACCTCTTCAACAAGATCTACGAGGTCTTCGACGTCCGCAGCGAGGACCTCGAAGCCGCCATGACCACCACCGACCTGCACTCCGGCAACCTCGCGGTGCTGCTGTGCCGCTACCGGCACCTGTACCCCGAGGCGGTCGGCTTCCTCGGCATGACCGAGTGGCTGGCCCCCGACCGGTTCCGCAACGTCGTCCGCGCCTGGGAGCGCCTGGGCCTGCCCGAGGTCGGCATCACCTACCACCGGCTGCACATCACCATCGACTCCCAGCACGCGGCCGGCTGGTTCCACAACGTGGTCATCCCGAGCGCCGACACCGCCTACATGCGCCGGGGCATCGCCCGCGGCGCGCTGTGGCGCGCCAACTCCTCCGCCCGCCACCTCGACGAGCGCCTGGACCTGGCCCGGCTCTCCGCCGAGCGCACGCCCGTCGCCGCGGGCTGAGCCGTGTCCCTGCGGGAGCACGGCTTCGCGCTGGTCGGGCTGGACCCCGTGCCGGAGGTGGTCGCCGCGGGCTTCCCCGGCCCCCGGCGGCCACCGCTGCGGCTGGTGATGTCGTGGACGGCGGACGACGACTGGCTGTTCCGGCCCGCCTCCCCGTACGGCGCCCCGGACGCGGGAACCGACCGGCGGCTCGCGGCAGGGCTCGGCGCCCTGCTGCGGCGGGCCCTGTGCGGGTCCTGGCTGGACGTCCACGCGGACCGGCTGATCGAGCTGCACGGGGTGCGCACCGTGGCACCGGCCGGGCGGACCGTGCCGGTGCGGCTGCCCGGACCGGTGCCGGACGCCTGCGAGTTCGCCCTCGTGGCGGTGGTCGGGCGGACCGGGGGCGGGGCGGGCCGGTCCCGGCTGTACGGCACCGGCCCGCGCGTGCCCCTGCTGGACGCGGACCCGGGTCCGGGCCAGGGGCTGCTGATCGACCGGCGCGTGGTCGCGTACGAGGGCCACGAGCTGGCGGCCGGCCCCGCCGGGCCGGCCGTGCAGGACCTGCTGGTCGCCCACGTCTTCCGCCCGGTCGGCCCCCAGCCGGCCCTCCGCCGCCGCCCGATGCTGGTCCGCGGCCCCGCGGGGACCCTGATCAGCACCCGCCCGGCGCTGCGCTGACAGCGCCCGAGGGGGTGGCGGGGGAGGATCCCTGGGATCCTTCCCCGCCACCCCCTCCTTCTTCTGCGCGGGTCCGCGCACGCGGAAGGGGGCCCCCCGGCCGGGGGGGGGGGGCCCCCCCGGCCCCCCCCACACCCCCCCCGCGCCCGCGGGGGGGCACGCGGGGCCAGGGCGCGTGCCCCACGCCGGGG
>NZ_JBBDHD010000172.1:0-10807 GCF_044129415.1 Streptomyces racemochromogenes
GGGGGGGGGGGGGGGGGGGGGGGGGCGGGGGGGGGGGGGGGGGGGGGGGGGGGGGCGCGGGGCGCGCCCCGCGCCGCCCCCGCCCCCCCCCCCCCCCCCCCCCCCCGGCCAGTCGGGCTTCCGGCCCCAAATGACGCATCCTTGTCCGTAATCCCCGCGAGAGAGGCGCTTCCAGGATGAGTGCACCCATGTCACCTCACGGACCCCAGGGTTTCTCGACCGTGCGCGGCGGCCGCGGTTACCGGCCGGAGGACGTCGACCGGTACCTCGCGCGGCTGGCGGGCAGCCGGGACGAGGCCTGGGAGCGGGTGGCGCGGCTGACCGTCCTGGCGCGGCAGATGGAGGAGGAGGCGGAGCGGCTGCGTGCGGCGGTGGCGGCGCTGGCCCCGCAGACGTACGACGAGCTGAGCGAGCGTGCCCGGCGGATCCTGGCGCTGGCCCAGGAGGAGGCGGAGGTCCTGCGGGCGGACGCGCGGGCGGACGCGGTGGAGGCCGCGGCCGCGGCCGAGGCGCACGCCGACCGGGTGGCGGAGCTGGCGCGCCATGACGCGGAGGCGGTGCGCGAGCAGACCGAGGTGCGGGCGCGGCAGGGGCTGCTGCGGGCGCAGCGGCAGGCGGACGAGGTACGGGCGAAGGCGCGCGAGGAGGCCGCGGGGTGGCGGGCCGAGGCGCAGGCGGGGCTGGCGGAGACGCGTCGGCGTGCGCAGGCGCTGCTCGCGGAGCGGGAGCAGGAGCAGGTGGAGCGGTGGGACGCGGCCGGGCGGGAGGCGGCGGCGCGGGAGGCGGAGCAGGAGGCGCGGCTCGCGGAGATGGAGCGGTACGCGCAGGCGCGGCTGGCGGAGGCGCGGCGGGGGTTCGCGGAGGCGGAGGAGTCGGCGCGGCACGGGCAGGAGGACGCCGAGGCGCGGGCGGCGGAGCTGGTGGCGCAGGCGAGGGTGCGGCAGGAGCGGGTGGGACGGGAGACGGACCGGATCCTGCGGGAGCACGCGGAGGCGCAGGAGGAGATGCGGGCGCACATGAACCACGTGCGCTCCAGTCTGGCGGCGTTGACGGGGCGGGCGCCGGCGGAGGGGTAGGGCCCTGGCCCCGGCCGGGCGGTGTCCGGGGTGGCGGGGCCGGGGCGGCCGGGGACGGGTTACAGGCGGGGGAGGAAGTCCGCGATCAGGGGGGCGATGTCGTCGAGGTGGGTTTCCAGGGCGAAGTGTCCGGCCCCCTCGAAGACGTGCACCTGCGCTTGCGGCGCGTCCCGCAGGTAGGCCTTGGCCCCCGCCGGGGTGAAGAAGGGGTCGCCGGCGCCCCAGACGACCAGGACCGGGACCGCGGAGTCGCGGAGCCATGCCTGCCAGGCCGGGTAGTGGGCGAAGTTGGAGGCGTAGTCGAAGGCGAGGTCGGCCTGGGCGTCGGTGCGGCCGGGCAGGCCGAGGTAGTGGACGTCGAGGGTCCAGTTGTCGGGGGAGACGAGGGCGGGGTCCGCGACGCCGGTCTCGTACTGGAAGCGGGTGCCCTCCAGGGTGAACAGGCGGCGTACCCGGTCCTCGTTGCCCGGTACGTCGCGCCGTAGTCCCGCGAACTGGCGGGCGGCGTCGGAGAGTCCCTCGTCGTAGGCGTTGCCGTTCTGGACGATGAGGCCGGTGACGCGTTCGGGGCGCCGGGTGGCGAGCCGGAGGCCGACGGGGGCGCCGAAGTCGAAGACGTACAGCGCGAAGCGGTCGAGGGCGAGGGCGTCGGTGAAGCCCTCCACGATGTCGGCGAGGCGGTCGAAGGTGTACGTGAAGCCGGGCGGGGTCTCGGTGCGGCCGAATCCGGGGTAGTCGGGGGCGATCAGCCGGTACGGGGTGTCGTGGAGGGCGTCCATCAGGCGGGTGAACTGGTGCGAGGCGGTGGGGAAGCCGTGCAGGAGCAGCAGGACGGGGCCGTCGGCGGGGCCGCTTTCGCGGTAGGCCACGGTCACGCCGTCGACGTCCACGGTGCGGTGCGCGATCATCACATGCCTCCACTGGGTCAAGTGCCATTAGTCTCGGCGGGAGATCGCTAATGTGTCAACTGCCCTTGTTAGCATTAGCCGGTGACGTTCTTTCCGTTGACCGGCGAGCCCCTCGCGCTCGATCTGCTGAACACCCGGCCCGCCGGCATGGGCGACCTCATCGCCGACCGGGCCGGTCTCGCCGCCTGGCTGGCGGTGGAGGGCGACCGGCTGAGCCGGGTCGCCGAGGTGGGGGAGGCCGAGGTGGCCGCCGCGCACGCCGTGCGGGAGGCCGCCGGGCCGGCGCTGGAGGCGGCGCGGCGCGGTGAGCGGCCGCCCGCGCACGCGCTGGAGGCGCTGAACGCGGTCCTCGCCGCGGCCCCCGCGCACCGGGAGGTGTACTGGTCGGCCCTGACCGGCCTGGTGGCCGCCGCCCACCGGGAGGCCGCCCCCGCGGCGCGCCTGGCCGCGGAGCTGGCGGAGGCGGTGGTGGACCTGCTGACGGACGAGCGGGTGGCGTCGGTGCGCGCGTGCGAGGCGGACGACTGCGTGCTGCTGTTCCTGCCCGCGCACCCCAGGCGCCGCTGGTGCGTCGCGTCGGCCTGCGGGAACCGCGCGAGGGTGGCCCGCTACTACGCCCGGCACAAGGGGGAGCGGCCCTGAGGGACGGGGAGGGCGCGTCGACCGGGTCGGGCAGGCCGACCCCGGCCGGGGCGGACGGCTAGGGCGCCGGCTGCGGTGCGGACGGTGTGTCCGGCGTCTCCGGTGCGGCAGGTGCCGCAGGTGCGGTCGTGTGGCGGTAGGGGTCGCTGCGCAGGCCGCGGGAGGTGACCACCACTGTGAACGGGGGTTTCGCGTCCGGCGGGAGGGTGGCCGTGAGGGTGCCCGTCGCCGGGTCCTGGACCGCCGGGAGCGGGGTGTCGTCCACCGTGAGGCGGGGGTCGGTGAAGCCGCCGCCCTCGACCGTGAGCAGGCCGTCCCCGGTGACGGCGGTGTGGGTGATCACCGGGTTGCCGCGGGTGGCCATCTTGTTCACCAGGTACGCGCCCGCCGGCGCGCCGGTCAGCGCCCAGATCTCGGCCGGGAGCTCGGGGAGGCCGGCGCCCACGTCGGAGAGGAAGAACAGGACGACGTAGAGCATCGTCACCGCGCTCAGGGCGACGTACTGGAGGTCCACGAGGTCGGTGCGGCCGCTGTCGTTGGCGATCAGCTCGCGCAGCGGCCGGCGTCCCGTGGCGGTGGGCTTCGGGGCCGGCTTGGCCAGGGTGCCGTGCTCCACCCTGAGCCCGACCACCGTCTTCGCCCCGATCAGGGCGAGGTAGGGGCCGCCGAGCAGCGGGAGGTAGACGCGGGTCAGGGCGGAGAGCGGGCCGTGCTCGCCGCGGAACCAGTCGATGCCGCCGCCCGCCGTCAGCCCGTAGCCGAGGACGGCGAGCAGCAGCCAGACCAGGATCACGGTCCAGGCCAGGGCCAGGGTGGTCGAGGTGGAGAGCCGGCCGTCGCGGCCGGTGACGAAGTCCGGCCTGCGGTACAGGCGCAGTGCGACGGGGCCGGCCAGGGCGGCCAGTAACGCCAGTGCGAAGAGTGCGGATGTCATGTCGTCCCCCCGGGTGTGCGGTCCTGGGGAGAGCCTCACCCGGGCAGGGCGGGCATGACAAGTTGTCAAGCGGTCGTCATTCGTGTTCCGGCAGGACCGGGAACCGCCTCGGCGCCACGAGGAGCAGGACCAGCAGCGCCGCCACCCCGGCGAACGCCGCGCCGAGGAAGATGTGGTGCACCGCGGCCGCCACCGCCCCCCGCAGGTGCTCGGACGCGGCCCGCGAGAGGCTGCCCGGCTCGGCCAGGGCCCGTGACACGTCGTCCAGCCGGTGCGGCAGGCCCGGCAGGTGCTCCCGTCCCAGCCGCGAGGCGACGGTCGCGTTGGCCACCGCGCCCATCAGCGCGGCCCCCACGGCCTGGCCGACGGTGCGGCAGAACAGCACCGAGGCGGTCGTCGTCCCGCGTTCGGCCCAGCCCACCGTCGACTGCACCCCCATCACCAGCGGCAGCTGGAACAGGCCCAGCGCGGCGCCCAGCAGCAGCATGATCAGCGCCGGCTGCCAGATCCGCGCGGGGTAGGGCAGCAGGGTGAAGGAGAACAGGACCACCGCGGCCAGCCCCATCCCGAGAGCGGCGGTGTCGCGGAAGCCGATGCGCCGGTACACGTGCTGGCAGACGGCGGCCGACAGCGGCCAGCTCAGCGTCATCAGGGCCGTCACCAGCCCCGCCCCCACCGGCCCGAGCCCGAGGACGGACTGGGCGTAGGTCGGCATGAACACCATCGGCGCGACCATCAGCAGCCCCAGCGCCCCCATCGCCAGGTTGACGGCGGCGATGGTCCGCCGGTGCCACACCCACCCGGGCAGGATCGGGTCCGCGGCCCGGCGTTCCACCCGGACCACCACCGCCGCCAAGGCCGCGCTGGTGCCCAGCAGCCCCAGGGAGGGCGCGGACAGCCAGGACCAGGCGACCCCGCCCTGGACCAGGGCGAAGAGGAGCAGCCCGCCGCACGCGAAGATCCCGAGCGCCCCCGCCCAGTCGACCGGTCCGCGGTGCGCGGGGGCGCGCCGGGGTTCGACGAGGTGGCGGCCGGTCAGCCACAGCGCCAGCCCGGCCATCGGCACGTTGATCAGGAAGGTCCAGCGCCAGCCCGCGTAGCCGGCGATGAGTCCGCCGAGGGCCGGGCCGATGAGGGCGCAGCTCGCCCACACGGTGGTCATGCGGGCCTGGATGCGCGGCCGGTCGCGCAGCGGGTAGAGGTCGGCGGCCAGGGTCTGCACGGTGCTCTGCAGGGCTCCGCCGCCCAGTCCCTGGACGATCCGGAAGGCGATCAGCGCGCCCATGTTCCAGGCGGAGGCGCACAGCAGGGAGCCGGCCAGGAAGAGGGCCGTGCCGAAGACCAGGACCGGTTTGCGGCCGAAGGTGTCGCTGAGCTTGCCGTAGACGGGCAGGGTGACGGTCACGGCGAGGAGGTAGCCGGAGAAGAGCCAGGAGAAGACGGCGAAGCCGCCGATGTCCCCGACGATCTGGGGGACGGCGGTGGAGACGATCGTGGTGTCGAGGGCGACCAGGGCCATGGACAGCATCAGCGCCGCGACGACCCGCGCCGGCGGCCGGCCCTGGACGGGTGGGGCGGTCGCCGCCTCCTCGGCTGAAACCTTTCCCCCGGGTGTGCCGGCCGGCTCTCCGCCGGAGGCCGCGCCCCCGCTTTTCTCCGTCTCCATCACGTTCCCCCTTCGTCCGTGCAGACACCCTCTCACCGGGGTGCGCCCGGTGGTATCCCCATCTCATGCGGGGTGTCCCGGGCCCCGGGGGCCGCGTGCCCCCTACGTCCGGTCCGCCGAAGGGAGTACGTCCCCTAGGGGTCCCTCCACATCTGGGCCCAGGGGACTTTCGTCCCGACGGAGGAGGCCGGACGGCCTGATCCGTCTTTGACTGATGCACAGGGGAGAGCCGAGGGGGCGGGGTGGGGTTAACCCCCCGGCCGATACGGCGACGGGCACCAGGGTGCCGGCCACTTCCCGTTCAGCAGACTTCAGGCCGGCGACGCACGCGCGCCGTACGCACACCGACAGGGGAGAGAACACCGTGACAACGGCGATGACCGAGACCAGGCACGGAAGCGGCGGGGGGCACGGCTCCGTGGCCGCACGGGCGCGCCGGCTCGTCAAGGCGTACGGCTCCGGCGAGACCCGTGTCGTCGCCCTCGACCACGTGGACGTGGACATCCACCGCGGCCGGTTCACCGCGATCATGGGCCCCTCCGGCTCCGGCAAGTCCACCCTCATGCACTGCCTGGCCGGCCTGGACACGGTGACCAGCGGCCAGATCCACCTGGAGGACACCGAGATCACCGGGCTGAAGGACAAGAAGCTCACCCAGCTGCGCCGGGACCGGATCGGGTTCATCTTCCAGGCGTTCAACCTGCTCCCGACGCTGAACGCCCTGGAGAACATCACCCTCCCCATGGACATCGCGGGCCGCAGGCCCGACCCGCAGTGGCTGGACCGGGTCGTGCAGACCGTCGGCCTCGCCGGGCGCCTCAAGCACCGCCCGACCGAGCTGTCCGGCGGCCAGCAGCAGCGCGTGGCCGTCGCCCGCGCCCTCGCCGCCCGCCCGGCGGTCATCTTCGGCGACGAGCCCACCGGAAACCTCGACTCGCGGGCCGGCGCCGAGGTCCTCGGCTTCCTGCGCCAGTCGGTGGACGAGCTCGGCCAGACCATCGTGATGGTCACCCACGACCCCGTCGCCGCCTCCTACGCCGACCGCGTCATCTTCCTGGCCGACGGCCGCATCGTCGACGAGATGTACGCGCCCACCGCCGACCAGGTGCTGGACCGGATGAAGGACTTCGACGCGCGCGGGCGGACCTCGTGACCGTCATGAAGACCGCGCGGCGCAACTTCTTCGCGCACAAGGGCCGGATGGCGCTGTCCGCCGTCGCCGTCCTGCTCTCGGTCGCCTTCGTCTGCGGGACCCTGGTGTTCACGGACACCATGAACACCACCTTCGACAAGCTGTTCGCCGTCACCAGCTCCGATGTCACGGTCAGCCCCAAGGAGCCCGCCGACGGCGAGGCGGACCCGAACCGCGGCCGCCCGCAGGTGCTGCCCGGCTCGGCCGTGGAGAAGGTGCGCGGCGCCCAGGGGGTCAGGTCCGCCGAGGGCGGCGTCATGAGCACGGCCGTCACCGTCGTCAACTCCAAGAACGAGAACATGGGGTCGACCACCGGCGCCCCGACCATCGCCGGCAACTGGACCGACGGCGAGCTCAGGTCGATGAAGATCACCTCCGGTCGGGCCCCGCGCGGTCCGACCGAGATGATGGTCGACGCCGACACCGCCGCCAAGCACCACCTGAAGCTCGGCGACGAGCTGCGCACCATCGCCGTCACCGGTGACGTCCGCGCGAGGATCAGCGGCATCGCCTCCTTCACCGTCACCAACCCGGGCGCGGCGGTCGTCTACTTCGACACCGCCACCGCCCAGGAGAAGCTGCTCGGCGCGACCGGCACCTTCACCCACGTCAACGTGACCGCCCAGGACGGCGTCAGCGACGAGCAGCTGAAGAAGAACGTGGCCTCGGTCCTCGGCGCGGACACCTACACGCTGCAGACCGCCAAGGAGGCCACGGCCGCCAACAAGAAGGACATGGGCTTCCTCGACGTCATGAAGTACGTGATGCTCGGGTTCGCGGGCATCGCCTTCCTCGTCGGCATCTTCCTGATCTTCAACACCTTCTCGATGCTGGTCGCCCAGCGCACCCGCGAGATCGGCCTGATGCGCGCCATCGGCTCCGACCGGGGCCAGATCAACCGGTCGGTGCTGCTGGAGGCCCTGCTGCTCGGCGTCGTCGGCTCCGCCGCCGGTGTGGCGGCGGGCGTCGGCCTGGCCGTCGGCCTGATGAAACTCATGGGCCAGATGGGCATGCACCTGTCCACCGGCGACCTGACGGTCCGCTGGACGACCCCGGTGACCGGCCTGGTCCTCGGCACGGTCGTCACCGTCGTCGCCGCCTACGTACCGGCCCGCCGGGCCGGGAAGGTCTCCCCGATGGCCGCCCTGCGCGACGCCGGAACCCCCGGTGACCGCAAGGCCGGTGCGGTCCGCGCGGTCTTCGGCCTGCTCCTCACCGGCGTCGGCGCCGCGGCCCTCTTCCTCGCCGCGTCCGCCGACAAGGCGTCCGCCGGCTCCCTCTGGCTGGCCGTCGGCGTCCTGTTCAGCCTGATCGGCTTCATCGTCATCGGCCCGCTGCTGGCGGGCGTCGTGGTCCGCCTGCTCGCCGCGCCCGTCCTGCGGCCCTTCGGCTCCGTCGGCCGGCTCGCCGAGCGCAACGCGCTGCGCAACCCGCGCCGTACGGGGGCCACGGCCGCCGCACTGATGATCGGACTGGCGCTGGTCGCCTGCCTGTCGGTGGTCGGCTCCTCCATGGTGGCCTCCGCCACCGACGAGCTCGACCGCACCGTCGGCGCCGACTACATCGTCGCCTCCCAGGGCGGCCAGCCGCTGATGCCGCAGGCCGAGCAGGCCATGCGCGCGGTGCCGGGCCTCGACCACGTCACCGCCTACCGCGAGGTCGAGGCGAAGATCACCGCCCCCGACGGCACCTCCGCCCAGGACCGGCTCAGCGCCACCGACCCCTCCTACGCCCAGGACGTCCGCCGCAAGACGAGCGCCGGGCGGCACCAGGACGCGTACGCGCCCGGCTCGATGGCGGTCGGCTCGGAGTACGCCGCCAAGCACCACGTGAAGGTCGGTGACGAACTGGGCGTGGCCTTCAACGGCGGCAAGACCGTCAGGCTCAAGGTCGCCGCGATCACCCTGGACGAGGGCAACCTCGACAAGGGCGTGAAGTACGTCAGCACCGCCACCGCCGAGGCCAACGTGCCGGCCGACCGGCTGCCGCGCCCGTTCATGCTGCTGGCCAAGGCGCAGAAGGGGCAGGCCGACAGCGCCTACAAGGCCCTCAAGGCGGCCATGGCCGAGTACCCGCAGTACAGGGTGCTCGACCAGACCGACTACAAGAAGGACCTCAAGGACCAGGTCGGGCAGCTGCTCAACATGGTCTACGGCCTCCTCGCCCTGGCGATCATCGTCGCGGTGCTCGGCGTCGTGAACACCCTGGCCCTCTCGGTGGTCGAGCGGACCCGCGAGATCGGCCTGATGCGCGCCATCGGCCTCTCGCGCCGCCAGCTGCGCCGGATGATCCGCCTGGAGTCGGTGGTCATCGCCCTCTTCGGCGCCCTGCTGGGCCTGGGCCTGGGCATGGGCTGGGGCGCCACCGCGCAGCAGCTGCTCGCGCTCCAGGGCCTGAAGGTGCTGGAGATCCCGTGGGCGACGATCATCGCGGTCTTCGCCGGCTCGGCCCTGGTGGGCCTGTTCGCCGCACTGGTCCCGGCGTTCCGGGCGGGGCGGATGAACGTCCTGAACGCGATCGCCAGCGAGTAGCCGCCGGCGGTCGGACGGGGGAGGCAAGGGGGTCCCACGGGGGAAGCGCGGGACCCCACGGGGGAAGTACGGGAGAACACGCCGGCCCCGGGCCGTCCGTGAGGGCGGTCCGGGGCCGGCGCCGTGCCCCGCCCGGCGGCCGGGGCGGTCGCAGGCCCGGCCGCTCCTACAGCCGCCGCTCCAGCAGGACCGTTCCGCCCGCCTCGCCCACCAGGGCGAACCGCGCCCCCGGATGCAGCCGCCCCGCGTACACCAGCGGGTCCCCGGCCCAGCCGGAGGCGTTGTCGAAGACCAGGAAGGCCGGGCGCACCCCGCGCGTACCGCCGAGCCACAGCACCCGGCAGCGCGAGGTCAGCCGGGTCAGCGCGGGGTAGTCGGCCTCCACCGTCACCCCGTCCGGGATCCGCGCCAGCAGCCGTTCGACCGCGGCGACCCTCGCGGGCTTCTCGTACGCGGCCCGTTCCCCGAGCCGGGCCAGCGGCAGGCTGGTCGCGCTCAGCGCCAGCGCCGCGGCGAGCAGGGCGCCGGGCAGCTGGTGGGCGTACGAGCGCACCCACGGCCGGGGGCCGCGCCGGACGCGGTCGAGGGCGTCGGCCAGCGCCAGCGCGACGACCGGCATCAGGACGGCGCTGTAGTGCCAGTCGGTGGACCAGTAGTGCGGGTCGGACGAGGCGAAGCGCCAGCCCAGCGTCGGCACGGCCACCCACAGCAGGGGGGAGCGCAGCGCGAGTGCTCCGGTGGTGGGCACCAGCACCCAGGCCAGGGTGGTGAGTTTCGTGCCGAGGCCGCGCAGCACGCCGCCGGGGCCGTCGACCTTCTGCCAGTAGGTGTAGCCGTCGGCGGCGAACGCGGGGAGCACCACCGTGAACACGAGTGCGGCCACCGCGGCTCCGGCCACGGCCACGACGAGGGCCGACCGGGCCGCCCGCCGGTCGGCGGTCCGGGCCCGCCAGGCGACGACGAGCGCCAGCGCGGCCAGGGTCAGCCCCTGGTCCTCCTTGACCAGCAGCAGCGGCAGCCCCCAGGCGAGCGCCGCCCGCCAGCGGCCCGCCAGCAGGGCCTCCAGGGCGAAGGCGATCAGGGGCACGGCGAAGCAGATCTCGTGGAAGTCGAACTCGACGGCCCGCTGGATCCCCCAGGAGAGCCCGTACGCCGCCCCGAGCGCGAGCCCCCGCGCCGGCCCGAGGAGGCGTACCGAGGCGCGGGTGACGGGCAGGGCCGACAGCGCGAACAGCGCCGCCTGCACCAGCAGGAGGGTGACCGGGCCCGGGAAGACCCGGTAGAGCGGGCCGATCAGGGCGATGACGGGGCTGAAGTGGTCGCCGAGGACGAGCGTGCCCGGCCCCTTCAGGTCCACGACGGGGGCCTGGAAGTGGGCGTAGGCCCGGACGGCCTGCTCGAAGATGCCCAGGTCGTAGGAGCTGTCCTCCATCCGCCGGTGGCGGGTCACGGAGAGCGTGGCGTACGCGGCGAAGAGCGCGGCGGTCAGCCCGTACGGCGCCCGGGCCCGAGCCCACACGCCGGCCCGGGCCCACGCGCCGGCCCGGGCCCACACGCCGGCCCGGGCCCACACGCCGGCCCGGGCCCACACGCCGGCCCGGGCCCGTGCGTCGAGCCGGGCCTCTGCGGCGGCCCGGGGTCCTGCGTCTGGCGGGCCTTCTGCGTCGTGCCGGGCTCCTGCGGCGGGCGGGGTTCCTGCGTCGTGCCGGGCTCCTGCGGCGGGCGGGGTTCCTGCGTCGTGCCGGGCCCCTGCGGCGGGCCCGGGCCCTGGCGCGGGCCCCGCCGCCGGGGGGGGGCCGGGCCCCCGGGGGCTATAAAAAAAATAACCCTCCGACCACCCAAATGTTTGTTTTATTAT
>NZ_JBBDHD010000173.1:0-10744 GCF_044129415.1 Streptomyces racemochromogenes
CCCCCCCCCCCCCCCCCCCCCCCCCCCCCCCCCCCCCAATAAACAAACAAAACCCCAAAAACCCATATCCCTTAACCGTAGTGGTGGGCTCGTATATTTTTATAAGACACACCACGCCGCGGGAGCGCGCAGCGGCGCGCCGGCCGCGGGCCAGGCCGGCACCACCACCGCCGGACGGCTCACCGCCGAGGACCTCGACCGCAACGCCGACACCCTCCGCGAGCTGCTGTCCGACACCGTCGGCGCGGCCGAACGCCAGCTGTTCGAGCTGCGCACCGCCGCCGCCGACGACGCCCGCATCCTCGGCGCCCTCGGCGACGGCGGCCTGCTGCCGCCCGGCCCCGACGTCCTCGCCACCGTCGAGTACCTCGGCGAACACGGCATCCCGGCCCTGCCGGGCTGGCGCTACCTCGCCCAGTCCGTGGCCCCGGCCGACCACGCCGCCGTCCTCGCCGCCCGCCCCGAACTCGTCGACGGCGTCATCATCACCGACCCCGACACCCACTCCCGGGCCCGCGAGGTGCTCTCCGGCGCCGCCCTGCTGCCCCGCTCCACCGTCGCCGTCGGCACGGCCGCCGCCCTGCTGGCCCCGGCACCCCCCGCGGACGGCGATGCGGCGGTCTCCGGCGTCTTCATCGTGTCGCCGAACCCGGCCATGCACGACGAGCACGCCGCCGACGAGGAACGCCAGGCCCTGCGCGCCCGCGCCACCGCCCGCGACGCCGAGATCCGCGAGCTCGCCGCCCGGCTCGCCGGCGACCGCGAGCTCGCCGCCCGCCTCGCCTCCTGGCGCACCGGCTGCCCGCCCGGCCGCCTGGCGGAGCTCGCCGAACAGGCCGCCGCCGCCCGCGCGTTCGCCGAGGAAGCCGACGCCGAGCTCGGCGAGGCCCGTACCGTACGCACCGAGGCGGACGAGGCCGCCTCCGACGCGGCCCGGGTCCGCGACGAGCGCCAGGAGACCGCCCAGCGCGCCCGCCGCGCCGCCGACGCCCTCGCCGGCCTCGCCCACCGCCTGCGCGAGCGCTCGGCCTGGCAGGCGAAGGTGCGCGAACTCACCGACGAGGCCGCCGCGTCCGAGGCCCGCGCCGAGGCCTGCCTGGACCGGGCCCGCGCCGCCGACGAGGACCGCCGCGCCGCCCAGCGCGCCGCCGACGACGCCCGCCGCACCGCCCGGGCCCTGCGCGCCGAACGCGCGGAGATCGCCGGGGCCCCCGACGGGCTTCCCGAGGACGGCGGCCCCCGCGCCCCCCTGCCCGACCTCCGCGAGGCCTACCGGGCCGCCTCCCAGGTCTACGAGAAGGTCGGCGTCGGCGCCGACCTGCGCGCCGAACAGGCCCGCGCCGAGAGCGACGAGAGCGCCGCCCTCGCCGAACTCGACCGGCTCACCAACAAGGTCCGCACCCGCGCCGCGCAGCTCCTCGAAGGCACCGACGGCGCCGACGGCCCCTCCCGGCAGGCCGCGGCGGCCCGCGCCGAGGCCCTCGTCCAGATGCTGGAGTCGCGCGCCTCCGCCGCGAGCGAGCAGCTCGGCCGGCTGCGCGGCGAGGCCGAACGCCACGCCCCCGCCGACGGCGAGGCGCACACCGAGCTGCCCGAGGAACTGGTCCCGGCCGACGTGGAACAGGCCCAGGGCCTGCTGCGCACCGCCACCGCCCAGCTCGCCGCGCACTCCGCCGCGGTGGAGAGCGCCCGCGCCGCCCACGCCGACCTGCTGCGCGCCCACCGCACCGCCGAGGACGGCGCCGGCGGCTTCGACGAAACCGCGGCCCTGCTGCGGGACCTGCTGCGCGACCACACCCACCCGGAGGACGAGCAGGAACCGGCGCCGCACCGCGGCACCCTGGAGGAGGCCCGCCAGTCCGCCACCGACACCCGCCGCACCCTGCGCGCCTGCGCCGCCGACCTCTCCGCCGCAGAGGCGGCCGTGCGCGAGGCGAGCGACGTCCTGGTGCGGCACGCCAACGCCAACCGCTACGAGCAGGTCCGCACCCCCGCCCGCCAGCAGATCCGCGAACTGCCCGCCTCCGCCCTTCCGGAGCACGCCGCGGCCTGGGCGGCCGCCTTCGCCCCGCGCCTGCGCGTCCTGACCGACGAGCTCGCCCAGCTGGAGCGCAACCGCGACAGCATCGTCGACCGGCTGCGCGGCCTCGTGGAGTCGGCCCTGGCCACCCTCCGCTCCGCCCAGCGCCTCTCCCAGCTCCCCGAGGGCCTCGGGGAGTGGTCGGGCCAGGAGTTCCTCCGCATCCGCTTCGAGGAGCCCGACCAGGCCACCCTCACCGAACGCCTCGGCGAGGTGATCGACGAGGCCACCCGCACGGCCGTCAAGAAGAACGCGGCCTTCGGCGAAGGCCGCCGCGACGGCATGTCCCTCCTCCTGCGCGGAGTCCAGGCGGCGCTGGAGCCCAAGGGCATCGCGGTGGAGATCCTCAAGCCGGACGCCGTCCTGCGCGCCGAACGCGTCCCCGTGGGCCAGATGGGCGACGTCTTCTCCGGTGGCCAGCTGCTCACCGCGGCCATCGCCCTGTACTGCACGATGGCCGCCCTCCGCAGCAACGACCGAGGCCGCGACAAGCACCGTCACGCGGGCACGCTGTTCCTCGACAACCCCATCGGGCGCGCCAACGCCACGTACCTGCTGGAACTCCAGCGCGCGGTCTCCGACGCCCTCGGCGTGCAGCTCCTGTACACCACGGGCCTCTTCGACACCACGGCGCTGGCGGAGTTCCCCCTGGTCATCCGCCTGCGCAACGACGCGGACCTGAGGGCGGGCCTGAAGTACATCAGCGTGGAGGAACACCTCCGCCCGGGACTGCCCCAGCCCACGCAGGAAACGGAATCCATCCACGGCGAGATCACCGCGACCCGCATGTTCCGCCGCGCGCTTTCCTGAGGCGCCGCTCGCACCACCGCGGACGGCTGCGGATGGTGTGCCGCAGCGCGGACCGGAACCCCCGCGCTGCGGCACCGCGACGACTCCGCGCGGCGGCCCCCCGGCCCCGCGCCGGCGGCACCCCGGCCCGGACGAGGACGTCCCGGGCCCGCGCGGCAGCACCCCGGCCCCGCGCGGCGGCCCCCCGGCTCCGCCGTACGGCACCAACGCCCCGCCGTACGGCGCCCCCGCGTCAGCGCCCCCGCACCGCGCTGCTCGGCTCCGACACCACCCCGTAGCGCTGGTTCCACATCTGCCGCGTGATCCACACGTCCAGCACGGCCCACGTGGCCACCACCGTCCCCGCTATCCCCCCGAGCACCATCGGCAGCGCCAGCCAGGACCCCGTCAGCACCAGGAAGAACGTCGCCGACGCGTCCGTCAGCGTCACCGCCACCACCAGCACCGCCCGCACCGCCGACGCCCGCACCGGATCCGGCATGCGCCGCCGACGGGCCGGCGCCTCCACCCACAGGCCCCGCCCGGCCGCCTCGGACACCGATCCGTCCTCTTCGTCGTACATCCTCATGGTCCGCTCCGCTCGCTCGCGAGCCCAACGAACGGCCCCGTCCGGAGATTCCCGCATCCCGGACGGACCAGCCGCTCCCGGGCGTTCCGGATCGGAGAATTCCAGCCATCCCTCCGAAGCGGGGAACTGACACCCCACCAAGTGTCATCTGCCACATAACGGGCCGGACTTGACCGGAAGTAACGGACAACTCGTGATCTTCGTCCGGCGGTCAGGCCGAAAACGTCCGGACACGCCTTCGAGGCCGCTCCGTGGCAGTAGTAGGCTCACGCCGTTTAAATGACGGAACACCGACCCCCCACAACGGGGTTGAGCTGGGGGAGGCTGGGGAGGCCATGCGCTTTCGCGGGAAGTCGATCCGCCGGAAGATCGTGGCGTTGCTCCTGGTGCCGCTCGTCTCCCTGACCGCCCTCTGGGGCTTCTCGACGGTGATCACAGGCCGCGAGGCCGTGCAGCTGCTCGACGTCGCGTACGTCATCGGCAAGGTCGGGTACCCCATCGAGGACGTCGTCCGCGTCGTCCAGAAGGAGCGCCGCCAGACCCTCGTCGTCATCGGCGACCCGCGCGCCGCCGCGGCCACCGCCGAGCTCGCCCGCAGCCGCGCCGCCACCGACGGGATGATCCGCAAGATCACGGCGAACGCGAACGACGCCGAGGTCCTCGACGAGCTCAGCTCCGGCAACAGGCAGCGCCTGAGGTCCATCCTCGAAGCCTTCCACGGCATCGCCGCCCTGCGCCGCTCGGTGGACGCCGGCAGCCTGGACCCGACCCAGGCCCTCGACCTCTACAGCCGGCTCGTCGACCCCTGCTACGACTTCCTCATGAACCTCCACGCCCTGGAGAACGTGGAGATGGACAAGCAGGGCCGCGCCCTCGTCGGCATCACCCGCGCCCGCGAGACCCTCTCGCGCGAGGACGCGGTGATCGCCTCCGCCCTCGCCGCCGGCAACGTCTCGGCGGGCGACGTCCGCCGCGTCTCCACCTTCGTCGCCAACCGCGACCTGCTCTACGACTTCAACCTCGCGATCCTCCCCGCGGACGACCGGGGCCTCTTCGAGCAGTACTGGAACGGCCCCGAGAGCAAGGCGCTGCGCGACGCGGAGGAACGGTTCATCACCGCGGGAGCCGTCAAGAACCCGCGCGCCGTGACCGCCGCCCAGTGGGACGACGCCGCCCACAAGGTCCTCGACGACCTCGCCACCATGGGCACCGCCGCCGGCGACCGCTACCAGAAGCGCGTCGAACCCATCGCGCTGGGCGTCCTCGTCCAGGCCGCCCTCGCCGGCGTCCTCGGCTTCATCGCCCTCGCCTTCTCCCTCTTCCTCTCCGTGCGCATCGGCCGCGACCTGGTCCGCGACCTCTCCCAGCTCCGCAAGGACGCCCACGAGGCCTCCGGCGTCCGCCTGCCCAGCGTCATGCGCCGCCTCGCCGCCGGTGAGACGGTGGACGTGGAGACCGAGGCGCCCCGCCTGGAGTTCGAGAAGGACGAGGTCGGCCAGGTCGGCCTGGCCCTCAACAGCCTCCAGCGCGCCGCCGTCGAGGCCGCCGTCAAGCAGGCGGAGCTCCGTCGCGGGGTCTCCGAGGTCTTCGTCAACCTGGCCCGGCGCAACCAGGTGCTGCTGCACCGCCAGCTGACCCTGCTCGACACCATGGAGCGGCGCACCGAGGACACCGAGGAGCTCGCCGACCTCTTCCGCCTCGACCACATGACCACCCGCATGCGCCGCCACGCCGAGGGCCTGGTGATCCTCTCCGGCGCCGCCCCCTCCCGCCAGTGGCGCAAGCCCGTCCAGCTGATGGACGTCGTACGGGCCGCCGTCGCCGAGGTCGAGGACTACGAGCGCATCGAGGTGCGGCGCCTGCCGCGCATCGGCATCGAGGGCCCGGCCGTGGCCGACGTCACCCACCTGGTCGCCGAACTCCTGGAGAACGCCACGGTGTTCTCGCCCCCGCACACCGCCGTCCAAGTCCACGGCGAGCGCGTCGCCAACGGTTTCACCCTGGAGATCCACGACCGCGGCCTCGGCATGAACCCCGAAGCCCTGCTCGACGCGAACCTCCGGCTCGCCGAGACCCCCGAGTTCGAACTCTCCGACACCGACCGCCTCGGCCTGTTCGTGGTCAGCCGGCTCGCCCGCCGCCACAGCATCAAGGTGGCCCTCCAGCCCAGCCCGTACGGGGGCACCACCGCGGTGGTCTTCCTCCCGGCCGAACTCCTCACCGAGGCCCCCGACACCAACGGCAGCGGCATCCGCCTCGACGCCGTGCGGGCCGCCAAGGGACCGGCCGCGGTCAAGGGCGTCAAGACGGCCCCCGGCGCCCGGGGCTCCGGCCGCACCGGGCCCACCGCCCTGGACCGTGCCGCCTCGGCCCGCCCGCTGCCCGCCGGCGTGCTCAACGGCCCGGTCGAGCTGGAGGGCCCGCTCGGCCTCCTCGGCCTGGAGGGGCCGGACGGCCTCGACGGGATCGACGACATGGAGGACACCATCACGGGCATCGCCGGCGTCGGCGGCCGCCCGCCCATGGCCAGCCTCGACGACGAGACACCGCCCGGCGGCACCCCGCGCAGCGCCCTGCTGGGCCTGGGCTCCGCGGGCCGCCCCGACGGCGACCGGCGCGGCGGCGAGCACGGCGCCTGGAAGGGCGACCGGGTCGCCGACCTCGGCACCGACCGCCACCGCGACCGGGGCCGGGCCCGCGAGACCGGCCCGGAGACCGCCCGCGCCCGCGGCGGCGCCGACCGCGACCCCGCGGCGCCCACGGGCCCGGTCCGCGCCGAGCGCCCGCACCTGGACGCGGTCCGCCGCGAGGGCCCCCGCTCCGGAGCGGTCCCGCTGCCGCGCCGGCGCCCGACCCCCACCCTGGTCGCCGAGCACGGCCGCCGCGTCGAGCCCCGCCCGGCCGGGATCAAGGCCCCGGACCGTCCGCGGACCGGCCCCGAGGAGCCCCGGACGGCGGCCGGCCCGGGCGGCCTGCCCCGCCGGGTCCGCCAGGCGAACCTCGCGCCCCAGCTGAAGAACGGTCCGGCCCCCGCCGAACCCGAAGTCCCCGCGGCCCCGCGGACCGACCGCGACGCGGAGGACGTACGCGCCCGTATGTCCGCCCTCCAGCGCGGCTGGACGGCGGGCCGTGAAGAGTACGCACAGCAGCAAGACCGGCAGCACGCACCGCAGCAGTCCGAGACCGGGGACGGCACACCCGCCGCCCACGGTCCCGCGCACGAGAACGAAGGGGACGGTCGATGACCGCACCGCAGAACGGAAACGACAGCAGGGGCCGCGGCCCCGGCCCGCTCAACTGGCTCCTCGACGAACTCGTCGACAAGGTCGCCAGCATCCGCAAGGCGGTGGTCCTCTCCGGCGACGGCCTGCCGACGGGCAGTTCCAAGGACCTGACCCGCGAGGACAGCGAACACCTGGCGGCCGTGGCCTCCGGCTTCCACAGCCTCGCCAAGGGCGTCGGCCGCCACTTCGACTCCGGGCGGGTCCGCCAGACCGTCGTCGAACTGGACGAGGCCTTCCTGTTCGTCATGGCCGCCGGCGACGGCAGCTGCCTGGCCGTGCTCTCCGACTCCGACTCCGACGTGGGCCAGGTCGCGTACGAGATGACCCTCATGGTCAAGCGCGTCGGCGACCACCTGGCGACCGCCCCGCGCACCGGGCTGCCAGCCGGAGGGTGAGTCGGACCGTATGAGCGATCCAGGCCACGACCACCTCCCGAACGTCCCGGAAGCCGCCGAGGCCGCCGGCGCGGCGGACGGGAGCGGCCACCCGCACTGGTTCGACGACGAAGCCGGGCCCGTCGTCCGCCCGTACGCCATGACCCGCGGCCGGACCCGGCACGCCGCCCAGCACCGCCTCGACCTGATCGCCCTCGTCGTCGCCGAACCGGCCGCCGACGATCCGGTCTGGGACCTGACCCTGTCCCCGGAACACGCCCACATCCTCGGGCTGTGCCGGGAACGCCCCCAGTCCGTCGCCGAGCTCGCCGCGGACCTGGACCTCGCCGTCGGCGTCGTCCGGGTCCTCATCGGCGACCTCGTCGACGACGCGCTGGTCCACGTGAACCGGCCGGTCCCGCCGGCCGAACTGCCCGACGAATCCATTCTGCGTGAGGTGATCGATGGCCTTCGGGCGCTCTAGCCGCACCGGTGCGATGCACGCTGTCTCGCCGGTCGAACCGCTGACTCTGAAGATCCTGGTCGCGGGGGGCTTCGGGGCGGGCAAGACCACCCTGGTCAGCGCGGTGAGCGAGATCCGTCCACTGCGCACGGAGGAGACCCTCTCCGAGCCGGGCGCAGCCATCGACGACACCGGGGGAGTGGAGGCGAAGAACACCACGACCGTGGCCATGGACTTCGGCCGCATCACCCTCCGCGAGGACCTGGTGCTCTACCTCTTCGGCACCCCGGGGCAGGACCGCTTCTGGTTCCTGTGGGACGAGCTCGCGCAGGGCTCCCTGGGCGCCGTCGTCCTGGCCGACACCCGCCGGCTCGCCGACTGCTTCGCCGCCGTCGACTACTTCGAGCGCCGCGGCCTGCCCTTCCTCGTCGCCGTCAACTGCTTCGACGGGGCCGAACGCCACCCCGTGGTGACCATCCGCGAGGCCCTCGACCTCGACGCCGAGGTGCCGGTGCTGCTGTGCGACGCCCGCGACCGCGAGTCGGTCAAGGACGTGCTGGTGGGAGTCGTGGAACACGCCATGTCGCTGGCCCGGGCCAGGCGGGCGAGCCTGACGGCCGGAGCCTGACCGGACGGCGCGCGGGGAGGCGGGGGGGGGGGGGCCCCCCCCCCCCGGCGGGGGGGGGGCGGGCCCCCGCGGCTCTCATGGGGGGCTGGGAGGGTCCCGGCGCGGGACCGTGGGGAGAGTGTGAACCCGCCGCCGGGGAGCGTCAAGCACCCCGGCGGCAGCACTTCTCCCGGCCCGCCCCGCCCGCTGGTGAGGGGCACCCCGGCACTTCTCAGCGCACCGCCACGACAGCCGAACCGTGCCCGAACAGACCCTGGTTCGCGGTGATCCCCACCCGCGCCCCGGGCACCTGCCGCGCCCCGGCCGTCCCCCGCAGCTGCCAGGTCAGTTCGCACACCTGGGCGATCGCCTGCGCCGGCACCGCCTCCCCGAAGGAGGCCAGCCCGCCGCTCGCGTTGACGGGCACCCGCCCGCCCAGCGCGGTCGCCCCCTCCCGCAGCAGCTTGGCGCCCTCGCCCTCACCGCACAGGCCGAGGTCCTCGTACCACTCCAGCTCCAGCGCCGTCGACAGGTCGTACACCTCGGCCAGCGACAGGTCCTGCGGCCCCAGCCCCGCCTCCTCGTACGCCGCCCGGCCGATCGACGCCCGGAAGGAGCCCTCCGCCGGCGCCACCGCCACCGCCGCATCGGTGGCGATGTCCGGCAGGTCCAGCACGGTACGCGGATACGTGGGCGTCACCGTCGACACCGCCCGGACCCGCACCGGGTCGGCCACCCCGCGCGCCCGCGCGAAGTCCATGCTGCTCAGCACGAGCGCGGCGCCGCCGTCGGAGGTCGCGCAGATGTCCAGCAGCCGCAGCGGATCGGCGACCACCGCGGACGCCGCCACCTCCTGGGCCGTCACCGCCTTGCGGTAGCGGGCGTTCGGGTTGAGCGCCCCGGCCGCCGAGTTCTTCACCTTGACCTGCGCGAAGTCCTCCCCGGTGTCCCCGTACAGGGCCATCCGGCGCCGTGCGTACAGCGCGAAGTACGCCGGGTTCGTCGCCCCCAGCACCCGGAACCGCAGCCAGTCGGGATCGTCCGGCCGGTCGCCGCCGGCCGGGGCGAAGAACCCCTTCGGCGCGGCGTCGGCACCCACCACCAGCACCACGTCCGCCAGTCCGGCCAGGATCTGCGCCCGCGCGATGCCGATGGCCTGGGCCCCGGAGGCGCAGGCGGCGTAGACACTGGTCACCCGGGCGCCCTGCCAGCCGAGCGCCCGCGCGAAGGTCGCCCCGGCGACATAGCCGGGGTAGCCGCCGCGCACGGTGTCGGCGCCGACCACGGACTCCACGTCGGTCCACTCCAGCCCGGCGTCGGCCAGCGCCGCCCGGGCGGCGGCCCGCCCGTACTCGACGAAGCTGCGCCCCCACTTGCCCCACGGGTGCATGCCGGCACCCAGTACGGCGACCTCCCCGCTCACCGCGCCCCCTCCACGGGCCGGAACCGCCAGGTCGTCCAGGTGGTCCCGGCGTCCTCGTCCAGCACCCCGCCGACGACCTCCACCTCCATGCCGACCTCCAGGTCGGCCACCGTCACCCCGGGTGCCGCCTGCCCGAGCACGACCATCCCCTCGGCCTCCAGCTCCACCGCGACCAGCGTGTACGGCTCCCAGGGCGCGTCCGGGTCGGACACGTAGGGCGCGGGCGGCCGGTAGCGGCCGTCCGTGTAGGACCAGACGCGTCCGCGCGGCGACAGCGGCACCTCCACGAGCGCACCGCCGCCGGGGCAGTGCGGATTGCGGCAGTACGCGTCCTCGCGCGGGAAGAACAGCGCCGCGCAGGCGGAGCACTCCGTCCCGAGCAGACGGAAGCCCTCGGGCGTGTCGGCGAACCACCCGCTCACCACGGGTGTACGTGTGCGAGCCAAGACCCCTCCCTCGACCGGTATCTGACGAGTCGTCAGAAGTCTGCCACGCCGGACCCCCGTTGGCATACGATCGCCGCATGCCGGCACAGCTGAGGGACGCGCACTGCTCCGCCTGCGGAGCCCCGTTCGACACCACCGACTGGCCCCGCAGGTGCACCGCCTGCGGCACCGTCACCTACCGCAACCCGCTCCCCGTCGCCGTCGCCCTGCTCCCCGTCGAGGACGCCTCCGGCACCGGCCTGGCCGTCATCACCCGCACCATCGAACCCGCCAAGGGCGGCATCGCCCTGCCCGGCGGCTTCATGGACTTCGGCGAGGACTGGCGCGAGGCGGTGGTCCGCGAACTGCGCGAGGAGACCGGCATCGAGGCCCCCGCCTCCGACGTGGCCCTCGCCGACGTCCTCAGCTCCCCCCACGGCCACCTGCTCGTCTTCGGCCTCCTCCCGCCCCGCCCGGCCGCCGCGCTCCCGCCCTCGGAGCCCACCGACGAGACGACCGGCTGGCACGTCCTCCACGCCCCCGACACCCTCGCCTTCCCCCTGCACACCCAGGCGGCCGCCTCCTGGTTCGCGGGCCGGTACCCCCGAAACACCCAGCCCCGCACGCCCTAGATGTATTGCCCAGTGAGGTTGGGGACGCGGCTGGCGGGTGGTTTGCCTGCGAGCGCGGTGTGTCCGCGGTGGTGATTG
>NZ_JBBDHD010000174.1:0-10735 GCF_044129415.1 Streptomyces racemochromogenes
CCCCCCCCCCCCCCCCCCCCCCCCCCCCCCCGAATCAACCCCACACCCCGCAAACCCAGATCCGTTAACGGGTGTGGTGGGCTGGTATTTTTTTATAAGAGAGTGGGGTTGGTCAGGCCCCGGAGGGGGCCGGACAGCGGCCCGGACACGCGCCCGGCGCGGTACAGGGGCCGGGGGTGTGGAGCCGCGGGGCGAGGTGCTCGGTCGCGGTCATGGCTCGGAGCGTGTCAGTGGGACCGGACTGGGTCAAGCCCCGCCCGAGGGCCCGCCTGGAGGCCGTCACACCCCGGCTGATCTGGGGTTTCGTCGCACCAGGCGGCCGAAAAGGGGTGGCTGGATTTCATAGGGCCGCAACGCCGTCGCCATGCGGGTTTCGCGAGGCGGGGGCGGGTGCCCGTCGCGCCGCGCGGAGGTGGGCTTCCCCCGCCCGCCCTTCCACCGTTCCCCGGGGCCGGTGGGCGAGGTGTCCCGTTCCGCACGGCCGGGGGCGGGGACGGGGGCTCATCTGAGAGGGGGAGATCACATCCGGTGGTTCTGGTCTGGCTTAAGCGGGCCGCCCTAGAGTTCGGGCCATGACGGTCCTGCCTGACGACGGGCTCTCCCTGGCCGCCGAGTTTCCTGACACGACACATGAGCAGTGGCAACGCCTCGTCGAGGGCGTACTGCGCAAGTCGGGCAAGGAAGTCTCCGGCGAGGCAGCGGAAGCAGCACTGTCCACCACGCTCGAAGACGGGCTCACCACCCGCCCGCTGTACACGGCGCCCTCCGGCGCGGACGCGAAGGCCGACACCACCGGGTTCCCCGGCTTCGCGCCCTTCGTCCGCGGCGGCACCCCGGACGGCACCAGCACGTCCGGCTGGGACGTGCGCCAGCGGATCGCGGGCAGTGACCCCGTACGCGTCAACGAGGCGGCACTGGCCGACCTGGAGAACGGCACCACCTCCCTCTGGCTGACCGTCGGCCGCCACGGGCTCCCGGTGGCGGAGCTCGGCCGCGCCCTGGACGGGGTGTACCTCGACCTCGCGCCGGTCTGCCTCGACGCCGGCGCCGAACACGCCGAGGCGGCACGGGCGTTGCTCGCCCTGTACGCGGAGCGCGGTGTGGCCCCGGAGGCCGCCCGCGCCGCGCTCGGCATCGACCCGCTCGGGCACGAGGCCCGTACCGGCGAGGCCCTGGACACCGCCCCGGCCGTCGAGCTGGCCCGCGAGGCGGCCGCCTCCTGGCCCGGCGTCCGCGCCCTGGCGGTGGACGCCCTGCCGTACCACGAGGCCGGAGGCTCGGCCGCCGAGGAGCTCGGGCTGTCCCTGGCCACCGGCGTCGCCTACCTGCGCACCCTCACCGACGGCGGGCTCTCCGCCGAAGCCGCCCTCGGCCAGCTGGAGTTCCGCTACGCGGCGACCGCCGACCAGTTCCTGACCATCGCCAAGCTGCGCGCCGCCCGCCGCCTGTGGGCCCGCGTCGCGGAGGCCTGCGGGACCCCGCAGGCGGGCGCCCAGCGGCAGCACGCCGTCACCTCGCCGGTGATGATGACGCGCCGCGACCCGTGGGTGAACATGCTGCGGACCACCGTCGCCTCCATGGCGGCCGGCGTGGGCGGCGCGGACTCCGTCACCGTGCTCCCGTTCGACGCCGAACTGGGCCTGCCCGACGCCTTCGCCCGGCGCATCGCCCGCAACACCTCCACCATCCTCCTGGAGGAGTCCCACCTGGCCCGGGTGATCGACCCGGCCGGCGGCTCCTACTACGTGGAACAGCTCACCGACGAACTGGCGCACGCCGCCTGGGACTTCTTCCAGACCGTCGAGCGGGCCGGCGGCCTCGCCGCCGCCCTGCGCTCAGGCTTCGTCGCGGAGCGCCTCGCGGCCACCTGGGCCGCCCGCTCGAAGAAGCTGGCGACCCGCCGCGAACCGATCACCGGCGTCAGCGAGTTCCCGCTGCTGTCGGAGAAGCCCCTCGTCCGCGAGGCCGCCCCGGCCGCGCCCACCGGGGGCCTGCCCCGGGTGCGCCGGGACGAGGCGTACGAGGCGCTGCGTGCCCGCAGCGACGCACACCTGGAAGCGACCGGCGCCCGCCCGAGGGTGTTCCTCGCCGCGCTGGGCCCGGCCTCCGCGCACACCGCGCGGGCCACCTTCGCCTCGAACCTGTTCCAGGCGGGCGGCATCGAGCCCGTGCACGACCCGGTGTCGGTGGACGCGGCGACCGCCGCCGAGGCGTACGCGGCGAGCGGCGCGGACGGCGTGGCGGTGCTGTGCTCCGGTGACGCGCTGTACGAGGAGCAGGCCGCGGAGGTGGCGGCGGCCCTGCGCGGGGCCGGCGCGACGACCGTTTTCCTCGCGGGCAAGCCCGGCACGTCGGCCGGGGCCGTGGACGAGTACGTCTTCGCCGGCTGCGACGCGGTCGCCGTGCTGTCCTCCGTACTCGACCGGATGGGAGTCTCGTCTTGAGCATCCCCGATTTCTCCGAGCTCGCCCTCGGCACGGCCGCCCCGGCCGCCACCGGGGACCAGTGGCGCGCGGCGGTGAAGGAGTCCACCGGGGCCGCCGCGGGCGACCTGGTGTGGGAGACCCCCGAGGGCATCGGCGTGCAGCCGCTGTACACGGGGCGGGACCTGGAGGGCCTGGACTTCCTGGGCACGTACCCGGGCGCGGCCCCGTACCTGCGCGGCCCGTACCCGACGATGTACGTGAACCAGCCCTGGACGATCCGGCAGTACGCCGGTTTCTCCACGGCCGAGGAGTCGAACGCCTTCTACCGGCGCAACCTCGCGGCCGGCCAGAAGGGCCTGTCGGTGGCCTTCGACCTGCCGACGCACCGCGGGTACGACAGCGACCACCCGCGCGTGACGGGTGACGTCGGCATGGCGGGCGTGGCGATCGACTCGATCTACGACATGCGCCAGCTGTTCGACGGGATCCCCCTCGACAAGATGTCGGTGTCGATGACGATGAACGGCGCGGTGCTGCCGGTCCTCGCCCTGTACATCGTGGCGGCGGAGGAGCAGGGCGTCTCCCCCGACAAGCTCGCCGGGACCATCCAGAACGACATCCTCAAGGAGTTCATGGTCCGCAACACCTACATCTATCCGCCGAAGCCCTCGATGCGGATCATCTCGGACATCTTCTCCTTCACCTCGCAGAAGATGCCGCGGTACAACTCCATCTCCATCTCCGGCTACCACATCCAGGAGGCGGGGGCCACGGCCGACCTGGAGCTGGCGTACACCCTCGCCGACGGCGTGGAGTACCTGCGAGCCGGGCAGGGCGCCGGGCTGGACGTGGACGCGTTCGCGCCGCGCCTGTCGTTCTTCTGGGCGATCGGCATGAACTTCTTCATGGAGGTCGCCAAGCTGCGCGCCGCCCGCCTGCTGTGGGCGAAGCTGGTGAAGCAGTTCGACCCGAAGAACGCCAAGTCGCTCTCCCTGCGCACGCATTCGCAGACCTCGGGCTGGTCCCTGACCGCGCAGGACGTCTTCAACAACGTGACGCGCACCTGCATCGAGGCGATGGCCGCGACCCAGGGCCACACCCAGTCGCTGCACACCAACGCCCTCGACGAGGCCCTGGCCCTGCCGACGGACTTCTCGGCGCGCATCGCCCGCAACACCCAGCTGCTGCTCCAGCAGGAGTCGGGGACCTGCCGGTCGATCGACCCGTGGGGCGGCAGCGCGTACGTGGAGAAGCTGACGTACGACCTGGCGCGCCGGGCCTGGCAGCACATCCGGGAGGTCGAGGCGGCCGGCGGCATGGCGCAGGCCATCGACGCGGGCATCCCGAAGCTGCGCGTGGAGGAGGCCGCGGCCCGTACCCAGGCGCGGATCGACTCGGGGCGCCAGCCGGTGATCGGCGTCAACAAGTACCGCGTGGAGAACGACGAGCAGATCGACGTCCTCGTCGTCGACAACTCCTCGGTGCGCGCGCAGCAGATCGCGAAGCTGCGCCGGCTGCGCGAGGAGCGCGACGAGGCGCGCACGCAGGACGCGCTGCGGGCGCTGACCAACGCGGCCGAACGGGGCGCGGGCCAGGGCCTGGAGGGCAACCTGCTCGCCCTGGCGGTGGACGCGGCCCGGGCCAAGGCCACGGTCGGGGAGATCTCGGACGCCCTGGAGAAGGTGTACGGGCGGCACGCGAGCCAGATCCGTACGATTTCCGGTGTGTACCGCACCGAAGCAGGCGAGTCCCCGTCCCTGGAACGCACCCGTGCGCTCGTCGACCGGTTCGAGGAGGCGGAGGGCCGCCGTCCGCGCATCCTGGTCGCGAAGATGGGCCAGGACGGCCACGACCGCGGCCAGAAGGTGATCGCCACGGCCTTCGCCGACCTGGGCTTCGACGTGGACGTCGGCCCGCTGTTCCAGACCCCGGCGGAGGTGGCCCGCCAGGCCGTCGAGGCGGACGTCCACGTGGTGGGCGTCTCGTCGCTGGCGGCCGGCCACCTGACCCTCGTACCGGCGCTGCGCGAGCAGCTCGCGGAAGAGGGCCGTGAGGACATCATGATCGTGGTGGGTGGTGTCATCCCGCCGGCCGATGTCCCCACGCTGCTGGAGATGGGCGCGGCGGCGGTGTTCCCGCCCGGCACGGTCATCCCGGACGCGGCCCACGACCTGGTCACGCGGCTCGCCGCGGACCTGGGCCACGAGCTGTAGGCGGACGCGGGATGCCCCCGAAGATCGACATCGACGTGTACGTGAAGGGCGTGCTCGACGGGAAGCGCGCGCACATCGCGCGCGCCATCACCCTCGTCGAGTCCACCCGGGCCGACCACCGGGCGCTGGCGCAGCGGCTGCTGACGGAGCTCCTGCCCCACTCGGGGAAGGCGCGCCGGATCGGCATCAGCGGGGTGCCGGGGGTGGGCAAGTCCACCTTCATCGACGCGTTCGGCACGATGCTGACGGGCCGCGGGCACCGGGTCGCCGTCCTGGCGGTCGACCCGTCGTCCACGCGGACGGGCGGCTCCATCCTGGGCGACAAGACCCGGATGGAGCGGCTCGCGGTCGACCCGTCGGCGTTCGTCCGGCCCTCCCCCTCCGCGGGCACCCTGGGCGGGGTCGCCAAGGCCACCCGCGAGTCGATGATCGTGATGGAGGCGGCGGGCTACGACGTGGTCCTGGTGGAGACGGTCGGCGTGGGCCAGTCGGAGACCACGGTCGCGGGCATGGTCGACTCCTTCCTCCTCCTGTCCCTGGCACGGACGGGCGACCAGCTCCAGGGCATCAAGAAGGGCGTCCTGGAGCTCGCGGACGTCCTCGCGGTGAACAAGGCGGACGGCCCGCACGAACGCGACGCGAAGGCCGCGGCCCGGGAACTGTCGGGCGCGCTGCGCCTGATGCACCCGGCGGACGCGGCGTGGACCCCGCCGGTGCTGACGTGCAGCGCGCGGGAGTCGACGGGGCTGGAGGAGGTCTGGAACCGCCTGGAACAGCACCGGGTGCTGCTGGAGGCGGGCGGCCGGCTGACCGCGAAGCGGGCGACGCAGCAGGTGGAGTGGACGTGGTCGATGGTCCGCGACGAACTGCTGGAACGGCTGCGGGCGGCCCCGGCGGTGCGGGAGCTGGCGCCCGCCCTGGAGGCGGGCGTCCGGGAGGGGACGGTCACCGCGACGTCGGCGGCGGAACGGATCCTGGCGGCGTTCGCGGGCTGACGAGGGGTGCGGGGCCGGGGTGCCGGTCCCGCACCCGGATCATCCCCGGTGTCGGCCGCGCCGGCGCAGCGAGACGCCGCGCAGCAGCTCCGCGCCGCGCATCCGGTCGCCGTCCACCATGACGTACAGCCTCCTGAGGCCGGCCAGCGCGGCCAACGGCGCGACGTCGACGGTCGCCTCGCCGGTGAACTCCTCCACGATCCGGCAGTCGACCAGCCCGGGGAAGGCCGTCGCCAGCTGCCTGAAGGTGTGCTCGGAGGTGCTCTGCCCGTCCCCGTAGAGCCCCAGGCTGGTGACACCCGGCAAGGCGGCGCCCTCGGGAAGGGAGGCCAGCGCCTCGATGGACACCGTGAGGTGGTGCAGGGGCAGGGCCAGCAGTTCCTGCCAGTCGTCGGCGGTGACCGGACCGGAGGCGGCGTTGAACCCCAGCCGCGTCAGCCCGGTGAACGCCCCGAGTCCCTTGAGCCCGTGCGTCGGAGAGGTGTCTCCGTCGATCTGGAGCGAGCGGAGGGGGGCGCCGCCGGGCAGGTCCCCCACGGACCAGCTCGTCCCGGCCGGGCCTCCGATCGTGAGGACCTCCAACCGGGACAGCCCCGAGACCGGGCGCAGGTCACAGTCCGGCCGCAGATGGAAGATTCCGAGCTCGGACACGGGCAGTCCGTCGAGCGCGGAGAGGTCCGTCAGCTGCGCGCACCGGGCGAGGTCGAGGGTCACCGGCGCGGACTCCGGCGTGAGGAAGGCGAGATCGGACGTCGTCATGCCGTTGAGCTGGAGGGTCGTGGGGCGGCCGCGGCCCAGGAACCGCGCGAGGGCCCTCGAAGAGACGCCCTCTCGGACGTCCAGCTCCCTCGGACGCAGTCCGAGGCGCTCCAACTGCACCAGTTGCTCGTCGGACCGGACGGTGTAGAAGAGACCGTCCGGATCCAGCCGTGTGATCACCTCGTCGGCGTAGTCGGCGCAGTCGTAGCGTGCCCAGGCCCACATGAGCTGGGAGCGGACCTGGTGGTGGGGGTGGCCGGCGAACCGGGCGAGCAGGGGGAGGGCGGCCTCGGATGCCACGTGTGAGGCCGCGATCACCACGTGATAGGCGTTTTCGTCGGTGAGTCCCTCCGGGCCGGGGAGGAGTCCCAGGACCAACGGGCCGACCTCGGCCAGGGCCCGGGCCTCGTCCTTGTTGCGCGGCGGGATGAGGGTCGCGGTGCGCGCCTCCACCTCCGCCCGCGTCTCGGGCGCGAGGGTGGTCGCGTGTTCCAGGCAGGCCGCCGCCAGCAGGTAGACCCGCGCCTGGGTGCGGTGGTCGGCCGAGGCGTCGCCCAGGGCGAGCAGGTCACGGAAGACCGCCACGCGTTCGGCGGGCCGCGCGAGGGCGACCGCCATGCGGATGACGTCCTCCCACTGGTCGTCGCCGGCGTGGGCGATGAGCAGGCCGAAGTCTCCCTCCTCGACGGCCGCCCTGGCGCCCAGGAAGTCCTGGAACGTGCGGTGGACGAAGTCCACCGTGTCGGGGCCCGGTTCGCGGAGCAGTCCGCTGCGCTGGAGGAAATGCTCGAAGACCGCGGGCGCCTCGCCGAGTGCCGCCGCCTCCGGGACGGCGGGGAGGGCACGGGCGATGATGTCCTCGGCCCGCGAACGGTCCATTTCCGTACGGCCGTTCTTGATCAGCCAGTACGCGAGCCGCTGGAGCAGGTCGAGCTGGGGCTCCTCCCGCAGGTCGGGCACGCGCATGTCGCGTTCGCGGTCGCGGCGGCTGATCAGCATGGAGAGGGCGGCCTCGTAGAGGTCCTTGCGGCCGAGGGGGAGGTAGCCGCGCCGGTCGCGGTGGAGGGCGCAGATCAGGCCGCACATCAGGGGGTTGGTGGCGAGGCGGCCGAGATCGGGCTTGAGGCGTACGGCGGTGAGGAGCTGGCCTTCGTACCCCTCCAGCTCCTTGTCCTCGTCGGCGCCCTGACGGGCCGCCGCGTGCCAGCGCCTGATGAAGGTGGCGGTCTCGGCGGGGCCCATCGCCGAGAGCGTGAGCTCGGTGAAGCCCTCCTCGGCGAGCCAGTCCACGCCGACGGCGGAGGGGCGGGAGGTGACGAGCCAGCGGTTGTCTCCGTCGTACAGGTCCATCAGGTCCCGCAGCCAGGTGCGCGTGCGGGCACGCTCGGCGTCGGGGACCTCGTCGATGCCGTCGACGAGGACCAGGCCACGGCCCGCCGAGAGCACCCGGTGCACCCACCCTTCCGGCTGGGCGCCGGCCAGCGGGAGACCGGCGGCGGACAGGAAGCCGCTGGGGTCGGGCAGCCGTTCGCCGTGGCGGGTCAGGGTGCGCAGGGGCAGGACGAAGGGGACGCGGTCCTCCAGGTACGCCATCTGCGGCGGGAGGTCCTGCCGGGCGGCCGAGACGGCCAGCCACTGCACGAGGGTGGTCTTGCCGGATCCGGCTTCGCCGCGCAGCAGGACCCGGCGGCTGGTCGCCAGGGCCTGGTCGGCGGGCTGCGCCGTGGGGGCGTGGGCGAGGGCCTTGAGGATCCGCTCGGCCCTGTCGGCGTCTGTGGGGCCGTCCGCCTGGAACACGCCCGAGGGGAAGTCGTACGGGGCCCCCGGGTCGAGCTGCCTGGCCGGGACCGCCGTCAGGCCGGCCACCGGTCCGGTGGCTTCCAGGCTCAGGTACGCCGCGTCCAGCGGCCACCGGGTGGGGGTGTGGGCGAGGTCGATGCCGTAGATCGTCAGCTTCGCGTGCCTGCGTGCGACATACGGAAGGTACTCCGCCTCGAACGCCGCGTCCCGCGCGCCCGGGAGCGGGTCGCGGCGGATCAGTTGGTCCACCTTGGCCGTCAGCTCCGCGATGCCCCGGGTCTGCTCCACCAGGGCGTGCGCGACGAAGGTCGAGCGCTGGGTGAAGAAGTGGAGGATGTGCAGGCAGGCGGCTTCGAGCAGGCGCTCGTGGAAGTACGTTGCGTCCGCGCTCAGTTCCCGCTCGGGACGGCCGGCGGCACGGCGGAGTTCGCGCGCGAAGGCCGAGGTTCCGAGCCGCACGGCCTCCACGTCGCTGAGCGTCAGGTCGCCGAGGGCGTGCAGGGTGGTGGCGAGGGCGTCGGCCACCGCCTGCTGTTCGTCGGCGGTGACGGGGCGTTCGCCGTGGCGCAGGGCCTGGCGGACCAGCTTGGCCGCCAGGGTGCGCAGGTCGGACTCCGTCAGGGAGCGCTTCTCGCCGCGGAAGGAGACGTATCCGGAGATCCGGACCGGTTTGTCGACCAGGCCCGCGCCGGGGCCCTCCGTGACGAAGAGCTTCCGGACGAGCGGGCCGATGGCGGCCGAGGCCAGCCGCGTGCCGATGGTCCCGGGCTCCATGCGTTCCCCCCGCAATGTCGTGACCCTGCGGGGGGAATCCTAGGGCGTCCGGGGTCCGGCCCGCCCGGGACGGCTACGCGTCGACCAGGACCGGGTCCTGCTCCGACAGGGCCGCGCGCAGGACGCGGGCCTGCTCGACCGGGTTCTCGGAGGCCAGCAGGGCGGCGAGCACCGCGATGCGGGCCTGGCCGGCGCGCAGGGTGCCGGTGGGAACGGCTCCGGCGGCGACGAGGTCGACGGCGCCGCCGTGCGTGTAGATCTCGGTGACCGGGCCGGCCGGGACCCGGGTGGTCAGGGCGACGAGGACGCCGCGGGCCACGGCCTCCCGGACCGCGTCGACGATCTCCGGGGTGGCGTTCCCGGCGCCGGTGCCGACGAGGACGACGCCGCGGGCGCCGGCCGCGACGGCGGCGTTCAGGAGCACCGGGTCGCCGTCGGCGTGGTGCATCACCATGTCCACGCGCGGCGGGAGCTCCGGCATCGCGGGCAGCGGGAGGGCCTGCGGCCGCTGGGGGCCGCGCAGCACGGTGACCTTGCCGAAGCCGATCTTGCCGAGGGGCTCCCGGGAGGGGTCGGCGAACGCGTCCAGGGCCACGGCCTGGGTCTTGATGGTGCCGCGGGCGGCGTGGACGCGGCCCGCGAAGGAGACCAGGACGCCGAGCCCGCGCGTGGTCGCGGCGGTGAGCAGGGCGTCGTAGAGGTTGCCGGGCCCGTCGCCCTCGGTGGAGCCCATGGGCAGCTGCGAGCCGGTGAAGACGACGCTGCGGGCGTCGTGGTGGTGCAGGTCCACGAGGAACGCGGACTCCTCCAGGGTGTCCGTGCCGTGGGTGACGACGATGCCGTCGACGGTCGGGTCGGCGAGGACCTCGTGGACGGTACGCAGCAGGGTCAGCTGGTGGGCGGTGGTGAGGCGGGGGCTGTTCACGCTGAAGAGGTCGACGACCTCGACGGTGATGCCCTCGGGCAGCGGCGCGGTGGCCATGACCTCGCGGCCGCCGGCCTCGGCGGCGAAGCCGGAGCCCGTCCACCGGCTGGCTATCGTTCCGCCGGTGCTGATGACGACGATGCGCCCCATGACCACCCTTCCCTGTTGTCTGGGCCCCGCAGCGGGGCTCGCACAAAGTTGCCAGAAAGGGCAATGATAGTGAGATCTACGCGCAATGCGATTGCGTGTTATAAGGCAGCCATGATAAATCGTGGGGGATAATTGCGTGATGGACGCCATCGATCGTGAAATCTTGCGCGAGCTCCAGCGCGACGGACGACTCAGCAACCAGGAGCTGGCCCAGCGGGTCGGCCTGACCCCCTCGCCCTGCATGCGCCGGGTCCGGCAGCTGGAGCAGGACGGGGTGATCCAGGGGTACCGCGCGGTGATCGACCCCGAGGCGGTGGGCCGCGGGTTCGAGGTGCTGGTGTCGGTGGAGGTCCGGCGCGACCGGGAGGCGGTCGAGGCCTTCGAGGCGGCCCTCCAGGAGATCCCCGACGTGATCGAGGCCTACCGCCTGTTCGGCAGCCCCGGCTGCCTGCTCCGCATCGCCGTCACCGACCTCCGGGCGTACGAGCGCCTGTGGATCGAGCGTCTCACGGCGCTCTCCGGGGTCACGGAGGTCAACTCGCAGATCATCATGAAGCGCATCAAGGAGCCGACGGGCCTGCCCGTCTGAGCTCGTACGGGGCCGCTCGGCGGGCATGGGGGGGGGGGGGGGGGGGGGGGGGGGGGGGGGGGGGGGGGGGGGGGGGGGGGGGGGGGGGGGGGGGCGGGGGGCGG
>NZ_JBBDHD010000175.1:0-10654 GCF_044129415.1 Streptomyces racemochromogenes
GCGGCTACTGGTACCGCAACCTGCGCGGCCAGGTCGGCTTCGGCCCGGCCGTCGCCGAACTGACCGCCCAGGGCCACACGGTCTTCGTCGAGGTCAGTGCCCACCCGGTGCTGGTCCAGCCGATCAACGAGACCGTCGACGGTATGGGAACGGACGCCGTGGTGACCGGCTCCCTGCGCCGTGAGGACGGCGGTATGCGCCGCCTGCTCACCTCCATGGCCGAGCTGTTCGTCCGCGGCGTGGCCGTGGACTGGGCCGCGCTCCTGCCCGCCGCCACCGCGCGCGTGGAGCTGCCCACGTACGCCTTCGACCACCGGCACTACTGGCTCCACGCCACCGAAGCGGCCACCGACGCGGCCTCCCTCGGACAGGCCGAGGCTGGCCACCCCCTGCTCGGCGCGGTCGTCCGGCTGCCGCAGTCCGACGGGCTCGTCTTCACCTCCCGCCTGTCGGTGCGTTCGCACCCCTGGCTGGCCCAGCACTCCATCGGCGGCGTGCTGCTCGTTCCCGGCACCGGTCTGGTCGAACTGGCCGTGCGCGCCGGTGACGAGACCGGCTGCGGGCTGCTGGAGGAGCTCGTCATCGAGGCACCGCTGGTCATCCCCGACCACGGCGGCGTACGGGTGCAGGTCGCGGTCGGCGCGCCCGCCGGGAACGGGTCCCGCCCGGTCGACGTCTACTCCCTGCGCGAGGACGCCGCCGACGGGGAGGAGTGGACCCGGCACGCCACCGGCACCCTGTCGCCCGTCCCGGCCGCGCCCGCCGGGGGCTTCGACTTCGCGGCCTGGCCGCCGGCCGGGGCGCAGCCGGTCGACGTGGACGCCCCCGTGTTCTACGACGACCTGCGCGCCCACGGTCTCGCGTACGGGCCGGCGTTCCAGGGCCTGCGGGCGGTGTGGCGGCGCGGCGAGGAGGTCTTCGCCGAGGTCGCCCTGCCCGACGAGGAGCGCAAGGAGGCCGGTGCGTTCGGTCTGCACCCGGCCCTCCTGGACGCCGCCCTCCAGGCCGGGACCTTCGCCCCTCCGGCCGGTACAGCCGGGGAGGAGGGGACGGGGGAGCCGCGGCTGGCGTTCTCCTGGAACGGGCTGGCCCTGCACGCCGCCGGGGCATCCGCCCTGCGGGTGCGGGTCGCGCCGAGCGGTCCGGACGCGCTGTCGTTCCAGGCAGCCGACGAGACCGGCGGGCTCGTGGTGACCCTGGACTCGCTGGTCTCCCGTCCCGTGTCCGCCCAGCAGTTGGAGACGGCGGCCCGGAACGGGCACTCCGACGCGCTGTTCGCGGTGGAGTGGACCGAGCTGACGTCGTCCGCCGACGAGGCCGCGCCGTCCTGGGCGCCCGTGGCCGACGCCGACGACGTGGCGGCCCTCGCCGAGGCCGGGCCGGTGCCCGCCGTCGCACTGCTGGAGGCCGTCGGCGGCGCCGGCGAGGACGCGGCGCTGGCCCTGGTCTCCCGCGTGCTGGGCGCCGTCCAGGCCTGGCTGGCCGGAGCCGGACCGGAGGAGTCCCGGCTGGTGGTGGCCACCCGGGGAGCGGTGCCCGCCGGTGACGGCGGTACCGTGACCGACCCGGCCGCCTCGGCGGTGTGGGGTCTCGTCCGGGCCGCGCAGGCCGAGAACCCCGACCGGCTGGTCCTCGTCGACCTCGACCCCGCCGCCGAGGGGGGAGCGGAGTCGGTGCTCGGCGCCGTCCTGGCCGGCGGCGAACCGCAGGTCGCCGTCCGCGGGACCACCCTGTCCGTCCCCCGGCTCGTCCGGACCGGCGGCGAGGCCCCGGACGTGCCCGCGGTGTTCGCGCCGGACGGTACCGTCCTCGTCTCCGGCGGCGGATCGCTGGGCTCCCTGATCGCCCGGCACCTCGTCGTCCGGCACGGCGTACGGCACCTGCTGCTGGCGAGCCGTCGCGGCCCGCAGGCCGAAGGGGTCCGGGAACTCGTCGACGAGCTGACGGCCGAGGGCGCCGCCGTCACCGTGACGGCCTGCGACCTCTCCGACCGCGGACAGGCCGAGGCCCTGCTGGCCTCCGTCCCGGCCGAGCACCCCCTCACCGGCGTCGTCCACACCGCGGGCGTGTTCGAGGCCGGGCTGGTCGAGGCGCTGACCCCGGGACAGCTGGCGAAGCTGTTCGCCCCGAAGGTCGACGCGGTGCGCCACCTCGACGAACTCACCCGGGGCCTCGACCTGGACGCGTTCATCGTCTACTCCTCCGCCTCCTCCGTCTTCATGGGCGCCGGCAGCAGCGGCTACGCCGCCGCCAACGCCTTCCTCGACGGACTGATGGACCACCGGCGGGCCGCCGGCCTGCCCGCCCTCTCCCTCGCCTGGGGCACGTGGGCGCACGCGACGAACATGACCACCCACCTCAGCGCCGACGACCAGGCGCGCATGAGCCGCCGAGCCAGCCGTGACGGGGTCGTGGCGCTCACCCCCGCCGAGGGGATGGAACTGTTCGACGCGGCCGTCGCGGCCGGCCGGCCCCTGCTGGTGCCGGCCAAGCTGGACCTGCGCGGCGTACGGGCCGGCGCCGCGGCGCGCGGCGGCGTACCCCACCTGCTGCGCGGACTGGTCCCCGTGGGCCGGCAGCAGGCGCGGGCGGCGGCCGCGGGCGACGGCGGCGGGCTGATGCGCCGGCTGGCCGAACTCGACCCGGCCGATCAGGAGGCCCTGCTCCTCGACCTGGTCCGCACCCAGGCCGCGCTCGTGCTCGGGCACACCGACCCGGCGGGCGTCCGGGCCGAGACGGCGTTCAAGGACGTCGGCTTCGACTCGCTCACCTCGGTCGAACTGCGCAACCGGATCCGCGAGGCGACGGGGCTGAAGCTCCCGGCCACGCTGGTCTTCGACCACCCCACCCCGCTGGTCCTCGCCCGCCACCTGCGCGACGGGCTCGGGATCGGCGACGACGCCCTGGCCCGGGTGAACTCCCGGCTGGAGGACGTCGAATCACTGATCAGCACCCTGACCCTCGACGCGTCCATGAAGGCCGGCATCGCGCTGCGCCTCCAGGGACTGCTGGCCAGGTGCAACGGAGCGCTCGGCACGTCGGACGCCCCCACGGTCGCCGACCAGCTGGAATCCGCCTCCGCAGACGAGATCTTCGAATTCATCGACGGCGAATTCGGGCTCCTCTGACACCGGTTCAGGCCCCGCGCTCCCACCCCACTTCGTAAGGAATCGAAAAGAATGGCCACGGACGAAAAACTCCTCCAGTACCTCAAGCGGGTCACGGCCGAGTTGCACACCCTGAAGAAGCAGGGGTCGAACCACGCCGGTGAGCCGATCGCCATCGTGGGCATGGCCTGCCGCCTGCCGGGCGGCGTGGCCGGCCCGGAGGACCTGTGGAAGCTGGTGTCCGAGGGCCGGGACGCGGTCTCCGGGTTCCCCGAGGACCGCGGCTGGGAGCTGGAGGGCCTCTTCCACCCCGACCCCGACCACCCCGGCACCTCGTACACCGACCAGGGCGGCTTCCTCCAGGGCGCGGGCCTGTTCGACGCCGGGTTCTTCGGGATCTCCCCGCGCGAGGCGCTCGCCATGGACCCGCAGCAGCGGCTCCTGCTGGAGACCTCCTGGGAGGCCCTGGAGGGCGCCGGAATCGACCCCGTCTCCCTCAAGGGCACCGACGTCGGCGTGTTCTCCGGCGTGTGCAGCCAGGGTTACGGGACGGGCGCCGGAGCCATCGCCCCCGAGCTGGAGAGCTTCACCGGGACGGGTGTGGCGCCCAGCGTGGCCTCGGGCCGGGTGTCGTACGTCTTCGGCTTCGAGGGGCCTGCGGTGTCGGTGGACACGGCCTGCTCCTCGTCCCTGGTCGCCATCCACCTCGCCGCGCAGGCGCTGCGCCAGGGCGAGTGCTCCGTGGCCCTCGCCGGCGGCGCGATGGTGATGTCGACGCCCGGCACCTTCGTCGCCTTCTCCCGGCAGCGGGGCATGGCCACCGACGGACGCTGCAAGGCGTTCGCGGACGGCGCCAACGGCATGGGCCTGGCCGAGGGCGCCGGCGTGGTCGTGCTGGAGCGGCTGTCGGTGGCCCGCGAGAATGGACACAAGGTGCTGGCCGTGCTGCGCGGCAGCGCCGTCAACCAGGACGGGGCCTCCAACGGCCTGACCGCCCCCAACGGCCCCTCGCAGCAGCGCGTCATCCGCAAGGCACTGGCCGGCGCCGGACTGGTGTCGGCGGACGTGGACGTCGTCGAGGCCCACGGCACGGGCACCGCCCTCGGCGACCCCATCGAGGCCCAGGCCGTCCTGGCCACCTACGGGCAGGGCCGGGACCCGCAGCGGCCGCTGTGGCTGGGTTCGCTGAAGTCCAACATCGGTCACACGCAGGCCGCCGCGGGCGTCGCCAGCGTGATCAAGATGGTGCAGGCCCTGCGCCACGGCGTGATGCCCCCCACCCTGCACGTCGAACGTCCCACCACCGAGGTGGACTGGACGGCGGGCGCCGTGGAGCTCCTGACCGAGGCCCGGGACTGGCCGCGCGACGGCCGCCCGCGCCGGGCGGGCGTGTCCTCGTTCGGCATCAGCGGGACGAACGCGCACCTGATCCTGGAGGAGGCCCCCGTCGAGGAGGCCCCCGCCGCGGGCGAGGCCGACCCCCACCCGGAGGCCGCCGGTGTGGTCCCGCTGGTGGTCTCGGCACGCACCCCCGGCTCCCTGGCCGGGCAGGCCGCGCGGCTGGCCTCGTACCTCAAGGAAGCCGACGGGGTGGCGCCGGCGCAGGTGGGCCGGGCGCTGCTGTCCGAGCGGGCGCTCTTCGCCGAGCGCGCCGTCGTCCTGGCCGGATCCGCGCCCGAGGCCGTGACCCGGCTGGAGGCGCTGGCCCGCGGCGAGGGCGCGGCCGGTGTCGTGACCGGCAGCGCCGTCGGGCCGGCCCGGACCGTGTGGGTGTTCCCCGGCCAGGGCTCGCAGCGCGTCGGCATGGGCCGGGAACTGTACGAGCGGCACCCGGTGTTCGCCGAGGCGTTCGACGCGGCCTGCGAGCAGCTCGACACCGCCTTCGCCGGCCGGGTCGACCACCCGGTACGGGACGTGGTCCTCGGCCGGACGCCCGGCGCCGGCGGGCTCCTCGACCAGACCGTGTACACCCAGGCCGGCCTGTTCGCCGTGGAGAGCGCCCTGTTCCGGCTGCTGGAATCCTGGGGGCTCCGCCCGGACGCGGTCATCGGCCACTCGGTCGGTGAGATCACCGCCGCCCACGCGGCCGGCGCGCTCACCCTGCCCGACGCGGCGCGGCTGGTCGCGGCCCGCGGCCGGCTGATGCAGGCACTGCCCCCCGGCGGTGCGATGGTCGCCGTGGCCGCCGGTGCCGAGGAGGTCGCTCCGCTGCTCGGCGACGGCGTCGAGCTCGCGGCCGTCAACGGCCCGGCCGCGGTGGTGCTCTCCGGCGAGGAGGCCGCCGTGCTCGCCGCGGCCGCCGTGCTGCGCGAACGCGGCCGCAAGACGAAGCGGCTGGCGGTCTCGCACGCGTTCCACTCCGCCCGCATGGAGCCCATGCTGGCCGAGTTCGCCGCCGAGCTGGCCGGCGTGGCCTGGCAGGAGCCGGCCGTCCCGGTGGTCTCGAACGTCACCGGCCGGCTCGCCGGACCCGGCGAGCTCGCCGACCCGCAGTACTGGGCCGGGCACGTCCGCCGGCCGGTGCGCTTCGCCGAGGGCATCGCCGCCGCCGTGGAGTCCGGCGCCACCCTCTTCCTGGAACTGGGCCCCGGCGCCGCACTGACCGGGCTGGTCGAGGAGAGCGCCGCCGCCGCGGGCACCGGGGCGGTGACGGCCGTCGCGGCCCTGCGCGACGGCCGCCCCGAGGAGCGGACGCTGCTGGCCTCCGTGGCCGAGCTGTTCGTCCGCGGCGCGGCCGTGGACTGGAGCGCGGTCCTGCCGCGGTCCGCCGCATCCGGACGGGTGAACCTGCCGACGTACGCCTTCGACCACCGGCACTACTGGCTGAAGGAAGCGGCCGCCGCGACGGACGCCGTCGCGCTCGGCCAGACGGCGGCCGACCACCCCATGCTCGGAGCGGTCGTTCGGCTGCCGCAGCTGGACGGGCTCGTCTTCACCTCACGGCTGTCGCTGCGGACCCACCCCTGGCTCGCCGACCACGCCGTCGGCGGGGTCGTCCTCGTCCCGGGCACCGGGCTCGTCGAGCTGGCCGTACGGGCCGGAGACGAGGCCGGGTGCGGGGTGCTGGAGGAGCTCGTCATCGAGGCGCCCCTGGTGGTCCCCGACCACGGCGGGGTCCGCGTCCAGGTCGCCGTCGGCGCGCCGGGCGCGAACGGCTCGCGCACCGTGGAGGTCCACTCCCTGCGCGAGGACGCGGACGACGAGGACGCGTGGACGCGGCACGCCGCCGGCACCCTGTCCACCGCCGCCCGGCGGGGCGGCGGCGGGTTCGACTTCGCCGCCTGGCCGCCCGCCGGCGCCCGGCCGGTGGAGGTCGGCGACTTCTACGAGGGGCTCGCCGGCCGCGGTTACGGGTACGGGCCCGCGTTCCAGGGTCTGCGGGCGGTGTGGCGGCGCGGCGAGGAGCTCTTCGGCGAGGTCGCCCTGCCGGAGGAGCAGCGGGGCGACGCCGGCCGCTTCGGCCTCCACCCCGCGCTGCTGGACGCCGCCCTGCACACCGGGATGTTCGCCGCCCCGGCGGACGCCGACGAGGCCGGGGAGAGCGGGGAGGCGGTGCTGCCGTTCGCGTGGAACGGGCTGGAGCTGCGCGCCTCCGGTGCTTCGGTGCTGCGCGTGCGGCTCGTGCCCGGCGGGCCCGGCGCCGTGTCCCTGGAAGCCGCCGATGAGACCGGCGGCCTGGTGGTGACGCTGGACTCGCTGGTGTCCCGCCCGGTCTCCGCCGAGCAGCTCGGCGCCGCCGCCGCACCGGCCGTCACCGACGCGCTGTTCGGGGTGGAATGGGCCCCGCTGACCCCGGTCGAGGCGGCCGTGGCAGAGCCGGAGCGGGCACCGGTGGCCACCGCGCAGGACGTGGCCGCGCTGGAGCGCGGCGGCCGGGTGCCGGCGGTCGCGCTGCTGGAGGCCGTCGGCGGGGAGGACTCCGCCCTGGCCCTGACCTCCCGGGTGCTGGGCGTCGTCCAGGCCTGGCTGGCCGGTACGGGCCTGGAGGAGTCCCGGCTCGTCGTGGCGACCCGGGGCGCGGTGCCCGCCGGCGACGGCGCGGTCGACGACCCCGCGGGCGCGGCGGTGTGGGGCCTGGTGCGCGTCGCCCAGGTGGAGAACCCGGACCGGATCGTCCTCATCGACACCGACCCCGCCTCCGAGGCGGGTGCCGAGCCGGTGCTGGGCGCCGTCCTGGCCGCCGGGGAGCCGCAGGTCGCGGTCCGCGCCGGCGTGCTCTCGGCGCCCCGGCTCACCCGGACGGCCGCCCAGGTCCCCGACGTCCCCGCCGTGTTCGCGCCCGGGGGCACCGTCCTGATCACCGGCGGTACCGGCTCGCTGGGCGCCCTCGTCGCCCGGCACCTGGTCGCCCGGCACGGCGTACGGCACCTGCTGCTGGCCAGCCGCCGCGGCCCGGCCGCCGAGGGCGCGCAGGCCCTGGCCGCCGAACTGGGCGAACAGGGCGCCGCCGTCTCGGTGGTGGCCTGTGACGTCTCCGACCGCGAGCAGGCGCAGGCGCTGCTCGCGTCGATCCCGGCCAGGCACCCGCTGACCGGCGTCGTACACACCGCCGGGGTGCTCGACGACGGGGTGATCGGGGCGCTGACCCCCGAGCGGCTGGCCGGGGTGTTCGCCCCCAAGGTCGACGCGGTCCGGCACCTGGACGAGCTGACCCGGGGCGTCGGCCTCGCCGCCTTCGTGGTGTTCTCCTCCGCCTCCGGCGTGTTCGGATCCGCCGGCCAGGGCAACTACGCGGCCGCCAACGCCTTCCTCGACGGGCTGATGGCCCACCGCCGGGCCGCCGGGGAACACGGCCTGTCGCTCGCCTGGGGCCTGTGGGAGCAGACCTCCGGCATGACCGCCGACCTCAGCGCCGTCGACCAGGCGCGCATGAACCGTGGCGGCGCACTGGCGATCTCCGCGGCCGAGGGCATGGAGCTCTTCGACGCCGCCCTGGTGGCAGAGCGGGCCCTGCTCGTACCGATCAAGCTGGACCTGCGCGGGGCGCGGACCGGCGCCGCGGCCGGTGGCGGCGTACCGCACCTGCTGCGCGGCCTGGTCCGTTCCGGCCGGCAGCAGGCCCGGGCGCAGGCCGCCGGGGACGGCGGGCTGGTCCGCCGGCTCGCCGGGCTCGGCGCGGAGGAGCGCGAGGCCCTCCTCCTCGACCTGGTGCGCTCCGAGGCCGCCGTCGTCCTCGGCCACACCGGGCCGGGCGGGGTCCGGGCCGACATGGCGTTCAAGGACGCCGGGTTCGACTCCCTGACCTCCGTCGAGCTCCGCAACCGCATGCGTGAGGCGACCGGCCTGAAGCTCCCGGCCACGCTGGTCTTCGACTACCCGACGCCGCTGGCCCTCGCGGGCTACCTGCGCGACGAGTTCGGCGAGGCGGCCGGTGACGCCGGCACGCCCGCTCCGGCCGTGGCGGGCGCCGCCGTGGACCCGGACGAGCCGATCGCCATCGTGGGCATGGCCTGCCGGCTGCCCGGCGGGGTGGCCGGTCCGGAGGACCTGTGGCGGCTGGTGGCCGAGGGCCGCGAGGGCATGTCCTCCTTCCCCGACGACCGGGGCTGGGACCTGGACGGCCTGTTCGATCCCGACCCCGACAGCGCGGGCACCTCGTACGTCGGCCAGGGCGGCTTCGTCCACGGCGCGGGCCTCTTCGACCCGGCGTTCTTCGGGATCTCCCCGCGCGAGGCCCTCGCGATGGACCCGCAGCAGCGGCTCCTCCTGGAGACCTCCTGGGAGGCCCTCGAACGGGTCGGCCTCGACCCGTTCTCCCTGAAGGGCACCGACGTCGGCGTGTTCGCCGGCGTGTCCAGCCAGGGATACGGGGCCGGCGTGGCCGCCCCCGAACTGGAGGGCTTCGCCAGCACGGGCACGGCGGCGAGCGTGGCCTCCGGCCGGGTGTCGTACGTGTTCGGCTTCGAGGGCCCGGCGGTCACCGTGGACACGGCCTGCTCCTCGTCCCTGGTCGCCATGCACCTCGCGGCGCAGGCGCTGCGGCAGGGCGAGTGCTCCATGGCGCTGGCCGGCGGTGCGACGGTCATGGCGACCCCGGTCTCCTTCGTGGAGTTCTCGCGCCAGCGGGGCCTCGCCGGAGACGGCCGCTGCAAGGCGTACGCGGACGGCGCGGACGGCACCGGCTGGGCCGAGGGCGTGGGCCTGGTGGTGCTGGAGCGGCTGTCGGTGGCGCGGGAACGCGGGCACCGGGTACTGGCGGTGCTGCGCGGCAGCGCCGTCAACCAGGACGGCGCCTCCAACGGTCTGACCGCCCCCAACGGTCCGTCCCAGCAGCGCGTCATCCGCAAGGCGCTGCAGAGCGCCGGGCTGGGTGCCTCCGAGGTGGACGTGGTGGAGGGCCACGGTACGGGTACGGCGCTGGGCGACCCGATCGAGGCGCAGGCGCTGCTCGCCACGTACGGCAAGGGCCGTGACGCGCAGCGGCCGCTGTGGCTGGGCTCGCTGAAGTCCAACATCGGTCACACGCAGGCCGCCGCGGGCGTCGCCAGCGTCATCAAGATGGTGCAGTCGATGCGCCACGGCATCATGCCGCCGACGCTGCACGTGGACGCCCCGACGCGACAGGTGGACTGGTCCGAGGGAGCCATCGAACTGCTCACCGAGGCCCGGGAGTGGCCGCGCGACGGCCGGCCGCGCCGGGCGGGCGTGTCCTCGTTCGGCATCAGCGGGACGAACGCGCACCTGATCCTGGAGGAGGCCCCGGCCGAGCCCCGGCAGGAGGCCGCGGAGCCGGCGCCGGTCCCCGGCGGTGTGGTGCCGCTGGTGGTGTCGGCGCGCAGCGCCGCCTCGCTGGCCGGGCAGGCCGAGCGGCTGGCGGGGTTCCTGGACGGTGCCGAGGGGGTGTCCCTGGCCGAGGTGGCCGGGGCGCTCGTCTCCGGACGGGCCGTCTTCGGCGAGCGGGCGGTCGTCACGGCCGGCTCCGCCGAGGAGGCGCTGTCCGGGCTGCGGGCGCTGGCCCGGGGCGAGGACGCGGCCGGGGTCGTCACCGGCAGCGTGGGCCCGGCTGCTCCGGGCAGGGCCGTGTGGGTGTTCCCGGGCCAGGGGGCGCAGTGGGCCGGGATGGGTCGTGAACTGCTGGATTCGTCGCCGGTGTTCGCGGCGCGGATCGCGGAGTGTGCTGCCGCGCTGGAGCCGTGGGTGGACTGGTCGCTGACCGAGGTGCTGCGGGGTGAGGTTTCGCCGGAGTTGCTGGAGCGGGTGGATGTGCTCCAGCCGGCGAGTTTCGCGGTGATGGTCGGTCTGGCGGCCGTCTGGTCCTCGGTCGGTGTCAGGCCCGACGCCGTACTCGGCCATTCGCAGGGTGAGATCGCGGCCGCGTGTGTCTCCGGTGCGCTGTCGTTGGAGGATGCGGCCAGGGTGGTGGCCCTGCGGAGTCAGGCCATTGCCAAGGAGTTGGCCGGGCGGGGCGGGATGGCCTCGGTGGCGCTGAGCGCGGACGAGGCGGCCGCGAAGCTGGAGCGGTGGGCGGAGCGGGTCGAGGTCGCCGCCGTCAACAGTCCGTCGTCCGTCGTGGTCGCCGGTGACGCCGAGGCGCTGGATGAGGCCCT
>NZ_JBBDHD010000176.1:0-10614 GCF_044129415.1 Streptomyces racemochromogenes
GCGGCGTCCTCACCGAACACCACCTCACGCAGGGGTCGTTCCAGGTGTCCGTCCAGGTGGGCGCAGGCGGCGTCGAACGCCTCGGCGAACACCGGGAACGCGGCATGCAGTTCACGCCCCATCCCAAGCCGCTGACTGCCCTGCCCCGAGAACAGGAACCCGGTGCGGCCGGCCGCTGCGGGTGCCGTGCCGCGCACGGTCTGCGGCCCCGGGGTCTCGCCGCGGGCGAGGGCGGTCAGGCCGTGCAGCAGGTCGTCCCGGTCGTGGCCGGTGATGACCGCGCGGTGGGGGAAGGCGGCGCGGGTGGTCGCCAGGGAGAGGGCGATGTCCGTCGGGTCGGGCCGGTCGGCGGACCGGACGTGGGCCAGGAGGCGTTCCGCCTGGGCGCGCAGGGCGTTCTCGTCCTTCGCGGAGACCAGCCAGGGAGTGGGCAGCGGGGTGGGGGCCTCCTCGTCCGGGCCGCCCTCCGTCCGACCGGTCGGGGCGTCGGCCGGGGCCTGTTCGATGACGACGTGGGCGTTGGTGCCGCTGACGCCGAAGGAGGAGACGCCCGCCCGGCGCGGACGGCCTTCCTGTTCCGTCCATTCCCGCGCCTCGGTCAGCAGGCGCACCTCCCCCGCCGACCAGTCGACGTGCGGGGACGGCTCGTCGACGTGCAGGGTCTTCGGCAGGACCCCGTGGCGCATCGCCATCACCATCTTGATCACACCCGCCACACCGGCGGCGGCCTGCGTGTGCCCGATGTTGGACTTGACCGTGCCCAGCCACAGCGGCCGGTCGGCGGCGCGGCCGGTGCCGTAGGCCTTCAGCAGGGCCTGGGCTTCGATCGGGTCGCCCAGGGTGGTGCCCGTGCCGTGCGCCTCGACGGCGTCCACCTCCGCGGCGGACAGTCCGGCGTCCGCGAGGGCCTGGCGGATCACCCGCTGCTGTGCCGGACCGTTGGGGGCGGTCAGGCCGTTGGAGGCGCCGTCCTGGTTGATCGCGGATCCGCGTACGACGGCCAGTACCCGGTGGCCGTTGCGCCGGGCGTCCGAGAGCCGCTCCACCAGCAGCATGCCGGCGCCCTCGGCGAGACCGGTGCCCTCGGCCGTGGCGGCGAAGGCGCGGCAGCGGGCGTCCGGGGCCAGTCCGCGCTGCCGGCTGAAACCGATGAGCGCGCCCGGGGTGGACATGACGGTGACGCCGCCCGCGAGGGCGAGGTCGCATTCGCCCCGGCGCAGGGACTGGGCGGCCAGGTGGAGGGCGACGAGGGAGGAGGAGCAGGCCGTGTCGACGGTCACGGCGGGGCCTTCGAGGCCGAAGGTGTAGGAGAGCCGGCCCGAGACCACCGAGGCGGAGTTGGCGGTCAGGAGGTGTCCCTCCATGCCTGCGGTCTGCTCCGGTGACAGGCCGAGGGCGTAGTCCTGGCCGTTGGTGCCCGCGAAGACTCCCGTGCGGGAGCCGCGCAGGGTCGAAGGGTCGATGCCGGCCCGTTCGAAGGCCTCCCAGGAGGTTTCCAGGAGCAGGCGCTGCTGGGGGTCCATGGAGAGGGCCTCGCGGGGCGAGATTCCGAAGAACTCGGCGTCGAACCCGTCCGCGTCGTGCAGGAATCCGCCTTCCCTGACGTAGCTGGTGCCCGGGTGGTCCGGGTCCGGGTGGTACAGCGCGTCGAGGTCCCAGCCGCGGTTGGCGGGCAGGCCCGTGATGGCGTCGGTGCCTGCGGCGACGAGGTTCCAGAGGTCCTCGGGGCCGCGGACCTCACCGGGCAGCCGGCAGCTCATGGCGACGATGGCGATGGGCTCCTCGCCGCCGGTGGCGGCGGTCCGGCCGGGTGCGGTGGGCGCGGCGGTGACCAGGGCGGTGCCGGGGTGGCCGCCGGGGATCTCGTCGAGGAGGTGGCCGGTGAGTGCGGCGGGGGTGGGGTGGTCGAAGACGGCGGTGGCGGGCAGGCGGACGCCGGTGGCGGCGGTGAGCCGGTTGCGGAGCTCCATCGCGGCCAGGGAGTCGAAGCCGAGGTCGCGGAAGGCCCGTCCGGGGTCGACGGCCCCGGGGGTGGCGTGGCCGAGCACCGCCGCCACCTGGTTGCGCACGAGGGTGAGCACGGTGTCCTTGCGCTCGGCGGGCGGCAGGGCGGCCAGCCGGGACAGTTCGGCGGAGAGGCCGCCGGGGCCGGGCTCGGCGCTCTGGGCGGCGCGGCGCGCGGGGGTGCGGACCAGTCCGCGCAGCAGGGCGGGTACGGGTCCGGGCGTCCGGCCGCGCAGCGCGGCCAGGTCGAGGTGTACGGGGGCCAGGGCCGCGTCGTCCAGGGTGCGGGCGGTGTCCAGGAGGTGGAGGCCCTCGTCGGCGGTGAGCGGGACGAGTCCGGCGCGGGCCATGCGCCGCAGGTCCTCGGCGGCCAGCCGGGTCTGGTCGCCGCGCTCGTCCCAGACGCCCCAGGCGAGGGCGGAGGCGGGCAGGCCCTGGGCCCGGCGCTGGTGGGCGAGGGCGTCGAGGAAGGCGTTGCCGGCCGCGTAGGCGCCCTGTCCGGCACCGCCGAAGGTGCCCGCGAGGGAGGAGAAGAGGACGAAGGCGGCGAGGTCCAGGCCGCGGGTCAGCTCGTGGAGGTGGAGTGCGGCGTCGACCTTGGGGCGCAGGACGAGCTCCAGGTCCTCGGGGGTGAGGCTGTCGACGGGTCCGCCGGCGACGACGGCGGCGGCGTGCACGACGGCGGTGAGCGGCCGGTCGGTGGGGATGGCGGTGAGGAGGGCCGCGAGGGCGTCGCGGTCGGCGGCGTCGCAGGCGGCGACGGTGACGGTGGCGCCGAGTGCGGCGAGCTCCTCCTGGAGTGCGGCGGCCCCTTCGGTCTCGGGGCCGCGGCGGCTGGTGAGGAGGACGTTGCGGACGCCGTGGACGGTGATGAAGTGGGCGGCGACGAGCCGGCCGAGGGCGCCGGTGCCTCCGGTGATCAGTACGGTGCCCCGCGGGTCGAGGGCGGGGGCGGCGGCGGGTTCCGTGGCGACGGGGACGCGGGCGAGCCGGGGGACGGACATCCGGCCCCCGCGCAGGGCGAGTTGGGGTTCGCCGGTGGCGACGGCGGCGGGCAGGCGGCGCAGCGAGTCCGGGGTGCCGTCGGTGTCGGCGAGGACGAGGCGGTCGGCGTGCTCGGACTGGGCGGAGCGGATCAGGCCCCAGACGGGGGCGTGCTCCGGGCGGGTGTCCGGTGCGGGGTCGGCGTCCTCGCCGGGTACGGCCACGGCGCGGCGGGTGACGAAGACCAGCCGGGAGGCCGTGAACCGGTCGTCGGCGAGCCAGTCCCGCAGGACGGCGAGGGCTCCCCGCGCGGTCTCCCGGACGGCTTCGGCACCGGCCTCGGCGTCGGCGTCGGGTCCGTCGTGTGACGCGGGGAAGACGACGGCGACGGTCGCGGGGACGGGCGCGCCGGCCCTGACGGCGGCGGCCAGGGCGGTGACGTCGGGGTGGGTGGCGGCTCGCGGCGCCCCGCCGGCCGCCAGGGCGGCGGCGGTTTCCTCCAGGGCGGCGTCCCCGGTGCCGATCAGCGCCCAGGGTGCCTCGGGAACCGGGGCACCGGCGAGCAGGTGCGCCGGCCACTCGACCCGGTAGAGGGACTCGTGGTGGTCGGTGAGGGCGGCCCGCAGGTGTTCCTCGCGGACCTCGCGGAAGGTGAGGGAGCCGACGGTGGCCACGGGCCGGCCGCCGTCGTCGGTGGCCGTGACGGCGACCGTGTCGGTGCCGGCCGGGGTCAGCCGGATCCGCAGCCGGGTGGCTCCGGCGGCGTGCAGGCGTACGTCCTGCCAGGAGAAGGCCATCCGTCCGGTGCCCATGTCGCCGAGCGGGCCGAAGCCGACGGCGTGCAGGGCCGCGTCCAGGAGGGCCGGGTGGAGCCCGTACCGGTCGGCGTCGGCGCGGGCGTCGTCGGGGAGGGACACCTCGGCGAACACCTCGTCGCCGAGCCGCCAGACGGCGCGCAGGCCCTGGAAGACGGGGCCGTAGGCGAAGGAGCGGGCGGCGAGGCCGTCGTAGAAGCCGTCGAGGTCGACGGGGGCCGCTCCGGCGGGCGGCCAGTCCGCGGCCGGGGCGGCGGGCTCGGGCGTCGCCGTGGCGGGCGCGGAGTTCAGCACGCCGGTGCCGTGGCAGGTCCAGCCCGTATCGGCGGCGGCGGTCTCCGGGCGGGAGTGGACGGCGAAGCGCCGGTCACCGGCCCCGTCGGCCGGGCCGACCGCGACCTGGACGAGGACACCGCCCTGCTCGGGCACCACCAGGGGCGCCTGGAGGGTGAGTTCGGCCAGGTTGTCGCAGCCGAGGTGGTCTCCCGCCCGGACGGCGAGCTCCACGAAGGCCGTGCCGGGAAGGATGACCGCGCCCAGTACCGCGTGTTCGGCGAGCCAGGGGTGGCTGTGCGTGGACAGCCGGCCGGTCAGCAGCAGGCCGTCGGTGTCGGCGAGGGTGGTGACGGCGCCCAGCAGGGGGTGGTCCGACGGGGCCAGGCCCAGGCCCGCCGCGTCCGCCGGGGCGTACGGGGCGTCGAGCCAGTAGCGCGCGTGCTGGAAGGCGTAGGTGGGCAGCGGGATCCGGCGGGCGTCCGGGGCGGCGAGGACGGCCGGCCAGTCGAGGGCGACGCCGTGGGCGTGGGCTTCGGCGGCGGAGCGCAGGAAGCGGTCGGTGCCGCCTTCGCCGCGGCGCAGGGTGGCGAGGGCGACGGCCGTGCCGCCGAGGTCGTCGAGGGTCTCCTGGATGCCGATGGTGAGCACCGGGTGGGCGCTGACCTCGATGAGGGCTCCGTGTCCGTCCCGGACGAGGGCGCGGGTGGCCTCGTCGAAGCGGACGGTCTGGCGCAGGCTGCGGTACCAGTACTCGGCGTCGAGCCGGTCGGTGTCCAGGGCGCCGCCGGTGACGGTGGAGTAGAACGGCACCTCGCAGGCGCGCGGGGTGATGTCGGCGAGGGCTTCGAGGACCTGCTCCCGGACGGCCTCGACGTGCGCGGAGTGGGAGGCGTAGTCCACGGCGATCAGCCGGGCCCGGATCCCGTCGGTGTGGAGGGCGTCGCGGAGTTCGGTGAGGGCGTCGCCGTCGCCGGAGACGACGGTGGAGGCGGGGCTGTTGACGGCGGCGACCGACAGCCGCTCGCCCCAGGGGGCCAGCAGCGGGGTGAGCCGGTCCAGGGGCAGGGCGACGGAGAGCATGCCGCCCCGGCCGGACAGGACGGTCAGGGCCCGGCTGCGCAGGGCCACGACCTTCGCGGCGTCCTCCAGGCTGAGCGCGCCGACGACGGCCGCGGCGGCGATCTCGCCCTGGCTGTGGCCGGCGACGGCCGCCGGGTGGACCCCGTGGGACCGCCACAGTTCGGCCAGGGAGACCATCACCGCGAACAGGACGGGCTGGACGACGTCGACCCGGTCGAAGCCGGGGGCGCCGGGCGCGCCGCGCAGGACCTCCGTCAGCGACCAGTCGACATGGGGGGCGAGGGCTTCCTCGCACTGGCGGATGCGTTCCGCGAAGACCGGTGAGCCGGCGAGGAGTTCGACGGCCATGCCCGTCCACTGGGAGCCCTGGCCGGGGAAGACGAAGGCGGGCTGGCGGGTGTCCTCGGCGGTGCCGCGCACCAGGTGGGTGCCCTCGGGGGCGGGCGTGCCCGGTTCGCCGTCGGCGAGGGCGTCCAGGGCCCGGTCCAGGCCGGCCCGGTCGGCGGCGAGGAGTACGGCGCGGTGGGGGAAGGCGGTACGGGTGGTGGCGAGGGAGAGGGCGATGTCGGCGGCCGTCGGGGCACCGGGTCCCGCGGGCAGGGCGGCCAGGTGGGCGCGGAGCCGGGCGGCCTGCGCGGCGAGGGCGGCGGGGGTCTTGGCGGAGAGCGGCCAGGGGATGAGTTCCGGCTGCCGGCCGTCCGGAGCCCCGGCGGTGGTGCCGGGCTCGCCGTCGGTGCCGTGGGGGGTGCCGCTTCCGGTGCCGTCCGCGGTGCCGTGGTCGCCGCCTGCGCCGACGAGGGTGGCCGCGCGGTCGGCGAGGGCGCTGCCGAGGGTGCTCGCGCGGCCCGCGATGGCCGCACCGAGGGACGTGGCACGGCCTGCGAGGGCGGTGACCGCGGCGGTGCCGACGCCGGCGGCGCGGTCGGCGGCCGTGGGACGGTCGGCGGCTGGGGCGGCACCGTCGGCGGTGGCGGGGTCGGCTGTGGGGGCGGCTGCGTCCGTGGGGGCGGGGGCGGCAGGGGCGTCCGTGGTCCCGTCCGCCGGGGCCGGTTCGGCAGTCGGGGTGAGGTGCTGTTCCAGGACCACGTGCGCGTTCGTGCCGCTGACGCCGAAGGCGGAGACGGCTGCCCGGCGGGGCCGGCCGGGCTCCGTCGCGGGCCACGCGGTGTTCTCCGCGACCAGCGACACGGCCCCCGAGGACCAGTCGACGTGCGGGGTGGGCTCCTCGGCGTGCAGGGTCTTGGGCAGGATGCCGTGGCGCAGCGCCTGCACCATCTTGATCACGCCCGCCACGCCGGCCGCCGCCTGGGTGTGGCCCAGGTTGGACTTGACGGAGCCCAGCCACAGGGGCCGGTCATCGGGCCGCTCCTGACCGTACGTGGCGAGGAGGGCCTGCGCCTCGATGGGGTCCCCGAGGGTGGTGCCGGTGCCGTGGGCCTCGACGGCGTCCACGTCGGACGGGGAGAGCAGGCCGTTGGCCAGCGCCTGGTGGATGACCCGCTGCTGGGCGGGCCCGTTGGGGGCGGTGAGCCCGTTGCTGGCGCCGTCCTGGTTGACGGCGGAGCCGCGGACCACGGCCAGGACGGGGTGTCCGAGCCGGACGGCGTCGGAGAGCCGTTCGACGAGGAGCATGCCGACGCCCTCGGACCAGCCGGTGCCGTCGGCCCCGGCGGAGAAGGCCCGGCAGCGGCCGTCGGGGGAGAGCCCGCGCTGCCGGCTGAACTCGACGAAGGTGGTCGGTCCGGCCATCACGGTGACCCCGCCCGCCAGCGCGAGGTCGCATTCGCCCTGGCGCAGGGCCTGGACGGCCAGGTGGAGGGCCACGAGGGAGGAGGAGCAGGCGGTGTCGATGGTGACGGCCGGGCCCTCCAGGCCGAGGGTGTAGGCGATGCGGCCGGAGACCACGCTGCCCGTGTTGCCGGTGCTCACGTACCCCTCGATGCCCTCGGGCATGGCGGGCAGGCGGGAGACGTAGTCGTGGTACATGACACCGGCGAACACCCCGGTGCGGCTGCCGCGCAGGGACTGCGGGTCCAGCTCGGCGCGCTCGACGGCCTCCCAGGCGGCTTCGAGGACGAGCCGCTGCTGGGGGTCCATGGCGAGGGCCTCACGGGGGCCGATCCCGAAGAACCCGGCGTCGAACTCGGCCGCCCCGTCGAGGAATCCGCCTTCGCGGGTGTAGGTGGTACCGGGGTTCTCGGGGTCGGGGTCGTAGAGCGCGTCGAGGTCCCAGCCGCGGTCGGTGGGGAAGCCGGATATCGCGTCCCGGCCCGAGGCGACCAGGTCCCACAGGTCCTCGGGGGAGGCGACGCCGCCCGGGAAGCGGCAGCTCATGCCCACGATCGCGATCGGCTCGCGGTTCCTGCCCTCGGCCTCACGCAGCCGCCGGCGCGCGTGACGCAGATCGACGGTCGCACGCTTGAGGTAGTCGCGGAGCTTGTTCACATCGGTCGTCATCTGGGTTTCTGTTCCTCAACGCGAAGGGATGGGCGTGCCGGTCGATCAGTGGGTGTCGAGCTCGCCGTCGAGCAGGTCGAAGAGTTCCTCGTCGGAGGCCTGCGCCACCTCGGCGGCGGTGTCCCCGCCGGTCCCTTCCTCGGGGACCGGCCCGCTGCCGACGCCGGGGGCGGAGGCGCCCCCGCGCCATTTCGCGAGGAGGACCTCCAGCCGCAGGGCGGCGGTGGCGCGGGTCGCACGGTCGTGGTCGGCCCCGGCGAACGCGGCTTCCAGCCGGTCGATCTCGGCGAGCAGCGAGGGGGCCGCGTCGGTACCGGGACCGCCGGCGGGCAGGGCGCCGGCCAGGTGGTCGGCGAGCGCGGCCGGGGTGGGGTGGTCGAACAGCAGGCTCGCCGGGAGGCGCAGCCCGGTGGCCGCACCCAGGTGGTTGCGCAGTTCGACGGCGGTCAGCGAGTCGAAGCCGAGGTCGCGGAAGGCCTGCGCCGCGCCGACGGCCTCGGCGGAGGTGTGCCCCAGCACCGCGGCGACCTGGGCCCGTACGAGCCCGAGGAGGATCCTGCGGCGCTTCTCCTCGGAGGCCCCGGCGAGCTGCGCCGCCAGTGCTTCGGTGCCGGTCTCGGGGGCCGCCGCCGGGTGGGCGGGGGCCCGTACGAGGCCGCGGAGCAGGGCGGGCACCGGCCGGGTCGCGGCGCGGCGGCGCAGGGCGGACGGGTTCAGCCGTACGGGCAGCAGTACGGCTTCCGTGCCGGCGGCGGCCGTCGCGGTCGCGGCGTCGAAGAGGGCGAGGCCCTCCTCCGGGGTGAGCGGCGAGACGCCCGCGCGGGCCATCCGGGCGAGTGCCCCCGCACCGGCCGCGCCCAGCATCCCGTGCGGGCCGCCCCCGGCGTCCGCCCAGGGCCCCCAGGCCAGCGAGACGGCCGGCAGTCCCGCCGCCCGTCGCGTCTGGGCCAGGGCGTCCAGGGCGGCGTTGGCGGCGGCGTAGTTGGCCTGGCCCGCGGTGCCGAAGGTGCCGGCGAGCGAGGAGAACAGGACGAAGGCCGCGAGGTCCCGGTCCCGGGTCAGTTCGTGCAGGTGGAACGCCGCGTCCGTCTTGGGCCCGAGGACGCGGTCCAGCCGTTCGGCGGTGAGCGACCCGACGAGGGCGTCGTCGAGCACACCGGCCGCGTGCACCACCGCGGTCAGCGGGTGGGCGGCCGGGATCCCGTCGAGGAGGGCGGCGAGCGCGCTCCGGTCGGCCGCGTCGCAGGCCGCCAGGGTCACCTCGGCGCCCAGGGCGGCCAGTTCGGCGGCGAGGGCGGACGCCCCCTCTGCGTCGGGCCCGCGGCGGCCGGCCAGCAGGAGGTGGCGTACGCCGTGCGCGGAGACCAGGTGCCGGGCCACCAGCCGGCCCAGGGCGCCCGTCGCCCCGGTCACCAGGACCGTACCGGCCGGGTCCAGTGCCGGGCCGGCGGTGTCCGTCGTGGGCGCGGCGGCGGGCGTGCGCGCCAGCCGGGGCACGAGCACCCGTCCCTCGCGGACGGCGCACTGCGGCTCACCGGTCGCCAGCGCCGCCGCCAGCCAGGCGGGGGGCGCGGAGTCCGGTGCGGGGCCGGCCGCGGTCTCCCCGTCGACGTCCACGAGGACGAAGCGGGCGGGGTGTTCGGACTGGACGGACCGGACCAGACCCCACACCGCGGCCTGCGCCGGGTCCGGGCCGGCCGTATCCCCGTCGCCCGCGCGGACCGCGTTCCGGGTGACGAGGACCAGCGGCCGCGGGTCCTCCTCCCCCGCGTCGGCCACCGCCAGCCGCTGCTGTACGACGGCCAGGGCGCGGGCCGTCGCGTACCGCACGGCGGCGTGCGCCGCGGCCGGGCGGTCCGGGAGCTCCGCCTCCAGCAGCACCACGTCGGCGGCGGCCGGCGGCCCGGCCGGGGCCGGGGGCGCCGCGGTCCACTCGACGCGGAACAGCGCGTCCTGGAAGCGTCCGGCCCGTGCGGCGGCGAGCTGCTCGGCCGAGACCGGCCGCAGGACCAGGGAGTCCACGCGGGCCACCGTCCGGCCGTCGGTGTCGGCGGCCAGCAGGGACACGGCGTCCGGGCCCGCGGGAGCCAGCCGGACCCGGAGGGCGGCCGGTCCTGCGGAGGGGGCGGCGGCGGGCAGGGTGACCCCGGTCCAGGAGAAGGGGACCCGCGCCCGCTCGGTGCCGCCGTCCGCGTCCGCGCCGGTGCCCAGCAGGCCGTGGCCGAGGGCCACCGCGTGCAGGGCGGCGTCCAGCAGGGCGGGGTGCAGTCCGAATCCGGTGGTGTCGGTCCCGTCGGGGAGTTCCAGTTCGGCGAAGAGCTCCCCGTCCCGGCTCCACGCGGCACGTACGCCCCGGAACAGCGGGCCGTAGTCGAGCCCCAGGCCCGCCATCCGCTCGTAGAGGGACTCGGCGGACCCGGCGGGGACGGCCCGCGGCGGGGGCCAGGCCGCCAGGGCGGCCTCCTCGCCGTCGGTGGCGGCGGACAGGGTGCCCGCCGCGTGGCGGGTCCACGGCTCTTCGGCGGGCGCGCCCTGCGGACGCGAGTGGATCTCCACCGTCCGGCGGCCGTCGGCGTCGGGGGCCGCGACCCGCACCTGGACCTGGACGGCTCCGTCCTCGGGGACGACGAGCGGTGCGCCGAGCGTCAGTTCGTCCAGCCGGTCGCAGCCGACGCCCTCGGCGCGGGCGGCGTGCAGCGCCAGGTCAACGAAAGCGGTACCGGGGAGGAGGACGGCACCCAGCACGACGTGGTCGGTGAGCCAGGGGTGCGACGTGAGCGACAGCCGGCCGGTCAGGACGAGCCCTTCGCCGTCGGCCAGCGGGACGGCCGCGCCGAGCAGGCGGTGGTCCGCCTCGGCCAGACCGGCGGCGGAGACGTCACCGGGGGCGGGAGCCGGGGCCAGCCAGTAGCGGGTGCGTTGGAAGGGGTAGGTGGGCAGGTCGACGCGGCGGGCGCCGCGTCCGGCGAACACCGCCTCCCAGTCGACGGGGGTGCCG
>NZ_JBBDHD010000177.1:0-10442 GCF_044129415.1 Streptomyces racemochromogenes
CCCCCCCCCCCCCCCCCCCCCCCCCCCCCCCCCCCCCCCCCCCCCCCCCCCCCCCCCCCCCCCCCCCCCCCCCCGGCTCCCACCCGCGTTCCGGCGGGTCACTTCTTGCGGCGTCGCCCGCCCGAGGCCTTCTGGGCCTTGCGGCGCTCCGCGCGGGTCAGGCCGTCTCCGGCGCCCGCCTCGTCGGCGTCGAAGTCGCCCTCGACCACGCCGCCCTCACCGTCCACGGTCGGGGCGGAGAAGTGCAGGCGGTCCGGACGCTGCGGGGCGTCGAGCCCCTTGGCGCGGATCTCCGGGCGCGCCGACGGCACGGGCTCCTTCGTCAGCGACGGCGCCTCGGCCTGCACCGGGAGCTCCTCGACCTGCTGCTCGACCTGGACCTCCAGGTTGAACAGGTAGCCGACGGACTCCTCCTTGATGCCCTCCATCATGGCGTTGAACATGTCGAAGCCCTCGCGCTGGTACTCCACCAGCGGGTCCTTCTGGGCCATCGCGCGCAGGCCGATGCCCTCCTGGAGGTAGTCCATCTCGTAGAGGTGCTCGCGCCACTTGCGGTCCAGCACGGACAGGACCACGCGCCGCTCCAGCTCGCGCATGACGTCGGCGCCCAGGGCCGCCTCGCGCGCCTCGTACTGCTCGTGGATGTCGTCCTTCACGGACTCCGCGATGAACTCGGCGGTGATGCCCGCGCGGTCGCCGGCGGCCTCCTCCAGCTCCTCCACCGTCACCTTGATCGGGTAGAGCTGCTTGAAGGCGCCCCACAGCCGGTCCAGGTCCCACTCCTCGGCGAAGCCCTCGACCGTCTCGGCGGCGATGTACGCGTCGATGGTGTCGTCCATGAAGAAGCGCACCTGCTCGTGCAGGTCCTCGCCCTCCAGGACGCGGCGGCGCTCGCCGTAGATGACCTCGCGCTGGCTGTTGAGGACCTCGTCGTACTTCAAGACGTTCTTGCGCGTCTCGAAGTTCTGGGTCTCGACCTGCGACTGGGCGGACGCGATCGCGCGCGTCACCATCTTGTTCTCGATCGGGACGTCGTCCGGCACGTTGGCCATGGCCATGACGCGCTCGACCATCTGGGCCTTGAACAGCCGCATCAGGTCGTCGCCGAGCGAGAGGTAGAAACGGGACTCGCCCGGGTCGCCCTGACGGCCGGAGCGGCCGCGCAGCTGGTTGTCGATACGGCGCGACTCGTGGCGCTCGGTGCCCAGCACGTACAGGCCGCCGAGCTCCTTGACCTCCTCGAACTCGGCCTTCACCGCCGCCTCGGCCCGCGCGAGGGCGTCGGGCAGGGCGTGCGCCCACTCCTCGATGTGCTCCTCGGGGTCGAGGCCGCGCTGGCGCAGCTCCGCCTCGGCGAGGTCGTCGGGGTTGCCGCCGAGCTTGATGTCGGTACCGCGGCCGGCCATGTTCGTGGCGACGGTGACGGCGCCGCGGCGGCCCGCCTGCGCGACGATGGCGGCCTCGCGCTCGTGCTGCTTGGCGTTGAGGACCTCGTGCGGGATGCCGCGCTTGGAGAGCTGCTGGGAGAGGTACTCGGACTTCTCGACCGACGTCGTACCGACGAGGATCGGCTGGCCCTTCTCGTGCTTCTCCGCGATGTCGTCGACGACGGCGGCGAACTTGGCGACCTCGGTGCGGTAGATGAGGTCGGGCTGGTCCTTGCGCTGCATGGCGCGGTTCGTCGGGATCGGGACGACGCCGAGCTTGTAGATCTGGTGGAACTCGGCGGCCTCGGTCATGGCCGTACCGGTCATACCGGACAGCTTGGTGTAGAGGCGGAAGAAGTTCTGGAGGGTGATCGTGGCGAGGGTCTGGTTCTCGTCCTTGATGTCCACCCCTTCCTTCGCCTCGATCGCCTGGTGCATGCCCTCGTTGTAGCGGCGGCCGGCGAGGATGCGGCCGGTGTGCTCGTCGACGATCATGACCTCGCCGTCGATGACGACGTAGTCCTTGTCCTTCTTGAACAGTTCCTTCGCCTTGATGGCGTTGTTCAGGTAGCCGACGAGCGGGGTGTTCACCGACTCGTAGAGGTTCTCGATGCCGAGCCAGTCCTCGACCTTGGCGACGCCGGCCTCGTGGATGCCGACGGTGCGCTTCTTCTCGTCGACCTCGTAGTCGCCGGTCTCCTCGATGCCCTTGAGGGGCTGGCCGGCCTCGCCCTTGGTCAGGCGGGTGACCAGCTTGGCGAAGTCCGCGTACCACTTGGTGGCCTGGTCGGCCGGGCCGGAGATGATCAGCGGGGTACGGGCCTCGTCGACGAGGATGGAGTCGACCTCGTCGACCACGGCGAAGTTGTGGCCGCGCTGGACCAGCTCGTCCTTCGACCAGGCCATGTTGTCGCGCAGGTAGTCGAAGCCGAACTCGTTGTTCGTGCCGTACGTGATGTCGCAGTTGTACTGCTCGCGGCGCTGGGCCGGCGACATGTTCGCCAGGATGCAGCCGACCTCCAGGCCGAGGAACTTGTGCACCCGGCCCATCAGCTCGGAGTCGCGCTCGGCGAGGTAGTCGTTGACCGTGATCAGGTGGACGCCCAGGCCCGACAGGGCGTTCAGGTAGGCGGGCAGCGTGCCGACGAGGGTCTTGCCCTCACCGGTCTTCATCTCGGCCACGTACCCGAGGTGCAGCGCGGCACCGCCCATGATCTGGACGTCGTAGTGCCGCTGGCCCAGGACGCGCTTCGCGGCCTCGCGGACGGTCGCGAAGGCCTCGGGGAGCAGGTCGTCGAGGCTCTCGCCGTCCTGGTAGCGCTGCTTGTACTCGTCCGTGAGGGCCCGCAACTCGGCGTCGGAGAGGTTGACGAAGTCCTCTTCGATGGAGTTGACCTGGTCCGCGATGCGGTGCAGTTTGCGCAGGATCTTGCCTTCGCCTGCACGCATGAGCTTGGTGAGGACGGACACTGAGGCTGGTCTCCTTGCCGGTCGGGCCTGGGCACTTTACGTAGCCGGGCACGGCAGGTGGGCCCCACCGCAACGGCCATCGTAAGCGAGGACGTGGTCGCGTCGGGAGGTCCGCCGTGTCCGCAGGGCACGGGCGCCCGGAATGAGAACGTACGGGGGAGCCATTGGGTGCCGGTGCGCACGAAAACCCCTCGCCCGGGTTACCCGGCGCCGACACAATCCGTTCATGGAACCCCTCGCCCTGACCACCGCCCGGCTGTCCCTTCGCCCCTTCGCCCCCTGTGACGCGGAGGAGGTGTACGCCGCCTGCCAGGACCCCGAGATCCAGCGCTGGACCGTCGTCCCCTCCCCCTACGAGCGGGAGCACGCACGGGCCTGGGTGAGCGAGATCAGCCCCGCCTCCTGGCGCGAGGACCGCGAGTACGCCTTCGCGGTGCGGCTCGGTGAGGACGGCCCGCTGGTCGCCTCCGTCGGCGTGCACGTGCGCGGCCCGGGCGCGTACGAGATCGGCTACTGGACCGCGAAGGAGCACCGGGGCCGCGGCTACACGACCGAGGCGGTCGACCGCGTGGCGCGCTGGCTGTTCACGGAGGTCGGCGCCGGCCGCCTGGAGTGGCGCGCCGCCGTCGGCAACGCGCCCTCCCGCGCGGTCGCGGAGAAGGCCGGCTTCCGCGTCGAGGGCGTCCTGCGGGCCGCGCTCGACCTGCGCGGCACCCTGCGCGACTGCTGGGTCGCCGGCCTGCTCCCCTCGGACCTCGCACTGCCCTCCCGGCCGCCGTACCTGCCGGCCCGCTGAAACCTCCTCGCCCCTGACCTGCGCCTGCGTCCAGAATCCGGGGTATGGAACCGATCAGCCTCACCACCGAGCGCCTGGTGCTGCGCCCGCACCTGCCCTCCGACGTCGACGAGACGTACGCCGCCTGCCAGGACCCGGCCATCGCCCGCTGGATCCCCGTGGCCGTCCCGTACGGGCGTTCCGACGCCGAGGAGTACGTGACGCGCGCCGCGCCCGAGCGCTGGCGCGAGGGCAGCGAGTTCAACCTCGTCGCCCGGCTCGGGGCGAACGGCCCGCTGGTGGCCACCCTCGGGCTGGTCCCCGCCGGGAACCACGCACACGAGGTCGGCTTCTGGGCCGTCGACGGCCACCGTGGCAAGGGCTACGCGACCGAGGCCCTGCTGGCCGTGGCCCGCTGGGCCTTCACCGAGCTGGGCTGCGTCCGGCTGGTGTGGCGGGCCGGGCTGGGCAACACCGCCTCCCGGGCCGTCGCGGAGAAGGCGGGTTTCACCTTCGAGGGCGTCCAGCGGGCGGGCATGGAGCACCGCGGGCTCCTGCGGGACTGCTGGGTCGCCTCCCTGCTCCCGGCCGACCTGGGCCTGCCCTCGCCGCTGCCCGCCGAGTCCTTGCCCTACGGGTCCGAGCCGGACGGGGCCGCACCTGACGGGGCCCCCGTTGTCAGTGCCACCCCCTAGGCTCGCGGAATGGCCATGACCTCCCTCTCCGCCGACGAGGCCCGCCGGATCGCGCTGCGCGCGCAGGGCTTCCTGGGCGCACCCGACCGCAAGGGCGGTGTCCGCGGGGTGCTGCGGCACCTGGGCGCCGTGCAGCTGGACACCATCTCGGTGCTGGCCCGGTCGCACGAGCTGATCCCCTACGCCCGGCTCGGCGCGGTCGGCCGGGACGCCGTCGAGAAGGCGTACTGGTCGGACAGCCACGCCTTCGAGTACTGGTCGCACGCGGCGTGCATCCTGCCCATCGAGGAGTGGCCGCACTTCGCCTTCCGCCGCCGGGCCCGCCGGGCCCGCGGCCACCGCTGGCACGTCCTGCAGGACAAGGAGCGCTCGACGGCCGCCGTGCTGGAGCGGCTGCGCGCCGACGGCCCGCTGACCTCCTCCGGGCTGGGCGGCGCCAAGAACGGCGGGGAGTGGTTCGAGTGGTCCGAGACCAAGATCGCGGTGGAGTGGCTGCTGGACATCGGTGAGGTGGTCTGCACCGAGCGGCGCGGCTGGAAGCGGGTCTACGACCTCGCCGAGCGGGCCGTCCCCGACGTCCTGTTCCACGACGACCTCGACGACCGCGAGTGCCTGCGCCGCCTGGTCGCGCTGGCCGGCCGGTCCCTCGGGGTGGGCACGCGCGCGGACATCGCCGACTACCACCGCCTCAAGGGCGAGGAGTTCGACGCGGTCGTCGCGGACTCCGGGCTGGTTCCGGTGGAGGTCGAGGGCTGGGGCAAGCCGGCCTGGGCCCACCCGGCGGCGCTGGCGTCCGAGCCGCGCGGCCGGCACCGCACCACCCTGCTGTCCCCGTTCGACTCGCTGGTGTGGGACCGCCCCCGCACCGAGCGGATCTTCGGCTTCACGCACCGGCTGGAGGCGTACGTCCCGAAGCCGAAGCGGATACACGGCTACTTCGCGATGCCCCTGCTGGCCGGCGGCCGGCTCCGGGGCCGGGTCGACCCGGGCCGCGAGGGGCGCACGCTGGTGGCCCGGCAGCTCTCCCTGACCACCCCGAAGGCGGCCGGGGCGATGGCGGTGGCGCTGCGGGAGGCGGCGGAGTGGGTGGGCTGCGACGCGGTCCGCGTGGAGCGGGCCCGGGACGCCGCCGAGGCGGCCGCCGTGACCGCCGAGCTGGCCCGGCTGGACTGAGGCCCGCCGGCCGGCGCCCGGCAACACCCGGGAAGCCCCGGGACACCCCGCGGAGCGACCCGGCTCAGCGGATTTCGAGGATCTTCTCGCGCATCGCGTAGACCACCGCTTCCATCCGCGAGTGCAGCTGGAGCTTCTCCAGGATGTTGCGGACGTGGTTCTTCACGGTGTTCTCGGAGATGAACAGCTGCTTGGCGATGTCCCGGTTGTTCATGCCGGTCGCCACCAGCTTGAGGACCTCCAGCTCCCGGTCGGTCAGCCGGGGCGCGGGCACCAGCCGGCGCTCGTCCGTGCGCTGGATCATCGACTTGAACTCGGTCAGCAGCTTCGACGCCATCGAGGGGCTGATCTGCGACTGCCCGTCCGCGACGGCGCGGATGGCGGTGGCGACCTCGTCCGTGGAGATCTCCTTGAGCAGGTAGCCCGTCGCGCCCGCCTTGATCGCGTCGTAGAGGTCGGCCTCCTCGTCGCTGATCGTCAGCATGATGATCTTCGCGGAGGGGGCGACCTCCTTGATCGAGGTGCAGGCCTCGATCCCGCCGCGCCGCGGCATCCGCACGTCCATCAGCACGATGTCCGGAAGCAGGTCGGCGGCCTTGTCCACGGCCTCCGCGCCGTCCCCGGCCTCGCCGACGACCTGGATGTCCTCCTCCTGCGCGAGGACGATCTCCAGCCCGCGCCGGAAGAGGGCGTGGTCGTCGACCACGAGCACCCGGATGGGCTCCCCGGCGGCCGCCGCCGGGTCCGCCGCCTCCACCGCACGGCAGTCGGCTCCGTCGTCCCCGCGCACCGGCCCGAAGCCGTCCGCCATCGTTCCTCCCCCTGCATGTACCGAGCTGCTGGGCCAACCCGGCGGGGGCGGCCGCCGGTTGACTGCCCGCCATGATTCCATGCCCGCACCCTGCGGCGGGGGTCTGGCGGAATCCCTTTGGCTCATACGAGTCATACAGGTGCCCCTGCGGAAACCCGCGGCTTCCGCAGGGGCAACGGATCGGTGATCAGCCTCCGAGCGCCCCGCCGGCACCGCCGACGGCCGGCTCGTCCGAGCTGGACGCCCCGTCGGGGTCCACGTGGATGACGCCGTAGTCGTAGGCGTGACGCCGGTAGACGACGCTCGGCATCTTGGTCTCGGAGTCGACGAACAGGTAGAAGTCGTGGCCGACCAGTTCCATTTCGTACAGCGCCTGGTCGAGCGACATGGGCCGGGCCGAGTGCGTCTTCTCGCGGACGATCAGGGGGCCTTCGCCCTGCACTTCGAGGGATCCGATCCGGGTGGTCGGAATTCCGGCCTCGGTCTCCTCACCGACCGGCTGGCCGTTGCCGTTGAGCGTCGCGACGCCCGGTACGCGGTCGGCCACCTCGGCCGCCGAGATCCGTCCGGTGCCGCGGCGGGTGAATCGCTTGTCGTGCTGCTTGCGCAGCCGGGCCTCCAGCTTGTCCTGAGCCAGGTCGAGTGCCGCGTACGGGTCGCCGGCGGAGGCCTCGGCTCGGATCACCGGGCCCCGCGAATGCAGGGTGATCTCCACGCGGTCGGAACGGTCGGCCTGGCGCGGGTTGTGCTCCTTGGACACCTCGACGTCCAAGCTGATCACCTTGGCGTCGAGCTTCTGGATCCGCTCCGGATTCAGCTTCTCGGCCACGTGCTTGCGGAACCGCTCGGGCACCTCGGTCTTGCGGCCCTTGACGACGATGTCCACGCAGAACTCCGTTCCCGGAGACCTTCACCACGAGCGGCGAAGCGTCTCCCTTTCGCACCAGGCCCCGGTGGGCACCGGAGCCTCGGACTTGGCGACTTTCACCTCCTCCTCCCCCATCGGCAAGATCTACACCCCACCGACTTCGGAGTAGAGAGACACCCTCTGACACGAAGATTCCAAAACGGGCGGACCGGCGCTCCGATACCAGGGGCCCAAGGATCGCCAGTTCCTCACAACCGAACATATCTCTCAATGCCGGTTGTCGGCACCCGCTACCGGAACCTACCTCCGTCCAGGGGGTTGGTCCCTCTTACTACCTGCAACGATGCGCATTCCCCAGCAGTTCCAAATCTATTCACAAGATTTTTGCTCTGTACGTGTCGTCCACCGGCGCCCTGGCATCAGGACCGGGTGAACGATCCGGGCGGCGCCGCCACCACGGCCGCCGCCTGCGCCCACAGCCCCGACGCGCCCAGCGCCCGGGCCGCCTCCGCGAGGGTGGCCCCGGTCGTGACCACGTCGTCCACCACCACGATGCGCGCCCCGGCCGCCAGACGCACCCCGTCCGGGCACACCTCCAGGGCCCCCGCCAGGTTCTCCCGCCGCTCGCGGGCCCCCAGCCCGGCCTGGTCGGCGACCTGCCGCCGCAGCCGCAGCACGGGGGCCACGCGCGCGGGCTCGCCGGCCCCGCGCAGCCGCCGGGACGCGGCCAGGGCGAGCCTGCGCGCCGGGTCGTGGCCCCGCGCCCGCAGCGTCCGCCGCGCGGACGGCACCGGAACCAGTGCCAGCTCCCCCGCCCCGCCCCCTCCCCCCGCCGCGCGGGCCGCCGACACCGCCGCCGCGAGGGCGCCGCCGAGCGGGCCGGCCAGGGGCAGGGCGCCGCGCTCCTTGTGGGCCAGTACGACCGCCCGGACCGGCCCCTCGTACCGGGCCGCCGCGAACACCGGCGGCAGAGCGCCGCCCGCGCCGCCCCGCGCCGGGCGCACCGGCCCGGCACCCGCGCCGTCGAGGACCTCGCGGCAGGCCCCGCACAGCAGCGAGCGCGCGGCCCCGCAGCCCGCGCAGTCGGCGGGCAGGACCAGCCCGGCCAGCTCCCGCCACCACCCCCGCACCCCTCCACCCTGCCCGCTGCCCGCGCGGGGCGCGACCCCTGTGGAAAACCGGCCGGGCGCCGGGCTCAGCCCGGGTAGACCGGCGCCCTGCCGCCCGCCGCCGCCGTACGCCACTGGGCGCCCGGCGGCAGCCACACGATCCCGTCCTCGGTGGAGGAGGCCACCACCGGCTTCGCCTCGTCCTCGGAGGCGGCGATGGCGCTCAGCCCGGTCGCCCCGGGCAGGCTCGCCGCGACCATCGACCCGTCGGCCAGCATGTAGCGGGCCTGGTCCACGCCGCCGCTCTCGCGGCCCACCACCAGCAGCCGGCCGCGCGGCGCCCAGCTCATCGCCGTCACCTCCGTCATCTGCGGAGCGGCCGGGCGCAGCTCGCGCACCGAGACCTTCGAGGCGTCGCCCTTGCCCTCGGGCCGCTCGATCCGCCCGATGTAGAGGTTCTTGCGGCTGCCGTCCCGCTCGACGAGCAGCGCGATGCGCACCCCGTCCGAGGAGGCCTTCAGGCCGCTGATCCGCGCCCCGTCCAGCCCGGCGACGTCCACCTTCTGCGGGGTGCCGGTGCCGCCGGGCACCCGCCACAGGCCCTGGTTCTGCGGGTCCTGGTCGGCGATCCACAGGTCGCCCTGGGCGTCCCAGCTGGGTGCGGTGAGCTTGCCGGTCCGGCTGGTCAGCAGCGCCTGCGGCATCGGTCCGGCGGTGGTCAGGGTGACGACGTACAGCCCGTGCCCGTCGTCGGAGACGACCGCGGCCCGCTTCTCGTCGTAGGTGACGGCGGCCGAGCCCACCTTGAACCCGGCGGCCGTGGCCAGCGGGCCGGGGGCCGGCTCCGGCTTGTCCTGCTGCTGCTCGTCGGCGCCCGCGTTGAGGACCATCCGCACGAGGCGGCCGTCCTTGTCCACGTAGTACTGGTGCTGCGGCGGCAGCGGCCGGTTGGCGAGGCTGGCCGCGTTCGAGCCGGTCACCCAGCACAGCGAGGACTTGCCGTCGGAGCGCAGCAGTTCGACCCGGTCCAGCCGGGAGGCCGTCAGGTCCCGGACGGTGTACAGGAGTTGGGTGGCCATCTTCTGGCACTGCGGCTGGGCGGCGTTCTCGGCGGCCGCGTTGAGCGGGACGCGCAGGGTGTTCTGGCCGTCGTAGGCCAGGGACTTGGTGCCCTCGCGCAGTTCGGTGCCGGTCGGGAACGCGGTGGAGGCGACGGGGCCGAGCCACTTGGAGGGGCCGGCCAGCAGCGACTGCACGGTCAGGGTGGTGGGGTCCATGCGCGTGTCGGGGTCGCTGCGCTGGCGCACGTACACCGGGTCGGCGACGAGCGTGCCGCCCGCGAAGTAGTACTTGTTGACGGGCTTGTAGATGCGCTGGAAGTCGGACTCGCTGAGCACGAGGCTGCTGGGCGGGGTGGCGATCCGCCACTGCCCCTTGACCTGGACGAGCTGGAGGTACTCCTCGTAGCGGCTGCCGCCGGTCTCGGGCTGGTAGGCGCTGCGCTCGTCGACGGTGGCGAGCTTCTTGCCGGTGACCTTCCAGCGGGGCCCGTCGGGGTCCTTCTCGCCCTGGACGGGGACGCGGTCGAGGCCGGCGGAGAGCACGGTGACGGCCGAGGAGGGTTTCCAGTTCTTGGCGGCGTCCTCGGTGAGGTACTTGCGGGCGGTGGCCAGCTGCGGGTCGTCGCTGGTCATGGCCTCCAGGAAGCCGTCGACGATCTCGGCCGGGCTGGCCTTGTCGGCCGGGGGCACGCCGAAGACCCGTACCTGGGAGTCGACGCCCTGGGAGGCCTCCACCCGGCGGATCTCGCCGCGGTCGGGCATGGAGGCGCAGCCGGCGAGGAGCAGCCCGGCGGCCCCCAGGGCCAGGAGCGGGCGGACGCCCCTCGGCGGGACCGGCCGTGCCTGTCCGCGGCGCTCAGCGTCCTCCACCGGTTCCATCCTCCTGTGCTGGGCCCTGGTCGGCGGGCCGGGCCACGACGCGGGCGCCGTTGCCGGGCAGCGCCGTCGGGTCGGCGGGCACCGGCAGGGCGGTGGTGACCGCCGGCCGGGGCGGTATCGGGTCGCGGTCGGCGCGCTCGGCGCGTGTGTCGGGGTGGGCACCGGGCCCGCCTG
>NZ_JBBDHD010000178.1:0-10378 GCF_044129415.1 Streptomyces racemochromogenes
GGCGGGCGGCGCGGCGCCGCCCGCCGGGCCCCCGCCGGGGGGTGGTCCGGGCGGTGCGGCCGGGGAGCCGCCCCCGCCCACGTCGAGCAGTCCGGAGGACGCGGCGGCCGCGATTCCGAGGAAGACGGCGGTACGCAGGAGCACGCGTCGCCCTACTGTCGGCTCGTCATTTGTCATTATTACTACGTATCAACGACATCGCCGAAGATGTCGAGAGGCGCGGAGGCATCCCCTCCGGCTCACCCGCCCGGACCAGCCACCCGGTCAGCTCTGGCGCACCAGCGGGAACGGCAGCGTCTCGCGGATCGTCAGACCCGTGAGGAACATGACCAGCCGGTCCACCCCGATGCCCAGGCCCCCGGTGGGCGGCATGGCGTACTCCAGGGCGTCGAGGAAGTCGTTGTCGAGTTCCATCGCCTCCGGGTCCCCGCCCACCGCCAGCAGGGACTGGGCGGTGAGGCGCCGGCGCTGCTCCACGGGGTCGGTGAGCTCCGAGTAGGCGGTGCCCAGTTCGGTGCCGAAGGCCACCAGGTCCCAGCGCTCGGCGAGGCGGGGGTCCCTGCGGTGCTGGCGGGTGAGCGGGGAGACGTCGGTGGGGAAGTCCTTGTAGAAGGTGGGGAGTTTGGTCCGCTCCTCCACCAGCCGCTCGTACATCTCCAGGACCACGTCGCCCCGGGTGTCCTCGGGCCCGTGCGGGACACCGGCCCGGTCGCACAGGAGGCGCAGCCGGTGTTCCCCGGTGTCGGCGTCGACCTCCTCCCCGAGGGCCTCGCTGATGGCCCCGTACATGGTCTTGACGGGCCAGGGCCCGGAGATGTCGTGGACGACGAGCTTGCCGTCGGGGCCCGCCTTGTGGGCGACGGGCGACCCGAAGGCGGCGGTGGCGGCCCCCTGGATGAGCTCGCGGGTCAGGTCGAGCATCACGTCGTAGTCGGCGAAGGCCTGGTAGGCCTCCAGCATCGTGAACTCGGGATTGTGCTTGTAGGAGACGCCCTCGTTGCGGAAGGTGCGTCCCATCTCGAAGACCTTCTCCATGCCGCCGACGCACAGCCGTTTGAGGTAGAGCTCGGGTGCGATGCGCAGGTACAGGTCGAGGTCGTAGGCGTTGATGTGGGTGCGGAAGGGGCGGGCGTTGGCGCCTCCGTGGATCTGCTGGAGCATCGGGGTCTCGACCTCCAGGTAGCCGCGGTCCAGGAGGCCCTGGCGCAGCGCCTGCACGGCGCTGGAGCGGGCCCGTACGACGTCCCGGGCGTCGGGGCTGGCGACCAGGTCCAGGTAGCGGCGCCGTACCCGGGCCTCCGGGTCGGCCAGGCCCTTGCGCTTGTCGGGAAGGGGGCGCAGGCACTTGCCGGTGAGCTGCCAGGAGTCGACGAGGACGGACAGCTCTCCGGCGCGGCTGGCGGCGGCGGTGCCGCCGGCCACCACGTGGTCGCCGAAGTCGACCTGGGAGGTGAAGGAGTCCAGCGCGTCCGGGCCGGACTCCTCGCGGGTGAACATCAGCTGGACGTCGCCGGTCCAGTCGCGCAGGACGGCGAAGACCACTCCGCCGAGGTCGCGCACGACCATCACCCGGCCGGCGAGGACGACCGGCTCGCCGGTGCGGGAGCCGGCCGGGAGACGGCCGGGGTGCGCCGCCCTGAGCTGGGCGGCGGTGTGGGTGCGCTGCCGGATCCCGACGGGGTAGGGGTCGGTGCCGGCGTCGCGGATCCGCTGCATTTTGGCGTGGCGGACGCGGACCTGCTCGGGCATCCGCTCGGCGGGCGCGTGTTCCCCCTCCTCCCTCACGAGATCCAGGCCGAGGGATTCGATGGAGGGCAGGTCGGCGGTGTCGACGGGGGCGGTGAGGCCCCTGGGCTGGTGGCCCTTGCCCCACAGCTTGCGCAGGCTGGGCACGGAGACGAAGCCCTCGGCGATGCCGGAGGCGAGGCTGACCCGGGCGAGCGAGCCCGCGTCCTGGTAGCAGAGGAAGCGGGGGTACCACTCGGGGCCGTACTTGACGTTGGAGCGGTAGAGGGCCTCCAGCTGCCACCAGCGGGAGAAGAAGAGCAGCAGCCTGCGCCACAGCTTGAGCACGGGACCGGCGCCGATCCGGCCGCCCTCCTCGAAGGCGGAGCGGAACACCGCGAAGTTGAGGGAGATCCGGCGCACGCCGAGGCCGGGGGCGGCCGCGCAGAGCTGGGCCACCATGAACTCCATGACCCCGTTGGGGGCGGCGCGGTCGCGGCGCATCAGGTCGAGCGAGATGCCGTCCTTGCCCCAGGGGACGAAGGAGAGCAGGGCGATCAGCTCGCCCTGGCCGTCGAAGGCCTCCACGAGCAGGCAGTCCCCGTCGGCGGGGTCGCCGAGCCGGTCCAGGGCCATGGAGAAGCCGCGTTCGGTCTCGGTGTCGCGCCAGTGGTCGGCCCGGTCGATGATCTTCTGCATCTCCTCGTCGGTCAGGGCCGAGTGGCGGCGGATCAGGGTGGTGGCGCCGGCGCGCTTGACCCGGTTGACGGCCTGCCGGGTGACGCGCATGTCGCGGCCGTCGAGGTCGAAGTGGGCGACGTGCAGGATGGCCTCGTCGCCCAGTTGGAGGGCGCTGAGTCCGGAGCGGGCGTACGCGGTCGCGCCGTCCTCGGAGGCGCCCATGACGGCGGGCTGCCAGCCGTAGCGGCGGGCGACGGCCAGCCAGGCGTCGATGGCGGGGGTCCAGGCGGCGGGGTCGCCCACCGGGTCGCCGCTGGCGAGGCAGACCCCGGCCTCGACGCGGTAGGTGACCCCGGCCCTGCCGTTGGGTGCGAAGACGACGGCCTTGTCGCGTCGCGTGGCGAAGTAGCCGAGGGAGTCGGCGCGGCCGTAGGCGGCGAGCAGGGCGCGGATGCGGAGTTCCTCGTCCCCGTGCAGGGCGGCGGTCAGCCGCTGGGAGCGGAAGAGGGTGGCGGCGGCGTTCAGCAGGGCGAGGGCGCCGAAGAGGCCGAGCAGGAAGTAGAGCGCGCGGGGCGGCCGGCCGTCGAACTGCCGGGCGGAGAAGAGGCCGCCGAAGACCTGCTTGGCCGCCCAGTCCAGCCACTGGTCCTTGGGCAGGGTGCCGGGGAACAGGGCGACGAGGGCCCAGCCGAGGAGGACGGCGGCGAGCAGGCCGAGGCCCAGGACGAGCAGGGCGCGCCAGACGGCGCCGGGGCGGGAGGCGGCGTAGAACTCCTTGCGGGCGGCGGTCAGCACGACGAGGGCGGCGACCGCGAGGGCCAGGGAGAGGCCGCCGACCCAGAGGTCGCCGTCGGCGATGATCAGGACGTCGACGAGGATCAGCAGGGCCAGATAGGTGACGACGATCCACCAGGCGATCTTCTTGCGGATGCCGAGCGCGGCGGCGAGCAGGAAGAGGAAGACGGCGTACGCGAGGTTCTCGCTGACCGGCACCACGAAATCGTCGAGGAAGCGCACCACGGGCCGCAGGAGGCCCCGCAGCACCGGGGACAGCGCCAGCAGCGCGCACAGCAGGCCGAGCGTTCCGAAGAACGCCCCGAAGGCGTCCGGGACCCGGTTCAGGAACCTGTTGCGGGTACCGCGGGTCTGCTCCTGCGTGGCACTCATGCCATGCACTGTAGGGAGGGCCGCGCCGCCGCGCGCGCCGAGCGCGGTGGGCCTCGGCAGGGTGACGGAGCGGGCGGGTACGGCATTCGAACGGGCCGGGACGGGCCGCGGGCGGTCCTCCGCGCGGGTGGACGGCGCGTCGTCCTCCCCGGCGGTGGTGCCCGCGGGCGCGCGGCCGGCGGTCCCGCGGACGCGCCGCTGCGCGGGCCGGGGGCCCGTGTCCCGGGCGCCCTACCGGCCGCGCTTCAGCCCGTCCTCGGCGGCGCCGCGGCTGAGGACGGCTTCGGTGATCGCGTCCTGGGCGGTCTCGTACTCGGTGTTGCCGGGGTCCTCGGCGAGGGCGGCGGGGAGGTTGACGACCCGGCCGGTGGACAGGTCCATCATCTGCGGGACGAACTCGGCCCGGGTGACCCGCCAGCGCTGTCCTGGCGCGGCGGGCGGGGCGAAGGTGAAGCGGGCGATGGACCCGTAGTTGCCGCGCATGTCGCGGGCGCCGCTGTGGTTGAACATCTCGCCGGCGACCTGGTCGCCCATGCCGTAGACGATCCAGGTCCCGTCGACCTTCTCGTAGGCCTGCGGGATGTGGGCGTGCGTGCCCAGGATCATGTCGATGTCCGGGCGGCCGCCGGTCCGCGAGCCGGTGAGGGCCTTGCCGAGCGCCAGCTGGGTCTCGTCGGGTTCGGTCTGCCACTCGGTGCCCCAGTGGAGGCTGACGAGGACCACGTCCGCGCCCGCCTTCCGGGCCGCCCGGGCGTCCGCGACGATCTTGTCCTGGCGCATCAGGTTGACCGCCCACGGCTGGCCGTCGGGCATCGGGTAGCCGTTGGTGTCGTAGGTGTAGGCGAGGTGGGCGACCTTCGCGGAACCGGCCGTGTAGAGGGTGGTGCGGGCCGCCTCGGCGGCGGTGCGGGCCGAGCCGGCGTGCCCGAGGCCGACCTTGTCGAAGCGGTCGAGGGTGCGTTTCAGGCCTTCGGCGCCGTCGTCGAGGGTGTGGTTGGAGGCGGTGGAACAGCCGTCGTACCCGGCGTCCTTGAGGGCGTCGGCGACGGCGGGCGGGGAGACGAAGGCGGGGTAGCCGCTGAAGGGGCCGTCGTCGTCCCCGTAGATGGTCTCCATGTGGCACAGGGCCAGGTCGGCGGCGGAGACCACCGGTTTGACCGCGGAGAACATGGGCCGGAAGTCGTAGCCGTCCCCGCCCGCGTCGGCGGCCGCCCGCTGGATGACCGAGGTGTGCGGGAGCACGTCGCCGCTCGCGACCAGGGTGAAGCCCCGGGCGGCGGAGGGGGCGGCGGGGGACGCGGATCCGGCCGTGCCGACGGGGGCGCCGGCGGCGCTGGAGCCCAGCCGGGCGGGGGCGGGACGGCCGCCGCTGGAGCAGCCGGCGGCCACGGCGGACAGCAGGGCGGCCGACAGCAGGGCGAGGGCACGCCGGGTGCGCTGGGTCATCGGACCGGCTCTCCTTGAGTGGATTATCGGATTGTCTGCCTATCCGATGAATCCATAGGAGGAGTCGGTCCACGTCAAGGAGCGGCGCCGTCCGCCCGCTCCCGCCTCACTCCGACGGCCCCGGCCGTTCGCCGTGCCGTTCAACCGTTCGTCGTCCGGCGCGGCCGCCCACCGGACCACCCGGGTGCTTGGGCGCAACGCCGGCGCTGGACGGTTCCCGGTCGGCTCCGCGCAGGTGAGGGTGGGTGGAGCCGGATACGGGGCCCGCCCGCCCCTTTCCCGGAGCCCCCCCGCCCCGCCCCGCGGACCCGGAAGGAGCCACCGACGTGCCGCCCTCCCCCACCCTCCAGCGCACGGAACCCGAGGCGCTCGCCGCACTCCAGCGCGAGCACGGGCGGGCGCTGTTCTCCTTCCTGCTCGGCCTCACGGCCGGGGACGCCCAGCGCGCCGAGGACCTCGTGCAGGAGACCCTCGTCCGGGTCTGGCAGCATCCCGAGGCACTGGCCACCGGGCACGAGTCGATGCGGCCCTGGCTGTTCACCGTGGCCCGGCGGCTCGCCATCGACGCCCGCCGGGCCCGGATGTCGCGCCCCCAGGAGGTCGAGCCGGACGCTCTGGAGCAGGCGCCCGCGCCCGAGGACGCGGTGGCCGGCTCGGTCACCGCCATCGATGTGCGGCGGGCGGTCGGCAGTCTGGGGCGGGAGCACCGCGACGTGCTGATGCAGGTCTACTTCCGGGACCGCTCCGTGGCCGAGGCCGCAGCGGAGCTGGGGATTCCGGCCGGCACGGTCAAGTCCCGTACGCACTATGCGCTGCGCGCCCTGCGGAAGGGCCTCCAGGGGTACGGACTGGGGGCCTGAACCGGGGGCGCAAGCACGGGGAACACCCGCGCCCCGCCGGAGGAGCACTCAAGGAACGCCCTCCACGCGCACGAACCGGACACAATCCACGCCGAAATCGGCATCAGTCCGTTCAAGTTGAGTAAACATCCCCCGTTCCGCGAGCCGGCCGGTGAAGGCTCGGGGATGACGGCGGCAGGCTCGACGCGCGGGAGAAGGTGGAACGGTGCAGCCCGAGGGTTTGAACGGCACCAGTGACGGCGGACTGGCGGTGCCCATGGCGTGGCTCTACGCGGAGTACATCGCGGACGAGCTGCTGCGCACGGGCCGGCTGATCCCGGCCGGCAGCCTGGAGTTCCGGGCCGGACGGGACACGCTCGCGCTGACGATCTACCTCTCGGACGCGGCCGGCGAGCTCTCCGGGATCCGGGTGGTCTCGCAGCTCGACGAGTGGCTGTCGCTGACGGCGTACGGGCACCCCTGGCGCGACTGGGTCCGTACCCGGTTCCTCGCCCTGGGCGAGCGGGCCCGAGAGCACGGCGGAGAGGACCCCGACCTGGAACTGGCCCGGGCGGCCTGGCGCTGGCTGGACCACACCGAGCTGTTCGCCACCCACCTCGACCCGGACCACCCGGCACAGGCCGGCCCCCCGCCGGGCCTGGACGAGAACGCCCGCGTCTGGACCCCGGCCTGGCAACTGGGCCTGCCGCTGGGCCACCTGGCGATGCACCTGTTCTGAGGGGTCCGAGGGGCCGGCACCCGGGCCGGTCAGGCCGTCGGTTCGGAGGGGTCGGTCACCAGCCCGGTGAAATCCGCCTCGTTGCGTTCGGCCCGCGCCACGTACCAGCGGGCGATCAGCCACATCACCGGGTACGCCACCACCCCCAGCGCGATCCACACCACCGTGCCCGCGGTCGCCCGGGGCAGCAGGAAGGCCAGCGGCAGCAGCCCGAGCACCAGAAGCAGCGCCGCCATCGCGCCCAGCGCCGCCCGCAGCTGGCTGCGCATCAGCGCCCGCACGTAGGTGGCGCCGAGGGTGGTCTGCTCGGAGATCTCCGAGCGGGCCGGGGCGTACGCGGGCGGCCTGCGGCGGGCGGCGCGCGGGACTCCGGTGACGACCTCCCGCCGGGGCGGTGGCTGCTGCTGCTGCTCGGCCATGGTGCCGGAGTCTACGCAGCGGGCCCGCTACTTGAGGAGGCGGGAGAGCCTGCGGTCGGCGAGCGGTTTGCCACCGGTCTGGCAGGTGGGGCAGTACTGGAGCGAGGAGTCGGCGAACGACACCGAGCGGACCGTGTCCCCGCACACAGGGCACGGCTCCCCGTCGCGGCCGTGCACGCGCAGCCCGCTCTTCTTCTCGGCCTTCAGCTGCCCGGCGGCCAGGCCGTGGGCCCGTTCGACGGCGGTCCGCAGGGTGTCGCGCACCGCCTCGTAGAGGTGGGTGACCTGCTCGTCGTCGAAGGAGGAGGCCAGCTTGAAGGGGGATACGCGGGCCGCGTGCAGGATCTCGTCGCTGTACGCGTTGCCGATGCCGGCGATGACGCCCTGGTCGCGCAGTACGCCCTTGATCTGGCGCCGCTCACCGGCGAGGAGGGCGGCGAACGCGTCCCGGTCGAAGCCGGGGGCGAGCGGGTCGGGGCCGAGGCGGGCGATGCCGGGAACCTCCTGGGGGTCGCGCACGACGTACACGGCGAGGCGCTTCTGGGTGCCCGCCTCGGTGAGGTCGAAGCCGGCGCCGTCGTCGAGGACGAGGCGCAGCGCGAGGGGACCCCTGCCGGGGCGCGGGGGCTGGGCGGGGAAGGAGTCCTGCCAGCGGAGCCAGCCGGCGCGGGCGAGGTGCGTGACGAGGTGGAGGTCGCCGACGGTCAGGTCGAGGAACTTGCCGTGTCGGGCGACCGGGCCGGCGGGCCGCCCTTCCAGGGCGGTGAGCGGGGGGTCGTAGGTCTTGAGCACGCTGACGGCGAGCGGGAGGATCCGTTCGACCGCCCGCCCGGCGAGGTGTTCGACGAGGAACGCCCTCAGCGCCTCGACCTCCGGCAGCTCCGGCACCCTCCCAGGGTGCCGTGCCCGCCCGATGGGCGCGACCCGGGCCGGCGGCGGCGGCCGCGGCGCGGGACTACACCACGAACTCGCACCACACGCACTTGCCGCTTCCCCTCGGCTCCACGCCCCACACGTCCGCCAGCCGGTCCACCAGCATCAGGCCCCTCCCCGACACCCCCGCATCCCCCGCGTCGCGGCGCCTGGGCAGGGCGCTGGAGCGGTCCTCCACCTCGACCCTGAGCCGGCGCTGCGGCCCGCTGAGGACGCGGAGGGTCACGATCGCGGGACCGTCCGTGTGCATCAGGGCGTTCACGATCAGCTCGTCGGCGACCAGTTCGATCTCGTCCGCGCGGCTCCGCGCCCCCCAGGCCCGCACCGCCGCGCCGATCATGTGCCGGGCCGCGACGAGGGCCTCGGGGTCTCCGGGGGCGACGTGCTGCCGGAGCCGGCCGCCGCCGGCCCGCGCCGCGCCGTCGCCCTCGCGGCGCAGCAGCAGGAGGGCCATGTCGTCGTCCCCGCCCCGCTCGTCGGACACCTCGCAGAGCCGGTCGGCGAGCAGCTGCAGGTCGTCCGGGCCCTCGCGGACCATGTCGGTCAGCGCGCGGATGCCGTCGTCCAGGTCGGCTCCGGGCTGCTCCACCAGCCCGTCGGTGCAGAGCAGGAGCGTTTCGCCGTGGTCCAGTTCCACCGTGGTCACCGGGTACTCCAGCCGGCCGAACTCCGCCGACAGCCCCAGCGGCATCCCGCCCTCCACCGGCAGCCTGCGGCATTCCCCGTCCCGGGTCCGCAGCAGGGGGTCGATATGGCCCGCGCGGACCACCTGGAGCACCCCGGTGGACAGGTCGGCCTCGGCGTACGTGCAGGTCGCGAAGCGGTCGGTGTCCAGTTCGTGCAGGAAGACCGAGGCCCGGGCCACCACCGTGCCCGGCGAATGCCCCTCGGCGGCGTACGCGCGCAGCACGATGCGCAGCTGCCCCATGACGGCGGCCGCGTGCGTGTCGTGGCCCTGGACGTCGCCGATGACCGCCCCGACGCGGCCGCCCGGCAGCGGGATGACGTCGTACCAGTCGCCGCCGATGTCCTGGCCCATCCGCGCGGACCGGTAGCGGACGGCGATCCGGGCACCGGGGACGGCCGGTATGCGGCGGGGCAGCATGGCCTGCTGGAGGCCTTCGGCGAGGTCGTGCTCCTGCTCCAGGAGCATGGCCCGCTGGAGGCTCTGCGCGATGCTGCTGCCGAGGGCGACCAGCAGGTTGCGTTCCTCCTGGGTGAAGCCCTCCTTGTCCTCGTACAGCAGGCCGAGCGCGCCGATCGGGCGGGCCTGGGCGATCAGCGGCAGGTAGGCGGCGGCCGAGATCCGCATGTACGAGATCTTCGACCAGAGCGCGGGGTAGCCCTGGGCGAACTCCTCGGCCGACTCCAGGAACCGGGGCTGGAGGGAGCGGACGACCTCGCTCATCGGGTACTGCTCGTCGATGCGCGTGTAGCGCGTACCGGGGACGAAGCTGCCGGCCGGGCCTTCCGCCACCAGGTGGATCCGGTTCGCCTCGACCAGTCCCATCACCATGCCCATCGAGCCGAGCCGCTCCAGTCCGTGGGCGTCGCCGATGACGTCGATGACGTCCTTGACGGTGCGCGCGTGGGCGAGCGCGGCGGTGGTGGACTCGACGACGGAGGTCTGGCGGCGGCGCTCCTCGTCCAGGCCGAGGCGTTCGGCGGAGTGGCTGAGCTCCTCGGTGGCGTCGCGGACGATGCCGATGATGCGGTAGGGGCGGCCGTCGCCTGCGCGCATGACGCGGCCCTGGGTGTGGGTCCAGCGCATCCGGCCGTCGCGGCAGCGGAGGCGGAAGTACGCCCCGTAGCTGTCCGAGCCGCTCTTGAGGGCGCTGGAGACCAGCGCGTCGAGCCGGGCCGCCTCGCCGGCGGGGACACGGCGGCCCAGCGACTCCGGCCGCCCGTCGTACTCCTCGGGGGGCGTGTCGAAGACGTCGAGGGCCGCCGTGTCCAGGTGCATGAGACCGGTGACCAGGTCCCAGTCGAAACTGCCCATCCGGTTCAGCGACAGGGACCGGTCCGGGTGTGCGGGCCAGTCCTCCGGCAGCGATACGGTGCTCGGCACCGATCCACCATGACACAGCGCCGGGTCAGGCGCTCTCCAGGTAGGGGGGCTGCTCGGTGCCCTGGTCGGTGCCCTGGTGCTGGTCGGGGGAGCCGAAGGGGTCGGAGGGCGCGGCCGGGCCGGTGGACGGCACGTCCTCGGGGTCGGGGGTCAGCCCCGGCTCGGAGGGGACGGGTGCGACGGGGGACGCCGGGGCGTCCGAGAAGGGGTCGGCGGGCGTGGTGGTACCGCTCGGGAGGTCCCCGGGCGGGGTGGAGGGCGGCTCCTGGGGAGCGGTCGGCCGGGCGGTGCGCTTGAGGCGGACCAGGCCGCCCAGGTAGGCGCCCAGTTCCAGGAAGGCGGCGGTGACGTCCTCGGTGGA